>CAWEQW010000015.1:0-164181 GCA_963811365.1 uncultured Actinomycetota bacterium | reverse complement strand
CTGCAGCAATGGCTCGAGGAGGCGATCAGCGGCGTACACCGCGCTGTCGCCGAGGCTCGCCGTGGGAGAGAGGTCCTAGCTCGGACCAATCGGCTGTTGTCCGCGTTGTACGTGTAGATCAGTTTGCTTCGCGCGACGCCAAGACGCAGTCGAGTCCGATTGTAAGCAACCCGCTGAGGACGCTGTCCCAAGGTCCTTGGCTCGTATGTGTCGTCTACGCCGAGGAAGGAGTAGGCGCGCTGAAGACTTCCAGCAGCGTCGGCGACGACCTCTTCATGAGCGAGGAACAGCATCTGTTTGGCGTCGTAGAACTTCGAGTAGCGCCGCAACGCTTGGCCGTACCGGCCGAACTCAATTATCTCACTCGCCCGTGGCCATGATTGAGCGAAGTCCTGGTCATCGAGAATGCGGCGCATCCCGGACTCGATATCCAAGACGGGCACGAATCGATCACGCGCGTAATGGAAATATGCCGACACCGCACGGTCGACGGGTCCCGCAGAACCGCTATCAATTTCGCGTCCGGCAGGTGCTTCGCCAGCCTTGCGGGAACCTCCGGCTTCGCAAGGTAGTTCGGTCGCTTGAATCCGAGGATGCGCTCACGTCGCCCGTCGAACAGCTTCTAAGGTCCCGCAAATTGCCCTGGTCGTAGTCCGGATTTTCAAAGGATGCCACCTCGCCAGGTGGCATGAAGATATCGGGATGGTCGGCCAGGGCGTTCTGCATAAATGTAGAAGCCGACTTCTGGGCGCCGATGACCACAAACTGAGGAAGCATTATAGAGTCCTGTCCGCGTGTTTATGCGCTGTGTGTGGCGAGCATGGCGAGTACGCCGCTGTGGTAACGGTCGATCATTCCCTCAAGAGAAGGTGCCTGATGAAATCTGGAAATTCGGCGGTTGTGGCCAAACGTTCAAGCGCAAGCGCGTAATCGCGGGGGCCGCCAGGAATGGTGTACGCCGTTTCTCCTTCGGCTAGATACCCGAATTCTGGAGCGTGGAAACGGAACGGAGTTGTCACCACCGGCAACCGTAGGGCGAGCGCGTAAGTATCGCCACCAAGCCAATCCTTCCCGGGACAGCCAATATGGAGGCGGCAGCGCTGACGAGGGCCTTGCCTCCTTCACTCACGTACCCCAAGGCAATGACCTGCCCGCGCGCCCTAGCCTTGTCCAACAGGCCTTCCTGTGAGCCACGACCTCCGACGAGGACCTTGCGGTTGGGGTTGACTTTCCACAACTCATCAAGGGCATCCGCGAAGAAGTCGATGCGCTTGGACTCATCGAGTCCCCGAGATAGGCGACACAATGGCGATCCTGGAGTCCGTGGATCTCGCAGAAGCGCGCGACCTCGTCGTCGGTGACGCGTTGAACTGCTGACGTGAGCGCTTCGGTGTCGATGGTGTTCTGCAGTGCGGTGACCTTGTCGTCTGGTAGCCCCGCGGATCGGGCTACGGCGGCGCCAGCGTCGGTGTAGGCGAATACGTGATCGGCCCGGTGCATCTGCCATCGCTCTATCGCCAAGTCCGCACGGTGTGCAGGGGCAACAAAGAGCCGATGTGGCCCCAGAGACCTACGCGAAACGATGATGACCTGCGCCGGCGGAGGAGAGCCAGGTGCGTGTCTGCCAGCGTGCCCTGCGCTGGAAGAATGGCGGCATCAGAGCCTCGCACGCTCGCCCAGCTGCCGAGGTATGTGAGCGAGCGGACGCCTACGGCGAGGGTGCGCGACTTTATCGGCCGCTGCCACGGTTGCCGACTCGCCTGGTCACGTCGACCTTCCTGGCTCCGATCGACAAGTGGCGCGGCGATCGTGCAGCGGATACCGCTATTGGCTAGTCGCTCCACGAGTCCCTCGAAGAGGGCAACCCGGTAACGCGGCACGTACGGTTGCACGATCGACAGTTCCAAGTACATCTCCGTCCCCCGTATGGCATCCGGACTCATGTCCTCGTCGGGCCGCCCGTGCGGTGTCACTCACCGCGCCGAGCATCGTAGGCCTCGTGTCAGGCAGTCTCATCGGCGGATATCCTCTACCGCGGAGACGTCCCATCAGCGCCGTCAGCGTTCGTTGGTGCCAGCATCGGAACTGAGCAGCGCGATTGGCAAGTCCATGATGGAAGGAACGGGGGTCCAATGAAGCGCGCGCTGATCACGGGAATCACCGGCCAGGACGGCTCCTACCTGGCCGAACTGCTGCTCGGCAAGGGCTACGAGGTGCACGGCCTGATCCGTCGCGCCTCGACCTTCAACACGTGCGGATCGACCACCTCTACCAGGACCCGCACGACCCGAACGCGCGGCTCTTCCTGCACTACGGCGACCTCTCCGACGGCGCCCGGCTGGTGACGCTGCTGCACGAGATCGACCCCGACGAGGTCTACAACCTCGCGGCCCAGTCGCACGTGCGGGTCAGCTTCGACGAGCCCGAGCACACCGGCGACACCACCGGCATCGGCGCCATGCGGCTGCTCGAGGCCGTCCGCGATGGCGGGCATCAAGTGCCGCTACTACCAGGCGTCCAGCTCGGAGATGTTCGGCGCGACGCCGCCGCCGCAGAACGAGGAGACGCCGTTCTACCCGCGCTCGCCCGTACGGCGCGGCCAAGGTCTACGCCTACTGGGTCACCCGGAACTACCGCGAGGGCTACGGGATGTTCGCGGTCAACGGCATCCTGTTCAACCACGAGTCGCCGCGCCGCGGCGAGACCTTCGTGACCCGCAAGATCACCCGGGCCGTCGCGCGGATCCAGGCCGGCCTCGACGACTACGTCTACATGGGCAACCTCGACGCGATCCGCGACTGGGGCTACGCCCCGGAGTACGTCGAGGGCATGTGGCGGATGCTGCAGGCCGACGAGCCCGACGACTACGTGCTGGCCACCGGCGGCAACTTCACGGTCCGCGACTTCGTGGTCACCGCGTTCGAGCACGCCGGCCTCGACTGGGAGAAGCACGTCCGCTTCGACGAGCGCTACCTGCGGCCCACCGAGGTCGACGCGCTGATCGGCGACGCCTGCAAGGCCGAGCGAGAAGCTCGGCTGGAAGGCCACGGTCAGACACCGACGAGCTGGCCCGGATCATGGTCGACGCCGACATCGAGGCGCTCAAGCACGAGGGCAGGCCCTGGATCGACCAGCCGACGCTTCGACGGACTTGGCCGACGCGTGACCGACCAGTGACCGGAGCCAGGGCGACGTTCGACGCCCGGCCCGCTCGACCGCGACGCGACGTTCTACGTCGCCGGTCACCGCGGCCTGGTCGGCTCCGCCATCTGGCGCAAGCTCGAGGCCGAGGGGTTTCACCGACCTCGTCGGGCGCGCGTCCTCGGAGCTCGACCTCAAGGACCGCGACGCGGTCTTCGAGTTCTTCGCCGAGCACAGCCCCGGTACGTCGTGCTGGCCGCCGCCAAGGTCGGCGGGATCCTGGCCAACAGCACCTACCCGGTGGACTTCCTGTCCGACAACCTGCGGATCCAGGTCAACGTCATGGACGCCGCGCTCGCAGCACGGCGTCGAGCGGCTGCTGTTCCTCGGCTCGTCGTGCATCTACCCCAAGCTGGCGCCGCAGCCGATCACGGAGGACTCGCTGCTCACCGGGCACCTCGAGCCGACCAACGACGCCTACGCGATCGCCAAGATCGCCGGCATCCTGCACGTGCAGGCGGTGCGCCGGCAGTACGGCCTGCCCTGGATCTCGGCGATGCCGACGAACCTCTACGGGCCCGGCGACAACTTCTCCCCGACCGGCTCGCACGTGCTGCCGGCGCTGATCCGGCGGTACGACGAGGCGGTCGGCCGCCGGGCGTGAGATCACGTGACCAACTGGGGCACCGGCACGCCGCGGCGCGAGTTCCTGCACGTCGACGACATGGCGGACGCCTGCCTGCACCTGCTGGAGCACTACGACGGCCCGCAGCAGGTCAACGTCGGCACCGGCACGGACGCCACCATCAAGGAGATCGCCGAGCTCGTGGCCGACGTCGTCGGGCTACGACGGCGAGACCACCTGGGACACCAGCAAGCCCGACGGCACCCCGCAGAAGCTGCTCGACGTCAGCAAGCTGGCGGACGCCGGGTGGACGGCGCGGATCGGGCTGCGCGAGGGTCTCGAGTCCACGGTGGCGTGGTACCGCGAGCACACGGCGCGCTGCGACAGTAGCGATCAGCGGTCACGCCGAGGAGTCGCGACCGCCACCCGCCCTCTTCCGGACAGTGTCACGGCGCCCTCGTCGGCGCCGATGAACACGGCCTGGCCCGGCGCCAGCGCCTCGGCGCCGCGGGGCGTCCCGGCCTGACGTGGCCGTCGACTCAGAGCGCGATGGCCGGCCCGCCGCCCGGGAGGGTCTTGACCGCGTCGCGGACCCGCAGCACGGCGAGCTCGAACTCGTCGGCCGGCGGCACGAGGAGGAGGTCTTCCTCGCCCAGCAGTGTCGGCTCCCAGCGCGGCGGCGGCGTCGGGGTGAAGTTGGTGATCTGCAGCAGCTCGGGGATGTCGACGTGCTTCGGCGTCAGCCCCGCGCGGAGCACGTTGTCGGAGGCCGCCATGATCTCCACGCCGAAGCCCGAGGTGTAGGCGTGGATGACGCCGGCGTCGATGAACATCGCCTCCCCGGCCGCGAGCACGACGTGGTTGAGCAGCAGCGTGACGAGGACGCCCGGGTCGGTCGGGTAGCGGTCGACCAGGGCCAGCGTCTGGGCGAAGACGCGGATGCTCTCGCGCTCGACGCTGCTGGCGTCGAGCGCGCGCCGCCGCACCAGCGGCTCGGCCCGCTTCTCGGGATCGCCGACCCGGGCGTGCGGGGCATGCGAGCGGCGCTCCGCGCGCTCCGCCGCGTCGCGCAGCTCTCGCAGCCGCGTCTCGAGGCCGGGGCCGGCAGCGGCCAGCATCTCGGGTGACGATCGCCGTGCAGGGTCTGGAACGGCGTCCGGTGCCGTCCAGCTCGTCCGCGACCTCGTCGAGCCACGGCAGCCGCAGCTCCGCAGGATCTGCGGCGGTCTTGGCGGTGTCCCGGAAGCCGGCCATCCCCTCGAACCGGGTGAGGGCGTAGATCAGCTCAGGCTTGTGCGACGGGTCCGGGTAGCTCCGCTCCGGGGCGGCCAGCGGAATCCCGGCCGCCTCCTGCTCGGCGAACCGGATGCGGGCCCGCTCGCTGGTCGGGTGCACCTGGAGGGACAGCGGCTCCGCCGCCGCGAGCAGCTTCATCAGGAACGGCAGCCGGTCCCCGAACGCCTGCCGGGTCTCGGGCCCCAGAAGGGTCGGCGCCGCGGCGCGGATCACGTCGTCGAGCCGGCTGCCGTCCTCCAGCAGCGACGGGTCGGCCCGGTGCGCGCCCATCCACATCTCGGCGACCGGGTCACCGGTCACCGGGAGCCCGCAGAGTCTTCGGATGTGGGTGCGCGAACCCCACGCGTAGCCACGCGTGGGGTTCTCCAGTCGCCACACGGTCAGGAGGCGGTGTTGATCATCCCGCCGCCCACGGTCACGCCGGTCGCCTCGTCGATCAGGATGAACGAGCCCGTGGTGCGGTTCTTGACGTAGGGGTCGCACAGCAGCGGGAGGGTCGTGCGCAGCTGCACGCGGCCGATCTCGTTGAGCCCGAGCTCCTTGGTCTCCTGGTCGCGGTGCAGCGTGTTCACGTCGAGCCGGTACTGGATGTCCTTGACCAGCGCCCGACCGGTGCGGGTGGTGTGCTTGATCGCGAGCTTCTGGCGCGGACGCAGCGGCTCGTTGGTCATCCAGCAGATCATCGCGTCGATGTCCTGGCTGGGCTTGGGGGCGTTCTGCGGCCGGCAGATCATGTCCCCGCGGGAGACGTCGACGTCGTCCTCGAGGCGGACGGTGACCGACATCGGCGGGTAGGCCTCGTCGATCTCCTTGTCGAAGAGGTCGATGCCCGCGATCCTGCTGGTCATGCCGCTCGGCAGGACGAGCACCTCGTCACCCGGCTTCAGGACGCCTCCGGCGACCTGCCCGGCGTAGCCGCGGTAGTCGTGGAACTCGTCCGACTTCGGCCGGATGACGTACTGCACCGGGAACCGGGCGTCGACGAGGTCGCGGTCGGACGCGACGTGGACGTGCTCGAGGTGGTGCATGAGCGAGGGGCCGTCGTACCACGGCATGTGCTCGGAGCGCGTGACGACGTTGTCGCCCTTGAGCGCCGAGATCGGGATGATCGTCAGGTCGGGGATGTTCAGCTTGGTCGCGAACGACGTGAACTCCCGGTGGATCTCGTCGTAGATCGCCTGGTCGTAGTCGACGAGGTCCATCTTGTTGATCGCCAGCACGAGGTGCGGGACCCGCAGCAGCGACAGGATCACGGCGTGGCGGCGGGACTGCTCGGTGAGCCCCTGCCGGGCGTCCACCAGCACCAGGCCGAGGTCGGCGGTCGAGGCGCCGGTGACCATGTTGCGGGTGTACTGCACGTGGCCCGGGGTGTCGGCGATGATGAACTTGCGCTCGGGCGTCGCGAAGTAGCGGTAGGCCACGTCGATGGTGATGCCCTGCTCCCGCTCGGACCGCAGCCCGTCGGTCAGCAGCGCCAGGTCGGTGTAGTCGTAGCCGCGGGACTGCGACGTGGCCTCGACCGCCTCGAGCTGGTCCTCGAAGATCGCCTTCGAGTCCAGGAGCAGCCGCCCGATCAGCGTCGACTTGCCGTCGTCGACCGACCCGGCGGTGGCGAAACGGAGCAGGTCCATCAGAAGTAGCCTTCCTTCTTGCGGTCTTCCATGGCTGCTTCGGAGAAGCGGTCGTCGCCACGGGTGGCGCCCCGCTCGGTGACCCGGGCGATGGCGACCTCCTCGATGATCTCGTCGATGGTCCCGGCGGTGGACTCCACGCAGCCGGTGAGGGTGAGGTCGCCGACGGTCCGGAACCGTACGACGCGCTCCTCGACGCTCTCACCGCTCTTCAGCGGGTTGTGCTCGCTCTCCGAGAGCCACATGCCGTCGCGCCTGAACACCCGGCGGGCGTGCGCGAAGTAGATCGACGGGATCTCGATGCGCTCCCGGCCGATGTAGTGCCAGATGTCGAGCTCGGTCCAGTTCGAGAGCGGGAAGATCCGCATGTGCTCGCCGCCGTGGATCCGGCCGTTGTAGAGCGACCACAGCTCGGGGCGCTGCATTTTCGGGTCCCACTGGCCGAAGTCGTCGCGGTGGGAGTAGACGCGCTCCTTCGCGCGGGCCTTCTCCTCGTCGCGACGCCCACCGCCGAAGGCGGCGGTGAAGCCGTTCTCCTCGATGACGTTCAGGAGCGTCCCGATCTGGAGCCGGTTGCGGCTGGTCTTGCCGTCGTCGACGACCACGCCGTCGGCGATCGCCTTCTCGACGGAGGCGACGATCAGCCGGACGCCGAGCCGGTTGACCCAGTTGGTGCGGGTGGCGAGCACCTCGGGGAAGTCGTAGCCCGTGTCGACCTGCAGCACGGGGAACGGGATCTTGGCCGGGTAGAACGCCTTCTCGGCCAGCCGCATCATGACGATGGAGTCCTTGCCCCCGGAGAACATCAGCACGGGCTTCTCGAACTCGGCCGCGACCTCGCGGAAGATGTGGATCGACTCCGCCTCCAGCTCGTCGAGCTGGCTGAGGCGGTAGTCCGCATGGGTGTCGGTCATCTGGGGGGCAGACCTCTCGTCGGGAGCAGCCGTCATCGTACCTACTCGGTAGAGATTGCTCATGTCGGCCGAGTGTGAGCCGGACCGAGTGGTGTGACACCGGCCGGCCCCGGCTGTCTAGACTGGCGCGGTGGGGGTCTCGGTCATCGGTTGCGGCTATCTGGGCGCTGTTCACGCGGCCTGCATGGCCAGCCTCGGTCACGACGTCGTCGGCATCGACGTGGTCGGAGGAACAGCGTGGCCACCCTCTCCCGGGGCGAGCCGCCGTTCTTCGAGCCGGGCCTCGGCGAGCTGCTCGCCGACGCGCTCGAGACGGGACGGCTGCGCTTCTCCTCCGACCCGGCCCAGTCGGGCGGGGCCGACGTCCACTTCATCTGCGTGGGCACTCCCCAGAGGCAGGGGGAGAACGCCGCCGACCTCCGGTACGTCGACGCGGCGGTCGACAGCCTGCTGCCGCACCTGCGCCCGGGTGACGTGGTCGTCGGCAAGTCCACCGTGCCCGTCGGTACCGCGGAGCGGCTTCAGGAGCGCGTCAGGGCGGCGCAGCCGGACGCGACGCTGATCTGGAACCCGGAGTTCCTCCGGGAGGGCCACGCGATCGACGACACCCTGCGTCCCGACCGGATCGTGTACGGCGTCACGCCGTCGTCCTCGTCGGACGGCGCGATCTCCGCGTTGGACTCGGTCTACGCCTCGGCCCTGGACGGTGGAGCTCCCAAGATCGTCACCGACCTGGCCACCGCCCAGCTCGTCAAGGTGGCCGCCAACTCGTTCCTCGCGACGAAGATCTCGTTCATCAACGCGATGGCGGAGCTGTGCGAGGCCACCGGAGCCGACGTGACCCGGCTCGCGGACGCCATCGGCATGGACGAGCGGATCGGCCGCCGCTTCCTGAACGCCGGCCTCGGGTTCGGAGGCGGGTGTCTCCCCAAGGACATCCGCGCCTTCATGGCCCGCGCCGGCGAGCTCGGCGCCGACCAGGCGCTGACCTTCCTCAGGGAGGTCGACTCGATCAACATGCGGCGCCGCGTCCGGATGGTCGACCTCGCCCGCGAGGAGTGCGGAGGCTCCATCGTGGGCCGCAAGGTGGCGCTGCTCGGCGCGGCGTTCAAGCCCTTCAGCGACGACGTCCGCGACTCGCCGGCGCTCAACGTGGCCGCGCAGATGCAGCTCCAGGGCGCGTCACGTGACCGTCACCGACCCCCGGGCCATCGACAACGCGCGCAAGAAGTGGCCCGACCTCAGCTTCGCCGCCGACGTCAACGACGCGGTGCGGGGAGCCGAGCTGGTCCTGCTGCTGACCGAGTGGCCGGAGTACGTCGCGCTGGATCCCCACGAGATGAAGCGGCACGTCGCCGTGCCCCGGGTCCTGGACGGTCGAAACTGCCTCGATCCGGACGCCTGGCGCGACGCCGGCTGGTCCTACCGGGCGCTCGGGCGCCGGTAACGGCTCACGCCCGCTTGAGCGGCTCCCACCACGCCCGGTGCGTCCGGTACCACGCCACCGTCTCGGCGAGGCCCTCCTCGAAGGGCACCCGCGGGACGTAGCCGAGCTCGCGCCGGATCTTGGTGATGTCGACGCTGTAGCGCAGGTCGTGGCCCAGCCGGTCCGGCACCCGCTGCACCCGGTCCCAGGTCTCGCCGGTGGCCTTGAGCAGGAGGTCGGTGAGCTCGGCGTTGGTCAGCTCGGTGCCGCCGCCGATGTTGTAGACCTCGCCCGCGCGGCCCCTGGTCAGGACGAGGTGGATGCCCCGGCAGTGGTCGTCCACGTGCAGCCAGTCCCGCACGTTCTGCCCCTCGCCGTACAGCGGGACCGGGAGGCCGTCGACGAGGTTGGTCACGAACAGCGGGATGACCTTCTCGGGGTACTGGTACGGGCCGTAGTTGTTCGAGCAGCGGGTGATCGAGACCGGCACGCCGTGCGTGCGGTGGTAGGCCCGGGCCAGGAGGTCCGAGGAGGCCTTCGAGGCGGAGTACGGCGAGTTCGGCAGCAGCGGCTCGTCCTCGGTCCACGAGCCGGTGCGGATCGAGCCGTAGACCTCGTCGGTGGACACGTGCACGAAGCGGTCGACACCCTGCCGCCGCGCGCTGTCGAGCAGCGTCTGCGTGCCGACGACGTTGGTGGTGACGAACTCGGCGGCGTGCGCGATGGACCGGTCGACGTGGGACTCGGCCGCGAAGTGGACGACGGCGTCGGCGTCCGCGACCAGGTCGTCGACGAGCGCGGCGTCGCGGATGTCGCCGTGCACGAAGCGCAGCCGCGGGTCGTCCTCGACCGGGGCGAGGTTGGCCCGGTTGCCGGCGTAGGTCAGCGCGTCGAGCACGGTGACCTCGGTGGGCTCCGGCAGGTCCCAGGCGCCGTTCAGCACCGTGCGCACGTAGTGCGACCCGATGAAACCGGCGCCGCCGGTGACCAGCAGACGCATCGCTCGGTGACCTCCCCGGTGATTCGGCCGCAGAAGAGGCCCCGTGGACGGCACTATCTCATGTGGAAGGGGTCGACGACCGCCAAAGAGACGGGACAGCGATGACCACACCACCCGGTCGACGCCGCGGCATCATCCTCGCCGGCGGCTCCGGCACCCGGCTGCACCCGATCACCCTCGGCGATCAGCAAGCAGCTGGTCCCGGTCTACGACAAGCCGATGATCTACTACCCGCTCTCGACGCTGATGCTCGCCGGCATCCAGGACATCCTGGTCATCACCACGCCGCACGACGCCGCGGGCTTCCACCGGCTGCTGGGTGACGGCTCGCAGTACGGCGTCCACCTCACCTACGCCGAGCAGGCCTCGCCCGACGGGCTCGCCCAGGCCTTCGTCATCGGCGCCGACTTCATCGGCGACGGCTCCTGCGCGCTGGTGCTCGGGCGACAACGTCTTCTACGGCCCCGGCTTCGGCCGGAAGCTCGCCCGGTTCGGCGACCTCGACGGCGCCGCGATCTTCGCCTACCGGGTCGCGGACCCCACGGCGTACGGCGTCGTGGAGTTCGACGAGCAGGGCCGGGCGCAGTCGCTCGAGGAGAAGCCGGCCAAGCCGCGCAGCAGCTTCGCGATCCCGGGCCTGTACTTCTACGACAACGACGTCGTCGCGATCGCCCGGACGCTGCGCCCCTCGGCGCGCGGCGAGTACGAGATCACCGACGTCAACCGGCACTACCTCGAGCAGGGCAGGCTCCAGGTCGAGGTCCTCGAGCGAGGCACCGCCTGGCTCGACACCGGCACCTTCGACTCGCTCAACGACGCCAGCAACTTCGTCCGGACCGTCGAGGCAGCGGCAGGGCCTCAAGATCGGCGCGCCGGAGGAGGTCGCCTGGCGGCAGGGCTTCCTCACCGACGACGAGCTGCGGGAGCGGGCGGAGCCGCTGCGCAAGTCCGGCTACGGCGCCTACCTGCTGCGCCTGCTCGACGGGCAGCAGACCGAGCCTCCGAGCACCGACCGGGCTGCCGCGCGCCACCGCGCTCGCGCCACGGGCCGATCGGCTCGACCCCCGGCGGTCGAGAGCGGCGTGGCCGAGCACGGAGTACGCCGGGCGGGGCGCGGGCCGCGCCGGAGGCGACGGTGGTCGTCGGCGCACGATGCCCGGGTCGAGGCCGGCCGCGGCGACCACCGCGCGGGCAAGCTCGAACCAGATGCATCCGGCCGGCCGACGTCGCGTGGTAGGTCCCCGCGGGCGACGCCGGCGCGCCACCAGGCGCTGCACCAGGTCGGCCACGTCCCGGGTCCACGTCGGCTGGCCGACCTGGTCGTCGACGACGTCGAGGCTCGCCGCCGCTCGGCGGCGAGCGCGGCGATGGTCCGCGGGAAGCAGCGGCCGTGCGCGCCGTACAGCCAGGCGGTGCGCACCACGAGGTGCCGGTCGGGCAGCGCCTCGCGCACCGCCCACTCGCCCGGCGGCCTTGGTCCGCCCGTACGCGCGACCGCGGCGCGAGCGGGGCGTCCTCGGGGTACGGCGTGCGCGCGGCGCCGTCGAAGACGTAGTCGGTGCTGACCTGCACCAGCCAGGCGCCGTGCGCGCGCGGCCGCCGCCGCCAGCATCGCCGGCACCCTGGCGTTGACCGCGAAGGCCGCGTCCTCGTCCGCTCTCCGCGTCGTCGACCGCCGTCCAGGCCGCGCAGTTGACCACGACGTCGTGGCCGGCGACCGCGCGGGTCACCGCGTCGCCGGAGAGTCAGGTCGAGCGTCCGCGCGGTCCAGCGCGGTGACCTCCTGCCGCGCGCTCGCGCAGCAGCGGCACGGCGTCCGTGCCGAGCATGCCGCCCGCGCCGGTCACCAGCCACCGCACACGCGTCACCTCCGTTTCGCCTGCTCCGGCCGCCCGTCGGTCCGTAGCCTGCACTGAGCGTGAGAGTGCTGCCGCTGACGATCGAGGGAGCCTTCGAGGTGCGGCCCGACGTGCACCGCGACCACCGCGGCGCGTTCGCCGAGTGGTTCCGCGCCGACCGGTTCGCCGAGGCCACCGGTCACCGCTTCGACCTCGCCCAGGCCAACTGCTCGGTGTCCGCGGCCGCGGTGGTGCGCGGCATCCACTACGCGGACGTGCCTCCCGGCCAGGCGAAGTACGTCACCTGCGCGTCCGGGTCGCTGTCTCGACGTGGTCGTCGACCTCCGCACCGGCTCGCCGACGTTCGGCCAGTGGGACGGGGTGCAGCTCGACGCCGAGCGACCACGACGCGGTCTACCTCGGCGAGGGGCTCGGCCACGCGTTCATGGCGCTCGAGGACGCCACCACCGCGCTGTACCTCTGCTCGGCGCCGTACGCCCCGGGGCGGGAGCACAGCGTCCACCCCTTCGACAGGGACCTCGCCATCGAGTGGCCGACCCGGGACCGCCACGGACGCTCGCTCGAGCCGGTCCTGTCGCCCAAGGACGAGGCGGCGCCCACGCTCGCCGACGCGCACGCGGCCGGATGCTGCCCGAGCTCGAGGCGACCGGGCGGTTCATCGCCTCGCTGCGAGGCTAGGCCTCCTCGCTCCAGCCGCCGGGTCGGGCTGGTCCTTCGGGTGGCCGGTGTTGCGCCCGTCGCCGTACGGCGGGACGCGAAGGCCGTCGAGCAGGTCGGTGACGAGCAGCGGGACGATCTTCTCGGGGAGCCGGCAGGGCCCGTAGGGGGTTCGATCCCCGCGTGACCGAGACCGGCACGTCGTTGGCCACTCGGCCCCCCCGACCGCGGCTGGTCGACGCACATCAGCAGGGCTGACGCCCTAGCGTCGCGTCCGGCCGGGATCCCGACGCACCCCGCCACGCCGGCCGTCGTCCCCGCGATCACGCCGCGGCGTCAGCGTGGGGAGCCGGGGGGAGCCGTCAGCCCCGTGGATCGGTGTATCGAGGGCAGTTCGGCGGTGTCACGTGCCAGTTTCCGTCCACAGGCGCGAGGTTCCGGGTGGTTGTCCACCGGTCGAAGATGTGCGCTCGGTGAAGGGGTTGCCGTTCCCTAGCGTGGCGGTATGAGTCAGGACCCCGACCCGTCGGGCGGCCCCGCAGGGGAGCCGTCAGAGTCGGCTGCGCCCGAGCCTGGCGCCGGGCCTGCGGCTCCGGCTCCCCCGGCGCCTGGGGGTGTGGCCTGGTTCGTGCAGCGGTTGCACGAGGTGATGGACGAGGTGGTGGAGGCGCCCACGTCGTCGTTGACGCCGGCCGAACGCACGACAGCGCTGCTGGGGCTGCATCGGGGGCAGGCGCGGTTGGCGGCGATGCAG
The DNA here is from genome assembly GCA_963811365.1 of uncultured Actinomycetota bacterium. Lineage (GTDB taxonomy): Bacteria > Actinomycetota > Actinomycetes > Propionibacteriales > Nocardioidaceae > CAWEQW01. The sequence goes on along the minus strand of CAWEQW010000015.1, from coordinate 150,878 downwards.
GCTCGGCTGCTCGCCGAGGCGGACGCCCTGGATCTGGCCGCGGAGACGGCCGCGTCCTCGACGACGGTGTGGTGGCGGGAGACGGCCCGGGTCCCGCACCGCACCGCAGTCGCCGACCTGCGGCTCGCCGAACAGCTGGACGCTCACCCGTTGTCGGCGGCCGCGCTCGCGGCCGGCCGGGTCGACCCCGCCCAAGCCGCCGCCATCACCACCGCCGTCGATGCGCTGCCCGGCTCGGCCGGGCCGGAGCTGCGGGACCGCGGGGAGGCGCACCTGATCGCGGCCGCCGCCACCCTTGATGCCAAGGCGCTGGCGGTGGCGGGTCGGCATCTGCTGGAGGTCCTCGACCCCGCCCACGCCGAGGAGCTCGAGGGCCGCCGGCTGGCGGCGGAGGAACGCCGGGCGCGCAGGCGCTGCTTTCTGGAGCTGGTCGACAACCACGACGGCACCCACGCCGGCCGGATGGTGCTGCCCGACCTGCACGCCGCGATCCTCCGCAAGGCACTGTGGGCGATCACCAGTCCCCGCCGCCGGGCCGCCCTCACCGCGGCCGGCGACTCTCCCTACGACCGGGCGCTGGCCGAGAAGCAGGACCGGGAGGCCGAGACGGCTGCCGGCGACGGTGCCGCCGATGCCGACGACCATGCCGACGCCCATGCCGACGCCCGGCCGACGCCATGCCGACGCCCAGGGCGGGGTGGTCGCGCGGGTGCGGCTGACCCGGCCGGAGGTGGCTGGGATCGGGTTCTGCGAGCTGCTCGAACGCCTCGCCGACAAGGACCTCCCCCCAGTCTCGGGCGCCGGCGCCACCGTGGTGGTCACGATGACCCTCACCCAGCTACAAGACCGCCTGAACGCGGCCGGGGTCGCCACCCTCGACACGGGCGGCCGGATCTCGGCCGGCGAGGCCCGCCGGCTCGCCTGCACCGCGGGGGTGATCCCCGCCGTCCTCGGCGGCGCGTCGGCGGTCCTCGACCTCGGCCGCCGCTCCCGGCTGCACTCCAAGACCCAACGCCTCGCGTTGACCCTGCGGGACCAGCAGTGCACCGCCCACGGCTGTGACAGGCCCGCCGCCTGGTGCGAGACCCACCACGACAACGGCACCTGGGCCGCCGGCGCCCCGACGAACCTGAACGACGGGCGGCTGTTGTGTTCGTGGCACCACCACAGGGCCCACGACCCCGACTACGACATGCACCAGCACCCCGACGGCACCATCCGCTTCACCAGACGGACGTGAGCCGCTTCACCAGACGGACGTGAGGAGGTCGGGCGCGGCCCGGAAGGCGGCTCAGGGCCCCTCGGTGGGGGCCGCGGGTCCCGGCTCGCTCGCCGGCTCGCTCTCGGGCCGGCTCTCGGGACCGGTTCTCGGGCCGGCTCTTCGGCCGGCTCTTCGTGCGACTCGCCGGCCGGCCGGTGTCGCGGTGCATCGAGGACTCGATCTCCGCCACGGTCGGGTTCCCGAACATCGGAAGCCCCTCCTTGCGGCGCAGCAGCGCCCACACGAGCGAGACCGCCGCGATCAGCGCGATGCCGATCACGAAGATCAGCACGGGGTGCGTCTGGTCCTCCCCGGAGCCCAGCGGAGCCCACCCGGCCTTGTCGAGGAGCGCGAGCCCGGACATCGTCAGGACGACCACGATGCCGCGCCGGATCACCGACTGCGGGACCCGGGGGGCGACCCGGCTGCCGATGATCGACCCGGGGACCGAGCCCACGATCAGCGGGATGACGATCGACATGTCGAGGCCGTTGACGACGATGTTGGAGATCGCCGCGGCCAGCACCAGCGGCACGGCCTGCACCAGGTCGGTGCCGACCAGCTTCACGGCGCTGAGCATCGGGTAGAGCATCAGCAGCGACGACCATGATGACCGAGCCGGAGCCCACCGACGTCACGCCGACGAGCAGCCCGCCCGTGGCGCCGATCAGGATCGTCGGGAGCGGCCGGATCACCGGCTCGACCGGACCGTCGCCCAGGCCCCGGGTGCGCCGGCGCAGCTGCACGTAGAGCCGCAGCGCGTACGTCGCCGCCGCGAACAGCAGGGCGAAGCCGATGGCCTCCTTGAGGACCTGGTCGAGCATGGCGGGGTCCCCGCCGACCGTCCAGTGCACGAGGTAGGGCCCCAGCAATGCGAACGGGACCGAGCCGATGATCAGCCACTTGGCCAGCGTGAGGTTGGGCGACCCGCCCCGCCAGTGCACCAGCGCGCCGCCGGACTTGTACACCGCCGCGGCGGTCAGGTCGGCGGTCACCACGGTCGCCGCCCCGCCGACGCCGAGGAAGATCAGCGCGGGCGTCATCAGGGCGCCGCCGCCCATGCCGGTCAGCCCGACCACGACCCCGACGACGAAGCCGGCCACGACGATCGACAGGGCCGTCGTCGTGAAGAGGTCACTCATGCATGCTCCCGGGCCGCGCCAGAGGTGGTGGCGCTCGAAAGATACCCCGCCTCGTGCAGCGCGCTCAGGACGTCCGCCAACGCGTCGGGGATGCTCCGGCCGGTGGTGTCCACGCGCACCGCGGCGTCGTCCGGCTCCTCGTACGGCGAGGAGATGCCCGTGAACTCGGGGATCTCGCCCCGGCGGGCCCGCGCGTAGAGCCCCTTGCGGTCCCGGCGCTCGCACTCCTCGAGCGGGGTGGCGACGTGCACCAGGACGAACGCGCCTCCCGCCTCCTCGACCATGGCGCGGACCTGCCTGCGGGTGGCGTCGAACGGGGCGATGGGCGAGCAGATCGCCACGCCGCCGTGCCGGCTGATCTCGGCCGCCACCCAGCCGATCCGCCGGATGTTCGTCTCCCGGTCCTCCTTGGAGAAGGTCAGCCCCGCCGAGAGGTTCCGGCGTACGACGTCGCCGTCCAGGCTCGTCACGGTCCGCTCGCCGGACTCCAGGACCACGTCGTGCAGCGCCCGGGCCAGCGTCGACTTGCCGCTGCCGGACAGGCCGGTGAAGAACACCACGAGCCCCTGCTCCGCCGGGCCGGGCCGCTCGCGGTCGACGACCCGCGCGACCTCGTCGGGAAGCTCGCCCCGGCCGGTCACGCCGACGACCCGGCCGGGCGCGTACGCCGCGACGACCCGCGCGCCGAGCTCGTGGTCGGCCGTCGCGTCGCCCCGGGAGGCCAGCGGGACCGCGACGACGGAGGCGTCGGGCAGCAGCCGGGCGGCGGCCAGCGTCGCGCGGACCAGCCCGGGCCCGGACAGCCGCTCGGGCGTCCCGTGGCCGGTCAGCGCCAGCAGCAGGACCGGGTCCCCGGCGGCCTCGCGGGTGACCGTGTCGAGGTCCTGGCCGGTCAGCGGGCCGGCGACCGGCACGGTGACGGTGCCGGAGGCGTGCCGCTCGCGGACCTGCGCCGGGGTCAGGTGCAGGCCCCGGAAGGCGCCGAACTCGTTGTGCGCGAGCGGCCGCACCGGACCCTCGATGCCGGTCAGCCCGTCGGCGTCGTACGTCGCCCGCACCGCGACCGTGGCCAGTGGCACCCCCTCGGGGTCGACGAGCTCCACGGCACCGGCGGCAGCGGCCCGGGCGGCGACGGCCGGGGGGACCTGCAGCGTGACCAGCCCACCGGCGCCCTCGAAGCCGTCACCGGGCGCCAGCGCGCCGTGCACGAGCAGGTCGAGGTCGTCCAGCTCGCGGGGCGTCGGGCAGTGCTGCGGCACGGGGTCGGGCACGGGGTCGGGCATGGGGGCCATCCTGCCGCAGCCGGAACGGGGCATATCGTCTGGGCCATGCCAGCCCCCGTCGCCGTCGCCGAGATCGTCCGCTCCGGGTTCGTCGAGGGTCACCACTACGGGTCGGTGGCGATCCTCGACCGGGACGGCGAGCCGACCTGGTCGATCGGCGACGTCTCCTCGCAGATCCTGCCGCGCTCCTGCAACAAGCCGCTGCAGGCTCTGGGCATGCTCCGCGCCGGCCTGGCCCTGGACGGCCGGCTCCTGGCGCTGGCCGCGGCGTCGCACTCCGGGGAGCCGATGCACCTCGAGGGCGTCCGGGAGATCCTCGCCGGGGCCGGGCTCGACGAGTCGGCCCTCCAGACCCCGCCGGACTACCCGCTCGACGACGCCGCGCGCGAGGCGGTGATCCGCTCCGGTGGCGCGCGCACCCCGCTGGCGATGAACTGCTCGGGCAAGCACGCCGCGATGCTCGCCACCTGCGTGGCCAACGGCTGGGACACCGCGACCTACCGCGACCCCGACCACCCGCTGCAGGTGCGGATCGCCGAGACGTTCGCCGAGCTGACCGGCGAGCCGGTGGGGACCGTCGCGGTCGACGGCTGCGGGGCGCCGCTGCTCTCGGCGTCGCTGGTCGGGCTGGCCCGGGCGTTCCGCAGCCTGGCGACCGCCCCGGGGGGCCCCGAGCGCGCGGTGGCCGACGCCATCCGGGAGTTCCCCGAGTACGCCTCGGGCACCACCCGCGACGAGGCGGCGCTGCTGCGCGCCGTACCCGGGGCGATCGGGAAGGCCGGAGCGGAGTCCTGCTACGCGGTCGCGCTGCGCGACGGCCGGGCGGTGGCCCTGAAGACCGACGACGGCGCGGGGCGGGTGCGGCCGGTGCTGATGGCCGCGGCGCTCGAGCGGCTCGGCGTGCTCGGTGAGGACGGCGTGGACGCGGACGCCGTACGGGCCACCGGGCGGGTGCCGCTCCTCGGTGGGGGACAGCCGGTGGGCTGTCTGCGTCCCCTTTTCTGACCCGGCCCGGCGTGGCGGACCCGGGTTCGTTCGGGAAATGCTAGTGGGCGCGGCTCTCGTCCTACGCTCGTTCGGACGAGGCAGCTCTCGGGACGGTCGTCGGCGTGTGCCGATGCGGTCGTGTTCTCGCCGGCCAGCGCAGACCTGCACCGAACGCTCTAGGGGGACTCATATGTTCGTGAAGCTGCTCCGCAAGCCCGTCGCCACCGCCACGGTGGTCGGCGGGGCCGTCCTGATCGCCGGGCTCGGCGCCCCGGCCACCGCCCAGCCGGTCCACGCAAGCCCCTCGGCGGTCGTCGCGGCCGCGCAGCGCCCCGGATGCGGCTACCAGGGCGTCGTCCGGACCGTCACCCGGCTCCGGCTGTCCAGCTACGTCGGGCGGCCCGGCCACGTCACGGTCGCGCACATCCGGGTCTCCTCCGGGGCCGGCACGCCGAGGGGCCATGTCACGCTCAAGGTGCAGACGCTCAGGCGGTTCACCAGGCACCTCCATCACGGCTCCGCCAGGGTGCGGTTCGGCAGGCATCTCAGGGCGCGGCACACCTACTCGGTCACCGCGCACTACCCCAGGCAGGGCTGCTTCGGCGCAAGCTCCGACACGCAGTTCTACACGGTGCTCCCTCGCCGCTGACGCGAGCCGGGCCGGCCTGCTGTGTCTCGGGCGGGGGACAGCCGGCGCGATTCCTTTCCACCCCTCCTGTCCGGTTTGGAGCGCTTCTGGGGTTGGCTCCGGGGACGTGCGCGCCACGGGCGTGGGAACCGGTCGACCGGGGGAAGACATCGCGGGGTCGGGTCCCCTAACGTTCTCAAGGCAGACCGAGGTTCCGGGCCGGGTCTCGCCATTGGGGGGTTGCCAAGGCTTCCTCGGGTGCGCCACAGCAAGCAGGGGGAAGCCGATGTTCACCAAACTTCTGAAGCGGTCACTGGCCACAGGGACCGTGCTCGGCGCCGTGGTGGCCACCGCTGCGCTCGCCGCCCCGGCGACCGTCTCGGCCGCGCCGGCGGCCTCGCCGAAGATCGAGCTGGCGGCCTGCGGCTACCAGGGTGCGGTCGCGACGACCACGTCGGTCCGGCTGACCCCGGGCAACATCGTGCGCGCCGGCCAGAAGGTCGTCGCGCACGTCACCGTCAGCTCCGGCGCCGGCACGCCCACCGGCACGCTGATGCTCAAGGTCTCCGCGTCGAAGGCGCGGTTCTTCCGGATCCACGGCGGCCACCTGAACAAGTCGCTGCCGGGCCTCAAGGCGGGACACACCTACACGGTGATCGCCCGCTACCAGAAGCAGAACTGCTTCCAGGCGAGCACGGGCGTCACCTATCTCACCGTCTTGAAGTGAGGTTGCCCGTCGCGGGGGAGGCGGCTGCGCCGACCCGGTGAGCAGATCACACACCGCGCCTCGACTCCGATGGGTCCTCCTGCTCCTCGGAGTCGTTGCCGTGTGCCTGGTCGCCTGGACCGGCCGCCAGGCGCTGAAGGCGCGCGACGCGCTCGAGTCCGCGGCGGTCGACTTCCAGCACCTCGGCTCCCAGCTCTCCTCCGGCGACGTGACGGGGGCCCGGCGCACCCTGGCGGACGCGCAGCAGCACGCCCGGGCGGCGCGCGCCAACACCCACGGTCCCGGCTGGTGGCTGACCAGCAGGATCCCGGGTGTGGGCGCCAACGTGACGGCCGTTCGCACCGTCTCGGGCGTCGTCGACGACCTGTCGCGTGACGTGCTGCCGGCCGTCGTGCGGGCCAGCGGGCGACTGGACCCCTCCGCGCTGCAACCCTCGCACGGGCAGGTCGACCTGCGGCCGCTCAGCGAGGTGGCCGCTCCGCTCGCCGCCGCCAACGCCCGGCTCCAGCGCGAGACCCGGATCGCCCAGGACATCTCGACCGACGGCCTGGCGCCGCAGATCGCCGCCCCCGTCGAGATGCTGCAGAACAAGCTCGGCGCCGCGGCGGCGCTGTCGGACCGCGCCTCGCGCGCCGTACGCCTGCTGCCGTCGATGCTCGGCGCCGACGGGCCGCGCACCTACCTGATGCTGTTCCAGAACAACGCCGAGGTCCGGGCGACCGGTGGCATCCCCGGGGCGTTCGCGACCATCCGGGCCGACCACGGCCGGGTCACGATCGGCCGCCAGGGCGACGCGGCCACCATCGGCCGCTTCACGTCGCCGCCGCTCCGGCTGACCGCCGAGGAGCGGTCGCTGTTCACGTCCAAGCTCGGGATCTTCCCGCAGGACGTGAACTTCACCCCCGACTTCCCGCGCAGCGCGGCGCTCGTCAAGGCGATGTGGGAGGCGCACGGCAACCCGCAGGTCGACGGCGTGCTCTCGGTCGACCCGGTCGCGCTGTCCTACGTGCTCAACGGCACCGGGCCGGTCCGGCTGGCCGACGGTACGTCGCTCACGGCCGGGACCGCGGTGCGCCGGCTGCTCAGCTCGGTGTACCTGCACATCGCGGACCCGCAGCAGCAGAACGCCTACTTCGCCTCCGTGGCCCGGCACGTCTTCTCGGCGTTCTCCGCCGGGCAGGGCGACCCGCGCGACGTGCTGCGCGAGCTGACCCGGGCGACCGACGAGCGGCGGATCCTGCTGTGGTCCACGCACCCGCGCGAGCAGCACGTCATCGCCCCGACGGAGCTCAGCGGCGCGCTCGCCACCGGCCCGTCTCCCACCCCGCACATCGGCGTCTACCTCAACGACGCCACGGCCGCCAAGATGGACTACTACCTCGGCTACAGCACGAAGGTGAAGGCGCGCCGCTGCCAGGCGAGCCGGCAGTACCTCACCGTCACCGTGTCGATGCACTCGCACGCGCCGGCCGACGCGGCCGGGCTGCCGGCGTACGTCCGGGGCGAGGTGCCGGGGATCCCGCGGGGCGTGACGCGCACCAACGTGATGCTGTACGCGCCGACGGGTGGCTACGTGCGCACCGTGAGCGTGGACGACCGGGACCAGCCGTTCGACACCGAGACGCACGACGGCCGGCCGGTCGTGCTGCGGACGGTGGACCTGCGGCCGGGACAGTCGCACACGCTGACGTACGAGGTGGTGAGCGGCCGCGGCCAGACCGATCCGGTCTCGCTGCGGGTCACCCCGGGCGCCAACGGCCCCGGCGTGACCGGTGTCCCCTCGGGCAGTGCATGCCCGTAGCCCGCACGGCCTGGGCGTCAAACCTCCTTGCCTGTAAAGCCTCTGTGGGCTGTCTCACCTAGACCGGACTTGATTCTGCTAACAAAAGTTAGCACTATGGAGTCGTGGCCAAGCTGAGTGTCGGAAAGACCGTCGGGACCCTCGGCGACTACCTCAGGGAGCAGCGCCTCTCCGCGCAGCTCTCCCTGCGGCAGCTCGCGGAGCAGACCGGCGTCTCCAACCCCTACCTCAGCCAGATCGAACGCGGTCTGAGGCGGCCATCGGCCGAGGTGCTGCAGCAGCTCGCCAAGGCTCTGCGGGTCTCCGCGGAGACCCTGTACGTCCGGGCCGGCATCCTCAACGCCGACGACGGCGAGGTGAGGTCGGTCGAGCTGGCCGTCCTCGCCGACACCGGCCTGACCGAGAGACAGAAGCAGTCGCTGCTCGACGTGTACGCGTCGTTCCGGGCTGCCAACGCATCACACCACCCAGAAGAAGGGAACTGATCATGGCCAAGACCCAGCAGTTCAAGCTCGACGCCACCCGTCCGTTCTACGCCGCTGTGGGCGCCGGTGACCTCGCGGTCCACTTCGCCCGCACCACTGCCGCCGACGTGCAGCAGCGGCTCGCCAAGCTCGACGTCCAGTCCCGGGTGTCGAAGATCGACATGGAGCCGAAGGCGCTGCGCGAGCAGGCCCGGACCGTCGTCATCTCCCGGGTGGACGAGCTCCAGAGCGAGGCCAAGGCCGTCCCGAGCAAGGTCGAGGCGTACTTCAACGAGGTCGTCTCCGACCTGAACGGGACCGTCTCCGAGCTCGGCGAGACCTACGAGGAGCTCGCCGTGCGCGGCAAGACCCTCGTCGCCAAGATCCGCGGACAGCAGTCCACCCAGCACGCCGAGGCTGCTGCCAAGACGACGGCCGCGAAGGCCCGCACCACCAGGACGCAGGCCAAGAAGACCGCCAAGAAGACGACCAAGGTCGCCTCGGACGCGGGCAAGTCGGCCAGGAGCACGGCGAAGTCCTCTGCCGCCGCGGCCAAGCGCCAGGCCGACACCACGGCCTCGTCGGCCAAGGCGACCGGCACCGCTGCCAAGAAGGCCGCCGAGGCCACCACCGAGGCCGTCGCGGACGCCGCGGAGAAGACCGGCAAGTGACAGCAGGTGACGCCGCCCACCCGCGGCGTCCGAGGCCCCCGACCCCGTGTCGGGGGCCTCGCTGCGTCTCGTCGCGGCGCTAGGCTGGCGCCGTGCTCGCTGTCTTCACCGTCCAGAACGCCGTCATGGCGGTCATCACGCTGGTCGTCTTCGTGCTGCAGGGGTGGGCGTTCCTCGACGCGGTGTCGCGGCGGCCGGACGCCTTCGTGGCCGGCGACAAGCTCACCAAGCCGGCCTGGCTGATCATCCTCGGGCTCGCGCTGCTCGCGCACCTGCTGATCTGGAACCCGATCAGCATCCTCAACCTCGCCGGCACGATCGCCGCGATCGTCTACCTCGTCGACGTGCGACCGGTCCTGCGCTCGCTCACCGGTCCGCGCTGAGCCCTGCCCGGTTGCCGCCGCTGCCTGGCTAGCGGCCGCTGCCTGGTTGCCGCCGCCCCTACCGGCCGGTCCGGGTCGCGGCCCGGAGTTGTCGCGCCGAGCTGGGACGGAGATCGGCACAGATGCGAGAAGCGACGCAATCGTCCCTGCTCACCGTCGGCCCGGTCCTTTACCATGGGGGGCGCGCTGCATGAACGGGTCCTCCGGTCCTCGGAAGGCCCGGCACACGGGTGGGGAGCACAGTGGCGGTCACGGGGGATGCCTTCGGCGAGTACGCCGAGGTGGTCAGCAGGAAGCGCACTCGGGCGATGGTGCGCTCGGTGCTCGTCGGCACGGCGTTCGCGGACGTCGTGGTGGTCTCCGTCGCCGTCGCGCTGGCGTGGCGGATGCGCCTGGTCTACGACCTGGTGTGGTGGCCGCAGATCAGCGCGACCGAGCGGCTGGACGTGACGGCCGGCCCGTGGCTGGTGCTCACCTGGATGCTGATCCTGGTCGCGCAGGGCGCCTACACCACCCGCAACTTCGGCGCCGGCACGGAGGAGTTCCGGTCGGTGCTGATGGGCTCGCTGGTCAGCGCCGGCACCGTCGGGATGTTCTGCTACGTCGTGCACCTCGAGCTGTCCCGCGCCTTCGTGCTGCTGACCTTCATGATCGGGACGCCGCTGCTCGTCGTCGAGCGCTGGGCGCTGCGCCAGGTGGTGCACCGGCTGCGCGCCCACGGTCACCTGCTCCACCGCGTCGTCGCCGTCGGCGGACCGTCGGGGGTCAGCGAGGTGACCAGCGTGCTGCGCCGGGAGCGGTACGTCGGCTACGAGGTCGTGGGTGCCTGCGTGCCGCACGGCCTCGTCGCGGGGCCGGAGACGGTCGACGTGCCCGTCGTCGGCTCGGTCGCCGATGCCCGGGTCGCCTGTGAGCGGCTCGGCGCCGACACCGTCCTCGTCGCGCGGGGCGGCTACGCCTCCTCCGCGGACCTCCGGCGGATCGCGTGGGACCTCGAGGGGTCCGACATCGAGCTCGTCGTCGTACCCAGCCTGACCGACGTCGCCGGGCCGCGCATCCACATGCGCCCGGTGGCCGGCCTGCCGCTCCTGCACCTCGAGGAGTCGGCGCACGGCGAGGCCGGCGGTCCGGCCAAGCGGATCTTCGACGTGGCCGTGGCGTCGTTCGTGCTGCTGCTGCTCGCGCCGCTGATGCTGGTGCTGGCGGCGGCGGTGAGGCTCCACGACGGGGGGCCGGTGTTCTTCAGGCAGGCCCGGGTCGGCCGGCTCTCGACCCGCTTCGACATGGTCAAGTTCCGGTCGATGCGCGTGGACGCCGAGAAGAACCTGTCCGACGTCGCGCACCTCAACGACTCCGACGGCCTGCTGTTCAAGGTGAAGGACGACCCGCGGATCACGCCGATCGGTCGCTTCCTGCGGAAGTTCTCCCTCGACGAGCTGCCCCAGCTGTTCAACGTGCTGCGTGGTGACATGAGCCTGGTCGGGCCGCGCCCGCCGCTGCCGCGCGAGGTGGACGCCTACGCCGCCGACGTCGGACGCCGGCTGCTCGTGCGGCCGGGGATGACCGGTCTGTGGCAGGTCTCGGGACGCTCCGAGCTGAGCTGGGACGAGTCCGTGCGCCTCGACCTGTACTACGTCGACAACTGGTCGATGGCCGGCGACCTGGTGATCATGGCGAAGACCGTGAAGGCCGTGCTGGCCTCCGACGGCGCCTACTGAGCCGCCGCCTCGCCTCGCCTCGCCTCGCCTGCGCCAGGTTCACCATGGTATGCAGGTGAACCTGTCCCTCCCACGACGTACACCTCGTGGGGAGTACCGGTTCATCGTGGGAAGTACGGCGCCCCGGCGGCTCGGCGCGGCGCACCCCCGAGGTACGGCGCACCCCCGAGGTACGGCGCACCCCCGGGGCCGGCGCACCCCGCGGCTCGGCGCGGCGCACCCCCACGGCTCGGCGCGGCGCACCCCCGAGGTACGGCGCACCCCGCGGCTCGGCGAAGGGGCGGCGAAGGGGGCGGCGCGTTTGGCGGCCGGCCCCACGGGATACCGACGCGGCATGCCGCGACTGCGCACCGTGTCGCCCAGCTCGGTGGGCTGGACGCGGCGCCGTGCCGGCTCGGGCTTCGTGTACCTCGACGAGCACGGCGCCCGCCTCGCGCCGGAGCACGTCGCGCGGATCAAGGCCCTGGTGATCCCGCCCGCCTGGAAGGACGTGTGGATCTGTCCGCGCCCCAACGGGCACATCCAGGCGGTCGGCGTCGACGCGGCCGGCCGCAGGCAGTACCTCTACCACCCGCAATGGCGGGTCCAGCGCGACGCCGCGAAGTTCGAGCGGGTGCGGGAGGTCGCGCGGAAGCTGCCGAAGGTGCGCGCGTCGGCGCTCGAGCACCTCGCGCTCGACGGGATGCCCGAGGAGCGCGCGGCAGCCACCGCCGTACGCCTGCTCGACCTGGGCTACTTCCGGATCGGGTCGGACTCGTACGCCGACGAGAACGGCAGCTTCGGCCTGACCACCCTCGAGCGCCGGCACGTACGGCGCCACGGTGACGTGCTCACGTTCTGCTTCATCGGCAAGTCGGGGGTCGAGCACTGCATCGAGATCGACGACCCGCTGTCGGTGGCCGCCGTGGAGACGATGCGCCGTCGTCGTGGCGGTGGCGACCGACTGCTGGCGTACAAGGCGGCGCGTCGCTGGTCGGCTCTGGACGCCGCCCGGGTCAACGACTACCTGCGCAGCATCACCGGCGCCGAGATGACCGCGAAGGACTTCCGCACCTGGCACGCGACGGTGATCGCGGCGGCCGCCCTGGCCGAGCGGACGACCGCGACGACCAGGACGGCACGGGCGCGTGCGGTGCGGGAGGCCATGAAGGAGGTCGCGGACTACCTCGGGAACACCCCGGCGATCGCGAAGGCGTCGTACGTCGACCCGCGGGTGGTGGACCTGTGGGAGGGCGGGGCGACCATCGCACCGGTGCTCCGCCGGCGGTTCAGCACGCCCGACGAGCGGCAGGCCGCGATGGAGCGCGCGGTGCTCAGGCTGCTGGGATGAGGTCAGCCGGCCAGGCGCAGCGCGGCCAGCACCGCCAGCGTGACCCAGAACGGTGTGACGAACACCAGGCCCCAGGCGATCGAGCGGGGAATCAGAAGCATATCCTCTTTGTACGGTTCGGCCTGGTACGGATCGCCCAGCGGTGAGTAACGCGCCGTCCACAGGTCGGTAACGAAAACCCGGCGAAAAGCGTCGGCGCTCTGTGATGAGGTAACCGGCATGTCCAACACCCCGGCCGTCGAGGCCGTCGACCTCGTGAAGCGCTTCGGTGACAACGTCGCCGTCGACCGGGTCAGCTTCTCGGTCCCGCCCGGCAGCGTCCTGGGCCTGCTCGGCCCCAACGGGGCCGGCAAGACCACCACCGTGCGGATGCTCACCACGCTCAGCCTGCCGACCAGCGGGACCGGGCGGGTGGCCGGTCACGACGTGGTGCGCGAGCCCGACCTGGTCCGCCGGAGCATGGGCCTCACCGGCCAGGCCGCGACGGTCGACGAGCTGCTGACCGCCCGGGAGAACCTCGGGCTGATCGGCCGGCTCGCCGGACTCCCCAAGCGGGCGGTCAGGCCGGCCGGCGACGCGTTGCTCGAGCGGTTCGGCCTCGCCGAGGCTGCGGGCCGGGTCGTGAAGACCTACTCGGGAGGGATGCGCCGCCGGCTCGACCTCGCGGTCAGCCTGATCGCGGCCCCGCCCGTCCTGTTCCTCGACGAGCCGACGACCGGGCTCGACCCGCGCAGCCGCAACGATCTGTGGGACGTGCTGCGCGAGCTGGTCCGCGACGGCACGACCTTGGTGCTGACCACCCAGTACCTCGAGGAGGCCGACCAGCTCGCCGACGACATCATCGTGATCGACAGGGGCCGGGTGATCGCCTCGGGGACCCCCACCGAGCTCAAGAGCCAGGCCGGCCGGGCCAGCGTGGTCCTCACGGTCGCCGCGGCCGCCGACCTCGACCGGGCGGCGGCGCTCGCCCGACGCTGCGTCCCGGAGGTGTTCGTGGAGCCGTCGGCGCGCCGGGTGACCGCGCAGGCCTCGGGCCTGGAGGACATGACCCGGATCGCCGCGCTGCTCGCCTCCGAGGGCGTGGTCGTCGACGACCTCGGGCTGAAGCGACCCAGCCTGGACGATGTCTTCCTGCACCTCACCGGTCACCGTGCCGAGGACGAACCCGAGGACGGGCCCGAGGCCGGAGCCGAGGCCGGAGCCGGGGCCGGGGCCGGAGCCGGTGCCGGAGCCGGGGGCGGCCCTGCTGGCGGCCCGGAGGAGACCCACCGGGGCCGGTCCGCGGACAGCCCCCGGGCTGCTGTCGGCGCCTCGCCAGGTGCGGCCGGCGACCCGGCCCGCGACCTCGCCGGCGACCCGGCCCGCGACCCGGCCGGCGACAACCCCCGCGACCATCCCCGCGACCCGGCCCGCGAAGGAGCCCTGTGATGACCGCCCTGCCCGCCTCGACCCTTCCCGGCGCGCCCGCCGACGCCCGCCCGCGGCTGCGTCCGCCCGGGCTGCTCGGCTCCTCGATGCTCGTCGTGCGGCGCAACCTGATCCACATCAAGCGGATGCCCGAGCTGCTGCTCGACGTGACGATCCAGCCGGTGATGTTCGTGCTGCTGTTCGCCTTCGTCTTCGGCAGCTCCATCGCGGTGCCCGGGACGAACTACCGGCAGTTCCTGGTGCCCGGGATCATGGCGCAGACCATCGTGTTCGCGTCCTTCGTGGTGGCCATCGGCCTGACCGCGGACCTCGACAAGGGCATCGTCGACCGGCTCAAGTCCCTGCCCATCTCGCGGTCGTCGGTGCTGGTCGGGCGGAGCATCTCGAGCCTGATCCACGCCAGCATCGGCATCAGCGTGATGGCCCTGACCGGCCTGCTGATCGGCTGGCGGGTCCACACCGACGTGGCCCGTGGGGTGCTCGGCTTCGCGCTGCTCCTGCTGTTCGGCTTCGCGATGATCTGGCTCGGCATCTGGGTCGGCTCGATCATGCGGTCCGTGGAGTCCGTGCAGGGCTTCATGTTCACGGTGATGTTCCCTCTGACGTTCGTCGCCAACACCTTCGCGCCCACCGCCACGATGCCTGGGTGGCTGCGGATGCTCGCGGAGTGGAACCCGGTCTCGGCGCTGACCCAGTCTCTGCGCGAGCTGTGGGGCAACGGCCCCGACGCGCTGCCGACCGCCGCGTGGCCGCTGCACCATCCCGAGCTGATGACCGTCGCCTGGTCGGCGCTGTTCACGGTCGTGTTCGCCCCGTTGGCCGTGTCGGCGTTCCGGCGCCGGTCCCGGGACTGACCGGTGGAGGTCCGGGTCGTCCGGGGCGACATCACCGAGCAGGACGTCGACGCGGTGGTCAACGCCGCGGGCCGCGCGATGCGCGGCGGCGGCGGCGTGGACGGGGCGATCCACCGGGCAGCCGGACCCGCGCTGCTCGAGGAGTGCGTGTCGCGGTTCCCGCACGGGCTGGCCACGGGGCAGGCCGGCTGGACCCATGGCCACGACCTCGCCGCGCGGTGGGTGATCCACGTCGTGGGCCCCAGGTACGCCGCCGGGCAGCGTGACCGGGGGCTGCTCACCTCGTGCTACCTGCAGGCGCTCCGGGTCGCCGACGAGCTCGGCGCCGGTGTGCTGGCGTTCCCGCTGGTCTCCGCCGGCGTCTACGGCTGGCCGCTCGACGACGCGGCCGATGCCGCGGTGGAGTCGCTGCGCGAGGCGGTCACGGCGGTCCGCGAGGCGCGGATCGTCGCGTTCAGCCAGCTCGCCTACGATGCGGTGCGGCGGGCACTGGGCTAGTCGGCGGGCCGGCAGGTCCCCGGGGCGGCGGCGTGAACGTCGCCGCCGGCCGAGGCGCGGATCGGCCGTGCACCGGGTCGGCCGTGCGCCGGGTCGGCCGTGCACCGGGTCGGCCGTGCACCGGGTCGGCCGTGCACCGGGTCGGCCGTGCACCGGGTCAGCGGGGCGCCATGCGCAGCGCGCCGTCCATCCGGATCACCTCGCCGTTGAGGTAGTCGTGGTCGATGATCGCCAGCGCCAGCTGGGCGTACTCCTCGGGCCGCGCGAGCCGCTGCGGGAACGGCACCCCGGCCGCCAGCCCGGCCCGGAACTCCTCCGACACGGTCGCCAGCATCGGCGTCTCGACGATGCCCGGCGCGATCGTGCACACCCGGATGCCGTACTGAGCGAGGTCGCGGGCGGCCGGCAGCGTGAGGCCGACGATGCCGCCCTTCGAGGAGGAGTACGCCGCCTGGCCGACCTGTCCGTCGTACGCCGCGATGGAGGCGGTGTTCACGATGACGCCCCGCTGACCGCCGTCGTCGGGCTCGGTGGCGGCGACCTGCTCGGCCGCGAGCGCCAGCACGTTGAACGTGCCGACCAGGTTGACCTTGACCACGGCGGCGTACAGGTCGAGGTCGTGGACGCCCTTCTTGCCGAGGATCCGGGCCGACGGGCCGACCCCCGCGCAGTTCACGACCGTGCGCAGCGGCGCCTCCTGCCCGGACACGGCGGCCAGCGCGTTGCGCACGTCCCCGGGCTCGGTCACGTCGGTCTCGACGTAGGTCACCCGCTCGACGTCGGCCGCGGTGGCGATGCTCGCGGCGAGGTCGAGGGCGTAGACCCGGGCGCCGCGCTCGGCCAGGGCGCGGGCGGTCGCCGCGCCGAGCCCCGAGGCGCCTCCGGTGACGATCGCGGCGGTGTTGTCGAGCTGCATTCAGTTCTCCTTGGTGGCGGTGACCAGCTCGCCGGGGGTGCCGGCGGCGAGCGAGCGGTTGATGACCAGGCGCTGGATCTGGTTGGTGCCCTCGAAGATCTGCATCACCTTGGCCTCGCGCATGTAGCGCTCGACGGGAAAGTCCCGGGTGTAGCCGTAGCCGCCCAGCACCTGCACCGCGTCCGTGGTGACCCGCATGGCGTTGTCGGTGCACACCAGCTTGGCGATGCTGGCCTGGCGGCCGTACGGCCGGCCGAGGTCCTTCAGGCGCGCGGCCGCGAGGTACGTCGCGCGCGCCGACTCCACCGCGGCCGCCATGTCGGCCAGCACGAACCCGAGGCCCTGGTGGTCGATGATCGCGGAGCCGAACGTCTCCCGCTCGCGCGCGTACCCGACCGCAGCGTCCAGGGCCGCCTGGGCCAGGCCGCAGGCCACCGCGGCGATCCCGAGCCGGCCGGCGTCGAGACCGGCGAGCGCGATCTTGAGGCCCTCGCCCTCCTGGCCGAGCAGCCGGTCCGCGGGGACCCGGACGTCCTCGAAGCACATCGTCGCGGTCGTGGAGCCGGTGAGCCCCATCTTCCGCTCGGGCGGGTCGGCTATCAGGCCCTCGGCGTCGGCGGGCACCAGGAAGCAGGAGATGCCGTGCCGGTCGCCCGGCTCGCCGGAGGTGCGGGCCATCACCTTGTAGAAGTCGGCGTCGCCGCCGTGGGTGGTCCAGGCCTTGACGCCGTTGAGCAGGTAACCGTCCGCGTCGCGGCGCGCGGTCGCGCGCATCGCGCCCGGGTCGGAGCCGGCCTGCGGCTCGGAGAGGCAGTAGGCGCCGAGCAGCTCGCCGCCGAGCATGTCGGGCAGCCACCGCTGCCGCTGCTCCTCGGTGCCGCGGGTGGCGAGGCCGAAGCAGGACAGCGCGTGCACGCTGACCCCCACGCCCATCGTGGCCCAGACGGTGCCGAGCTCCTCGACGACCTGGAGGTACACCTCGTGGTCCAGCCCACCGCCGCCGTACTGCTCCGGGTACGGCAGGCCGAGGAGGCCGGCGCGGCCGAGGGTGCGGAAGGCGTCGCGGGGGAAGGTCTCGTGCGCCTCGGCGTCCGCGGCTCGGGGTAGGAGCTCGTTGCGCGCGAGGTCGCGGACGAGGCGGATCAGGTCGACGGCCTCGTCGGTAGGCAGGACTCGGGTCGCAGGCATGGGCGACAGACTATGCAGCCGAGGGCCCGATCGGCTGCCCGCCCTGAACCGGCCCGAGGCCGCCGTGCGGCGAGGCTCCTGGGAGGGCCGACTACGCTCATAGAATGTCGCAGGTCCTCGCCGTTCGTGGCACGCTGCCAGACCACAAGTACGACCAGCACGTCGTCACCGAGTCCTTCGCCGACCTGATCGCCACGGAGAGCGTCGACCGGGCCCTGCTGAAGCGGTTCCACGCGAACGCCGGGGTCAGCTCGCGGCACACCGCGCTGCCGCTCGAGGAGTACGCCGGCATCACCGACTTCGGCCAGGCGAACGACCACTTCATCGAGCTGGCCCCTCGGCTGGGCGCCGAGGCGGTCGGCGCCGCGCTCGACGCTGCCGGGCTCACGGCTCGCGACGTCGACGTGCTCGTCTCCACGACGATCACCGGCGTCGCCGTGCCCTCCCTGGAGGCCCGGGTCGCTCCGCTGCTCGGCCTCCGGTACGACGTCAAGCGGATGCCGCTCGTCGGGCTCGGATGCCTCGCCGGCGCCGCCGGCATAGCGCGGGTCCACGACTACCTGGTCGGCCACCCCACGGAGGTGGCCGTCCTGCTGTCGGTGGAGCTCTGCTCGCTCACCGTGCAGCGCTCGGACGTCTCGGTGCCGAACCTGGTGGCCAGTGGGCTGTTCGGCGACGGGGCGGCCGCGGTGGTGGCGGTCGGCGACGAGCACCCGCTCGCCGGCACGTCGTCGGCGTCGGTGCTGGGCAGCCGCAGCCGGATGTACCCGGACACCGAGCGCGCGATGGGGTGGGACGTCGGCTCCACCGGCCTGCGCATCGTCCTCGGCGCCGAGGTCCCGACGCTGGTCGAGAACCACGTCGGCGACGACGTCGACGGCTTCCTCGCAGACCACGGGCTGACCCGCGAGGACATCGACTGGTGGGTCTGTCATCCCGGCGGTCCCAAGGTGCTGCTCGCGCTCCAGGAGACGCTCGGCCTCTCCCGGCACGACGTCCAGGTCACCTGGGACTCGCTGGACCGCATCGGCAACCTCTCCTCGGCCTCGGTGCTGTTCGTGCTGGAGGACACCCTGCGCGAGCGGCCGCCCGAGCCGGGAAGCTTCGGCGTCGTGATGGCGATGGGGCCCGGGTTCAGCCTCGAGATGGTGCTGGTGCGCGGATGACCAGTCTCGCGTTCTTCACGGCCCTCGTGCTGCTCGTGGGCGTCGAGCGGGTCGCCGAGCTGGTCGTGTCCCTGCGCAACGCCCGCTGGAGCCTCGACCGGGGCGGGGCGGAGTACGGCGCCGGCCACTACCCGGTCATGGTCGTGCTGCACACCGGGCTGCTCGTCGGGGCGCTCGTCGAGGCGTGGTGGCGGCGGCCGGACGTCCCGGTCGCGCTGGCCGGGGTGATGCTGGTGCTGGTGCTGGCGTCGCAGGGGCTGCGCTGGTGGTGCATCGCGACCCTCGGCCGGCAGTGGAACACCCGGGTGATCGTCGTACCCGGGCTGTCGCCGGTCACCGGCGGGCCCTACCGGTGGCTGCCGCACCCCAACTACGTCGCGGTCGTGGTCGAGGGGTTCGCGCTGCCCCTGGTGCACGCCTGCTGGGTCACGGCGCTGGTCTTCACGCTGCTGAACGCGGCGTTGCTGCGGGTCCGGATCCGCGTCGAGAACGACGCGCTGCGCACGCTGTCCCCGGTCGCGTGACCGACCTCGTCGTCGCCGGTGGGGGGCCGGCCGGGCTGGCCGCGGCGCTGTACGCGGCCCGGGCCGGCCTGTCCGCGGTGGTGCTCGAGCCGCGGGAGGGGCCGATCGACAAGGCCTGCGGCGAGGGCCTGATGCCGGGCGCGGTGGCTGCGCTCGAGGACCTCGGTGTCCGGCCCGCCGGCGTCGCGCTGCGCGGCATCCGGTACGTCGCGGACGGCCGGGTCGCCACGGCGTCTTCCGGCACGGCGCCGGCCGCGGGGTGCGCCGGACCACCTTGCACAGCGGCGCTGCGCCACGCCGTCGACGCTGCCGGGATCCCCGTCGTCGCACGGTGCGCGGAGCACGTCGAGCAGGACGGGTCCGGCGTCCGGGTCGACGGGCTGCCCGCGCGCTACCTGCTGGCCGCCGACGGGCTGCACTCGCCGCTGCGGCGCAGGCTGGGGCTCGAGGACGCGCGGCCCACGGGACGCCGCGGCCCGTCCGGGCGCGTGCGCCGCTTCGGGCTGCGCGCACACGTCGAGACGGCGCCGTGGAGCGAGTACGTCGAGGTGCACTGGGCGCGCGGCGCGGAGGCGTACGTCACCCCGGTCGCCCCCGGGCTGGTCGGCGTCGCGCTGCTCACGTCGAGCCGGTTGCCGTACCCCGAGCAGCTCGCGGCGTTCCCGACGCTGCGCTCGCACCTGGCCGGGCCGACCACCCGGGTGCGCGGCGCGGGGCCGCTCCGGCAGCGCTCGCTGCGCCGGGTCGCCGGGCGGGTGCTGCTCGTCGGTGACGCCAGCGGCTACGTCGACGCGCTGACCGGGGAGGGCATCGCGCTCGGTCTCGCGCAGGCCGAGGCGGCCGTGGCTGCGGTGCGCGCGGACGACCCCGCGTCGTACGAGCGGTCGTGGCGCCGGCTGACCCGGCGCTACCGGTGGATCACCGAGGGGCTGCTGCGGGCGTCGTCGGTGCCTCCGGTCCGGTCGGCGCTGGTGCCCCTGGCGGAGCGGCTGCCCGGTGTGTTCGACGCGGCGGTCAACGAACTGGCCCGGCGGCCGCGCGGCTGATATTCGGCCGAACATCAGGTCTCCCCTTATGGACGGGCCGATATCAGCAATGGTCTAATGATGCGGTGAGCTCTCAGCCCGGTCATGCACTCATCGGCGACCTCGTCGGGTCGCGTCGCCATCCCGACCGGGCCGCCGCGCAGCAGGCCCTCGTGGAGGCACTCGCCGAGGTCAACCGCGTGGTGGCCGCCGACCAGCCGCTCGACGCCACGGTCGGCGACGAGTTCCAGGCGGTCTACCCGACCCACGGCGCCGCGCTGCTCGCGGCGCTGCTCGTCCGGCTGCACCTTCCCGAGCCGGTGGACTGCCGGTGCGGGATCGGCCACGGGACGCTCGACGTCTTCGACCCCGACCGCAGGCCGCGCCTCCAGGACGGCCCCGCCTGGTGGGCGGCCCGCGACGCGATCGACGAGGTCGCGGCCCGGGCCGGCCGGCCGCGGCTGGGCTTCCTGCGCACCTGGTACGCCGACTCCGCCGACCCGGCGGCCGCCGCGGCGGTCAACGCCTTCCTGCTGTGCCGCGACCAGATGGTCGACAGACTGTCGGTGTCGTCGCGGACACTGTTGCGACACACCTTGCTCGGGCACACCCAGGAGGAGATGGCGCAGGCGGAGGGGATCACCCAGTCCGCCGTCTCCCAGCGGCTCGCGTCCTCGGGTGTGCACGCGATCAAGGAGGCACACGACGTGATGACCGGTGAGCGCCGATGATGCTGCTCGGGCTGTGGCTGGTGGCGGTCAGCCTGTGCGACCTGCTGCGCGCGACCCGCGACCACGTGACCGCCGGGCGTGCGGCGGCGATCGCCGCGTTCGCGACGGCGGTGTTCGCGCTGCTCGTCGTCGCGGCCGAGCCCGTCGACGCGGCGGCCGTCCTCGTGGCCGCGGTCGCGGCGGCCGGGCTCGCGGGCTACGTCGTCTGCTCGGCGGCCTCGCTCGCGCGGCCGCGCGGCCACGGCCTGCGCCGGTGGGCGCTCGGGCTGCTCGGCGGCAGCGTCGTGCTGCTGCTCGCGGCCAGCGGTCGCACGGTCCTCTCCGGCGGCATCCTGCGTCAGTGGTACGACGGTCTCCGGGTGGCGCCGCTCGACGGCGTCCCGCTCGACCGTTTCGTGCTCGCCGCGGGGCTGCTGCTGTTCCAGCTCGCGGCGGCGAACGTGGTCGTTCGGATCATCCTCAACGGCGTGGGCGTGCCACCGGAGACCAACGAGCGCACGATGAAGGGCGGCCGGCTGCTCGGGCCGATGGAGCGGGTCTTCATCCTCGGCCTGGGCATGTCCGGCTACGTCACCGCCGCCTCGGTGGTGATCGCCGCCAAGGGGCTGCTGCGCTTCCCCGAGCTCCAGGCCAGCTCCCGCACCGCCGACACCGGCGCCTCCGAGCTGTCGGAGTACTTCCTGGTCGGCAGCTTCCTCAGCTGGCTGATCGCGATGGCCGGGCTGCCGCTGCTGTAGCCGCGGTTGCTGCTGCGCGGTGGCGCGCACTGCGGTCCGGTCTGCCCGGGTCCGGTCTGCCCGGTCCGGTCTGCCCGGTCCGGTCTGCCCGCCGCGCGCTCGGGCGTCCCTGGCCTGCTCAGCCCTGCGGCGCCCCCGCGATGTTCACCAGCCAGGCGACGCCGAACTTGTCGATGCACATGCCGAACTCGTCGCCCCACATCTGCTTCTCCAGGGGCATCGTCACGGTCCCGCCGTCGGCCAGCCGGCCGAAGTAGCCGCGCAGCTCATCGCCGTCGTCGCCGCTGAGACTGACCGAGATCGTGCTGCCGGGACGGTAGTCCATCTCGGGAGGGGTGTCCGAGGCCATGATCGTGTAGCCGGCGGAGGTCTCCAGCTGGGCGTGCATGATGTTGTTCGCCACCGGGGAGTCGGGCTGCCCGAACTCCCCGAACGTGCTCATCGTCAGGTCGCCGCCGAACACCTCCCGGTAGAACTCCATCGCCTGGCGGGCGTTGTCCTTGAAACCGATGTACGGGTTGAGACGCGAGGCCATCGCAGGGCTCCTTCAGGGTCGGGGTGGGTCGATCAGGTCGTGGTGCTGCTCTCCTCGCAGGCTAGGGCCGGCCGCCGACACTCGGCCAGACCGGCACGGGCTGCACCAGCTATGACCCGGACGGGAGGCCGGACTCATCGCCGGTCGCGGCGCGGGCTAGCGTCGGGCCATGCGTACCAAGCAGATCCGGTTGGCGTCGCGGCCCTTGGGTGCGCCCGACGCCGGCAACTACGAGCAGGTCACCGTCGAGATCCCGCCGCTCGGCGAGGGGCAGGTCCTGCTTCGCGTGGTGTACCTGTCGCTCGACCCCTACGTGCGGGGTCGGATGAGCGCGGCGGAGTCCTACGCGGCGCCCATGGAGGTCGGTGACGTGATCGTCGGCGGCACGGTGTGCGAGGTGGTCGAGACCCGCAACGACCGCTTCTCGGTGGGCGACCTGGTGCTGTCGTACTCGGGCTGGCAGACCTATGCCGTCAGCGACGGCCGCGGGCTGCGACGGCTGGACCCCGAGGCTGCGCCGGTGTCGACCGCGCTCGGGGTGCTCGGCATGCCGGGCTTCACGGCGTACGCGGGGCTGCTCGAGATCGGTCGGCCGCAGCCGGGGGAGACCGTCGTGGTGGCCGCGGCGACCGGACCGGTGGGCTCGGCGGTCGGCCAGATCGCGAAGGCCAGGGGCGCTCGGTCGGTGGGCATCGCCGGAGGGCCGGAGAAGTGCCAGGCGCTGCTCGACGAGTTCGGCTTCGACGTCGCGGTCGACCACCGTGCGGACGACTTCGCCGACCGGCTGGCGGACGCGGTCCCCGACGGCATCGACGTGTACTTCGAGAACGTCGGCGGCCCGGTCGCCCGGCAGGTGTTCCGGCACGTCAACCTCTACGCGCGGGTGCCGGTGTGCGGCCTGGTGGCCGACTACAACGCGACGTCGAAGCCGGAGGGCCCCGACCGGCTCCCCGGGTTCATGGGGCTGGTGCTGCGCAAGAGCCTGACGATCCGCGGGTTCATCCAGGGCGAGTTCGTCAAGCGGCTGACCCCGGACTTCCAGCGGGACATGACCGGCTGGGTCGCCGACGGCACGGTGCGCTACCGCGAGGACGTGGTCGACGGGCTGGAGGCCGCGCCGGACGCCTTCGCCGGGCTGCTGACCGGGCGCAACTTCGGCAAGCTGCTGGTGCGGGTGGGCGAGTAGTACGACCACTCGGACCGGCACTCGGCGCTATGCCGGCGGCCGCGCACGCGCGGAGCAGAGGCGGCAGGTCGACGAGTGCCGGTCGGAGTGGTCGCCGCCGCGGCTGTGGACGGGCGGATGCGCCCTGGCGCCGGGACCGGCAGGCTCGCCGACATGGAGGTGGACCAGGCGCTCGAGCGCCTCGGCGGGGTCGCCGAGGCGTGGCTGCTGTGCCGCCTGACCTCGCGCTCCCGGGTGCGCCGCGCGCTGGCGGGCGGCCGGATCGTCCGCGATGCCCGGGGTCGCTACGCGCTGCCAGGAGCCGACGAGGCGCTGCGTCGTGCCCACGGGCTCAGCGGCGTGCTGTGCCTCGACAGCGCGGCCCAGCAGCACGGGTGGCCGCTCAAGCACCGACCGACGCAGCCGGCCGTGGCGGTGCCCCGCAAGCGCAAGGTCCTCCCTGAGCGCCGAGCCGGGGTGCGCCTGGTGTACGTCGACCTCCCGCCCGGCGACGTGGACCGCTTCGCGACCCGACCGTTGCGCACGGTCCTCGACTGCGCTGCGCGGCTGCCGTTCGACGAGGCCCTCGCGATCGCCGACTCCGCGCTGCGCAGCGGCGCCGTGACGACCTACGCGCTGCAGCACGCCGCAGACCTGGTGCCGGACCGCTACGGCGCGCGCTGTCGCCGCGTGGTGCAGGAGGCGACCTGGCTGGCGGACAACCCGTTCGAGTCTGTGCTGCGCGCCATCGCGCTGGACGTGCCCGGGCTGCACGTCGAGCCGCAGGTCAGCGTGCCGGGCGTCGGCCGGGTGGACCTGTTCGACCGCGACCTGGGCCTGGTCGTCGAGGCCGACTCGTTCGAGTTCCACGGCGCGCGGCGGATGCTGGCCCGCGACTGCGTGCGCTACAACGCCGTCGTGGTAGGCGGGCTGTCCGTCGTACGGTTCGCGTGGGAGCAGGTCATGTTCGAGGCGCCGTACGTCGCGGCGACGCTGCGGGCGATGGTCGCGCGACCACACCGACCGGCACTTGGCCCCGGTCGCCGGGGCAGCGCAGCGTGAACGCCCGCGGACCCGCGGCCGACTGCCGGTCCGAGTGGTCGCCGGGTCAGGCGCGGCGGGCCCGGGCGGCCGACTTGGCCCGGTCGTTCTGGTCGAGCACCACCTTGCGGATCCGCACCGTCTCCGGGGTCACCTCGACGCACTCGTCCTCGCGGCAGAACTCCAGACACTGCTCGAGCGACAGTTTCTTCGGCGGGACCAGCTTCTCGAAGTTGTCCGCGGTCGAGGAGCGGACGTTGGTCTGCTTCTTCTCCTTGGTGATGTTGACGTCCATGTCGTCGTCGCGGGAGTTCTCGCCGACGATCATGCCCTCGTAGACCTCGGTCGCCGGGTCGACGAAGAGCACCCCGCGCTCCTGCAGGTTCGTCATCGCGTACGACGTCGCGGCACCGGACCGGTCCGCCACCAGGGAGCCCGACGCGCGCGAGCGGATCTCGCCGGCCCACGGCTCGTAGCCGTCGAACACGTGGTGCGCGATGCCCGTGCCGCGGGTGTCGGTGAGGAACTCGGTGCGGAAGCCGATCAGGCCGCGCGCCGGCACCAGGAACTCCATCCGGACCCAGCCCGTGCCGTGGTTGGTCATCTGCTCCATGCGCCCCTTGCGGACGGCGAGCAGCTGGGTGATCGCGCCGAGGTACTCCTCCGGCGCGTCGATGGTGAGCCGCTCCACCGGCTCGTGGACCCTGCCGTTGACCTCGCGCGTGACGACCTGCGGCTTGCCGACGGTGAGCTCGTAGCCCTCGCGGCGCATCTGCTCGACGAGGATCGCCAGCGCCAGCTCGCCGCGGCCCTGCACCTCCCAGGCGTCCGGGCGCTCGGTGGGCAGCACCCGGATCGACACGTTGCCGACCAGCTCCTTGTCGAGCCGGTCCTTGACCAGGCGCGCGGTGACCTTCGACCCCTTCACCCGGCCGGCGAGCGGCGAGGTGTTGGTGCCGATCGTCATGGAGATGGCCGGCTCGTCGACGGTGATCAGCGGCAGCGCGACCGGGTTCTCCGGATCGGCGAGCGTCTCGCCGATCGTGATGTCGGGGATGCCGGCGATCGCGGCGATGTCACCGGGCCCGGCGGACTCGCCCGGCTTGCGCTCGAGGCCCTCGGTGACCAGGAGCTCGGTGACCTTCACGTTCTGCACCGAGCCGTCGTGCTTCATCCAGGCCACCTGCTGGCCCTTGCGCAGCGTGCCCTCGTGCACCCGGACCAGCGCCAGCCGGCCGAGGAACGGGCTGGCGTCGAGGTTCGTGACGTGCGCCTGCAGCGGCGCGCCCTCGGTGTAGCGCGGGGCCGGGATGGTCTCGATGATGGTGCGGAACAGCGGCTCGAGGTCGGGCGAGTCCGGGAGGCCGGCGTTCTCGGGCATCGTGGTGCTGGCGCGGCCGGCCTTCGCGCTGGCGTACACCACCGGGAAGTCGAGGGCGTCCTGGCTGTGGCTCTCGTCGAGCAGGTCGAGGAAGAGCTCGTAGGTCTCGTCGACGACCTCGGCGATGCGGGCGTCGGAGCGGTCCACCTTGTTCACCACGAGTACGACGGGCATGTCGGCGTTCAGCGCCTTGCGGAGCACGAACCGGGTCTGCGGGAGCGGGCCCTCGGAGGCGTCGACGAGCAGCACGATGCCGTCCACCATCGACAGGCCGCGCTCCACCTCGCCGCCGAAGTCGGCGTGCCCCGGGGTGTCGATGATGTTGATGACCATGTCGCGGCCCTCGGCGGCCGGGCCCTTGTAGTGCACCGCGGTGTTCTTCGCGAGGATCGTGATGCCCTTCTCGCGCTCGAGCTCCCCGGAGTCCATCGCCCGCTCGTCGACGTGCTGGTGCTCGCCGAAGGCACCGCCCTGCCACAGCATCGCGTCGACGAGGGTGGTCTTGCCGTGGTCGACGTGCGCCACGATGGCGACGTTGCGGAGGTCGGTGCGGGTGGTGGTGCTCGGGGACATGCGGGAGCCGTTCGTGTCGGGGGCGGTGGTGTGGACCGGTTCGCCTGCGGTGCGACCGCGTGGAGGACCCGCTCGATCGCAGGCGAGCAGCACGAGGACGGGGCGGTCACCCCAGTCTAGCGGCGCCGGGGACGTGCACCGGGACCTCCTCCGACAGCCGGGCCCCGAGCAGCAGCGGCAGGCCGTCGCCGGACCAGAACGAGCCCGGGTCGTAGTAGTTGGTGGGCCGCTGCGTGCCGAGCAGCCCCATCGCCTGGTACGTCGCGGCGACCACCTCGGCGCAGTACGTCGTCGCGATCGACGCCGGACGGCGTACCCGTCCCCGCGCCCAGCGACCCGCCAGCGCGACCGTCGCGGGGAACGGCGTCCCGTCGAGCCGGGCGACCGTGCGCAGCACGGCGTCCTCCATCGCCGGTGTCACCGCGGCCTCGAGCTGGCGCAGCCACGCCTGCTGCCCGTAGCGGTCGGTCCACTGCACGACGGCCTGCTCGAGGTCGTGCAGCTGGACGCCCCGGTGGTGGCTCCCGGTCCAGACGTCCATCAGGCCGTGGCCGAGCTCGGCGTGCCACATCAGCGGCGGCAGGTCGTCGAGCACGACGGCCATCCCGACGTGGTTCACCGGACTGTTCGTCACCGCCCGGATAGCGTGGTCGGCAGCGGTGTGGCCGCGGAACAGCCACAGGTCGCCGGTGCGGGCCAGCTCGACGGCCCGGACCAGGGACAGCTGCGACGCCCGGATCGGCTCGGTCACGGAAGGCACCTCACGCTCATGAAGCTCTGGAAGATCCTGGGCCTGGCCGGTCTCGCCGGGGTCGCGGCGACCGGTGTGGTGATCGCGCGGGACGAGCGGCGGCGCAGCGCGCTGACCCCCGACGAGGTGCGCGCCCGGCTGCACGCGCGGATGGCGGACGCGGAGGAGGGCACGCCGTCGCCGGCCGGACCCGGGTCAGACGCCGGCGCGGCTCAGAGCCGCCTCGACGTGCAGTGAGGTCACCGGGAACAGCGGCAGCTCGGAGTCGGCCTGCTTGACGAGCATCTCGAGCTCCGTGCAGCCGAGGATCACCCCTTGGGCGCCGGCGTCCCAGAGCTCGTCGATGACCGAGACGACGGTCTGCCGCGAGCGGTCGAGCACCCGGCCGTGGACGAGCTCGCCGTAGATGATCTCGTCGATCTCCTGGTGGTGCCGCTCCTCGGGGACGAGCACCTCGAGGTCGTGGGAGCCGAGCCGCTCCCGGAAGAACGGGCGGCTCATCGTGAAGGCGGTGCCGAGCAGGCCGACGGTGGACAGCCGGCGGGCGCGCACCGCCTCGGCGGTCACGTCGGCGAGGTGCAGCAGCGGGATGTCCACCGCCGCCCCGACCTGGTCGGCGACCATGTGGAAGGCGGTCGTGCAGAGCAGCAGGAGGTCGGCCCCGCCCGCCTGCACTCCCCGGGCCGCCTCGGCCAGCAGGGCGCCGACGTCGTCCCACCGCTCGGCCTGCTGGAGCTCGGTCAGCTCGGCGAACTCCACCGAGCTGAGCACCAGCCTCGCGGAGTGCAGGCCGCCGCGGCGCTGCTCCACGCCGAGGTTGAGCAGCTTGTAGTACTCCAGGCTGCTCTCCCAGCTCATCCCTCCGACGAGGCCCAAGGTCAGCACGGGGCCGAGTGTGGCACATCGGACGGACGCTCGTGGGCCGGTCACGTTCTTTACTTTGTCGGTGCTCCCCGGTACTCCTTTCGGATGACCCGATGCTGCTTCGTCCCACCCTTCCTGCTGGAGCGGATCGCCTCCGCACACCCCGACGACGCGACCGTCCGGGCGCTCCGCCGGACCCTCGATCTCGACGCCGAGCTGCGGTCGCGGCGGGCCGGCGACGTCGCGCCGCCACCCGCCGCGGGGCCGGACGGCTCCAGCGCGGAGACCTGGACCGTCTGCACCGCCCACAACGGCTCCGCGCTGCCCGGGACCGAGGTCCGGACCAAGGGCGACCCGGACTCCGGGGACCCCGCCGTCGACGAGGCGTACGCCGGCGTGGAGGCGTCGCTCGGCTACTTCCGCGAGGTCCTCGGCCGGTCGTCGTACGACGCCAAGGGGGCCCCCGTGACCACGACCGTGCACTACCAGCAGAACTACGACAACGCGTTCTGGGACGGCCAGCAGCTCGTGTTCGGCGACGGCGACGGCACGGTGTTCCTGCGGTTCACCAAGCCGGTCGACGTGCTGGGTCACGAGCTCAGCCACGCGGTCACCGCAGTACACCGCGGGGCTGACCTACCAGGGCCAGCCCGGGGCGCTCAACGAGTCGGTCTCCGACGTCTTCGGCTCCTGCGTCAAGCAGCGGCTGCTCGGCCAGTCGGCGGCGGAGGCCGACTGGCTGATCGGAGAGGGGCTGTTCACCGCGCAGGTCCAGGGCTCGGCGCTGCGGTCGATGGCGGCGCCCGGCACGGCCTACGACGACGACGTCCTGGGCAAGGACCCGCAGGTCGGCGACATGGTGGACTACGTGCAGACCAGCGACGACAACGGCGGCGTGCACACCAACTCGGGCATCCCCAACCGGGCGTTCTACCTCGCCGCGACGGCGCTCGGCGGCAACGCGTGGGAGCAGGCCGGTCCGATCTGGTACGCCGCGCTCACCTCGGGCATCGGTGCGGACACCGACTTCGCGGGGTTCGCCCGGGCCACCGTGACCGCCGCGGCCGCGGTGTCCGACCAGGCGCGCACGGCGGTGGAGCAGGCGTGGACGACCGTCGGAGTGCTGGCCGGAGCCGGAGGTGCGGCGTCCGGCGGGAGCAGCGGTGGGGCCGCCTCGGCGACGGTCGCCGTGCGCCGTTCGGGGGGCGTGGCGGGGCGGGTGCTGACCGGGCAGGCGACGCTCGGCGAGGACCCCCGCTCCACGCGGATCGTGCAGCTCCTCTCCGACGTGGACCTGCGAGGACTGGCCGGGTCGACGCCGCAGCCGGACCGCTTCGTCTACGCGTTCTCGGTGAACGGGGAGGAGGTGACCGTCGGGGAGCAGGACCTCACCCCGGAGCTCGAGGAGCTCGCCGCGCTGCTGATCGACCGCTAGCGGCCCGGGGGTCAGAACCAGTCGGGCCGCATCTCCTGCGGCGTCCGGTCGCCGGAGGCCAGCAGGTCGAACCACGCGGTGGTGCGGGGAAGCTCCCAGCCGAAGAAGTACCGCGCGGCCAGACGCTTGCCGTCGTAGAAGTCGCCGGTGCGCTCGCCGACCGCCAGCAGCTGCTCCAGCCAGATCCAGGCCAGCACGACGTGGCCGGTGGCCTCGAGGTGCACGCTGGCGTTGGCCAGCCTCTCGGCGGGGTCCCCGAGTGCGGCCCAGCGCGGTCGGTGACCTCGACGAGCCGGTTGCAGGCGGCGGCGAGCTGCTCGGCGTACCGTGCGGCAGGTCCGCCGGCGCCCGCGGCGCGCTCGAGGTGTCCCGCGATGGTGCCGACCAGGAGCCGCAGGCCCGCGCCGTCCGAGCCGAGCAGCTTGCGCCCGAGCAGGTCCAGGGCCTGGATCCCGTGGGTGCCCTCGTGGATCGGGTTGAGCCGGTTGTCGCGGTAGTGCTGCTCGACGTCGTGGTCGCGGGTGTAGCCGGCGCCGCCGTGCACCTGGATCGCGAGGTCGTTGGCCGCCAGGCACCACTGCGACGGCCAGCTCTTGGCGATCGGGGTCAGCACGTCGAGCAGCAGCGCGGGCGGTCGCGCGCGGGTGGTCGGCGCGGTGCGCTGCTCGTCGACGAGCCGCGCGCAGTACAGGTTGAGGGCGAGCGCCCCCTCGACGTACGACTTCTGCGCCAGCAGCATCCGCCGGACGTCGGCGTGCTCGATGATCGGCACCTGCGGCGCTGCTCGGGTCCTTGGCGCCGAGCGGCCGGCCCTGCGGCCGGTTCCGGGCGTACGTCCACGCGACTTGAGGTAGCCGGTGTAGCCGAGTGCGGTCGCGCCGAGCCCGACCCCGATCCGCGCCTCGTTCATCATCTGGAACATCCAGGCCAGCCCGCGGTTCTGCGGCGCCGACCAGGTAGCCGACCGCGCCCGGCCGGCCGCCCGGGCGTGAACGCGCCCTCGCCGAAGTTCGGCATCGTGTTCACGGTGCCCCGGAAGCCCATCTTGTGGTTGAGCCCGGCGATCACCACGTCGTTGCGCTCGCCGAGCGAGCCGTCCTCGTCCACCAGGTGCTTCGGCACCAGGAACAGCGAGATGCCGCGCACGCCGGGTGGGCTGCCGGGGATCCTGGCCAGCACCAGGTGCACGATGTTCTCGGCGAGCTCGTGGTCCCCTCCGGAGATCCACATCTTGCGGCCGAACAGCCGGTAGCTCCCGTCGGGCTGC
The DNA here is from genome assembly GCA_963811365.1 of uncultured Actinomycetota bacterium. Classification (GTDB taxonomy): domain Bacteria; phylum Actinomycetota; class Actinomycetes; order Propionibacteriales; family Nocardioidaceae; genus CAWEQW01. The sequence goes on along the minus strand of CAWEQW010000015.1, from coordinate 120,404 downwards.
GGCACGGCCCTCGTCGTGATGTCGGCCAGGCTGGAGCCGGCCTGCGGCTCGGAGAGTGCCATCGTGCCGAAGAACCGGCCCTCGACCATCGGCCGCACGAAGCGCTCCACCTGGTCGGCCGTACCCAGCTCGAGGAGCAGGTTGGCGTTGCCGACGGTGAGCAGCGGGTACGCCGCGGTGGAGACGTTGGCGGCGTAGAACCAGGCCATGCAGGCGCCGAACGACCGCCTGGGGCAGCTGCAGGCCGCCCACCTCGGCGTCCATCGCGGCGCCGACGAGGTCCGCCTTGGCGAACGCGTCCAGCGCCTCCTTGACCTCGGGGAGCACCTCGACCCGCCCGTCGACCAGCCGGGCTCGTGCAGGTCGCTGAGCCGGTTGTGCGGCGCGAAGTGCTCGGTGGCGATCTGCTCGGCGAGGTCGAGGATCGCCTCGAACGTCTCCCGGGAGTGGTCCCGGTAGCGATCGCGGGCGGTCAGCGCCTCGACGTCGAGCCACTCGTAGAGCAGGAAGTCGAGGTCGCGACGCGACATGATCAGGGACGCCATACCCCGCACTCTAGGTTCGTCTGCGGCCGCCTCGCGGCGCGGACCGGCGGCGGGAGCGCGGACGGGTCAGGGAGTCCGGTGCACCTTGTGCTGGGCGGCCTGCGCGCGCGGCCGGATCACCAGCTCGTCGACGTTGACGTGCGGCGGCCGGGTCGCCACCCAGACGATCGCGTCGGCGACGTCGTCGGCCACCAGCGGCTCGGCGACGCCGTCGTAGACGGACTCGGCCTTCTCCGCGTCGCCGTCGAAGCGGACCAGCGCGAACTCGTCGGTGCGGACCATGCCGGGCGCGACCTCGCAGATCCGGACCGGCTGGTCGTACAGCTCCAGCCGCAGGGTCTCCGAGACGACCTGGGTGCCGTGCTTGGCCACGGTGTAGCCGCCGCCGCCCTCGTAGGCGACCCGCCCGGCGGTCGACCCGACGTTGACCACCACCCCCGCCCCGGTGGCGAGCAGGGCGGGCAGCAGCGCCTTGGTGACCTGGACCAGCCCCACGACGTTCACCTCGAACATCGCCCGCCACTGGTCGAGGTCGGCCTGCGCGACCGGCTCGGCGCCGAACGCGCCGCCGGCGTTGTTCACCAGCACGTCCAGCCGCGGCCCGACACGCTCGGCCAGCGCGGCCACCGAAGCCGGGTCGGTGACGTCGCACGGCACCGCCGTGCCGCCGATCTCGGCGGCCAGCGCCTGCACCCGGTCGGCCCGCCGGGCGGCACAGAAGACCGAGAAGCCCTCGGCGGCGAGGCGCCGGGCGGTCGCCGCGCCGATCCCGCTGCTGGCGCCGGTGACGACGGCCGTCCTGGTGGGTCCGCTCGGCGAGCTCGGCGTGGTGGTCGACATGCAGCCGATTCTGCCCAGACCACGCAACCGGTCCGGCCCCGGGGCGGCCGAGCCGCGCCGGAGCCGGGATCGCGGGGCTCCGGGCGGCCGTCACCGGCACGCGGGCGGGCGGGATGCGAGCCCGCCGCGGGGGGCCGCACGGCGGTGCGCCGACCGGCCGGCGGGCCGGGTTGGCGGGATGGGTCACAATCGACGTGGGGGTCGTCCTTCGGAGGTGTGCCAACCGTGACTGCTGCTGAGCGCGGCGGGTCGCGCAGCCCGCGTGCGCTCGAGCGGGTGGCGATGATCAGCGTGCACACCTCGCCCCTGGACCAGCCCGGCACCGGGGACGCCGGCGGGATGAACGTGTACGTCGTCGAGCTGGCCAAGCGGCTCGCCGAGCGGAGCCTCGCGGTCGACGTGTTCACCCGCGCCACGTCCTCGGCGCTGCCCGTCACGGTCGAGGCGTTCCCGGGGGTGACCGTGCACCACGTCCACGCCGGTCCGTTCGAGGGGCTCACCAAGGCCGAGCTCCCCGCCCAGCTGTGCGTGTTCGCCCGCGAGGTGCTCCGCGCCGAGGCCCGCCACGACGAGGGATGGTACGACGTGGTGCACTCCCACTACTGGCTGTCCGGCCAGGTGGGGGCGCTGATGCGCGACCGGTGGGGCGTGCCGCTCGTGCACTCGATGCACACCATGGCGAAGGTGAAGAACGAGCTGCTCGCCGAGGGGGACGACCCCGAGCCCGCCGCCCGGGTCATCGGCGAGCAGCAGGTCGTCGACGCAGCCGACATGCTCGTCGCGAACACCGACATCGAGGTCAAGCAGCTGATCAACCTCTACGAAGCGGACCCCTCGCGGGTCGAGGTGGTGCATCCCGGTGTCGACCTGTCGGTGTTCCGGCCGGTCGGGGTCGCCGACGCGCGGGCCCGGCTCGGCCTGCCGCTCGACGCCGTCGTGCTGCTGTTCGCCGGCCGGATCCAGCCGCTCAAGGCGCCCGACGTCCTGCTGCACGCGGTGGCGCGGATGCTGGCGCGCGACCCGGCGCTGCGCTCGCGGCTGGTCGTGCCGGTCGTCGGCGGACCCTCCGGCAGCGGGCTCGAGCACCCCGAGGCGCTGGCGCAGCTGGCCGTGCGGCTGGGCGTGCAGGACGTGGTGCGCTTCGTGCCGCCGGTGGCCCAGCGGGTGCTCGTGGACTGGTACGCCGCGGCGACGCTGGTCTGCGTCCCGTCGTACAACGAGTCCTTCGGGCTGGTCGCCGTGGAGGCCCAGGCGACCGGGACGCCGGTGGTGGCCGCGGCCGTCGGGGGGCTCACGGCGGCGGTGCGCGACGGCGTCTCCGGGCTGCTCGTCGAGGGCCACGACCCCGAGGACTACGCGCGGGCGATCGAGCGCATCGTGCACCAGCCGGCGCTGCGGTCCGCGATGGCGGAGGCCGCCGTACGCCATGCCCGGGGGTTCGCCTGGGAGCGCACCGCCGAGCGCACGCTGGCGGTCTACCGCGCCGCCGCCTCCGCCGTACGCGACGACCTCGCGGGCCCGCTCGGGTGAGCGCCCGCGACGACAGGGTCGAGGTGGTCCGCGCCACGCTCGGCGCCAGCGACCTGGAGTGGACCGAGATCGGCGACGGGATGTTCACCGTCGAGCTGCCGGGCGAGAAGAAGCTGCGGACCCCGTGCCGGCTCGACGTGGGCGAGCACGCGTTCTCGGTGCACGCGTTCGTGGCCCGGCACCCCGACGAGAACCACGAGCGCGTCTACCGCTGGCTCCTGGAGCGGAACCTGCGGCTGTACGGCGTCGCGTTCGCCGTCGACCACGCCGGCGACATCTACCTCGACGGGCGGCTGCCGCTGTCCTCGGTGACCGCCGACGAGATCGACCGGCTGCTGGGCTCGGTGCTGACCTACGCCGACGAGTCGTTCAACACGATCCTCGAGCTCGGCTTCGCCACCTCGATCCGCAAGGAGTGGGAGTGGCGTCGCTCGCGCGGGGAGTCCACCCGCAACCTCGAGGCGTTCCGGGGCTGGCTGGAGCGGGACGAGGCGCCGCCCCCGCCGCCGGCGGACTGACCCGCGCGGCGGTCAGGCCTCCAGCTTGTAGCCCAGCCCGCGCACGGTCACGAGATGGTTCGGCGCCGCCGGGTCCGGCTCGATCTTGCCGCGCAGCCGCTTGACGTGCACGTCGAGCGTCTTGGTGTCGCCGACGTAGTCCGACCCCCACACCCGGTCGATGAGCTGTCCGCGGGTGAGCACCCGCCCCGGGTTGCGCAGGAACATCTCCAGCAGCTCGAACTCCTTGAGCGGCAGCCTGGTGCTCTCGCCGTTGACGGTCACGACGTGCCGCTCGACGTCCATCCGCACCGGACCCGCCTCCAGGGTCGCCGGCGTCAGCTCGACGTCGGCGCCGCGGCGCAGCACCGCGCGGATCCGGGCGACCAGCTCGCGCGGGGAGTACGGCTTGGTGACGTAGTCGTCGGCGCCGAGCTCCAGCCCGACGACCTTGTCGACCTCACCGTCCTTGGCGGTGACCATGATCACCGGGACGTTCGACTGCACCCGGATCTGCCGGCACACCTCCGTCCCGGGCATCCCGGGCAGCATCAGGTCGAGCAGCACGATGTCGGCTCCGGCGCGCTCGAACTCGGCGAGCCCCTCGGGGCCCGTGCCGGCCAGCGCCACCTCGAACCCCTCCTTGCGCAGCATGTACGCCAGAGCGTCGCTGTAGCTCTCCTCGTCCTCGACGACGAGCACTCGGGTCACGATGTTGCCTCCTGTGGTGCGCCCGGGCTGGCGCTCGGGGTGTACGACGACGTGCTCTGCCTGCGGGGCAGGCTGAGCGTGAAGGTCGAGCCCTGGCCCTCCACCGACCACACCCGCACGTCACCGCCGTGCGAGGCGGCGACGTGCTTGACGATCGACAGGCCGAGGCCCGTCCCGCCGGTGGAGCGGTGCCGCGCCGGGTCGACGCGGTAGAAGCGCTCGAAGATCCGGTCCAGCTCGGACGCGGGGATGCCGATGCCCTGGTCGGTGACGCACAGCTCGACCATCAGGTCGTGCGCGCGGGCCCCGACCACCACCCGGCTGTGGTCGGGGGAGTAGAGGACCGCGTTCGCGACCAGGTTGCCGAGCGCGAGGGCCACCTCGTCGGCGCTGCCGAGCACCACGAGCCCCCGGTCGCCGTCGGTGACCACCTCGATGTGCCTGCTCTCGGCGTCGATCGTGCTCTGGTCGATCGCGCGGTGGATCACCTCGTCGACGTCGACGGGCGTCGGGTGGGCCAGCGGGTCGTCGCCCTGCAGCCGCGACAGCTCGATGATCTGCTGCACGAGCTTGGACAGCCGCGCGCTCTCGGTCTGCATGCGCCCGGCGAAGCGGGTCACCGCCTCCGGGTCGTCCGCGGCCTCCTGGACGGCCTCGGCGAGCAGCTTGATCGCGCCCACCGGGGTCTTCAGCTCGTGGGAGACGTTGGCCACGAAGTCCCGGCGGATCGCCTCCACCCGGCGCTCCCGGGTGCGGTCCTCCAGCAGCGCGAGCACCAGGCGGCTGCTCAGCGGCGCCACTCGCGCGGTGACGTGCGCCCGCTTGCCGACCGGGCCGCGGGGCAGCACCAGCTCGGTCTCGCGGATCCGCCCGTCCCGGCGTACCTGGCGCACCAGGTCGGCGAGCTCGTCGACGACCAGCCGGTTGCCGCGCACCAGGCCCAGGGCGTGCGCCGGCGCGGAGGCCTTGAGGACCTCGTCCTTCTCGTCGACCACGAGCGCGCTGGAGCGCAGCACGCCGAGCACCGTGGCGATCCCCGCGGGCACCGCCGGCTCCTCCACGGCCGCCGCGGCGTGCAGCTGGTGCTCGCTGACCCGCCAGGCCAGGACGACGCCCGCCCCCAGCACTGCACCGAGCAGCGCGAAGAGCAGGGCCTGCGTGGTGGGTTCCACGCTCTGATGGTACGCAGCCCCGGAACCCCGGACCGCCGCGCCAACCGGTCTGACCAGCGGCTTCTCCCACTGTTCACCACCCGTTCAGACTCCGTCGCCGTGCCGTCACCTCGATGACCTAACCTCGGAGGCATGCGCAACGCCTACTTCGAACGCCTGGACTCGACCGTCGACGACCTGGTGCTGATGACCCGCGAGGTCCAGCGCGCCGTCGACCAGGCGACGACCGCCCTGCTGACGGCCGACGCCGAGATGGCCGAGCGCGTGATCTCCGAGGACCTCGCGATCGACGCCGCCCGCGACAAGATCGAGCTCGAGTCCTTCGAGCTCCTGGCGCTCCAGCAGCCGGTCGCCAAGGACCTGCGGATGCTGGTCGCCGCGCTCCGCATGGTCGCCGACCTCGAGCGGATGGGCGACCTGTCCGTGCACGTCGCGAAGGTGGCGCGGCTGCGGGTGCCCGACCGCGCCGTGCCCGCCGAGCTCGTCCCGACGATCGAGCGGATGGCGCACGTCGCGGAGGAGATGGTCGGCACGGTCGCCACCATCATCGCCGAGCGCGACGTCGACGGCGCCCGGCTGCTCGAGGAGAAGGACGAGGAGATGGACCAGCTGCGGCGGTCCTCGTTCCGGCTGATGCTCGGCGACTCGTGGGCCTACGGCGTGGAGCCCGCCGTCGACATCGCGCTGCTCGGCCGCTACTACGAGCGGATCGCCGACCACGCCGTGTCGCTGGCCCGCCGGGTGATCTACCTGGTGACCGGTGAGCACACGTCCATGCTGGACGCCTGACCGGAGCCCCGTGTCGGGGCATGATGGGCATGTGCTCCCGTCCAGCTCGTACGGGGGGACCTCACTCGGGGTCGACCACGTCGACGCGTTCCCCCGGGCCGCCGACCGGTTCGCGACCGCGCTCGCGCGCTGCGACCTGCACGCTCCGGTGCCGGCCTGCAGTGGCTGGACGACCTACGACCTGCTCGTTCACCTCGGCAACACGCACGCCTGGGCGGCGACGATCGTCGAGACCGGCGAGCGCGCCGCGGAGCAGAACGACGAGCCGCACTCCCGACGCCACCGGGTGGTCGCCGACTGGTACGTCGGCAAGGCCGGCGACCTGTTCGAGGTGCTGCGGAGCACGCCGCCCGACCGGCCGTGCTGGACCTTCGTGTCCGGCGCCGGCGTCGCGCGCTTCTGGTCGCGCCGCCAGCTCCACGAGACGCTGATGCACCTCGTGGACCTCGACCAGGCCGAGCACCGCACCACCGACCTCTCGCCGGTGCTCGCCGCCGACGGGGTGGACGAGGTGCTCACGGTCCTGCTCCGGCGGATGCACGAGCGGGGCCATGACGCCGTGCTCACCGCCCCGCTGACGATCAGGGCGACCGACGTCGACCGGGCGTGGACGCTGAGCCCCCGGCCGGTGCCGCCGGCCCAGCACCGGGAGCCCGACGCGTACCAGGGTCCGCCGCTCGTGGTGCAGCGTGCCCACCCGCAGGCGGACCGCGTCGAGGCGCCGGCCGCCGTGCTGCTGCAGCTGCTGTGGGGCCGGGCAGGGATGGACCACCGGTCGGTCGTCGTGCGCGGCGACCACAGCCGGGTCTACGCGTTCCTGGCCTCGCCCCTCACGCCCTGAGGCACGACCACTCCGACCGGCACTCGACCCGCGCTCGGTGGCCTTCCCCGCCTGGACCACGGGTCCCGGGGCGGCGAGTGCCGGTCCGAGTGGTCAGCGACCCTGGTTCGCGACGGCCTTGATCGCCTCGGCGGCGGCCTCCGGGTCGAGGTACTCGCCGCCGCGGCTGACCGGCCGCATGTTGTCGTCGAGCCGGTAGACGAGCGGGATGCCGGTGGGGATGTTCAGGCCGACCACCGCCTCCTCGGTCATGTCGTCGAGGTGCTTGACCAGCGCGCGCAGCGAGTTGCCGTGGGCCGCGACGCAGACGGTCAGGCCGGCACGCAGGTCCGGCACGATCGCGTCGTACCAGTAGGGCAGCATCCGCTCCACGACGTCGGCCAGGCACTCGCTGCGCGGGACGATCTCGTCGGGCATGAACGCGTACCGCGGGTCGTCGTGCTGGGAGAACTCGTCGTCGTCGGCGATCGGTGGCGGCGGGGTGTCGTAGGACCGGCGCCAGAGCATGAACTGCTCCTCGCCGTACTGCTCGAGGGTGGCCTTCTTGTCCTTGCCCTGGAGGGCGCCGTAGTGCCGCTCGTTGAGCCGCCAGGACCGCCTCACGGGGATCCAGTGCCGGTCGCAGGCGTCGAGCGCGAGGTGCGCGGTCGTGATCGCCCGGCGGAGCACCGAGGTGTGCACGACCTCCGGCAGGTAGCCGGACTCGGCGACCAGGGCACCGCCGCGCGAGGCCTCTGCGCGGCCCTTCTCGCTGAGGGCCACGTCGACCCAGCCGGTGAACAGGTTCCTGGCGTTCCACTCGCTCTCGCCGTGGCGGAGCAGGACCAGGGTGTACGGCGCGTCAGCGGTCATGCGGCAACCCTAACGGCCGCGGCCGGTGGCCCGACATCCGCAGAGGCACGGCGGGACAGGAGCCGAGAGGGTCGGGCCCTGGCGGGCGGGTCAGCCCGCGGACTGCAGGCCGCTCGGGCTCCTGCTGAGGCTGCTCGACGGGCTGCTCGACGGGCTGCTGGACGGGCTGCTGGACGGGCTGGGCGATTCGCTGCTCGACGGGCCGGGCACCGCGACGTTCGCGTAGGCGCCGGTGTTCTGCTCGACGGGCACCCCGACCGTGACCGGTCCCGCGTTGGCGAAGGTGAACCGCAGCGTCACGAAGAGACCGGGCCGGACGTGCCTGCTGCGGATGGAGATGCCCGCGTAGTCGGCGAGGTCCAGCAGCCCGCCGGCCTGGATGACGGTGGGCCCGGTGACGTCGACCTTCGCTGTGCGGTCGACGCCGGCGCCGGACACCGAGAGCAGCTTGTCCGGCTTGCGCTGGTTGTTGTTCACCAGCGTGGCCACGACCGTGCCGCTGCCGTTGCGCCCGCTCACGATGAGGACGTTGAGCACGTCGACCTGCCTGGTGCGCACGTACACGCCCACGGCGGGGTTGTACGGCTGGTCGGTCTGGGCGCTGAAGTTGACCCCGCACCCGGCCATCGTGGGTGCGGCGAGCACGACGACGGCGGCGGCCATGCCTCGGCGAACGGTCACGTTCACGGCCTTCACGTTCCTTCCGATGCGCCACGCCGGACGCGCAGCCAAGGGGCGAGTCGGGACAACTCTAGCGACTACCGCCGGAGGCCGACCGTCAGGGCAGCGACGACGAGCCCGGCCATCGAGAGCGCCGTCCAGACGAGCCCGATGCGGCGCAGCGCGGGGGCGCCGATGCGCAGGGCGACGCGCAGAGGCAGATGGCGTACGCCGGTCTCGTCGTCCTCGGCGAGGTCCGGCACCACGTTGAGCACGTGGATGCCGATGCCGAGGAACGCCGCGGCCACGGTCATCGCGACGGTGGGCGGTGCGCCGTGCATCCCCGTGCCGATCCCGCCGTAGGACAGGAACGCCGGCAGCAGACCGAAGCTCACGGCGTACGGCAGCCAGGAGAGCACCGTCCGCTTGAACCAGAAGTCGTAGGTCCAGGCGCTGGCGACGGCGAGCAGGTGCGCGATGCCGGCCGCGGTGCCGTTGGCGATCGACAGCGGGACGCACACCAGGGTGGCGACGGCCGTCGCGACGACGACGGTGCCGGGCTCGAGCACGCCCTGCGCGACGGGCTTGTCCGTGCGCCGCACCTGACGGTCGCCGTCGGCGTCGAGCACGTCGTTGATCCAGCCGACGGTCAGCTGGCCCGACAGGACCGTCACGGCGACGAGCCCGCACTGCAGGGGCGGCCGGCCGCTGAGCGCCGCCGCCACGGCGAGCGCGACCGTCATCGCGACCGTCGGCAGCGGGTGGCAGGCGAGCACCAGCGCGACGAGGGTGCCCGGACGGCGGCGGGACGTCATGGCGAGCAGTATCCGTCAGCGCGACGGGAGGTCGCGGGCCGGTTGCCGAGCAGTCCCCGAAACCCCTGTCTGACCTTGCGTTTTCCTTAACGCAGCCTGAGTCCGGGACGCCGACAGGCATATGGATCGGGGAGTTGTCAAGCCCCAAAATGGCCTCTGACCTGCGAGAACGTCTGGGGCTTCGGGCGGATCCCGTGTTAGACTGGTCACCTAGGAAGGGGTACTTGACACATGACCTTTACCGTCGGCGAAACGGTTGTTTACCCAAATCACGGTGCGGCAGTCATCGAGGACATCGAGACCCGGAAGATCAAGGGCGAAGACAAGAAGTATCTCGTTCTTCGCATCGTCGCCCAGCAGGACCTCGTGGTGCGGGTCCCGGCGTGCAACCTCGATCTCGTCGGCGTCAGGGATGTCGTCGACAAGGAGGGCCTCGACAAGGTCTTCGACGTGCTCCGCGCCGCACACACCGAGGAGCCGACCAACTGGTCGCGTCGGTACAAGGCGAACCTCGAGAAGCTGCACAGCGGCGACGTCATGAAGGTGGCGGAGGTGGTCCGCGACCTGTGGCGCCGGGAGCGTGACCGCGGGCTGTCGGCGGGTGAGAAGCGGATGCTCGCCAAGGCGCGGCAGATCCTGGTCTCCGAGCTGGCGCTGGCCGAGCACACCAACGAGGACAAGGCCGAGGCGCTCCTCGACGAGGTCCTCGCTTCCTGAGTTGAGTCTCCGCAGCGGCCCCCGGACGTCGGTCCGGGGGCCGTCGCACGTCTGGGAGGGTCGATGTCCCGCACGGTGACCGGCGTGGTGCCGCTCGAGGGTCGCGGCGCACTCCCGCTTCTCGACCTGCTCGGCGAGCCGTTGGTCGTGCACGCGGTCCGGGCGGTGCTCGGCACCGACGGCGTGGACGAGGTCGTGGTGACCACGCCCGCCGACCCGGGGCCGCAGCTCGCCGACGCGCTGCGGGCTGTTCGCCGGCTGCCGCTCGAGCTCGTGCCGGCCGCGCGGTGGTGGCCCGCGGGTGGGCTCCGGACGGTGCTGCTGCACGACCCGCTCTGCCCGATGGTGCCCGCCCGGTTCCTGGAGCAGATGCTGCGCGAGGCCGAGACGGAGACCGGCGGTATGGAGACCGACGGTGCGATCGTCGCCGTCCGGCCGGTCACCGACACCCTCAAGACCGTGGTCGCGGACCGGATCCTGGACACCGTGGACCGCGAGCAGGTGGTCGTGGCGACGTCGCCGGTGGTGCTGGCCACCGGCCCCGGCGAGCACCCGCCGACGTCCGACGTCGCGGCGCTGGTCGGCTGGCTCCGCGAGCGGGGCCCGGTGCGGTTGCGCGAGGCGCCCGCACTCGGCCGTCGGGTCGAGGACGCCTCCGCCGTCATGTTGCTCGGCTGCCTGGCCGAGGCCGCTCGGCTGAGCCGGCCCGGCCGGTCGGCCGGTTGAGCCGGCCCGGCCGGTCGGTTGAGCCGGCCCGGTCGGTCGGTTGAGCCGGCCCGGCCGGTCGGCCGGTTGAGCCGGCCCGGCCGGTCGGTTGAGCCGGCCCGGCCGGTCGAGCCGGTCAGCCGCCCCGCCGGGCCAGCAGGCACTCCGCGAGCCGCAGGTCCTCGGGGAAGGTGATCTTGACGTTGGCCGCCCCGCCGGGCACGCAGTGCACCTCCACGCCGGTGTACCGCTCGACGCAGCTCGCGGTGTCCGTGCCGACGAACCCCTCGGCGTCGGCACGCCGGTAGGCCTCCAGCAACGGCCCGGCGCGGAACGCCTGCGGCGTCTGCACCGCGACCACCCGCGAGGGGAGCCGCGGACCGGCCGGGTCGGCGGGCACGAGGCCGGCCTGCTCGCGCACCGGGATCGCGCCGCCGTGCCGCCGTGCGGCCGCCAGTACGGCGCGGAACACCCCGGCGTCGGCCAGCGGGCGGGCCGCGTCGTGGATCGCCACGACGTCGAGGTCCCCCGACTCGACGGCCGGTGCGAGGACCTCGATCGCGCGCCACTCCGAGGCATGCCGCGTGCGGCCGCCCGGCACCACCTCGACCGGTCCGTCGGCCGAGGCGGAGCCCAGCTCGGCGGGCAGTGCCGCGGCCACCGCGTCCTGCTCGCCGTCGCGGACCACCACCACGACCCGCGCCACCTCCGGCAGCGACAGCGCGACCCCGAGCGACCAGGCGAACACCGGGCGCCCGGCGAGCGGCAGCAGCACCTTGTTGGTGGGGTGGCCGACCCGCCGGCCCTCACCGGCCGCGAGCAGCACCACCGCGGCGCGCGGCTGCTCGGGCGGCTCGGTCACCGGCCGAGCCTAGCGCCGGCCCTCGAGCGGACCCGGGCCGGACACCCGAGCGGGCCCGGGCCGGACACCCGGGGTGGGAACCGGCAGCGTTCTCCTGCACGAAACACGGCGAAACGTCCGCACAACATGCAGGCCCTACCGTCCGGGCAGGAGCATCGTACGAGCGAGCGGCAGGAGCACCGCGATGGACCCTTCGGTCGTCGGGCGCGAGCTGTGGGCGCCGGTCTGCAGGCTCGACGACCTCGAGGTCGACCGGGGCGTGGCCGCGCTGGTGAACGGGCACGCGGTGGCGATCTTCCGCACCCACGACGCCGTACACGCGATCGCGAACCAGGACCCGTTCTCCAGGGGCGGGGTGCTGGCCCGGGGCATCGTCGGCACTCGCGGCGGTGCGCCGTTCGTCGGGTCGCCGCAGCACCGGCAGGCCTTCGACCTCCGCACCGGCCAGTGCCTCGACGACCCGGCGGTCACGGTGGCGGTCTACCGGGTGCGGGTCGTCGCGGGGGTGGTGCAGGTGGGGCCGCGCAGGCCCGGGTGATGCTGCCGGGTCAGTGGTCCGGCGCCGGTACGACGAGCGCGGTCGCGACCGCGGCCAGGCCCTCGCCGCGGCCGGTGAGCCCGAGACCGTCCGTCGTGGTGGCGCTCAGCGTCACCGGGGCTCCGGCCGCCTCGGACAGCACCCGCTCGGCCTCCTCGCGGCGGCCGCCGACCCGCGGCCGGTCGCCCACCAGCTGCACGGCCACGTTGCCGATCGCGAAGCCGGCCGCGCGCACCCGGCGGGCCGTCTCGCCGAGCAGCGCGGTCCCGGCCGCGCCGGCCCAGGCGGGCTCCGCGGTGCCGAAGTTGCTCCCCAGGTCCCCGAGACCGCTGGCCGCGAGCAGCGCGTCGCAGGCGGCGTGTGCGACGACGTCCCCGTCGGAGTGGCCGACCAGACCGCGCGGCTCCTCGGGCCAGGCCAGTCCGGCGACGTGCAGGGGGACGCCGTCGGCGAGCCGGTGCACGTCGGTGCCGACGCCGACGCGGGGCAGGGGGGCGGTGGTCACCCGCCGCATCATGCCGTACCCCGCCGCGCGGTGCCTCGTTCGCGTCGCAGACCCGTCCGACCGGCTCCGGTGCGCGAACATGGGGGTGTGAGCCCCGCTTCGCGTCGGAACCGTGCGCTCGCAGGCCTGGTCACCGGCCTGTCCGGCCTGGCGGTCAGCTACGCCGTGACGTCGCTGCTGCACGCCCGGGCGGATCCCGTGCAGTCCGTGGCCGAGGTGGTGATCGCCCGGACCCCCGGATCGGTGGCCGAGTCGCTGATCGGGCTGGTGGGCCGCCACGACAAGCCGCTGCTCGTCACCGGGGTGAGCGTCGGCCTGCTGGCGCTGTCGACGGTGGCCGGCATCCTGTCGCGCAGGAGCAGGGCCGCGGCGAACACGGTCTTCGTCGCGATGGGGGTGGTCGCCCTGCTGGCGGGCATGAGCCGGCCGGGCTTCACCCCGTCCAGCCTGCTGCCGGTCGCGGCCGGCACCGCCACCTGGCTGGTGGTGCTCGCGGTGCTGCTCGACGTCCTTCCGGAGGGGGAGGGACGTCCGGCCGACGGCGACCGGCGACGGTTCCTGATGCGCTCCGGGATCGTCGTCGGCCTCGCGGTCGTGGTGGCCGCGGGCGGCCGGCTCGCCGGGCGGACCCAGCGCTCGCTGCTGACGGCCCGTCGGCAGCTGCGCCTGCCGGTCACGTCCGGACAGGTGCCCGCCGGCGCGGACGTGGGGGTCCCGGGCGTGCCGTCGTGGCGGGTCCCGAACGGGCCGTTCTACCGGATCGACACCGCCCTCGTGGTGCCCTCCGTGCTGCCCGCGGACTGGTCGCTGCGGATCCACGGCATGGTCGACCGGGAGATCCGGCTGAGCTACACCGACCTGCTCGCTCGGAAGGTCACCGAGGACTGGGTGACGATCTGCTGCGTGTCCAACCCGGTGGGCGGCGACCTGATCGGCAACGCCTGGTGGAGCGGTGTGCTGCTCGCCGACCTGCTGGCAGAGGCCGGCGTGCAGCAGGGCGCCGACGCGGTGAAGCAGACGTCGAAGGACGGCTGGACCTGCGGGACCCCGTTGTCGGCGCTGACCGACGGGCGCAACGCGATGCTGGCGGTCGCGATGAACGGACAGCCGCTCCCGGTCGAGCACGGCTTCCCGGTGCGCACGATCGTGCCCGGGCTCTACGGCTACGTGTCCGCCTGCAAGTGGGTCGTCGACCTCGAGGTCACCAGCTTCGACCGGTTCACGGCGTACTGGACCGGGCGCGGCTGGTCCGAGCGCGGCCCCGTGAAGACGGAGTCCCGGATCGACGTCCCGGGCCAGGGCGGCCGGGTCAAGGCCGGCAGCGTCCGCGTGGGTGGCTCCGCCTGGGCCCAGCACACCGGGATCTCCCGGGTGGAGTACCAGGTGGACGGAGGCCCCTGGCAGCGCGCGGAGCTCGGCCAGGTGCCGAGCGACGACACCTGGGTCCAGTGGGCCGGGACCGTGCAGGTGGCGAGCGGCCACCACACCCTCGTCGTGCGGGCCACGGACAGGTCCGGCTACACGCAGACGGCGGTGCGCCACGACGTGGTCCCCGACGGGGCGACCGGCTGGGACACCGTGCGCTTCGACGCCGGGTGAGCGCTCACCAGTTCGGCTCCTCGGCGTCCGCGGGCAGCTCCGGGAGGGGTACGCCGGGCGGGTGCACGACGTACACCACGCCGCCGCCGCGGGAGAGCCAGAGCCGCTCGAACTGCCCGCGGTCGTAGACGGTGCGCACCTCGTGGTTGCCCGGCACCCCGTGCGAGGCCGGGTCGTTGCAGATCACGTCGCCGGCGTCGTCGAAGCCGACGATCGTGATCAGATGGCCCTCGGTGTCGTACCCGGAGCCGGCGAGCTCCTCCCGGGTGAACGAGACGGTCGCGACGAGCGGGATCCCGGCCGCCAGGAACCGCTCGGCCTCGCGCAGGTCACGCAGCCGGGTCACGAAGGCGGCCGTGTCGTAGCGGGCCGCGTAGGCGGTGTTGAACGCCCAGTTCCCGGCGCCCTGGAACTCGTGGTCGAAGACGCTCCGCGCGGCGTGGTCGACGAACGGGTCGGCGATGCCGGCGTCGACCCAGGCGTACTCCTCGGGCAGCGGCCAACGGTCCCACCGGCCCAGCACCATCGAGGTGGACGTGGGCGAGCACCACGACTCGCCGCCGCTGTCCCACTGTGGGTACTCCCCGCGGTGCACGAGCTGGGAGTACGCCGGCACGGGCACCTCGACGCCCCGGGCGGCGTCCGGCGGGGAGACCACCACGGGCTCGGGCACCGGCTCGGCGGCGACCGCCGCGACCAGGCGCACCGACGCCGTCGCCGGGGTGCCGGGCCGCCGCATCAGGGCCACTCTGAGCTGGTAGGCGACCCAGCTGACCCCTTCGCCGGCCTCCAGGACGTCCGTGGCGACGGTGGCCTCCGCGCCGTCCTGACCGCCGACGGAGGTGGGGTGGATGTCCGCCTCCGAGCTCGCCCAGCGCGCCAGTGTGTACCAGGGCGACCAGGTGACGCCCTCGCGGGAGACCCGCACCTCGACCTCGAGCCAGGTGCCGGCCGGGGTGGCGGCGTTCCAGGACGGCACGACGGAGGTGAACCGGAAGCCGGGGCGCACCTCGGGGGAGACCCACGCCGACCAGCCGTAGTGGGCCGGACCGGGTGCGGTGGCGTGCGGGTCGGTGTAGCAGCGGGTCCCGACGTCGCGGCGGGCCACCAGCAGGTCGCCGTCGAGCGCGGTGCCCTGGTGGGTGCCGAGCCCGAGGTCGCGGCGTGCGGGCCCCGACGGCTCGGCGGTCCAGGCCAGGAAGGCGATGTGCCGGCTCACCGGCTGTGGTTCCCCCGAGGCGATCGGCGCGCCGGCCAGCGCGCCGGCGGCAGGAGGGTGTCCGGTAGAGGTGCGCACCGCACGACGATAGCCGCCCGGTCCCGGGTCGGACTCCGCGAACCCGCAGCGACTGCCGGTCACCAGCCGGGCTCGGCGCGTGGCGCCGGGGGCAGGGGCACGTCGGCCGGACGGATCTGCCGACCGCCTACCATTGCCGGGTGACTCTTCGGCTCTACGACAGCGCGTCCCGGCAGGTCCGCGACTTCGTGCCCCTGGCCCAGGGGCACGTCGGGATCTACCTGTGCGGGCTCACGGTGCAGTCCGAGCCGCACGTCGGGCACGTCCGCTCCGCGGTGAACTTCGACGTGCTGAGACGCTGGCTCCTCGTGCGCGGGTACGACGTCACCTTCATCCGCAACATCACCGACATCGACGACAAGATCCTGGTCAGGTCCGCCGAGCAGGGCATGCCGTGGTACCAGCTGGCCTACCTGATGCGTCGCGAGCTCGACGCGGCCTACGACGCGCTCAACGTGCTGCCGCCGACGTACGAGCCGGCGGCCACCGGGCACATCCCGGAGATGCTCGAGCTGATCGGCCGGCTCCTGGCCCGCGGGCACGCCTACGTCGCCGAGGACGGCTCCGGCGACGTGTACTTCGACGTCGCCTCCTGGCCGGCGTACGGCGAGCTGTCCGGGCAGCGCGTCGACGAGATGGAGCCTGCCGAGGACGCCGACCCGCGCGGCAAGCGGGACCCGCGCGACTTCGCGCTGTGGAAGGGCTTCAAGAAGCAGACCGAGCCGGAGACGGCCGCCTGGCCCTCGCCGTGGGGGCCCGGGCGTCCCGGCTGGCACATCGAGTGCTCCGCGATGGCGCTGAAGTACCTCGGCGGGGCCTTCGACATCCACGGCGGCGGCGTCGACCTGCGCTTCCCGCACCACGAGAACGAGCAGGCGCAGTCCCGGGCGGCCGGCTACGACTTCGCGTCGTGCTGGATGCACAACGCCTGGATCACCACCGCCGGGGAGAAGATGAGCAAGTCGCTCGGCAACTCGCTGGTCGTCCCGGCCGTGCTGGAGCGGGTCCGCGGCATCGACCTGCGCTACTACATGGTCGCGGCGCACTACCGCTCGCACGTCGAGTTCTCCTTCGAGGCGCTCGACGAGGCGGCGGCGGGCTTCGCGCGCATCGAGGGCTTCCTGCACCGGGTGGCCGACCTCGCCGGCGAGGTCGGCACCGGAGCGCTCACGGCCGACTTCGAGGCCGCGCTCGACGACGACCTCGGCACCCCGGCCGCGGTCGCCTCGATCTTCGACACCGTCCGGGAGGGCAACCGGCTGCTCGCCGCCGGCGACAGCCCGGCGCTGCGCGAGAACGCCGCGTCCGTGCGCGCCATGCTCGGGGCGCTGGGGCTCGACCCGTTCGACCCGCACTGGGCGGGCGGCGCGTCCTCGGGCGCCGAGGAGCGGCTCACCACCGCGGTCTCCGCGCTCGTGTCCGCGCTGCTGGAGCAGCGCGCGACTGCCCGCGCGGCCAGGGACTTCGCCACCGCCGACGCGATCCGCGACCAGCTCAAGGCGGCCGGCATCGAGCTCGAGGACACCCCGCAGGGCCCCAAGTGGGCGCTCGCGTGACCCGGCCCGGCCCCGCGCCCGAACCCCTGCGCGAACCCCTGCCCGACCACCACCCGAAGGACCTCTGATGCCAGGCAACTCCTCGCGACGCGGGGCGGTCAAGAAGACCGGCAAGGGCAACCCCACGGCGGGCTCCGGTGGGCGGGTCCGCCGAGGCCTCGAAGGTCGCGGTCCCACTCCCAAGGCCCAGGACCGCGAGGGGCACGTCGCCTACAAGCGGCGGCAGAAGGCGGAGGGGTCGCGCTCCGCGGCGCCGCGTCGGGCCCGGGCGTCGGGCGGCGACTCGGAGTGGATCGCCGGCCGCAACTCGGTCGTCGAGGCGCTGCGCGCCGACATGCCGGTCACCGGGGTGTACGTCGCCGAGGGAGCCGAGCGCGACGGCCGGCTGCGGGAGGTGTTCCGGGTCGCCTCCGACCGGGGCGTCTCGATCCTCGAGGTGCCGCGCGGCGAGCTCGACAAGATGACCAAGGGTGCGGTGCACCAGGGCCTCGCCGCGAAGGTGCCCGCCTACGAGTACGCGCACGCCGACGACCTGCTCGACCGCGCCGCCGAGGTCAGGGAGCCGCCGCTGATCGTGGCGCTCGACTCGGTGACCGACCCCCGCAACCTGGGCGCGGTCGTCCGGTCGGCGGCCGGCTTCGGCGCGCACGGCGTGCTGGTGCCGGAGCGGCGGGCCGCGGGGATGACCGCCTCGGCGTGGAAGACGTCGGCGGGCGCGGCCGCCCGGGTGCCGGTCGCCCAGGCCACCAACCTGACCCGCCAGCTCAAGGCCTACCAGGAGGCGGGGTGCATGGTGGTCGGGCTGGCCGCCGACGGGGACGTCTCGCTGCCGGACCTCGACCTCGCCGACGGCCCGCTCGTCGTGGTGGTCGGCTCCGAGGGCAAGGGGCTGTCCCGGCTGGTCGCCGAGACGTGCGACCAGCTGGTCTCCATCCCGATGGTCAGCTCGCTGGAGTCGCTGAACGCGGGGGTGGCCGCGTCGGTGGCGCTGTACGCGATCGCGCGGGCCCGCGCCTGACGCTCGCCGAGCCGCGGGTTGTGCGGGGTCGAGCCGCGGGTTGTGCGGGGTCGAGCCGCGGGTTGTGCGGGGTCGAGCCGCGGGTTGTGCGGGGCGTCGTACCACGGGCCACGGCTCCCCACGACGGACCGGCACTCCCCACGAGGTGTACGTCGTGGGAGGCGACAGTTCGCCTGCATACCGTGGTGAACCTCCCCCCGGCTCACAGCAGGGAGCGCGGCAGCAGCTCGTCGGGGTCGTCGTCGGCGGTGATCGCCTCGTCCGGACGTGCCGAGAGCACCGTGTCGATATAGCTGCGCGCCGCGTCGAACAGCGGCACCGGCCGGCCGGCCCGCTCCGAGAGGAACCACCGGTGCTCGAGGATCTCGTGGAAGACCTCCGCCGGCTCGAGGCGGCCGCGCAGGGCCGCGGGCACCATGGCGGTGACCGGCTCGTAGATCTCGGTCAGCCACCGGTGCGCGACCAGGGAGCGGTCCTCGCCGCCCAGCCCGTAGTAGGCGGCGTAGGACGCGAGGTCGTTGAGCAGCCGCCGCGCCTGGTTGTCCTCGACGTCGAGCCCGGTGAGCCCCTGCAGCTCGCGGGCGTGGTGGCCGGCCTCGACGACCCGCGGGCTCACCCGCACCGTCGCGCCGTCCCAGTCGGTGACGATGTCGAGCTCGTCGGCGTCGAAGCCGAGGTCGTTGAGGCGCTCGATGCGCTGCTCGATGCGCCAGATCTCGTCGGTGGTGAACTCCTCGGTGCCGGTGAGCTCGTCCCAGAGCGCGTCGTAGCGCTCCCGGACCCGGTCGACGATCCGGAACGCGTCGACGTCGCCGGTGAGCAGGCCGCCGGCCTGGAGGTCGAGCAGCTCGCCGAACAGGTTGGTGTAGGCGACGTCGAGGTCGTGGGCCCGCTGGCCGTCGGAGAGCGACTCGTGGAGCTCGCCGGTCTCCGCGTCGACGAGGTACGCCGCGAACTCGCCGGCGCTGCGCCGGAACAGCACGTTGGACAACGAGACGTCACCCCAGAAGAAGCCGGCGAGGTGCAGCCGCACGAGCAGCACCACCAGCGCGTCGATGAGCCGCGGCAGGCTCTCCGAGGGCAGCCCGTGGCTGAACAGCGACCGGTAGGGAAGCGAGTACTTCAGGTGGTGGGTGACCAGGCACGGCTCGATCTCCTCGTCGTCGCGGGTCTCCCGGCCGGTGACCACCCCCACCGGCTCGACGGTGGGCAGCCCGATCCGGCGCAGGTCGCGCAGCATCCGGTACTCCCGGAACGCCATGTGCTCGCGGGTCTCCTTGACGGCGTACACGTCCTGGCCGAGCCGGACGATGCGCACGACGTGTCGTGAGATGCCTCGGGGGAGCGGCACCACGACGTCCGCCCCCCACTCCTCCAGGGGGAGGTCCCACGGGAGGGTCAGCAGTGCCGGGTTGGGCTTGGTCGCCACGATCCGCAACGGCATGCCCCGAGCGTAACCGTTGCCTGCCACGTCGGCTCCGGTCGAGTCGGCCGCTCAGCCGGACGGGTCGAGGAGGACCGCTCCAGGCCCGCGGGGGGCGACCTCGTCGTCGGGGTTGCTGAGCGCGCAGGTGCGCAGGCTGAGGCAGCCGCAGCCGATGCAGCTGTCGAGCCTGTCGCGCAGCCGCTCCAGCCGCTCGATCTGCGCGTCGACCCGTGGCCTCCAGGACCGGGAGAGCCGGGCCCAGTCCCGCTTCGTGGGCGTCCGGCTCTCGGGCAGCGTCGCCAGCGCCTCCGCGATCTCCTCGAGGCTGAGCCCGACCCGCTGCGCGGACCGCACGAACGCGACCCGGCGCAGCGTGGCGCGCTCGTAGCGGCGCTGGTTGCCCGCCGAGCGGACCGAGCGGATCAGGCCCTGCGTCTCGTAGTAGCGCAGCGCCGACGTCGCGACGCCCGATCGTGATGCCAGCTCGCCGATCGTCAACATGAGCAGCACACTACCGCTTGACTTAAAGTTCGCTTCAACTAGCACCATCGTCGCCATGACCTTGACGCAGCAACGCACTCACAGCTACGACGACCTGCCCCGACTGATGTCCCTGATGACCGGGGACGAGAAGCACTCCGCCGCCGCGACGTCGACGCTCGACGTCATCTGGGTGCTGTACGACGACGTCCTCGGTGTGACGCCCGCCACCGTGCACGACCCCGGGCGGGACCGGTTCTACCTGTCGAAGGGCCACGGGCCGATGGCGTACTACGCCGTGCTCGCGGCCAAGGGCTTCCTGCCGGAGGAGTGGCTGGCCGGCTGGACGTCGTACGACTCGCCGCTGGGCCGGCACCCGGACCGCACCCTGGTGCCCGGCGTGGAGATCTCCAGCGGCTCGCTCGGACACGGGCTGCCTCTCGCGGTCGGCACGTCGCTGGGGCTGGTCGCCCAGGGAGTCGATGCGCGGGTGGTGGTGCTCGTCGGCGACGCGGAGCTCGACGAGGGCAGCAACCACGAGGCGGTCGAGCTCGCCGGCGCTCTCGGGCTCGCCAACCTCACCGTGGTCGTCGTCGACAACGCCTCGACGTCCTACCACCGGCCGGGTCTCCTCGCCCGCCGGTTCGCCACCGAGGGGTGGCGGACCCGCGAGGTCGACGGCCGCGACCACGCGGCGCTGCGCGAGGCCCTGCTCGACGTCGACGGTCCGTCGGCGGTCGTCGCGCACGTGGGGCCGAAGAGCGCATGACCGGGGACCCGCGCGCCACCTTCGGGCGCACCGTGACCGACCTGCTGGACGAGGACCTCTCGGTCGCGCTCGTCTACGCGGAGATCTCGGGCCAGTACTTCCGCGACGCCGAGCTCCGGCACCCCGACCGGGTCGTCAACGTCGGCATCCGGGAGCAGCTGCTCGTCAACGTCGGGGCGGGGCTGGCCCTGACCGGCATGCGGCCGGTCGTGCACACGTTCGGGTCGTTCCTGGTCGAGCGGGCCTTCGAGCAGGTCAAGCTCGGCTTCGGCCACCAGGACGTCGGCGGCGTGCTCGTCGGGTCGGGCGGCTCGTTCGACAACACCTGGGGCGGCCGCACCCACCAGGCCCCGGGGGACGTCGCGCTCATCGACACCCTCGGGGACTGGACGATCTGGACGCCGGGCCACGCCGACGAGGTGGCGCAGGTGCTGCGCGCGGCGACCGCCGGCAACGGCCGGGACTACGTGCGGGTGGTCGGCCAGCAGAACGCCGAGCCGCGGCCGGTGCGGCGCGGCGAGCTCGGCGTCGTACGGCGGGGAGGCGGGGCGACCGTGGTCGCGGTCGGGCCGATGCTCGACCCCGTCCTGGACGCGACCCGCGACCGCGACGTCAGCGTGCTCTACGCGAGCTCGGTCCGGCCGTTCGACGCGGCCGGGCTGCGCGCCGTGCTGGGGGTGCCGGACGTGGTGCTCGTGGAGCCGTACCTCGCCGGGACGTCGTCGCACGTCGTCGACGAGGCGCTGCGCGACGTGCCGCACCGGGTCCTCGCGCTGGGCGTGTCCCGCCACGAGCTGCGGCGCTACGGCAGGCCCGAGGAGCACCAGGCAGCGCACGGCCTCGACGCCACCGGGATCCGTGCTGCGATCGACCGGTTCGGCGCCGAGGCCGCGGGTGCTGCGTGACGGTCAGCTCTTGAAGGAGTCCTTCACCTTCTCGCCCGCCTGCTTGAGGTCCGACTTCGACTGGTCGGCACGGCCCTCGTTGGCCATGCTGTCGTCGTTGGTGGCCTCGCCGAGCTTCTCCTTGGCCTGACCGAGGGCTTCCTCGCCCTTGTTGCGAACCTTGTCCTCACCACTCATGGTCTTCCTCCTTCGTGGTCGATTCCTGGTTGGTCAGATCCGGTACCCGGCGGGGGAGCGGACCATGCGCCGAGACCGCACCCGGGGGACCGGCAGCGGCCGGACGGGCGCGTCTAGGATGGCCGTCTCGCCGCTTTAGCTCAGCCGGTAGAGCATTCGCCTTGTAAGCGAAAGGTCGTCAGTTCGAACCTGACAAGCGGCTCGGATGCCCGCTCGACGCCTCCACGCCTCGACGATCCTCGACGACAAAGGTGGTCCCCGACATGGCGGAGCCCGACTGGGTGCGCCACGCCGTCTGGTGGCAGGTCTACCCCCTCGGCTTCACCGGAGCCGACACCACCGGCGCCGACCGGTCGCGTGGGAGGGGGCTCACCCACCTCGTCGGCTGGCTCGACCACGCGGTGGCGCTGGGCGCCTCCGGCATCGCGCTCGGTCCGGTCTTCGAGTCGGCGACGCACGGCTACGACACCACCGACTACCGTCGGATCGACAGCCGGCTCGGCGCCGACGAGGACTTCGACGCCCTCGTCCGCGAGGCCCACGACCGCGGCCTCCGGGTGCTGCTCGACGGCGTGTTCAACCACGTCGGCCGGGACTTCGACCCCGGCCCCGGTCCGGTCGAGGACTGGTACGTCGTGCGCGGCGCCGACGCGCAGGGACAGCCGCGGCTCGACGTCTTCGAGGGCCACGACGCGCTGCTGCGGCTCAACCACGCCGCGCCGCGGGTGCGCGACCTGGTCGTGGACGTGATGTGCCACTGGCTCGACCGGGGCGCCGACGGCTGGCGGCTCGACGCGGCGTACGCCGTCCCGACCGACTTCTGGGCGGACGTGCTCGGCCGGGTCCGGGCCGGACACCCCGAGGCGTATCTCGTCGGCGAGGTGATCCACGGCGACTACGCCGCGGTGGTGCGCGAGTCGGGGATGCACGCGGTGACGCAGTACGAGCTGTGGAAGGCGATCTGGTCGTCGCTGAACGACGCGAACTTCTTCGAGCTGGCCGCCGCGCTCGACCGGCACGCCGGCTACCTGCGGACGTTCGTGCCGCTGACCTTCGTCGGCAACCACGATGTCACGCGGATCGCGAGCCGGCTCCAGGACCCGCGACACCTCGCGCACGCCCTCGTGGTGCTGTGCTGCGTGGGCGGGACGCCGACGGTCTACTACGGCGACGAGGTCGGGCTGACCGGCGTCAAGGAGGAGCGGTTCGGCGGCGACGACGCGGTCCGTCCGGCGTACCCGGAGCCGACCGAGCAGCCGGGACGACCCGACGTCCTGGCGCTGCACCAGGAGCTCGTCGGGCTGCGTCGCCGACACCCGTGGCTGCACACCGCGGCGCCCGAGGTCCGTCGTGCTCCAGAACGAGCAGCTGGTGCTCGACCTGCACGGCGAGGGCGAGCGGCTGCGCGTGCTGATGACGCTGGGGCAGGGACTGGGGTACGCCGCGGACGGGCTGGACCCGCTCGCGGGCTCGGCCGAGATCGCCGACGGCCAGGCCGTGCTCGGCCCGCACTCGTGGGCCGTTCTCGGCTGAGCCCGCGCGCTACGCCTCCGCCCCGGGCTGAGGCTCGTCGACGTTCGGCTGAGGGCGGGCCCGGTCCGCGGCGCCCGCCGGGGTGTCCTCGAGGTCGTCGGGTCGCACCCCGAGCTCGGCCAGCAGCACCTCGTCGCGCGGCATCTCGAGCTCGTCGGGGAGCAGCCTCTCGGCCTCGTCCACGCGCCCGGCGTCGCCGCGCCGCCGGATGAACTCGATGACCCGCTGCTTGTCCAGTGCCATGATCAGACGATAGGCGGAGCCGCCAAGCCGGCTCAGCGCAGCACCTCGGGCTCGAACTGCATCGCGGGGTCGGCCAGGGCGTCCTGGGTCTGCACGATCCGCATCTCCTGCTCGCCCGCCGCCTCGGTCGCCTCGACGACGGCGAACACCGACGACGCCGTGCGGGCCAGGGTCGTCGGCACGTCGTACCGGTCGAGCAGGTTGGCCAGGAACACCGCGGCGGTGAGGTCGCCGGCGCCGGGCGGGTTGACCGACAGCCGCGGGAACCGGACCCGCCAGGCGCCGCCGGCCCCGACGGCGACCATGTCGAGGGCGTCCTGCGGGGTGTCGCCGACGATCACGCTGGTGACCAGGACGGTCTCCGGACCCGTGGCGCGCACGACGTCGGCGGCGTCGAGCAGCTCGGGCAGCGTCGTGGTCGTCGTACCCGCGAGGTAGTCGAGCTCGAAGTGGTTCGGGGTGATCACGTCGGCGGCCGGCACCACCCGGTCGCGCATGAACTCCGGGATGCCCGGCCGCACGAACATCCCGCGGCCGACGTCGCCCATCACCGGGTCGCAGCACCAGATGGCGTCCGGGTTCAGCGAGCGGACCGTCGCGACCGTGTCCAGGATGACCGAGCCGACGTCCTCCGCGCCCTGGTAGCCCGACAGCACCGCGTCGCACCGCGCGAGCGCACCGCGGTCCCGGACGCCCTGCACCACGTCCGCGACGTCCTGCGCGGTGAGCAGCGGGCCCTTCCAGTCGCCGTACCCGGTGTGGTTGGAGAAGTGCACGGTGATCACCGGCCAGGTCTCGTGGCCGAGCCGCTGCAGCGGGAAGAGCGCCGCGCTGTTGCCGGCATGGCCGTAGGCCACCAGGGACTGGATCGACAGGATGTTCACGAGGGCGATTGTTGCCGAACGGGGCCGGCGTATGCACCGGGGGGAGGTTCACCATGGTATGTCGATGGACCTCCGCCTCCCACGAGGTGTACGTCGTGGGAAGGGCAGGTTCGGCTACATACCATGGTGAACCTCCCCCAGTCAGGCCACCTGCAGCGACCGCTTCGACAGCCCCATCCAGAACCCGTCGACGAGCTGCTCGCCGGGCTGCTCGGGGTCGCTGGCCGCGCCGAGGGTGATGAACAGCGGGGTGTAGTGCTCGACGGTCGGGTGTGCGTACGGCATCCCCGGCGCCTTCGAGCGGTACGCCGCCAGCTCGTCGACGTCGCCGCGGGCCAGGGCGTCGGCGGCCCACGCGTCGAACTCGCGCGACCAGCCCGGTGCCTCGGCGTCGATGCGGAGCTCGCGCAGGAAGGGCAGGCCGTGCGTGAGGAAGCCGGAGCCCATGATCAGCACGCCCTCGTCGCGCAGCGGCCGCAGTCGCCGGCCGAGCTCCAGCAGCCTCGTCGGGTCGTCCGTGGGGAGGGAGAGCTGGAGCACCGGGATGTCGCCGGCCGGGTACATGATCGTCAGCGGCACCCAGGCGCCGTGGTCCAGACCGCGGCTGGGGTGCTGGTGCACCGGCTCGGTGTCCGGCATCATCGCGGCGACCCGGGCGGCGAGCGCGCTCGCGTCCGGCGTGCGGTAGGTCATCTCGTAGTACCTCTGCGCGAAGCCGCCGAAGTCGTACACCAGCGGGGTGCCCGCGGCGCTCGCGCTCAGCATGACGGGAGCCGACTCCCAGTGTGCCGAGACGACCAGGATCGCGCGCGGGCGCGGGAGGGCGCGCGCCCAGGCCGCGAGCTCTCCGCTCCACAGCAGGTCGTCGAGGAGCGGAGGCGCGCCGTGGCCGATGTAGAGCGCGGGCATCCGGCCGTCGAGCAGGGTCATGCTGGCCTCCCGGGTGGTGTCGTCCCGGCTCACTCTAGCAGAAATGGTTGAAGCATCAAGTGTCGGCCGGTTACAGTGTCCGCATGACTGAGTGGCTCGACGAGGAGGAGCTTCGGGCCTGGCTGCGGCTGACCGGGGTGATGCTCCGGCTCGGGCCGGCCCTGGACTCCCAGCTGCAGCGGGACTCCGACCTCACCCACTTCGACTACCTGGTGCTGGCGATGCTCTCGGAGGCCGACGTGCACACGCTGCGGATGAGCGAGCTCGCCACGCGCACCAACGCCTCGCTCTCCCGGCTCTCGCACGTCGTCAAGAAGCTCGAGAACCGCGGCTGGGTGGAGCGGATGCCCTGCCCCACCAGCCGCCGGGTCACCCTGGCCCGGCTCACCGAGGGCGGGTACGACGTCCTGGTCGAGGCCGCGCCGGGGCACGTCGAGACGGTCCGCTCCCTCGTCTTCGATGGGATGAGTCCCGAGGAGGTCCGGGGGCTGGCGCGGGTCGCCGCACGGATCCTGGAGCACATCGAGGCGTCCGCGCTGACCGGCCCCGGATCCTGTCCCGACTCGTAGGTCCGCCGCTCGGCCCTCGACGTCGAGCGGCCTCGCCATGCTGCTCGAGCTGCCGAGCGTGGAGAGCCGGCCCGACCGGGCTCAGGGGAGCCGCCAGTCGACCGGCCGGCCGCCCTGGCGCACCAGCAGGTCGTTGACCCGGCTGAAGGGCCGCGACCCGAAGAACCCGCGGCTCGCCGACAGCGGGCTGGGGTGCACCGACTCGACCCACGGCACGTCGCCCAGCATCGGCTTGAGCGACTGCGCGTCGCGGCCCCACAGGATCGCGGCCAGCGGGCCGCCGCGGGCCACGAGCGCGTGGATCGCCTGCTCGGTGACCGCCTCCCAGCCGCGGCCGCGGTGCGCGCCCGGCGACCCGGGGGTCACGGTGAGCACCCGGTTGAGCAGGAGCACGCCCTGGTCGGCCCACCCGGTGAGGTCGCCGGTCGCGGGCGGGTCCGCACCGAGGTCGCTGTGCAGCTCCCGGAAGATGTTGACCAGGCTCCTGGGCAGCGGCCGGACGTCGGGTGCGACCGAGAACGACAGCCCGACCGGGTGCCCCGGGGTCGGGTACGGGTCCTGGCCCACGACGAGCACCTTCACCTCCGCGAGCGGCCGGTGGAACGCCCGCAGCACCCGGTCGCCCGAGGGCAGGTAGGTCCGGCCGGCCGCCAGCTCGGCCCGCAGGAACATGCCCATCGCGGCGATCCGGTCGTCGACCGGAGCGAGCGCCTGCGCCCAGTCGGGGGCGACCAGGCCCTGGTCGACCAGTCCGGCGAGGGCTCCCATGGCGGACACCCTAGGGGTGGCGCCGGGCGCCGGCGCGCCGGGGCGGGTGAGCTGGGGCCGTGCCCGTTTCGAGCGCATCGCGCGAAATCTATTTGTAGGTATTAGTGGCTTTAGGTATTTCGCGCGCTATTTCATATGGCTTTCCCCCGTAATCAATGCTTTCGCGGTGCTTGCATGACTCCCAAGAGGGAGGGGCGGACCGGTGGGGATTGCACAGAGCGGGGCGCGTCTGCGCGTCCCGGCGCAGCGGACGTTCACGACACAAAGGGGGCAGGCCGCGGAGCAGGCGGCCGGCGGCAAGGCGGCCACGACGATCGAGCTCGGGGGCTGTCCCGCAGACCTCCTCGAGCTCGACCAGGCGCTGAAGGTGATGGTCGAGCACCTCGGCTCGAACCGTGGCCGGCCACTGGCCGTGGTGTCGCTGAACCTCGACCATGTCCATCATTTCGGCCGCGGCGGTCGCTGGTACGGCACGCTCACCTGCGAGCGAAGCACCGACCGCATCGACTGGCTGTACCTGCTGGACGGCGCCCCCCTGGTGCGGCAGGCAGAGCGCGTCACCGGTGCTCGCTGGCCTCGGCTGGCCGGCAGCGACCTGATCGGCCCGGTGCTGGACGCTGCCGAGGCCAACGGCTTCTCGATCGGCTTCCTCGGCGGAGCCGAGGACACCCACGACGCGCTGCGGAGGCGGCTTGCCGCGATGCGCCCCGGGTTGGACGTGCGGGGCTTCTGGGCGCCCACGCGGAGCACTCTCGCCGACCCGGCCGGGTCGGAGGCGCTCGCTGCAGATGTCGCAGCCGCCGGTCCCGACATCCTCGTGGTCGGTCTCGGGAAGCCACGGCAGGAGCTCTGGACCGCTGAGTACGGGCCGCTCACCGGCGCGGGCGTCATCCTGGACTTCGGTGCCGTCGTGGACTTCCTGGCGGACCGGGTCCGGCGGGCGCCGGCGGCGGTGGCCGAGCACGGACTCGAGTGGGCGTGGCGACTGGGTATGGAGCCGCGTCGGATGGCGGGCCGCTACCTCGTGCACGGGCCTGAGGCCTACCTGACCCTGCGCCTGCCGCACACCTCGAGGAACGGCTCGGCGCCCGGTCGGGTGGCGACCGCCGACCTCCCGCGCCCGCCCGTCGTCGCACGACGACCAGGAGCGCGGCGGTTCGCGGGCCCGACCGACGAGGCCGAGGTAGCCGTGCTGACGGTGACCCACAACAACGAGCAGCACGTCGACGAGCTCATCGCGTCGCTGCGTGAGGAGGCCGGGAGCACCCGCATCAAGGTGGTGGTCGCCGACAACGCATCGCAGGACGGGACCCTGCAGGCGCTGGCGAGGCACCACGACGTGATCGCGTTCCCCAGCGGGGGGAACCTCGGCTACGCGGCCGGACTCAACCTCGCACGGCGCCGGGCCGGGCGCGCGGGGTCCTACCTGGTGCTGAACCCCGACCTCACGGTCGCGCCGGGCGCCCTCACGGCGATGAGGGAGCGGCTGGCCGAGCCCGGTGTCGGCGCGGTGGTTCCACGGCTGGTGGACGCGGACGGGTCGACCTGCCTGTCCCTGCGCCGGGAGCCCGGGCTCGCCCGCGCCCTCGGGGACAGTCTCCTGGGGGCGAGACTCCAGCGTCGGCCGGGGTGGCTCGCCGAGACCGACTACGACGCGGAGAGCTACCTGCACGCCCACCCGGTGGACTGGGCGACCGGAGCAGCCCTGCTCGTCAGCGGCGAGATGGCGGACCACGTGGGCGACTGGGACGAGCAGTTCTTCTTGTACTCCGAGGAGGTGGACTTCTTCCGGCGGCTGCGGAGCCTCGGGTCGAGCGTGTGGTTCGAGCCGCGGGCCGCGATGCATCACGTCGGGGGCGGGTCCGGCGGCTCCGAGGGCCTGGCGGCGCTGATGACCGTGAACCGGGTGCGGTACATGAGCAAGCATCACTCCCGCGTGAGCGCGCAGACCTACCGAGGCGTCCTCGCGGTGGGAGAGCTGCTGCGCGCGGGGCGCCCGCGGAACCGGGACACGCTCAGGGTCCTGGTGCGCAGTCGCCACTGGGGGGACCTGCCGCGGGCCGAGGCTGCTCCTGCGCGGGCCCGGTCGCCGGAACCGTGTCAGGGTTCGGTGATCGTGCCGGCCCACAACGAGGGAAGGGTGCTCGCCAGGACACTGGCCCCGCTCTCGGCGCTCGCCCGGTCGACGCCTGTCGAGGTGCTCGTCGCCTGCAACGGATGCACCGACGACACCGCTCAGGTCGCGCGTTCCTTCCCCGGCGTGCGCGTGCTCGAGACGGCCATGGCGTCCAAGACCGCTGCGCTGAACCTGGCCGACGACGCGGCCCGGAGCTGGCCGCGGCTCTACCTCGACGCGGACATCGAGGTGACGCCGAGCACCGTGGGGGAGCTGTTCACGACCCTGGCCGAGGACGGCACCCTGGCCGCCCGCCCGGTCTTCAGGTACGACCTCACCGGCGCCACGCCGTTGGTGCGCTCCTACTACCGCGCACGCGGCCGGGTGACCGAGCGGCAGCGCGTGCTCTGGGGCGCCGGCGCCTACGCGTTGTCCGAGGCGGGTCGCGCCCGCTTCGACGTCTTCCCCGACGTCACGGCCGACGACGTGTTCGTCGACGGGATGTTCGCCGCTCACGAGAAGCACGTCGTCGGCACGGCTCCGGTCGTCGTGCGGGCACCTCGCGACCTGCGCGGCCTGTTCGCGGTGCTGCGCCGAACCTACCGCGGCAACCACGAGATGGCCGCGGCCGAGACCGCGTCCGGTCCGCAGGCCTCCAGCGGCTCGACCTTGGCGGCCGTGCTCGGCACGGTCCGCGGACCGGTCTCGGCCCTGGACGCGACCGTGTACGTGAGCGCCGCCGTGACGGCTCGGGTGCTGCTCAAGCTGGACCGTCGCGAACGGGGGTGGGAACGCGATGACAGCTCGCGTGCCTGAGCAGCAGTCGTCCGGTGGTGCAGCGGTGCCGATGCTGAGCCACGTGCTGCTGACCCGGTTCAACCTGCCGTCGGTGGGAGTGGAGAGCCTGATCCGGGCGAGGGAAGGCTGGCTGCGAGAGCGTGTGGTGCTCTTCGAGAAGTACTGCCTGCCCTCGGTGCTGGCCCAGGACTGCCAGAACTTCGAGTGGATCGTCTACTTCGACCCCGAGAGCCCTGCCTGGCTGCACCGGCGGATCGACACCTACCGGGAGACCGGGGTGCTCACGGCGGTCCTGCGGACCGAGGTGCCGCGCGAGCAGCTGCGCTCGGACATCGCAGCCGTCGTGGACCCCCGCACGGAGGTGCTGATCACCACCAACCTCGACAACGACGACGGCATCGCGCGCGACTTCGTCTCGCGGTTGCAGGCGGTCGCGGCTCCGGCCGAGCGGGTGGCCGTCTACCTGACCACGGGACTGATCAAGAGCCCACGCGGGGTCTACGTCCATCACGACCCGAACAACGCGTTCTGTTCCGTGCGGGAGCCGTACCGTGCTCCGGTCACCTGCTGGTCGGACTGGCACAACCTGCTCTCCCGCAGCATGCCGGCGGTTGCGGTCGACTCGCCTCCCGCATGGCTCCAGGTCGTGCACGGCGCCAACGTCAGCAACCGGGTCCGGGGACGTCTCGTCGCACCGGGGCGGTACGCACCGCGGTTCGGTCGGATGCTCGACGACGTACCGCAGCCGACGCGGGGGGCCCTGCTGCGCGACGGCGCAGTGTTCGGCCCGGCTCGAGCCGTCCGCGAGGCCGGAAGGGCCGGCGTCAAGAAGGCGCTCGTCGCGGTCGGCGGCACGGACGGGCTCGACCGCGTGAAGGCCCGGATGCGGTCGTTGACGTCGCACCGGCCCTCGCGACCGGTCGCCCGACCGTAGTCCCCGGTCCGACGTGGCTCGCCCGTCGATCAGAGGGCGACGCGGTAGACGTGGTACGTCGTCTCGCGGGGGAAGTCGTCGCGGAACCGATGGTTGCGGACCGGGATCGTGCGGTTCTCGAACAGCACCCGCACGCTGTTGCCGTGCACGCCGGGTGGAAGCTGGAACGTGCGGCTTCCGGGATCCGAGGAACCGTTCACCATGGCGAAGACGTATGCATACCGTCCACGCGTCTTGAGCATCGTCTGCAGGCCGTTCCCGAACCGGTACCGGTAGGACTGGGTGTTGATCACCGGCGCCAGCGTGTGGATCTGGTGGTTCACCGACCCCATCGCCGCCACCTGGCCGGCGCCGCAGAAGTGCGCCCGGATCTGTGCCTGCCGCAGGATGCTGCCGCCTTGGCACGGTCCGGACAGCGACTGGTTGAAGTAGACCAGGCCGCGCGCCTCGTTGATCACCGAGGACATCACCGCCCCCTTGAGCTGAGGAGGCGTGATGTACCCCACGTGCGGGCTGCCCGGCCCGCCGTTGAGGTCCTCGACGAACTGCCAGATCGGCTGGCGGTGCCCGTCCGCGGCGTCTCTCTGGCGCAGCGCGCTGACCGCCTTCCCGTAGGACGAGGCGGTGCGGCAGTGGTCCTGCCTGACCGGCACGATGTACTTGGTGCTGTCGTACGGGCGCCAGTCGCAGTAGGGGATCGTGTACCAGTACATGTCGAGCGAGACCGCATCGGTGTAACGGTTGACGTACTGCTGGGCCACCGAGTCGGGCAGGTCTCCGATCACTGCCTGGGTGAAGTTGGCGTAGTCGAACCTCCCGCTGCCCGCGTTCGCATCCACGAGCCCCTGCAGATGCCGGAAGCCTGCGGAGGGTGAGTAGCGGCCGTCGACCTCGTCGTCGAGGAAGTTGCCGACCCAGTAGGGCGAGGAGGGCTTGAACGTCTTGTTCAAGCCCTCACCGATCCAGTACACGTGGTTGCGCTCGAACAGCGAGAAGTCGGTCCCTTCCCACATGCCGATGTAGGTGTTGACTCCGTGCGCCTTGTCCCAGCTGGCCTCGGAGTCCGACGAGATGCCGTTGAACCAGATCGCGATCGGGAAGAACGACGGCTTGGACCAGCCGCCGGCGTCGGCGTTCCTGAACTGTCTCCAGTACGAGGCGCCGCCCTCCCACGGGATCCTGGGCAGGTCGAGTGCTGCTGTGGCGGCCCTCGGGCGGACGGTCGACACGGTCGCCAGGGAGCCCGACCCGGCTGTCGTCCGTGGCGCCGCCAGCGCGCAGAGCGCAAGGACGAGCAGGCAGAGCCCCAGCCCGGGCAGCATGCCCGTCCCCAGTCGCCGGGCGGTCCTCGTGGAGCGGTGGCTGGAAGCCATGGGCCTCATCGCGAAGGTCCTAACGGTGGGCAGCAGTCGTCACAGAGCCTGACCCGGAGTGAACCACCATCAGTCCGTCAATGCGAGGAAAACGCCCTTCGGGTGGAGATGGTCTGGTCATGCTGCCTCCGGCCGCGGCGCCCGGCCGTCGTCTTGAGGAGCGCCTTGACCGTCGTGGCGAGGACGATGAAACCGACGAGGAGGATCGCGAGCGCTGCGCGGGGAAAGCTTCCTCCGACGTTGGCGACGACCGGGTCCAGCGGCCAGCCGGAGATCGTGACCCGCGCGTCAGGTCGGACCCCCGCTTCGATCTGACGCTCACGCAGCAGGCTCGTGAGCCGGTGGCGGATCGTGGCGGCGCGCGCGGTGACAGCGGCTTCGCTGAGATCGACGACCTGGACGTCGATCACCGGCCGGTCGTACGACGGCGCCCACTGGCTGCCGCTGTTCTGCAGCCGCACCGAGGCGCCCTCGCGGATGCCCTGGCCGTAGAGGGTGGCGTCCGTCGAGGCCGTCTGCGACCGCGGTGAACGGCCGTTGTACTCGGTCACCAGCACGTCGGCCAGCGCGGGCAGGCCCTGCTGCGGGTTGTGGAGCGAGTTCGGGCTCACCTTGTCCACCGGAGCGAGCAGCACCACCTGGAAGTCGGTGGTGTACACGCCGGGATCGTGCTTGACGGTGACCAGCGCCAGCAGGACCATCAGGGAGCCGACGACAACGACCATGACGACGTGCCAACGCCGCCGGGCAAGCGTCAGGAAAGCCGCAGACGTCACCTCGTCACCACCCGCGGTCATCTTGCCATGTCCGGCCGGCGCTGCCAGGCGCTTATCCCGTTTCGGCACCTTTTCGGGCCCGCTGTGGAACGCTTGGCAGGGCGTTTCCACACCGACGGCGGAGAGACACAGATGGAGCTCGCGCAACTGGGGAAGATGCTCGCGCGCCGTTGGGTGATGCTCGTGGTCGTGGTGGTCATCGCGGCGGCGGGGAGCATCGCGGTGATCCGAGCGGTCGGCCCCACCTACAGCGCAGAGGGCGACGTGCTGCTGCTTCCACCCCAGGACTCGCTGGCCAAGGCCAACCCCAACGGCACGCCGGCCAACCCGTACCTGTTCCTCGGCGACCTGCTCCAGGCCAGGGACGTGCTGGTGCGCTCGTTGGGCTCGGCGTCCAGCCGCGAGGAGGTGAAGCGGGCCGTGCCCGCCGGAGACTTCACGGTCGAGCCGGACGCGACGTCGTCCGGTCCTCTGGTCGTGGTGCAGACCGAGGCGCCGACGAGCGAGGCGGCGCTCGGCACCCTGACCAAGGTCCTCAAGGTCGTGCCCGACCGGCTCAGCCGGCTGCAGGGTCGGCTGTCCATCACCGGACCGGCCGCGATCACCTCCTCGGTGGTCACCCAGGACACCAGCGCCCAGGTCATCCGCAAGAGCCAGATCCGGCTCGGCATCGTCGCGGCAGTCGGGCTGCTCACGGCCGGGATCATCCTGATCGCCCTCGTGGACGCGCTGCTCCTGCGTCGCCGGGAAGGGAAGGAAGCAGAGCCCGACAGTGCAGCACCCTCGCCGGGCGTCGTCCGGCTCGGCCTGAAAGATCCGCAGAACGCAGACCGAGACACCGGTCCCGAGAGTGTGAAGCGCGGGAAGTCCGACGTCCGACGACAGCGCTGAGGACTCATGCACGTGGCTGACACGGCTCGTGCGCCTCTGAAGGGCGGCACTCACGGTCGACGGGGGATGGACGCGGTCAGCGTCCTGACGCTCTATCTCGTCCTGCTGCTCGCCGTCCCGGCGCCCCTGGTCTTCGCGCCGCTGGGCGGTGCCGGATCGCCGTCCGCCATGCTCGCGGTGGTCTGCCTCCTGTGGTGGTGCGTGGACCGGCTGCAGCGACCCCGGGCGCTGACCGGCTTCGCGCCGGTCCGCGTGGCCGGCATCGGGTTCCTGGTCGCGGTGCTGCTCGCCTACGCGCACGCCATGGGCACGGTGATCCCCTTCCTCGAGGTGAGCCCCGCCGACAGCGCACTGCTTCGGGCGCTGGGGCTGGTCGGCATCCTGCTGCTGGCGCACGACGGCGTCACCAGCAGGGCCCGGCTCGAGACGATGGTGTCGCGGATCGTGGTCGCCGGCGGTCTGGTGGCGCTCCTGGGGGTCATCCAGTTCGTGACCAAGAAGCCATGGGTGGACCAGATCTCGATACCCGGCCTCACCCAGGACACCGAGATCTGGGGCGTGGTGTCGCGGAGCGGTCTCGCCCGGCCCTCCGCCACGGCGACGAGCCCGATCGAGTTCGGGGTGGTCCTGACCACGACGCTGCCGCTGGCCGTGACGTTCGCGCTGTACGCGAAGACGCGTCGATGGGTCTACTGGGGCGCGACGTTCGCGATCGCGCTCGCGGTGCTGCTCGCCCTCTCCCGGACGGCCCTGATCGGGGCCGTGGTCGGGCTGGTCGTGGTCGGGACCGGGTGGTCGAACCGCGTGCGGGTCCGCGCCCTGGCGGTGGCAGCGGCCCTGCTGGTCGGAGTCTACGTGATGATTCCCGGCCTCCTCGGCACCCTCACCTCGCTGTTCACCGGGTTCTCCGGCGACCCCAGCATCCGCTCGCGGACCGGAAGCTACGACGTCGCCTTCGCCTTCGTCGGGCGCAGCCCGTGGCTCGGCCGCGGCTTCGGCACCTTCCTCCCCACCTACTGGATCCTCGACAACCAGTACCTGCTGCTCCTGGTCGAGTGCGGCGTCGTGGGGCTGCTCGCCCTGCTGCTGCTGGTGGCCACCTCGACGGCGGTGAGCTGGTCCTCGATCCCGGCCGGCCGACGAGGGATGCCGCGCGAGCTCCCTCGCGCGCTGGCGGCCTCCGTCCTGGCCGGCGCGCTCAGCTTCATGTTCTTCGACGCCTTCTCGTTCCCCCAGTCCGCCGGACTCTTCTTCCTGGTCATGGGCCTGTGCGGAGCGCAGTGGCGGCTGGCGCGCCGCGACCGCGCACCTTCGGCCACCACGCGGGCGGTCTGAGGTGGCGTTCGCGCAGACGCAGGACGGCCGGGTGCAGGCGACCACGCCGTACCTCGCCTTCTGCGCGGGCGTGGGGCGTCACAACGTCCCGGGCACCGACCACCGGCTCGCCGCCGAGCTGGCGACGCACCTGCCGGTGCTGTGGGTCGATCCCACGGAGTCGGTGCTGGCGCCGGCCGAGAGCCGCCAGGGCGGCGTCACCGGACAGTGGAAGGTCATGCTGGAGCAGCCGAACCTGGCCCGGCTCACGGTGACCGGGCCACCGATGGTCACGCGCGTCGGTGTGCGGAGCGTGGCGGCGGCGCTCGCCCGCCGCGCGGTCCGCGCCGCGGTCGGGATGCTCGGCGCCGCTCCGGAGGCCGTGCTGCTCACCACGCCCCGAGGCGGGTTCCGCGAGTTCGGAGGGGGGTACCGGGTCTACTACGCGACGGACGACTACGTCGCGGGTGCGCGGCTGATGGGCATGTCCGCCCGGTACCTCGCGCGGCGGGAGCGCCGGGTCGTCGCAGAGGCCGACCATCTCCTCGGCGTCACCGACCGGCTCGTCGACCGGTGGTCCGGCTCGGGGAAGCCCACGACCGTGCTCCCCAACGGCTGCGACCCGTCGGCGTTCGCCGGGGTCGACGCGACGGAGGTGCCGGCGGACGTCGTCCTGCGACCGCCCGTCGCCGGTGTGGTGGGTCAGCTGTCCGCCCGACTGGATCTCTCGCTCGTGGCAGCCGTCGCCGACAGCGGGGTCTCGGTCCTGCTCGTCGGGCCGCTCGTGCCGCCAGAACCGGAGGCCTTCGACGCGCTGGTGGCGCTCCCGAACGTGCAGTGGGTCGGCCGGAAGGAGTTCAGCGAGCTGCCGGGGTACCTCCGGGTGATCGACGTCGGCCTGACGCCGTACGCCGACGACGAGTTCAACCGAGCGAGCTTCCCGCTGAAGACGCTGGAGTACCTCTCTGCCGGCCGTGCCGTGGTCTCGACGCCGCTTCCCGCCGTGGCGTGGCTGGACACGGACCTCATCCGGACCGCAGGGACGCCGAGCCGGTTCGCAGCCGCGGTCCGGGCCGAGCTCAGCCGTCCGAGGTCGCCGGCGATGCGTGAGGCGCGCCGGCAGTTCGCCGCCTCGCACAGCTGGTCGGTCCGGGCCGAGTCTCTGCTGCAGCTGATCTCGGAGGGCCGCCGGATCAGGTCGGGCGCACGTTGAAGTCGTCGGTGGCTCCCGAGCCGCGCAGCCGCTCCCAGCGGCGCGCCACCTTGTAGGCGACCAGCCCCACTCCCGACACGAGGTCGTCTCGCGCTCGTTCTCGCGAGGGTGAGGCGGTGTTCCTGCGCGGACCGGTAGATCTGCTCCTGTCGTCGCGCGGCCGCGCGAAGGCTGAACCGCTGGACGACGAGCTCCCGTCCCCAGACGCCGAGTGCGGAGCGCCGGGCGTGGTCGACCACCAGTGGCTCGAGCAGCCGGACGAGGTGGGCGGTCGCCTCCGTCGGCTCGCGACCGGCCACGCCGTACCAGCCCTGCTCGAGGAAGGTCGGCAGGGTGTCTTCGGTGAGCACCTCGAAGAAGCCTCCCTCCCCCTGCACGACCAACGGCTTGGCGAACGACAGCGCGCGGAGCGCGGAGCCACCCATGCCGATGCAGATGTCGGCGGTGTCGTAGGCGCCCCGCGGGTCCAGGAGCTCACCGGCGAGCTCGACGACGTCGCGGCCGCACCGGCCGTTGACCTCCGCCGCGGCACGCTCGACGACGTCGCGCGCGGAGCCGTCTCCCACCAGGACGAGCCGGACGGCGTGCCGCTCGGCGAGCCGACCGACGGCTCGGATCGCGGTCAGGATCCCCTCCAGCTTGAGCTCGGGGACGAGCCGCGACACCACGGCGATCCGGACGGTTCCGTCAGAGCAGGGACGAGCGTCGCCGACCCGGTCGGTCGCGACGCCCGGGCGGTTGGCGTCGGTGTCCACCGGGGGCTCGATCAGGTACACCGGGCCGCGACGGCCCGAGCACGCGTCCCGGATCCGCGCGGTGCCGACCACCAGCGGCATGGAAGGCGGGATGAACGCTGCGACGGACATGGACATCACCGTGCAGACGGCGACCGCCTGCCGTGCGAGCTGGACGGCCGCGGCTCCCTCCAGCGCTCCCGGCCATTCGTAGCCGTGCACGACGTCGATCCCTTGCCGACGCACCAGGCCGGCCATGTCCGCAGCGGTCGCGGGCCCGGGACGCATGCGCGAGCGGGCCGCCTCGACGTACGGCAGACCCAGCTCGTGGACGTACTCCACCAACGGTCCGGGCGGGGCGTAGAGCGTGACCTCGTGGCCGCGGTCCCGGACGGCCGCGGCAAGCTCCACGGCGTTCAGCTGGCTACCGCCGACCTCCATCGCGTGCGGACAGACAAGGACTCGCATCCGGCTCACACCGCACCCTCGGCACCGGATCCCCAGGCCGCGAGGTCCCGGCGCCACCGGGTCACCAGCACACCGATCACGCCCAGCGACAGCAGCGCCCCCACGGCCAGCAGCAGCAGGTCAGAGGTGATCTCCGGGGTCAGGACGGCGAGCGCCGACGCGAGGCCGGCGCAGATCAGGGTGGTCATCCAGGTGGCCGCCAGCACGTCGCGGAAGCGGATCCCGACCCGGCTCAGCGCGAGGAGGTACAGCGGCACCACGACGACGGCGACCACCAGCAGCTGGGCGGCGGCCGCTCCCGCGATGCCGTAGCGCTCCGCCCCCCACTGCACCACCGGGAGCATCAGGACCAGCCACAGGGTCTGGATGGTCAGGATCGTCGTGGAGCGGCGTACGACGACCAGGTAGTCGTAGGCGAGCTCGAAGAAGATCCTGAGCGCCGCGAGGAGCGCGAGGAAGCGCAGAGCGGAGGCGGCCGGCAGCCACTGGGGCCCGTACAGGAACCGGACGATGCTGTCGGAGGTGATGCTGATCGCCACGCAGGCCGGCAGCGACGCGGCGACCAGCGGTCGCAGCGTGCCGCGGAAGGCGGCCGTCATGCGACGTGGTTCCCGCTGCAGGCGGGAGAACAGCGCCGGCGCGACGTTGCGCAACGGCTGCGAGAAGATGCTGACCGGCCAGCTCGCCAGGTTGAAGGCGAGGACGTAGAAGCCGAGCTGCTTCGAGCCGAGGGAGTGCCCGACGATCACCTGGTCCATGAAGCCGACCGCGAACACGATGGCGCTCGCACCGGCCAGGGGCGCGCCGAACCTGAGCAGCGGGCGGAGCAGCCTGCGGTCGAGGCCGACCCGGTAGGGCAGGGGCGAGAACACCAGGAAGAGCACGGCCGAGATCCCCGCGCCGGCCAGCCGGCCGACGACCAGACCCAGCGCGCCGGTACCGGCCAGGGCCAGCCCCACCGAGACGAAGGCGCCCACCCACACGTTCACCTGGTCCGCGACGGTCCGCAGCCCCTGCTTGAAGTAGCGTTGCAGGAGCGCGGCCGGCGTCGCGACGATCCCGTTGATCAGGACGCAGAGGGACAGCAGCCGGACCAGGCCGGCTGCCTGAGGGTCGCCCATGGAGGCGGCGAAGGCAGGCGCCGCCACGTAGACCACGCCCGTGACGAGCGCGCTGGTCACCAGAGAGATCGTGGTGACGGTCGGTGCGATGGTCGCGGGGTCGTCCTCCCAGCGCACGATGGCGAGACTGACGCCCAGCTCGTTGAAGCTGAGCATGGCGACGAGCGCGATGAACGCGACGGCGTAGGTGCCGAACTCGCTCGGGCCGAGGATCCTGGCCAGCGCGACACCGATCACGACCGTGCCCAGCCTGGACACGACCGTGTTGCCGAAGCTCCAGCCCAGCGCCCCGGCCGGGCGGCCGGGGGCCACTACCTCATCGCTCACCCGACGCTCACCCAGCCAGCCCCACAGCCGAGTCGAGGTCAGGCGACGGCACGGGACAGCACCTCGGCGACGCGCTCCTGCTGCTCCTCGGTGATGTGCGGGTAGATGGGCAGCGACAGGATCTCCTCCGCCGCTCGCTCCGCGACCGGGCACGACCCCTGCGGCATGCCGAGGTGGGCGTAGGCCCGGGTGCGGTGCACGGCCGTGGGGTAGTGGATGCCCGCGCCGATCCCGGCCTCGTTGAGCGCGGCGAGCACCCGGTCGCGGTCGGCGACCCGGACGACGTACAGGTGCCACACGTCCTGGTTGCCGGCGGCGGTCGCCGGCGTGCGGACGCCCGCGACGTCGGCGAGCAGCTCCTGGTAGCGCACGGCCGCCGCGCGGCGCAGGTCGTTCCACTTCTCCAGCCTGGCGAGCTTGGCCCGCAGCACCACGGCCTGGACCGTGTCGAGGCGGGAGTTCATCCCCACCGTCTCGTGGACGTACTTCGTCGGCGAGCCGTGTGCACCGAGGATCCGCACGGTGCGGGCGACGTCGGCGTCATCGGTCAGCACGGCACCTGCGTCACCGGCGGCGCCGAGGTTCTTGCCGGGGTAGAAGCTGGTCCCGGCGGCGAGGCCGAGCGAGCCGGCGGGCCGGCCGTTCCGTAGCGCGCCCTGGGCCTGCGCGGCGTCCTCGACGATCGGGATGCCGCCCGCAGCGACGAGCGGCTCGAGAGCCTCGACGAAGGCCGTCTGGCCGAACAGGTGAACCGGTACGACGGCCTGGGTGCGTGCGGTGATCGCACCCTCCACCTCGACGGGGTCGATCAGCAGGTGCGTGTCGTCGACGTCGACCGGCACGGGCACGGCGCCGATCCTGGAGACCGCCTCCGCGGTGGCGATGAACGTGTTGGCCGGGATCACCACCTCGCCGCCGGGTGAGACACCCACGGCGCGGAGCGCGAGCTCGAGCGCGTCGGTCCCGTTCGCGACGCCGACACAGTGTGCGGTGCCGACGAAGGCGGCGTACTCGGTCTCGAAGGCGGCGACCTGCGGGCCGCCGACGAAGGCGGTGTTCTCGAACACGGTGTCGAGGGCCAGCCGGACCTCGTCCCCGACTTCAGCCTGCTGGGCCTTGAGGTCGACCAGGGGAACCTTCACGTTGTCTCCTCAGAACTGGCCGGTCGCGCCGGCACCCCTGCCCAGGTCTCGCCGGGGGGCAGGTCCCGGACGAGTGCGGCCCCCATGCCGAGGGTGCCGCCGGCGCCGACGGTCAGGCGCTCGCGCACGCTGGCGTTCATCCCGACGTACGCCGCCTCCCCGACGTGCACGCCGCCCCCGAGGGAGACGCCGGCGCACAGGGTCGCGTAGTCGTCGACCACGTCGTCGTGGGTGAGCGTCGCGTTCGGCATCACCACCACATGCCGGCCGACCCGGACGGCGGCGGTCACCGCGACCCCGGCGAGCAGGATGCTGCCGGCGCCGACCACGCAGTCCGCGGGCAGGTCCACTGCGGGGTGGACCATGGTCGCGAACCGGTCGTGGCCGACGCCCAGCTCGACGAGCCGGGTCACCAGGGCCCGCCGCGCGGTCCCGCGGCCCGCGCACACCAGGACCTCGTGGTCCTCGTGGCGCTTGACCTCCTCGATGCCGCCCACGACGGGTGCCTCCGAGACGGTGTGGCCCCACAGCGACGGGTCGTCGTCGAGCAGCCGCACCGGACGCCTCCGCCCGGAGGCGCGCTCCACGTTGAGCACCTCGCGGGCCAGGCCCCCGGCGGCCACGAGGAGCAACCCGCTCACGAGCGACCGCCCGCGGTCTGCAGGGCGTTGACCACGCGTGCCTGCTCGGACTCCGACAGCTGGTGGAACACCGGCAGGATGACCGTGTTGTCGGTGAGCCGCTCCGTCACGGGCAGCGGTGCCCCGCCGGTGTCCCGGTCGGCGTACGCAGGCTGCCGGTGCGCGGCCATGATGCCGCGCCGCGCCGAGATGTCGTTGGCGGCCAGGTGAGC
Organism: uncultured Actinomycetota bacterium; assembly: GCA_963811365.1. Lineage (GTDB taxonomy): Bacteria > Actinomycetota > Actinomycetes > Propionibacteriales > Nocardioidaceae > CAWEQW01. The sequence goes on along the minus strand of CAWEQW010000015.1, from coordinate 79,611 downwards.
GATCAGTCCTTCGCGGTCGAGAGGGAACGCGGGCTCGACCTCGACCCAGTAGGACTGGAAGTTGCTGGTGCCCCAGGGGGGATCCTCGACCGGACGCAGTCCCGGGATCTCGCGGATGCTCTTGGCGTAGCCCTCGGCGATCTCCCGGCGGCGGCGCACCATCGCGTCGAGCTTCGCCAGCTGCACGAGGCCGATCGCCGCCTGCACGTCGGTCATCCGGTAGTTGAAGCCGACCTCGACGTACTTCTCCTGAGGCGCCAGCACGCTCGCATGCCGCTCGGCCGCCGACACGCTCATCGCGTGCTCGCGCAGGCGCCGGGCCCGCTGAGCCCACGCGGTGTGCGGGGTGGTGAGCATCCCGCCCTCGCCGGTGGTCACGAGCTTGCGGGGGTGGAAGGACCACGCGGTCACGTCCGCGCCGGCGCCGACAGGTCGCTGCCGGTACGTCGACCCGGCGCCGCACGCCGCGTCCTCGACGACCACGATGCCGCGCGGGTCGCACACCGCGCGGATCGCCGCGAGGTCCACGGGCACGCCCCCCTGGTCGACGGCGACGACGGCCCGGGTCCCGGCGGTGAGGGCGGCCTCGACCGTCCGCGCGGTCAGGTTCCCGGTGGCGGCGTCGACGTCGGCGAACACCGGTCGGGCCCCGGCGTAGACGGCGGCGTTGGCGGTCGCGATGAACGAGAACGAGGGGACCACCACGTCGTCGCCGGCGCGCACGCCGGCGACCAGCAGCGCGAGGTGCAGCGCCGTGGTGCAGCTGGACACGGCCACCGCGTGCTCGGCGTCCATGCGCGCCGCGAACGCGCTCTCGAACTCCGCGACCCTCGGCCCCTGGGCGATCCAGCCCGACTCGATCACGGCCGCCACGGCTGCGGACTCCTCCGGCCCCAGCCACGGCTGCATCACGTTGACCCTGCTCATGGGGTGGCTGCCAGGGACCGCCCGGCCGCGATCTCCTCGCGCAGCGGCCGCCACCAGTCGACGAGCTGCCGCAGCCCCTCGTCGAGGCCCACCGTCGCGCGGAAGCCGAGGTCGCGCTCGGCGCTGCGCACGTCGGCGAGTCGACGTACGACGCCGTTGACCGCCCGTTCGGGACCGTGCTCGACGGCGAGGTCCGAGCCCATCACCCGCAGCAGGGTCTCGGCGAGCTCGAGCAGGCTGGTCTCCGTTCCGCTGGCGACGTTGTACACGCCGTCGGTCACCGCACTCGCCGCGGCGAGGACGTTGGCCCGGGCGATGTCGGAGGTGAAGACGAAGTCCATGGTCTGTCGGCCGTCACCGAAGATCAGCGGTGGCTTCCCGTCGGCGATCCGCTCCATCCAGCGCACGAGGACCTCGGTGTAGAGGCCGTGCACGTCCATCCGCGGCCCGTAGACGTTGAAGAAGCGCAGCGCGACGTAGTCGAGGCCCTGCATCGCGCGGAAGCTGCGCACCATGCTCTCGTTGAAGGACTTGGCGGCCCCGTAGAACGTGTCGTTGTTGTGGTGGTGGTGCCGCTCCCCGGTCGGGAACTGCTCGGCCATCCCGTACACCGACGCCGACGAGGCGAGGACGAGCTTGCCGGCGTGCTGCCCGGCGGCGGCCTCCACGACGTTGAAGGTGCCGTCCACGAGCACCTCGAGCGCCAGCCGCGGCTCCTCGGCGCACTGGGTGATCCGGATCGCCGCCTCGTGGAAGACCAGGTCCTTGCCCCGGGTCAGGTCGTGGACGAGGTCGCGGTCGCGGATGTCGCCCTCGACGAGCTCGACGCGCCCCGACCCGAGAGCCTCGTCCAGGTTGGCGCGGCGGCCCCGGACCAGGTTGTCCAGCACCTGGACCCGGCCGGCGCCCGCTTCGAGCAGCTGGTCCACGATCGTCGACCCGATGGTTCCCGCGCCTCCGGTGACCAGGACCTCGGCGCCGTCGACTGTCGTCATGCAACCCCCTCCAGGGTGGCACCGTCCGGTGCCGGTTCGACCATCCGGCCGTTGCCGGCGAGACTCGTCGACGCCGCCTCGAGCACCGACAGCACCCGCAGCGCCGCCTTCCCGTCCGTGCGCGGGCGACGCTCCTCGCGGATGCTGGCCGCGAACTCCGCCACCATCGACGCGAGGGCCTCATGCTCGGGAAGGGCAGGTGCCCAGGTGTCCCCGAGCCGGTAGGAGATCGTGGCCTGCGTGCGCTCGGGACTCACGGTCTGCTCCGCGAGGTCGACGCCGCGGTCGTAGACGCTGACCCGCTGCTGGGGGTTGAGGTCGTCCCAGACGAGGGTCCGCCGGCTCCCTCCGATCACCATCTGCCGGATCTTGGTGGGGCTGAGCCAGTTGACGTGCACGTGCGCGATCGCCCCGTCGGGCAGGGGCAGGCTCAGGTACCCGACGCAGGCCTTGCCGGCCCCCACCGGGTCGGCCCCCAGCGCGGACACGCCCAGCGGCCGGAGACCGCCCGGGAGGATGAAGTCGAACACCGACAGGTCGTGCGGAGCGAGGTCCCAGAAGACGTCGACGTCCGGCTGCACCAGCCCGAGGTTGATCCGCACCGAGTCGATGAACAGGATCTCGCCGAGCGCGCCGTCGGCGACCAGCTCGCGGATCTTCAGGACCGCCGGCGTGTAGCAGTAGGTGTGGTCGGCCATCAGCACCAGGCCGCTTTCGGCGGCCACGCCCACCATCTCGAGACCGCGCTCGAAGCGGTCCGCCAGGGGCTTCTCGACGAGCACGTGCCTGCCCGCCCGCAGCGCGGCGAGCGCGATGCTCTCGTGGGTGCGAGCCGGCGTCGCGATCGCCACCGCGTCGACGTCGTCGCGGGCGAGCACCTCCTCCAGCGACGCCACGCAGGCCACCTCCGGGCGGCCCTGCGTCAGCCGACGCGCACGCTCGACGTCCAGGTCGCACACGGCGACAAGATTCCATTCGGCGCTCGACGTGAAGTTACGAACCAGGTTCGGTCCCCAGTAGCCCGCCCCCACGACAGCAACGCCGAGCTGGTGCAGTCCAGTCATCGGTTTCCCCTCCACCAACGAGTATGGGAACAAATGTGTCGTTGTGTCCGGGCAATCCCAGATCTGCTCCGAACCGGGTCGGCGGACTGGGAGACTTCGTCGTGAGGCACGCTCCGGCTGACCCCAGGAGGACCGATGACGAGTCCGGCAACTGCCGAGATAGCGCCCACGGCGGACGTGGACGAGTCGGCTGTGATCGGGGATGGCACCCGAATCTGGCATCTCGCCCAGGTGCGCGAGCAGTCCGTGGTCGGTCGGCAGTGCATCGTCGGCCGCGGTGCCTACATCGGGCCCGGTGTGGTGGTCGGTGACCGCTGCAAGGTGCAGAACCACGCCCTCGTCTACGAGCCCGCCGTGCTCGAGGACGGCGTCTTCGTCGGACCGGCGGCGTGCTTCACCAACGACCTGCTGCCGCGCGCGGTCAACCCGGACGGGACGCTGAAGACGAGCGCTGACTGGACGGCCGTCGGCGTCGTGGTCCGCTCCGGGGCCTCGGTGGGGGCGCGGGCGGTGTGCGTGGCCCCGGTGACGATCGGTCGGTGGGCCATGGTGGCTGCCGGCGCGGTCGTGACCCGCGACGTGCCCGACTTCGCGCTCGTCCTGGGTGCACCGGCTCGACGGGTGGGCTGGGTCGGCCGCGCCGGCGCGCCGCTCGATCCGGTGGGCGAGGGCCGCTTCCGGTGCCCGCGGACCGGCGCGGAGTACCAGGAGGTCGACGGCGTCCTGGTCCCGAGGCCCGGCGCCGCCGAGGCCTAGTCGGCCGGCGGAGGTTCACCATGGGATGCCGAGCAACCGGCACTTCCCACGAGGTGTACGTCGTGGGAAGTGCCGGTCCACCTGCATCCCATGGTGAACCTCCCGACCCAATGCGGCGCCGCGACGGCACGGTCCCGACGCCCCGGTCAGCTCTCGGCGAGCGCCCGCTCGACCCGATCGGCCACGGCCCGCATCCCGACCGCGAACGGGTGGTAGGCGAAGGCGCGGGTGCGCAGCGTGCGCCGGCCGTTGACCCAGGGGTGCGCGGAGCACACGTCGTGTCCGGCGGAGGCGGTGTACATGTCGACGTAGGTCGTCCCGGTGCGCCGGGCCGCGGACGCGAGCGCGACGTCGAGCAGCCTGCTCGAGCGCACCGCGAGGCGGTAGTCGCCGGCGGCCAGCGGCAGGCCGGGGCAGGTGCCGTGGGTCGGCGCGAGCCGGAGGTAGCCGACCAGCACCACGGTGGCGTGCGGGGCCCGCGCCTCGACCGCTCGGAGCGCCGCGACCACCCGGTCGCGGACACCGTGCATGAGCGCGGCGGGCGACTTCCCCTGCGCCCGGAGCTGACGGGCGCACGGCGCGCCGCTGGGATCGCTGGCGCGCAGGCCCGTACAGGTGTCGACCAGGGTGCTGAACAGGTCGAAGTCGTTGCCGCCGATGCCGAGCGTGACCAGGTCGGTGCCGGGCGTGACGGCGTCCAGCTGCGGGCGGATCCGGGTGCCGCCGAAGGTGGTCTGCCGGCCCCGGAGGTCCGTGGTGTCGGCGGCACTGCAGCTCACGTCGCGGAAGTGCACGACGTGCAGCCGCTGCGCGAGCAGCGACGGGTAGTTGTGGTCCGAGCGGAAGCAGCCGTTGGCCACGTCGGTCATCGGGATCAGCGGCCCGGACGTGTAGGAGTCGCCGAGCGCGACGTAGGAGGTGAACCGTGGCGGCGTCGGGCTCGGTGAGGGCGAGACGGGAGCGGGTGCGGCCGGGGACGCCGCCCCCGAGCCGGACGAGCAGGCGCCGAGCAGCAGCGCCAGCGCGACCACGACGACGGCCACCAGCGACGACGTACGGCGCACGACGGCCTCCTCGGGACGGGGGTGCGATCTTCAGCGAGGGTACGTGCTCGTGAGGTCGGAGCGGACGACTCGGGCCCCGGCCACGAGCCGCAGCAGCACCGCGGCGCTGAGCGCCTGCGCGGCCATCAGCCCGATCAGCACCATGATCTGGGCGGCCCCGGCCTGGAGCGGGGAGCCGCCGCCGAGCAGCACCCCCACGAAGGCGCCGGGCAGCGTGACCAGGCCGACGGTCCGGGTCTGGTCGAGCCCGGGGTTCAGCGCCTCGCGCGCGGTCGGCGCGATCACCTCGAACGCGGCCTCCCGGCTGGGGAGCCCGAGCGAGAGCCCCGCCTCGTAGGAGCCGAAGCGCCCGACGATCTCGTCGTAGGCCCGGCGGCCGGTCAGCGAGCAGGCCGTCATCGCGCCGCCGATCACGATGCCTGCGGTGGGCACGATCCCGGCCCCGTTGAACGGCACGACGCCCGACCCGAGGATCAGCGCCAGGACCGGCACCACCCCGGCCGCGATGGCCAGGCCGATCCACGGCAGCTGGCGACGCGGCACCTTGATCCGGCCGCCCGAGGTCACCGTCGCCACCGTGAACATCAGCAGCGCGAAGGCGAGCGACCACCACACCGAGCCGAGCACCGCCGCGATCACGAGCGAGACCGCGGCGAGCTGGACGACCGCGCGGACGGCGGCGGTCAGGTGGTCGCGGCCGACCCCGAGCCGGCCGACGGCGGAGGCGGCCATCGCCACCGCGACCAGCACGACCAGGACGGCGGCGAGCTGCCAGCCGGGAGTCGGCGCGGTGGCGGTGCCGCTCGCAGCCGGGGGTGCCGCGGCGGCGTGCAGCGTCGGCCCGAGAGCGACGGCCACGGGTCAGCTGGTGCCGGCGAGGCCGCGGGACGAACCGGAGCCGTAGCGCCGGGTGGGGTTGGCGCCGATCGCACCCGCGTCCGGCTTGCGGCGCGTGGTGCTCGCGCGCGGTCGCTTGGCGGCGGGCGCGGCCTTGCGGCCCTTCCCGGGCTTGGCCGGCCTCCGCGGCGGCGGGTGTCGGCGGCTGCGGTGTCGGCGGGCTCGGCGTCGGCGGGCGCGTCGGACGCGTGCGCGGCCACCCACTCGTCGATGACCCGCCAGGTGGTGCTGCGCGCGCCGCGGCCGGTGAGCATGCCGAGGTGGCCGCCGGGCACGATCTCGAAGCGCAGGTCGTCGACACCGCTGACCATGTCCACGACGGGACGCACGCTCTCGACGGGGGCGATGCCGTCGCTGGCCCCGGCGAACACGAGCAGCGGCACCGTCAGGTCGGCCAGCGCGATCTCACGGTCGTCCATCCGGATCACCCCGCCGGCCAGCTGGTTGCCCTTGACCATCCGGTGGTAGAGCTGCCCGAACGTCCGGCCCGGGTAGGCGATCATGTTCGCGGTGAACCGGTCCACCGCCTCCACCTGGGCGAGGAAGTCGGCGTCGTCGAGCTTGGCGGCGATCGCGATCGGCTTGGTCACCAGCTTGTTGAAGCTGCTGAGCTGGAAGGCCCGCCTCACCAGCGGCTTCGGCGCGCCACCCATCAGCCGGTAGGCCTGGGTGACGAGCCCGGCCCGCTCGCCGGCGAGCCCGAGGAACGGCCGGATCGGCGCCACCAGCGGCACCTGGGTGACGTCCACCGGCGAGCCGACGACGGTCAGCGACGCGATCGGCAGGTCCGGCCGGTCGGCGGCGGTGAGCAGGGCGAAGATGCCACCGAGGCTCCAGCCGACCAGGTGGACCGGGCGTCCGCCGGCGTGCACACTGACCTCCTCGACGGCCCGCGGCACGACCTCGTCGACCCAGTGCTCCATGCCGAGGGTGCGGTTGGCGAAGGAGACCTCGCCGTACTCCACGAGGTACGTCGGTCGACCCTCGGAGACGAGATGCTCGACCAGCGAGCAGCCCCGGCGCAGGTCGAAGCAGATCGCCGGCGCCGCCAGCGGCGTGACCAGGAGGACCGGGTCGCCGTCCTCGCGCACGGTCCTGCTCGGCCGGTAGTGGTAGACCTCGCGCAGCACGCCCTCGTCGATCAGCGTGCGGGGCATCGGCCGGAGGTCCGCAAGGCCGCCGTACAACATCTTGTGGGCGACGTTCGCGGCGGCCGAGACGATCTGGTCCGGCTTCGGGATCAGATCCATGGGTCGAAGTTATCAGCGGAGGGCGGCGCGCACGCGGTAACCGGCCGGGACCTGCCGGAGCGGGGCTCCCGGCGCTACGGTGCTCCGAAGGAGCGTGCAGATGCTGACGATCTCGCTGCTGGGCGAACAGATCGTGCACGACGACGCGGTCGGCACGGTGCGGACCCGCTCGTCGCGGTCCACCGCGCTCATCGGGTTCCTCGTCGCCCACGCGCCGCACCCGCAGAGCCGCCAGCGGATCGCCGGGCTGTTCTGGCCGGACTCCGGCGACGCTCAGGCGCTGACCAACCTCCGCCGCGAGCTGCACCACCTCCGCGAGCTGCTCGGCGACCTGCCGGTGCTGACCGTGACCGCCGGCGACCTCGGCTGGCACGACGACCCCCGCTGCCGCGTCGACATCAGCCTGCTGCGCCGGGCCGCCGCGGAGGCGCGCGAGGCCGCGGAGCGGGGCGACCTCGACGAGGTGGTCCGGGCGGCCGTCTCCGGGGTCCGGGTGTACGGCGGGGACTTCCTGCCCGGGTTGTACGACGACTGGGCGGTCGAGCTGCGCGACCGGCTGCGCCGGGACTGCCTGGCGCTGTGCGACCTGGTCGCCGAGACGGGCTCGCGGCACGGCTCCGCACGGCTGCACCTCGAGGCCGCGCGGCGGCGCATCGAGCTGGCCCCGCTCGAGGAGGTCGGCTACCGGGTGCTGATGGGGCTGCAGTCCGAGCAGGGCGACCGGGGCGGCGCGATCAGCACCTACCACCACTGCGCTGCGGTGCTGGAGCGCGAGCTCGGCGTCGAGCCGGACCCGGCCACCAGGGCCGCGCTGGACCGGCTGGTCGGCCGGGCCGCGGACCGGACCGCCGGCGGGGCCCTCGCCCGGTCGGTGGACCGGGCCGCCGCAGCCTCCCCGGACCGGCTCGCCGGCACGGCGCGCGGAACCCCGCGGAGCGCGGGCCCGCCCCTGCTCGGCAGGGACGCCGAGCTGGCCGAGCTGAGCCGGCTCTGGCAGGCCGCGCGCAGCGGCTCCGCGGTCGTCGCGGTGGTCCGCGGCCGGGCCGGCGCGGGCAAGACCCGGCTCGCCGACGAGCTGGTGCACCGGAGCCGTCGGGACGGCACGCTGGTCGCGGCGTCGCGGTGCGTGGACTCCTCGGGGCGGCTCGCGCTGGCGCCGGTCGCGGACTGGCTGAGCAGCCCCGCGATGCGTAGCAGGACCGCGCTGCTGGAGCCGCTGTGGCGTGCCGAGGTGCACCGGCTGGTGCCCGAGGCCGCGGCCCCCGCGACGCCCCGGGCCGGGGACCGGGCGATGGTGGACGCCTGGCAGCAGCACCGGTTCCACACCGGGCTGGCCCAGGCCTTCCTGAGCGTGGAGGAGCCGCTGCTGCTGGTCCTCGACGACCTCCAGTGGTGCGACGACGAGACGCTGGCCTGGCTGGCCTTCCTGCTCGGGCTCGCCGCGCGCCGGCCGCTGATGCTGCTGGCCACGCTGCGCGACGGTCCGGAGGTCGACCACGACGCCACGGTGCGCGTCCAGCGGCTGCGCAACGCCGTGCGCACCGAGGAGCTCGTCCTCGACCGTCTCGGCGCGGAGGCGACCGCCGCACTCGCCGAACGGCTCACCGGGGAGCCGCTCGGGCCGTCCGAGGTGGAGCTGCTGCACGCCGCCACCGCCGGGATCCCGCTGTACGTGGTCGAGGCGTGTCGGGCCGGACGGGGAAGCCTCGCCGAGGCCGGTCCCGGAGGCGACCCTCGACGCGCTGCTGCGGCGCCGGATCGCGCAGGGCTCCGGCACCGCCCAGGAGGTCGCCGGCCTCGCCGCCGCGTTCGGCCGGGAGGTCACCCTGGACCTGCTCACCGAGGCGAGCGACCTCGATGCGGACACGGTGGCCCAGGCGGTCGACGAGCTCTGGCGCGACCACGTCCTGCGCGAGGTGGGTGGCGGCTACGACTTCTCCCACGACCTGCTGCGCGCCGCGGCGTACCAGTCGGTGAGCCCCCCGAGACGGTGGCTGCTGCACCGGCGCCTCGCCCAGGCGCTGGAGCTGTCCGCAGCCCGGCGTGGCGAGGCGGTGCCGGGTCAGCTCGCCGAGCAGTTCGAGCGCGGCGGGCGCCCGGAGCGGGCCCTGCCGGCGTACCGGCAGGCGGCGGACGTGGCGGCCGCGCGGTTCGCCTTCACCGAGGCCGTGCGGCTGCACCGCCGGGCGCTGGCGATGGTGGAGCTGCTGCCGCCCGGCGAGCACCGGGACCGGCAGGAGCTCGACGGGCTGCTGGCGGTGGCGGCGCCGCTGGTGGCCCGCGAGGGGTACGCCGCGCCCAGCGTGCAGGCCGCGCTGGAGCGTGCCGTCGAGCTCGCGCGCGAGGGCGGCTCGGTGCAGAAGCTGGTCGCCGGGCTGGTCGGGCTGTGGTCGTCGCGCTTCGTGCAGGGCCGGGTCCGCGACTCCGCGACCCTGATGGAGCCGGCGCTCACCCTTCCCGGCGTCGTCGACGAGCAGCGCGGCCAGGTGCACTTCGCGGTGGCCGGCTCGGCGGTCTCCCTGGGCCGGCCGGCCGACGCGGTGGAGCACTTCGACCAGGCGGCCCGGCTCGGGGTCGGCACCGAGTCCATCGCGGTCGGCACCCGTCCCGAGGTGCACGCGGTGGCCTGGTCGGCGCACGCCAATTGGCTGCTCGGCCGCCGCGACGCCGCCTGCGGCCAGTCCGAGGCCGCGGTGGACCGGGCCCGGACCATCGGCCACCCGTACAGCCTCGCGGTCGCGCTCGCGTACGCCGGGATCACCAGCCAGCTGCGCGACGACCGGGCGGCGCTGCGGACCGGCTGCACCGAGCTGCTCGAGCTCTGCGGCCGCTACGGGTTCGCCTACTACCCCGAGTGGGCCCGGGTGCTCCTCGGGTGGTCGGAGGGGGGCGCGAACGGGGTGGCGCTCGTGCGCCGAGGCATCGCGAACCTGCGGCGACAGCACGCCCTCGCCCGGATGCCGTACTGGCTGGCGCTGCTGGCCGAGGCGCACCAGTCGGTGGGTGCCGCCGACCCGGCCGGCGCCGCCCTGGCCGCGGCCCGCTCCTGCGCGGAGTCGACCGGCGAGACGTGGTGGCTTCCCGAGGTGCTGCGGCTGCAGGCCCGGCAGACGTACGGCGCCGACGCGGAGCGGCTCGCCGGGGCGGCGGCCGAGCTCGCCCGACGGCAGGGCAGCACCGCGCTGCTCGACCGGTGCCTCGCCGACGGAGCCGCGGCCGTGCCGCCGGGCTGACCCATACCGCAGGGGCGCCGCTCGTCCGGACGCCGTTCGTCTGGACCGGCCACCGTGCGAACGGTCCCCGAACGCTCTGCTCCCTAGCGTCGTCGAGGACGGCCGACCCGGGCCGTCGGAGATCGGAGGGACACACCCCCATGGACACCGCAGCACCTCCCGTGACCCGCGACCGCACCGAGGACCTCGTCGAGGCGCTCGCCCCGCAGGTCCTGGGCGAGATCATCACCCCGGCCCACCCGTCCTACGACGAGGCCCGGGCCGTCTACAACGCCATGATCGACCGCCGCCCCGCGCTGGTCGTGCGCTGCCGCGACGCGGCCGATGTGGTGGCCTGCGTGCGCACCGGCACCGCGTTCGGCGTCGAGATCGCGGTACGGGGCGGCAGCCACAACGCCGGCGGCTTCGGGGTGTGGGACGACGCCCTCGTCGTCGACCTGTCCGCGATGCGCAGCGTCACCGCCGACCCGGCGGCCGGCACGGTCCGGGTGGACGGCGGCTGCACCTGGCGCGACGTGGACCACGCCACCGGTGCGTTCGGGATGGCCACGCCGAGCGGCTTCCTGGCCTCGACCGGCGTCGGCGGGCTCGCGCTGGGCGGCGGGGTCGGCTACCTGACCCGGCGCTTCGGGCTGACCGTGGACAACCTGCTGGCCGCGGACGTCGTGCTCGCCGACGGCCGGCTGGTGACCGCGGACGAGGACCATCACGCGGACCTGTTCTGGGCGCTGCGCGGCGGCGGCGGCAACTTCGGCGTGGTCACCTCCTTCACGTTCCGCTGCCACCCGGTCGGCGAGGGCGGGACGATCATCGGCGGGCCGGTGCTCTACGACCTCGCCGACACCCGCGCCGTCATGCAGTGGTACCGCGAGCTGCTGCCCCAGCTGCCCGAGGAGCTGAGCGGCTGGATCGCGCTGCTCACGGTGCCGCCGGCCGCCCCGTTCCCGGAGCAGCTGTGGGGCCGGAAGGTCTGCGGCATCGTGTGGTGCTACACCGGTCCGCACGACCGGGCCGACGCGGTGCTCGCGCCGGTCAAGGAGTTCGGCTCGCCGCTCGTGGTCGGGCTGCACGACATGCCGTTCCCGGTCCTGCAGCAGGCGTTCGACGCGCTCTACCCGGCCGGCCTCCAGTGGTACTGGCGCGCCGACGTCTTCGAGCAGATCACCGACGAGGCGATCGCCGTGCACGAGCGGTTCGGCGCCCTGCTGCCGACCGGGCACTCCACCATGCACCTCTACCCCATCGACGGCGCAGCGGCCCGGGTGCCGCAGGACGCGACGGCGTTCCCGTACCGGTCCGGGGGCTGGACCGGGGTGATCGTCGGGGTGGACCCGGACCCGGCCAACGCTGCGGCGCTCACCAGCTGGACGAAGGAGTACTGGGAGGCGCTGCACCCGACCTCCGCGGGGGGCGCGTACGTGAACTTCCTCAGTGGTGACGAGGGTGGCGACCGGGTGAGGGCGGCGTACCGGGGCAACTTCGAGCGGCTGCAGCAGGTGAAGCGGGCCTACGACCCCGGCAACGTCTTCCACGTCAACCAGAACATCGCGCCGGCCTGACCGTCGGCTCGACAGCGCGCCGACCGGCAGGGGTGGGTGCGTCCGGCTCGCGGTCCGCTCAGTCGAGGACCGCGGGCCGGACGTTCTTGTCGTGCGCGGAGGGCACCTCCTCGAGCACGGTCAGGAAGCTCCGCGCCCAGTCCCGGACGTCGTGCTCGCCGACCGTCCTGCGCATCGCGCGCATCCGGCGACGGCGCTCGCGCTGGCTCGCGCGGGTCGCCTCGACGATGGTCGCCTTCATCCCGTTGATGTCGTAGGGGTTCACCAGGTACGCCTGGCGCAGCTCGTCGGCGGCCCCCGCGAACTCCGAGAGCACCAGGGCACCGTCGTCGTCGTACCGGCAGGCGACGTACTCCTTCGCGACCAGGTTCATGCCGTCGCGCAGCGGGGTGACGACCATGATGTCGGCGGCCCGGAAGAGCGCGGCCATCTCGTCCTTCGGGTACGACGTGTGCATGTAGGCGATCGCCGGGCGGCCGATCGTGCCGAGGTCGCCGTTGATCCGCCCGACGAGCCGGTCGATGTCGTCGCGCAGCACGCGGTACTGCTCGACCCGCTCCCGCGACGGGGTCGCGACCTGCACGAAGACGGTGTCCTCGACGTCGAGCTCGCCCTCCTCGAGGAGCTCGCCGAAGGCGCGCAGCCGCAGGTAGATGCCCTTGGTGTAGTCGAGCCGGTCGACCCCGAGCAGGACGTGCTTGGGGTTGCCGAGCTGCTCGCGGATCTCCTTGGCCCGCTGGGCCACCGCCTCGGAGCGGGCCAGCTCCTCCAGGCTCGCCACGTCGATCGAGATCGGGAAGGCGCCGGCGTGCACGGTGCGCCCGTCGGGGAGGTAGACCAGGTCGCGATGGGTCTTGTGGCCGACCCGCTGACGGACCAGGCGCACGAAGTTCTGCGCCGCTCCCGGCCGCTGGAAGCCGACCACGTCCGCGCCGAGCAGGCCCTCGAGGATCTGCCGCCGCCACGGCAGCTGGGCGAACAGCTCGCCGGGCGGGAACGGGATGTGCAGGAAGAAGCCGATCCGGAGGTCCGGCCGCAGGTCGCGCAGCATCGCCGGGACCAGCTGCATCTGGTAGTCGTGCACCCAGACCATGGCGTTCTCGGAGGCCACCTCGGCGGCGCGCTCGGCGAACCGCCGGTTGACCCGGACGTAGGCGTCCCACCACTCGCGGTGGAACTCCGGCTTCGCGACCACGTCGTGGTACAGCGGCCACAGCGTCGCGTTGGAGAAGCCCTCGTAGAACTCCTCGACCTCCTGCGCCGACAGGCTCACCGGCACGAGCGCGAGCCCGTCCTCCACGAACGGCTCGAGGCCGTCGTCCGGGCCGCCGGACCAGCCGATCCAGGCGCCGTCGTTGGCGCGCATCACCGGCTCGATCGCGGTGACCAGCCCCCCGGGGGAGGGCCGCCAGCTCTCGTTGCCCTCCTCGTCGACGACCCGGTCGACCGGGAGGCGGTTCGCGACGATGACGAGGTCCGCCTGACGTCGGGGCTGGGCTTCGGCACTCACGGTGTCACCTCTCGTTCGTCACCCTCCGGTGCTTGTCGGGTCCTGCGCCGTCGGGCGACCCCTCGCCCCCTTACCCAGGGCAGGGCCCGGCACACCTCGGCGGAAAGGGCCGTCCGGCTCTCCCATCCTCGGGCCGCGCTCGCCGGCTGCGGAGGGCCGAAAGCCCCTGCCTCGCCGCGCCGCGACCGGGAGACCACCCGACGACGTCTGCCCGACCGTAGAGGGGGCCGGGGGTGCTCGGCTACCTCGGCCCCGCCGCCGCGGGCCCGTCCGGCTGCTCGTCGGCGTCGTAGACCACGCCGACCTGGGCCCGCACCCGGTCCATCAGCCGCATGGTCCGCAGCGTCACGTCGAGCGGCACCAGGGGGCTCTGCGTCTCACCGTTGCGCAGGCAGCGCATCACCTCCACCGCCTCGTCCGCGAGGCCGGTGCCGATCACGTCCTCCCGCAGCTCGGTGGCCTCGCCGGCGCTCGTCCACGTGGCGGTCGTCGGGTGGTGGAACCCGTCGGGCAGGTCGAAGCGGCCCAGCTCGGTGGCCACCGACGCGGTCCGCGGCGACCAGGCCGTCATCGACGCGGTCAGCGCGGCGACGGCGCCGGAGCGGTACCCGAGGCTGACCGCCAGGTTCTGGTCGACGCCGCCCCCGGACAGGGCGGCGACGGCGGCGACCTGCTCGGGCTCGCCGAGGAGCAGGTCGGCCAGGCTCACCGGGTAGATCCCCATGTCCAGCAGCACCCCGGCGCCCAGAGCGCGGTCCCACAGCCGGTCGGTCGGTGGCTTGTCGACCACGAAGCCCAGGTCGGCGCGGACCTGCCGGACCTCGCCGAGCAGCCCGGTGCCGAGCAGCCCGGCGATGCGCCGCACCAGCGGGTTGCAGCGCATCCACATGGCCTCCATGAGGAACAGGCCGCGCTCGCGTGCGGCGTCCACGAGCACCTCCGCCTGGGCCGCGTCCAGCGTCAGCGACTTCTCGCAGAGCACCGGCTTGCCGGCGTCGAGGGCCATCAGGACGTGCCGGAGGTGCAGGGAGTGCGGGGAGGCGACGTAGACCACGTCGACGTCCGGGTCCTCCACCAGCGCCCGGTAGTCGCCGTACGCCCGGGCGGCGCCGTGCTCGGCGGCGAACCGCTCGGCCGAGGCGGCGGTCCGGGCACCGACCGCCCGGATCTCCGCGTCCGGGAGGAGGCGTAGGTTGGCGGCGAACGAGCCGGCGATCCGGCCCGTGGCCAGGATCCCCCAGCGCACCGGCCGGTCGGCCGGGAGCGGGTCGGCGAGGACCGGGCCGGGGAGCACCTCGAGCGGGGGCAGGTCGTCGGGCAGGGACACGGGAAGACCGGTGGCGGGCATGAGGGGGATTGTTCCGCGAAATCCGCCCGGCACGCCCGTCGGGCGAATGACATGGTTGTGGTTCGTCGCCTACGATGGGGCCCGTCACTGCGATGCACCGCCCGTCGGACCACTCACGCCATCCACTCACGCCACCGCAGGGGAGTCACCTGAATGGACGCCGCGAACGCCCTCGGCCAGGGCCAGAGCTCCCCGGCCGGCGAGCTCTCGGAGCGGGACCGGGCGATCCTCGGCTTCGAGCGGCAGTGGTGGAAGTACGCCGGGGCCAAGGAGCAGGCGGTCCGCGAGAAGTTCGACATGTCGTCGACCCGCTACTACCAGGTCCTCAACGCGCTGATCGACCGGCCGGACGCGCTGGCGTTCGACCCGCTGCTCGTGCGCCGGCTCCGGAGGCTGCGTGCTGCGCGTCAGCGGGCCCGCTCCGCCCGCCGGCTGGGCTTCGAGGTCTGAGGTGCCCCGCGACGAGCGCGGTGTCGCGCTCTCCTCGCCGATCGCCCTGCTGAGCGCGGCGGCGGTCGTGGTCGCGGGCGCGGCCTTCCTGACCACCGGGCACTCCGACCACGAGCGAGCGCGCGAGGCGGCTCAGCCGGTGCGCGCGATCGGCAGCCCGGTGGTCAGCCCGGTGGTGAGCCCGGTGGCCCGGCCGAGCAGGTCGGCGCCGGCCGCGGTGATCAGGAAGAAGAAGCCCAAGAAGCCGGTCGTGCGCCGTCAGGGCGTGTACGTCGAGGTCTACAACAACTCCGGCATCAGCGGGCTCGCCGGAGCGACCGCGGCCCGGGCCACCGCCTCGGGCTGGGAGGTCCTCGGGTCCGACAACTGGTACGGCACGATCGCGGCATCCACGGTCTACTACCCGGCGCGCCTGCAGGCCCAGGCCAAGCTGCTCGCCCGGGACCTCGGCATCGCGCGGCTGCGTCCGGCGATCGCGCCGATGCGCTTCGACCGGCTCACGGTGATCCTGACCAGCGACTACGCCTGACCTGGAGGGCCGGCTCCCGGACTGGTTGGGTGGTGCCATGGACTTCCGCAGCCCCGAAGGGCCCTCCCGGTACGCCGCGCTGCTCGACGTCGCGGACGGCGTCGTGGTCGGCCTGGACTTCGACGGCACGCTGGCGCCGATCGTCGAGGACCCCGCGGCCGCGGTGATCCACCCGGACGCCGCCGACGTGCTGGTCCCGCTCGCCGCACGGGTGCGCGCGGTGGCGGTCGTGACCGGCCGACCGGCCCGGCAGGTCGTCGAGCTCGGTGACCTCGACCGGCTCGCGGACCGGCTGAGCGGCGGGCGGCTGCTGGTGATGGGCCAGTACGGCAACGAGCGGTGGGACTCCGAGACCCGGCGCTTCCAGTCGCCCGCGCCGCCGGAGGCGCTGGAGGCGCTGCGGGAGGAGCTGCCGGGCATCCTCGAGGCCGCCGACGCCTCCGGCGCGCACGTCGAGGAGAAGGGGCTGGCGATCGCGGTGCACACCCGGCGGCTCGACGACGCGCAGCCGGCGTACGCCCGGCTGCAGCCGGTGCTGGCCGACGCGGCCGACCGGCACGGTCTGGCGCTGGAGCCCGGCCGGCTGGTGCTCGAGGTCCGGGCGCCGGGGATGCACAAGGGCGAGGCGGTGCGGACGCTCGTCGAGGAGCTGCGGGTGGACGGGCTGGTGTTCGCCGGCGACGACCTCGGCGACGTCGAGGCCTTCGAGGCGGTCGGCCGGCTGCGTGACCGCCGGCTGCCGGCGCTGCTGGTGTGCTCCGGGTCGGAGGAGCAGCAGGCGCTGGTCGAGCTCGTCCGACCTGGTGGTGCCCGGCCCGGAGGGCGTGCTCGACCTGCTGCGTCAGCTCACCGCGGACGCCGGCCGGGCCCGCCGCGACCCGGCCGCTGGGTAGCCGCCGTCGTCGAGGCCGGCGAGCCGCTCGAACAGGTTCCGGCTCGCCGGGTGGCCGCAGCGCAGCCACGACCAGGCCGCGGCCACGACGTACAGCGGGAGCATCGGCAGCCCCAGGCACACGGCGTACTGGCGGGTGTGCCGCTCCTCGTGACGCAGCAGCCGCGGGCGCGCCTCGAGCCACCCCGGAGCACCGCGGCAGACGACCACGTTGCCCACCGTGAACGCCGCGGCGACCGGCAGCCGGGGCCGGTAGCCGTGCGCGAGCAGCAGGCCGCGCGGTCCCGGAGCGACCCGGGCACCGCCCAGGACCGCGACCGCGACCCCGAGGGCCGTGGAGCCGTTGGCCGCGTTGGCGAGCCGCACCACCTGCCAGGTCTGCACGCCGGCATCCTGCCGCATCCCGGCCGCAGCGGCTCCGGGCGGCCGCGTCTCGAATGCTGGAGCCGATGTGCGCATCGTGAGACGGCTCCGTAGAGTTCATCCTGCTCATCGAGAGGGGCAGAGGGAAACGGCCCGCTGAAGCCCCGGCAACCTGCCGCCGCACGCCTCCACGGGGGACCGCACGCGACGGCCACGGTGCTACGTCCGTCCCGCGCCGAGAGCCGGCCCGGGGAAGATGAGAAGGAGGCCTCCTTGAGCACGTCAGTTCTCGCCCCCACCACGCCGGTTCTCCGCGACGGTGCCTTCGGCAACGCCGTGCACCTCGTCTGCCGCGAGTGTCGCGCCACCCAGGAGCTCGGGCCGTTCTACGCCTGTCGCGAGTGCTTCGGGCCGCTCGAGATCGGCTACGACTTCCCGGCCGTGACCCGCGCCCAGATCGAGGCCGGACCGAAGAGCATCTGGCGCTACCAGCCCCTGCTGCCGGTGCCCGCCGACATCGCCTCGAGCCCGAACATGGAGCCCGGCTTCACCCGGCTGGTGCGCGCGGACAACCTGGGCCGCGAGCTCGGCCTGCGCAGACTGTGGGTCAAGGACGACTCCGGCAACCCGACCCACTCCTTCAAGGACCGGGTCGTCGCGATGGCGCTGAGCGCCGCGCGCGAGCTCGGCATGACGGTCTTCGCCTGCCCCTCGACCGGCAACCTCGCCAACGCGGTCGCCGCGGCCGGTGCGCGGGCCGGCATCAAGACCGTCGTGCTCGTCCCGCACGACCTCGAGCGCCCGAAGGTGCTGGCCACCGCCGTGTACGGCGGGACGCTGATCGCGGTGAAGGGCAGCTACGACGACGTGAACCGGCTCGCCTCGGAGATCGCCGGCGAGGAGGAGGGCTGGGCGTTCGTCAACGTGAACGTGCGCCCCTACTACGCCGAGGGTTCGAAGACGCTGGGCTTCGAGATCGCGGAGCAGCTCGGCTGGCGGCTGCCCGAGCAGGTCGTCATCCCGGTGGCCTCGGGCTCGCAGCTGACCAAGGTGGACAAGGGCTTCACCGAGCTGGTGCGGCTCGGGCTGGTCGAGGACGCGCCGTACAAGGTGTTCGGCGCGCAGGCCGCAGGCTGCTCGCCGGTGTCCACGGCGTTCAAGAGCGGCCACGACGTCGTACGCCCGGTCCGGCCGGACACCATCGCCAAGTCGCTCGCGATCGGCAACCCCGCCGACGGCCCCTACGTCCTCGACGTCACCCGGCGCACCGGCGGCGCGGTCGAGGACGTCACCGACGAGGAGGTCCGCGCCGGCATCGCGCTGCTCGCCCGCACCGAGGGCATCTTCGCCGAGACCGCCGGCGGTGTCACCGTCGCGACGCTCAAGAAGCTCGTGGACTCCGGACGGCTGGACCCGGACGCCGAGACCGTCGTGATCAACACCGGCGACGGGCTGAAGACCCTCGACGCGGTCGCCGACCGGGTGGGTCCGGCTGCCACGATCGATCCCAGCTACACCGCCTTCGCCGACACCGGCCTGGTCTGAGAGGAGCTCCATGAGCGTCAGCGTTCGGGTCCCGACCATCCTGCGCACCTACACCGGTGGCCAGTCCGAGGTGGAGGCCGAGGGCGGCACCCTGGGGGAGGTGCTGGCGAGCCTCGACGGCTCCTACCCGGGCATCCGGGCGCGGATCCTCGACGAGCAGGGGGCGATCCGCCGGTTCGTCAACGTGTACGTCGGCAACGACGACGTGCGCTTCCTCGACGCGCTCGAGACCCCGACGCCCGACGGGGCGCAGGTCTCGGTCATCCCGGCGGTCGCCGGCGGCTGAGACCGGCCGCCCGGCCCGCCGAGACGGGACCAACGGCACCTGCCCAGGCCGGCGCCCGGACCTACCGTCGGTCCATGAGCACGAGGCTGCGCGTCGGTCATGTGGCCGACGACCGGTTCGCGGTGGAGGTGCGCGGGCACACCGTGTACGTCGACCAGCCGCTGGACGTCGGCGGCTCCGACCAGGCACCCACGCCGACGGAGCTGTTCGTCGCCGGGCTGGCGTCGTGCGTGGCCTTCTACGCCCGCCGCTACCTGCACCGGCACGGCCTGCCGACGACCGGGCTCGCGGTGAGCGCGTCGTTCGAGAGCGGGGGCCGGCCGGCACGGGTGACCCGCATCGAGGTCACCGTCGACGTGCCGGACACCGTCCCGGTCGGTCGGCGGGACGCGCTGCTCGCGGTGTCCCGGCACTGCATCGTGCACACGTCGCTGCTGGACCCGCCGGACGTGGAGGTGCAGCTCTCGCCGGCGCCGCCGCTGGCCGTCGTACGGTGAGAGCGGCTCTGATCGCCTGTCCCCACAGAGGAAACTGCCCACGCGCATGAAAGTGGCCGGAGCGCGGCTGCTGTGAAGCGCCGCGGCTCCGGCCAAAACCCCGTCGCACCCACGAGGTTCCTCAAGGTTAGGGCGCACGTGGGGGACGGTCAATGGTGACCGGACGGCGAACCGACCCGCGGTCTAGACGCCTGTGCGCCTGCTGTGCGCGCGCCCGGGGGCCCCGCCGGGTCCGTGCCGGGACCCTCGGGGCGAGCGGTGCGGCCGGGCGCTGCCTTGCACTCAGAGGGGTCGAGTGCTAAGAATTGGCTAGCACTCTCCCATCGAGAGTGACAGCCCGGTGCGAGGCCGGGCGCGTACACGGACCGGGGAGACGAGGTCTCAGGGCGCCGGCGGGAAGGGTTCGCCGGGACAGCGGGGGCCGTCCGTCGCGGGCGTCGAGCCGGTCCATCCAGAACTCTCAGCGTGAGGAATCGCAGGAGTTATGCCGAAGCTGATTGCTTTCAACGAGGAAGCCCGGCGCGGCCTCGAGCGTGGCATGAACACGCTCGCGGACGCCGTCAAGGTGACGCTCGGCCCCAAGGGCCGCAACGTCGTCCTCGAGAAGAAGTGGGGAGCCCCCACGATCACCAACGATGGCGTCTCCATCGCCAAGGAGATCGAGCTCGAGGACCCGTACGAGAAGATCGGTGCCGAGCTCGTCAAGGAAGTCGCCAAGAAGACCGACGACGTCGCGGGCGACGGCACGACCACCGCGACCGTCCTGGCCCAGGCCATGGTGCGCGAGGGTCTGCGCAACGTCGCCGCGGGTGCGAACCCGATGGCGCTCAAGCGCGGCATCGAGAAGGCCGTCGAGGCCGTCTCGGAGCAGCTGCTGAGCATGGCCAAGGACGTCGAGACCAAGGAGCAGATCGCTTCGACGGCCTCGATCTCCGCGGCTGACCCCATGGTCGGCGAGATCATCGCCGAGGCCATGGACAAGGTCGGCAAGGAAGGTGTCATCACCGTCGAGGAGAGCAACACCTTCGGGCTCGACCTCGAGCTGACCGAGGGGATGCGCTTCGACAAGGGCTACATCTCGGCCTACTTCGTCACTGACGCCGAGCGCATGGAGACCGTCCTCGACGAGCCCTACATCCTGGTCGCGAACCAGAAGGTCTCGAACGTCAAGGACCTGCTCCCGGTGCTCGAGAAGGTCATGCAGTCCGGCAAGCCGCTGCTGATCCTGTCCGAGGACGTCGACGGCGAGGCGCTGTCCACGCTGGTCGTCAACAAGATCCGCGGCACCTTCAAGTCCGTGGCCGTCAAGGCTCCGGGCTTCGGTGACCGCCGCAAGGCCATGCTGCAGGACATCGCGATCCTGACCGGCGGCCAGGTCATCTCCGAGGAGGTCGGCCTCAAGCTGGAGAACACCGGCATCGAGCTGCTCGGCCAGGCCCGCAAGGTCGTCGTCACCAAGGACGAGACGACGATCGTCGAGGGCGCCGGCGACAGCGACCAGATCCAGGGCCGGGTCAACCAGATCCGCGCCGAGATCGAGAAGAGCGACTCCGACTACGACCGCGAGAAGCTGCAGGAGCGCCTGGCCAAGCTGGCCGGCGGTGTTGCGGTCATCAAGGTCGGCGCGGCCACCGAGGTCGAGCTGAAGGAGCGCAAGCACCGCATCGAGGACGCCGTACGCAACGCCAAGGCGGCCGTCGAGGAGGGCATCGTCGCCGGTGGCGGCGTGGCTCTGGTGCAGGCGAGCGCCTCGGCGTTCGAGAAGCTCGAGCTCGAGGGTGACGAGGCGACGGGTGCGACGATCGTGCGCCACGCCGCGGAGTCCCCGCTCAAGCAGATCGCGATCAACGCCGGCCTCGAGGGCGGCGTGGTGTCGGAGAAGGTCCGCAACCTCGAGCCGGGCCACGGCCTCAACGCCGCGACCGGCGAGTACGTCGACATGGTCGCGGTGGGCATCATCGACCCGGCCAAGGTGACCCGCTCGGCGCTGCAGAACGCCGCGTCGATCGCCGCGCTGTTCCTGACCACCGAGGCGGTCGTCGCCGACAAGCCGGAGAAGGCTCCGGCGATGCCCGGCGGTGGCGACGGCGGCATGGGCGGCATGGGCGGCATGGACTTCTGAGTCCGCCCGGGGGCTGGTCCCTCGACGCCGTACCAGGCAGCACAGCACAACAGCAGGGCCCCGGCTCCGGCCGGGGCCCTGCTGTCTGCTGCTCCGAGCGACTGGGCCCTGGTCGACCCGGCCAGGTGACCTGCGGCGAGGCGGCAGCTCGCGCGTGGCGCCGGACGGCCTCGAGGCGATCCAGCCCCGTCCTCCCACGACGGACCTGCGCTCCCCACGAGGTGTCCGTCGTGGGGAGTGCGGGTTCGGCTGCATACCGTGGTGGACCTCCCGCAGGCCTACGCCCCGGTCAGCGGACGCCGCGCGGGCGGAGCTGCACGCTGATCCGCGGTCCGACCGGGCGGGCCGTCTTGAGCACGGCGTGCTCCCAGGTCCGCTGGCAGGAGCCGCCCATCACGAGCAGGTCGCCGTGGCCGGCGGGGAAGGCCCGGGTCGCGCCGGAGCCGTTGCGCGGCCGCAGCGTCAGTCGCCGCGCCTCGCCGAACGACACGATGGCGACCATGGTGTCCTGCGTGCGGCTGCGGCCGATGGTGTCGCCGTGCCAGGCCACGCTGTCCCGGCCGTCGCGGTAGTAGCACATCCCGGCCGTGGTGAAGTCCTCGCCGAGCTCGGGCCGGTAGTGCGCGCTGAGGGCGTCGCGGGCGGCCGCCAGCAGCGGGTCGGGCAGCTGCTCGCCCTCGCCGTAGAACCGGAGCAGCCGCGGCACGGCGACCACGCGGTCGTACATCTGCCGGCGCTCGGCCTGCCACGGCACGGCGGCGACCAGCCGCGCGAACAGGTCGTCGGAGCCGGTGACCCAGCCGGGCCGGACGTCGACCCAGGCGCCCCGGGACAGCTGGTGGCGCCGCACCGTCGCGCCGAGCGGTCCGAGGGTCGGCGCGGCCGCGGACCGGTCGGCGGCGGCCTCGGTGACGTCGTCGAACAGGGACGCCTGGAAGTCCACGGTCATGACGGGTGAGCCTACGTCGGTTCGAACAGATGTTCTAGTGCAGGAGCTCGGGGTCGGCTCGGGGAGAGACCGGGGCCACGTAGTCGTTCTTCCGGTGTCGCGCCCCGCGGCGCGGCCTTAGGTTGAGACCGGACGCAAACACATGCGCGAAGCACGGAGGACCGACTCGTGACCGACCATGCACCGGCCAGTGACACCTCTCCGGTCGGCACCCGGGCTCCCGCCGCACGCACGGTGGAGCTGACCAAGACCTACGGCACCGGCGACGCGAAGGTCGTCGCCCTCGACAGCGTCACCCTCGACCTGCTCACCGGGGAGTTCACCGCGGTGATGGGGCCGTCGGGCTCCGGCAAGTCCACGCTGATGCACTGCTGCGCCGCGCTGGACTCCGCGACCAGCGGCTCGGTGCTGATCGGGGACACCGACCTCTCGCGGCTCAAGGACAAGGAGCTGACCCGGCTTCGGCGGGACCGGATCGGCTTCGTCTTCCAGTCCTACAACCTGGTTCCGACCCTGACCGCGGAGGAGAACATCCTGCTGCCGCTGTCCATCGCGGGGCGCAAGCCGGACCGTGCGTGGTACGACAGCGTCATCTCCGCGGTGGAGCTCGGGCCGCGCCTCGGGCACCGCCCCAACGAGCTGTCCGGCGGGCAGCAGCAGCGGGTAGCGGTGGCGCGCGCGCTGGCGAGCCGCCCGTCGATCGTGTTCGCGGACGAGCCGACCGGCAACCTCGACTCGCGCTCCGGTGCGGAGGTGCTCTCACTGCTGCGCCGGTCGGTCGACGAGTTCGGCCAGACGATCGTGATGGTCACCCACGACCCGGTCGCCGCGGCGTTCACCGACCGGGTGATCTTCCTGGCCGACGGCACGGTGGCCGGCGAGATGCGCGACCCGGACCGCGAGCGGGTCCTGGCCCGGATGACCTCGATCGACGGCCGTCAGCTCGACGGGGCGGCGGCGGACTGATGCTGCGGGCCGCCTGGAAGAGCCTGCTCGGGCGCAAGGTGCGCCTGCTGATGAGCACGTTCGCGATCGTCCTCGGCGTCGCGTTCGTCGCCGGCTCGTTCATCTTCACCGACACGCTGGGCCGCAGCTTCACGGCGATCTTCGCCTCGTCGGTCGGCGACGTGGTCGTCAGGCCGGTGGGCACCGCGACGAACGTCACCGACGGCACCGAGAGCACGAGGTCCCTGCCGGCCTCCCTGGTGCGCAGGCTGGCGACCGCTCCCGGGGCCGAGCGCGCCGACGGCAAGGTCAGCTCGCTCGGCGTCTTCGTCGTCGGCCGCGACAACAAGGTCGTCGGCGGGGCGGGGCCGCCGGGCATCGGCGGCAACTGGACCGACGCTCCGGCCGGGCACGGCATCAAGGGGCTCCAGATCACCCTCGGCCACCCGCCGCGCAACGTCGACGAGGTCGCCCTGGACGTCAAGACCGCCCAACGGGCCGGCTACACGATCGGCGACACCGTGCACCTGGTCACCTCCGGGAGCACGGCCCTGCTCACGCCCACCCTGGTCGGGCTCGCCGACTTCGCCGACGGCGGCTCGACCAACGGTGCGACGATCAGCATCTTCGACACCCGGACCGCGCAGAAGCTCTTCCTGCAGGGCCGCGACCGGTTCACCGACGCCTGGGTCACCGCGAAGCCCGGGGTGTCCCAGACCCAGCTGCGCGACCAGGTGCGGTCTCTGCTGCCGAAGGGCTACCAGGCCCTGACCGGTGACAAGGTCGCCGACGACTCGGCCACCCAGCTGATGAAGGCGATCTCGTTCATCAACAAGTTCCTGCTGATCTTCGCGGGCATCTCGCTGGTCGTCGGCAGCTTCCTGATCGTGAACACCTTCTCGATCCTGGTCGCCCAGCGCAGCCGCGAGCTGGCGCTGCTGCGCGCGCTGGGGGCGTCGCGGCGGCAGGTGACCGGGTCGGTGCTGTTCGAGGCGGTGGTGCTCGGCGCGGTCGGTGCGACCATCGGCCTCGGGCTCGGCGTGCTGCTGGCGATGGGCATCCGTGCCCTGTTCGCGAGCTTCGGGCTGGACATCTCCGGCACGGCGCTGGTCTTCGCGCCGCGCACTGTCATCGCGGCGTACGCCGTGGGGATCGTGGTGACCACGCTCGCGGCGTACCTGCCCGCCCGGCGCTCGGCCAGGATCGCGCCCGTGGCGGCGCTGCGCGACGACGTGGCGATGCCCGAGTCGACGCTGCGCTGGCGCTTCGTCACCGGCGCGGTCCTCGCGCTCGCGGGGGTCGGTCTGATGCTGACCGGCCTGTTCGCCGACGTGCCGCAGCCGGGCTACTGGGTGGGCGCCGGCATCCTCGCCGCCCTGCTCGGAGCGGCGACGGCGAGCCCGGTGGTCAGCCGCCCGTTCCTGCTCGCCGCGGCCGCGCTCTACGACCGTGCTTTCGGCACGGTCGGGCAGCTGGCCGGGCAGAACTCGCTGCGCAACCCGCGCCGGACGGCGGCCACCGCCTCGGCGCTGATGATCGGGCTGGCGCTGGTCACCACGATGTCGATCGTCGGGTCGTCGTCCAAGGCCAGCGTCGACCAGACCATCGCCGAGAACTTCCAGGGCGACCTCGTGGTGAGCAACGCCATCGGGATGCCGTTCAGCCCCTCGATCGGCGACCGGATCGCCCGCACTTCCGGGGTCGCCTCCGTGACCCGGCTGCGCTACGTCCGGGCGACGGTGGACGGCAGGGAGTCGGGGCTGATCGGCGTCAGCCCCGCCTCGCTCGAGGACTCGGTGCGGGTGGAGATGGTCGCCGGGTCGGCGGGCGACCTGCGGGACGGCTCGGTGCTCGTGGCCCGGAAGCGGGCCACCCAGCTCGGCGTGCACGTCGGTGACCGGGTGGCGATGCGGATGCCGAACGGCCGGAGGAGCTACCGGGTCGCCGGTATCTACGCCGACAACAACCCGGTCCTGTTCTCGCCGTTCACCACCACGCTCGGCAGCCTGGAGGCGGGCGGCTACCAGCCGCAGGACAACTACCTGATGATCCAGAAGACGCCCGGCACGCGCACCTCGGCGCTGCAGCGGACGATCGTCGCGCAGACCGCCGACCTGCCCACGGTGACCGTCAAGGACCAGGCCGGGTACGCCGCGGAGCAGCGCGGCCCGATCAACCAGCTGCTGGCGCTGATCTACGCGCTGCTCGGGCTCGCCCTGGTCATCGCGGTGCTCGGGATCGTGAACACGCTGGCGCTCTCGGTGATCGAGCGCACCCGCGAGGTGGGGCTGCTGCGGGCCATCGGGCTCGGACGCCGTCAGCTGCGCCGGATGATCCGGCTGGAGGCCGTGGTGATCGCGGTGCTCGGGGCGCTGCTGGGCGTGCTCATGGGCATCGTGTTCGGCCTGGCGCTGATGGTCTCGCTGCGCGACCAGGGCCTCGAGGTGATCTCCGTGCCGTACGTCCAGCTGGTGGTGTTCGTCGCCGGGTCCGCCGTCGTCGGGGTGCTGGCGGCGGTGTTCCCGGCCCGACGTGCAGCCCGACTCGACGTGCTTGAGGCTATTGCCACGGAATGAGCGGTTCGCCCCGAGCGGCTGCGCTCCACGGACCTGTCGGCGATCGGCGGCCCACCGACCCCGCTCGCCCAGACCTACGCATCTCGTGTAAACAGGGGGCTAATGTGGTGGCAGGGGGGTAGGAGGGGAGGGCGATGGGTGACGTGATCACCCCCGACCGGCCGCACCAGACCGTGCACAAGCACGTGCTCGTGCGCGAGTACGTCCGTGACCTGATCCACGGTGCCGAGCCGGGCAGCCCGGCCCCGTCCGAGCGGGAGCTGGTGCAGCACTTCGGGGTCGCCCGGATGACGGTGCGCCAGGCCCTCGACGCGCTCGTCGCCGAAGGCCTCCTCGAGCGGGTGCCCGGCCGCGGCACCTTCGTCGCCCGGGCCAAGATCGACGTCCAGGCCAGGCTGTCCAGCTACACCGAGGAGATGGGCCGCCGCGGCATGAAGCCCAGCTCCCGCACGCTGCTCGCACGGATGGAGTCCGCCGGTCCCGGCGTCGCTCGCGCCCTGGAGATCGAGCCGGGCGAGAAGGTCGTGCACTGGCAGCGGCTCCGGCTCGCCGACGGCACGCCGATGGCGATCGAGGACGCCTTCCTCGCCGACGAGAAGGTGAAGGGCTTCCTCGAGGCGCCACTGCCCGACAGCCTGTTCGTCGAGCTTGCCCGCCGCGACCTGATGCCGTCGTGGGGAGAGGACTCCGTGGACGCGGTGCTCGCCCGGCCCGAGGAGGCCGATCTGCTCGAGATCGCCGCCGGCGACCCCGCGCTGCGCATCGACCGCCGGGCGTTCTCCGGCAACATCGCCGTGGAGGTCTCCCGCTCGACGTTCCGCGCCGACCGGTTCACGCTGTGGGTGCCGCTCTCGCGCCCCAACAAGCCCGTCACCCGCGGACGCTGACGGTCTCGATGACGGGGACGGGGACGACGACGGGGACGACGACGGGCGACCCGGCGGCACCCGCATGACGGTGCTCGTCGTCGACGGCCACAACGACCTGCCCTGGGCGCTGCGCGAGCTGTGCGGCTACGACCTGTCCCGCGCGGGGTTCGCCGGCGGAAACCCCGAGGTGCACACCGACCTGCCCCGGCTGCGGGCCGGGGGCGTCGGTGCCCAGTTCTGGTCGGTGTTCGTGCCGAGCTCCCTGGCCGGCGACGCGGCGGTGACGGCCACCTTGGAGCAGCTCGACTTCGTGGCGCGGCTGGTCGCGGCGCACCCCGACGACCTGCGGGCCTGCCGGACCGCGCAGGAGGTGCGCGCCGCGATGGATGCGGGCCTGGTCGCCTCGCTCACCGGCATGGAGGGCGGGCACTCCATCAACTCCTCGCTCGGCACCCTGCGGGCGATGCACGCCCTGGGGGTGCGCTACCTGACGCTCACCCACAACGAGAACGTCCCGTGGGCGGACTCCGCGACCGACGAGCCGGTGCTCGGTGGGCTCAGCGACCTCGGCCGCGAGGTGGTGCGCGAGATGAACCGCATCGGGATGTTCGTCGACCTCTCCCACGTCTCGGCCGCCACCATGCGGGACGCGCTCGCGGTGACCTCGGCGCCGGTGATCTTCAGCCACAGCTCGGCGCGCGCGGTCTGCGACAGCCCGCGCAACGTCCCCGACGACGTGCTGGCGGCCCTGGGCGGCAACGGCGGCGTCTGCATGGTCACCTTCGTCCCGCCGTTCGTCAGCCGGCCGTGGGCGGAGTGGTACGCCGAGAGCCTGGAGGTGGTCCGCGAGCGCGGCGGTGACCCGCGTGACTTCGCGGTCGTCGACCCGGTGCTCGAGGAGCGTCGGGACGTCGCGCCGCCGCTGCCGACCGTGCGGCACGTCGCCGACCACGTCGACCACGTCCGCGAGGTGGCGGGCCTCGAGCACGTCGGGATCGGCGGCGACTTCGACGGCACCAACGTGGTGCCGCTGGGGCTCGAGGACGTGTCCGGCTACCCGCGGCTGTTCGAGGAGCTGCGCCGCCGGGGCTGGAGCGAGGAGGAGCTGCGGCTGCTCGGCGCGCACAACGTGCTGCGGGCGATGCACGACATGGAGTCGGTGGCGCGCGGAGCCCGGCCGTGAGCGTCGCCGGTCTGCTGCTCGCGGCCGGCGAGGGGCGCCGGATGGGCCGCCCGAAGGGGCTCCTCCGCGACCGTTCCGGCGTGCCGTACGTCGACCGGGCCGTCGGTGCGCTGGCCGACGGCGGGGTGGACACGGTCACGGTGGTGCTCGGCGCCGCATCCGAGGCGGTGACCGAGCTGCTCGACGAGGCCGGCTGGACGGGCGACCCGACCATCACGACCGTCCTCGCGACGCGCTGGGCCGACGGCATGGGCGCGTCGCTGGCCGCGGGGCTGCGCAGCCTGCGTGAACAGCCCGATGCCGAGGCGGCGCTCGTCACGCTCGTGGACCTTCCGGACGTGGGGGCGGCCCCGGTCGCCCGGCTCCTGGCCGGTTCGGTCGGCCGCGGCAGCCTGCGGCGGGCGACCTACCAGGGCCGCCCGGGGCATCCGGTGCTGCTCGGACGCGACCACTGGAGCGGCGTCCTGGCGGTCGCGTCGGGGGACCGCGGCGCCCGCGACTACCTCGACACGCGACAGGCGGAGGCGGTCGAGTGCGGCGACCTGGCCAGTGGCCGCGACGTCGACGCCCCGGAGGACCTCGGAGGGTGAGCGAGCCGGTGCGGTTGACGACGTACGGGATGCTGGGCGCATGCAGACCGTGAGCTCGGTGCCGGACGTCGCGGCCCGGTTGGGCGCCACCGGCTACCTGTGCGACGAGTCGCTGGCCACCATCACCTACCTCGCGCTGGTGATGCAGCGGCCGCTCCTGCTGGAGGGCGAGCCGGGGACCGGCAAGACGGCCCTCGCCGAGGCGATCGCCGAAGGGCTCGACATCCCGCTCATCCGGCTGCAGTGCTACGAGGGCATCGACTCCTCACAGGCGCTCTACGACTGGGACTTCCCGCGGCAGATCCTGCACCTCCGCGCGCTGGAGGCGGCCGGTGGCGGCGCGGTCGTCGACGCCCAGGCCGCCGAGCAGTCGCTGTTCGACGAGCGCTTCCTGCTCTCCCGGCCGGTGCTGCGCGCCCTGCGCGAGAGCCCCGCGGTGCTGCTCGTCGACGAGATCGACCGCGCGGACGACGAGTTCGAGGCGTTCCTGCTCGAGGTGCTCTCGACGTACCAGGTGACGATCCCGGAGCTGGGCACGGTCCGCACGGCGACCCCGCCGATCGTCGTGCTGACCTCCAACCGCACCCGCGAGATCCACGACGCGCTCAAGCGGCGCTGCCTCTACCACTGGGTCGACCACCCCGGGCTGGAGCGCGAGGTGGAGATCGTGCGCACCCGCAGCCCCGAGGTGTCCGCGGCGCTGGCCCGGCAGGTGGTCACGCTCGTGCAGCGGCTGCGCGACCACGGCGACCTGCTGAAGCCGCCGGGGGTGGCCGAGACCCTCGACTGGGCCCGGGCGCTGGAGACCCTCGGCACCACCGAGCTCGACGTGGAGACCGCAGCGGCCACGCTGGGCGCCGTCGTGAAGTACCGCGAGGACGCCGATCGGGTCCGCCGGGCGCTCGCCACCATGCTGGCCGGGTGAGCCGTGCCCGTCCGCGCGCTGCACGACGTCGACGAGCTGCTGCTCGGCTTCGCCCGCGCGCTGCGCGCCGCCGGCGTGCCGGTCACCGCCGACCGGGCGCAGGGCTTCCTGGCCGCGACCGCGGTCGTGGGACTGGGCGACCGGCGCGCGACGTACTGGGCGGGCCGGGCGACGCTCTGCTCCGGCCCCGACGACCTGGACGCCTACGACACCGTCTTCGCGGCCTGGTTCCTCGAGCCGGTCCGCACCGACCGGGAGCGGCGCCGGGAGGCCGAGCCGCGCCCCCAGGCCGAGCCGGACGACCTGTCGCTCGAGCAGGCCGGCGACGGCGACGAGGACCAGCGCGCGCTCGCCAGCGCGGTGGAGGTGCTGCGGCACCGCGACGTCGCGGAGCTCTCGGCCGCGGACCGGGCCCGGCTCACGGCGCTCTTCGCGACCCTGCAGCCACGGCTGCCCCGACGCCCGGCGCACCGCCGCACTCCCTGGCACCACGGCGAGGTCGACCCCGACCGGACGCTGCGCGGGATGCGGTCGCGGATGGGGGAGCCGGGGGAGATCGCGTGGCGACGGCGCGCGATGCGCCCCCGACGGGTGGTGCTCCTCGTTGACGTCTCGGGGTCGATGAGCGGGTACGCCGACGCGCTGCTGCGGCTCGCGCACCGGTTCACCGTCGGCACCCGGCGCCGGGGCGAGGGCGGGACCGCCAACGGCCGAGCGTCCGCCCGGGCGGTGGAGACCTTCACGATCGGCACCCGGCTGACCCGGGTGACCCCCGCGCTCCAGGCGCGGGACCCGGAGCGGGCGCTGACCGCGGCCGGCCGGACCGTCCCGGACTGGTCCGGAGGCACCCGCCTCGGTGAGACGCTGCGGGCGTTCCTGGACCGCTGGGGACAGCGCGGGCTGGCCCGGGGCGCGGTCGTGGTGGTGTTCAGCGACGGCTGGGAGCGCGGTGAGCCGACCCTGCTCGCCGCTCAGATGCAGCGGCTGCACCGGCTCGCGCATCGGGTGGTCTGGGTGAACCCGCACGTCGGGAAGCCCGGCTACCAGCCCGTCCAGCAGGGAATCGTCGCGGCGCTGCCCTTCGTTGACCGGATGGTGGCCGGCCACTCGCTGGCCGCGTTCGCAGAGCTCGTCGAGGTGGTGGCGGATGCGTGAGGTCCTCGCGGAGCTGATGGCGTGGTACCGCGCCGGCCGGACGGTCGGCATGGGCACGGTCGTCGCGACCTTCGAGTCGGCGCCCCGGCCACCGGGCGCCTCGATGATCGTCGGCCCCGACGGCGAGGCGGTCGGCTCGGTGTCCGGCGGGTGCGTCGAGGGCGCCGTCTACGAGCTCGCCGGGTCCGTGGTCGACAGCGGCGTCCCGGTCCTCCAGCGGTACGGCGTCAGCGACGAGACCGCGTTCTCGGTCGGGCTGACCTGCGGGGGCATCCTGGACGTCTACGTGGAGCGGGTCGACCGCAGCACCTTCCCCGAGCTCGAGCAGGTCGCCGAGGACGTCGCGGCGGAGCGTCCGGTGGCGATCGCCACCGTCATCGAGCACCCCGACCCCGCGTGGCTCGGCCGCCGGCTCGTCGTACGCCCCGAAGGAGCGGCGGAGCCGGTCGTCGGCACGCTCGGGAGCGCGCGGGCCGACGACGCCGTGGCCGACGACGCCCGCGGGCTGCTCGCCGCCGGGCACCACCAGGCGCTCGGCTACGGCCCCGACGGGGAGCGCCGCGGCGAGGGCATGCGGGTGTTCGTCTGGGCGTTCGCGCCGGCTCCCCGGATGCTGGTGTTCGGGGCGATCGACTTCGCGGCCGCGGTGGCGCGGATGGGGCAGTTCCTCGGCTACGCGGTCACCGTCTGCGACGCGCGGCCGGTCTTCGCGACCGCGACCCGGTTCCCGTCCGCCGACGAGGTGGTCGTCGACTGGCCGCACCGCTACCTGGCAGCCGAGCGGGACGCCGGCCGCATCGACGGGCGCACGGTGCTCGCCGTGCTGACCCACGACCCCAAGTTCGACGTGCCGCTGCTCGAGGTGGCGCTGCGGCTGCCCGAGGTCGGGTACGTCGGCGCGATGGGCTCGCGGCGCACGCACGAGGACCGGCTCGAGCGGCTGCGCCTCGCCGGGCTCGATGAGGCCGAGATCGCCCGGCTCTCCTCGCCGATCGGCCTCGACCTCGGAGCGCGCACGCCGGAGGAGACCGCGGTCAGCATCGCCGCGGAGATCATCGCGCTCCGGTGGGGCGGCCGCGGCGAGCGGCTCGCCGAGGCCTCGGGGCGGATCCACCACTGACGCTCCGGGACCGCGGCGGAGGCGCTCCCGGCACTGACTCACGAGTCAGCAGAAGTGCTTTTTGCCGTCGGCTTGTCCGGTGTGACCCTTGTCACCACCCCGGGGGACAGGCGACGATCGGCCCAGGAAGTCCTCCGCCCACTGGAAGGCCTGATCGCATGACCCGAATCACCGTCACGGTCGACGGGGCCGCATACTCCGACGACGTCGAGCCGCGGTTGCTGCTCGTGCACTACCTGCGGGAACGTCTCGGAAAGACCGGCACCGTCGTCGGGTGCGACACCAGCAACTGCGGTGCGTGCACCGTGCACCTCGACGGTCACAGCGTGAAGTCGTGCAACGTCCTGGCCGTGCAGGCCGACGGCCTCGAGGTCACCACCATCGAGGGCCTGGCCCAGGACGGCGAGCTGCACCCGGTGCAGGCCGCCTTCCACGAGTGCCACGCCCTGCAGTGCGGCTACTGCACCCCCGGGATGATCATGCAGACCGTCGACCTGCTCGCCGAGAACCCGGCACCCTCCGAGGAGGAGATCCGGCTCGGGCTCGAGGGCAACCTCTGCCGTTGCACCGGCTACCACAACATCGTCCGCGCCGTACAGACCGCAGCCGGGCAGACCGCAGGAAGTGCGTCATGACCGTCACCGAGGACCGGCCCGCCGAGACCGGCAAGGAGGTCGGCGCCGCCCGCCGCCGCAAGGAGGACCAGCGGCTGATCACCGGCCGCACCCGGTGGACCGACAACATCGTGCTCCCCGGGATGCTGCACATCGCGATGGTGCGCAGCCCGTTCGCCCACGCCCGGATCACGGCGCTCGACACCAGCGCGGCCAAGGGCTCCCCCAACGTGGTCGCGGTGCTCACCGGCGCCGACCTCGCCGAGGAGCAGGGCTCGCTGCCCAACGCGTGGATGGCGACGCCCGAGCAGGTCAGCCCGCCGCACCCGTCCATGGCGGTGGACCGGGTCGCCTTCGCCGGCGAGATCGTCGCCCTGGTGGTCGCCCGCTCGGCCGCCGAGGCGCGGGACGCCGCGGACCTCGTGGACGTGGACTACGAGGAGCTGCCGGCCGTGCTCGACCTCAAGGAGGCCGACACCGACGCGGCCTTCGCGCACCCCGACCTCGGCACGAACCTCTCGGCGCACTACGTCTACGACTCCGCCGACGACGGCACGGGCAGCTCGGTCGACATCGCCATCGGCGAGGCCCGCGACGGCGGCATCCTGATCGAGCGCGAGTACCGCCAGCAGCGGCTGATCCCGGCGTTCATGGAGCCCCGCTCGGTCGCGGTGGACCCGACCGGCGAGCAGCTCACCGTGTGGACCTCCACGCAGGTGCCGCACTTCGTCCGGGTCTTCATCGCCCTGGTGCTCGGCATCCCGGAGAGCAAGGTGCGCGTCATCGCCCCCGACGTGGGCGGCGGCTTCGGCGGCAAGCTGCAGTTCACTCCGGAGGAGGTGCTCACGGTGATCGCGGCCCGTCGCACCGGACGGCCGTGCAAGTACACCGAGACCCGGTCCGAGTCGCTGATGTCCGGGCACCACGGCCGCGACCAGTGGCAGAAGCTCACGCTCGCCGCGCGCAAGGACGGCACCGTCACCGGTCTCAAGGTCGAGCTGCTCGCGAACATGGGCGCCTACCTCGGCCTGGTGACCTCCTACATCCCGATGCTGGGCGCCCGGATGTACAACGGGATCTACAAGTTCCCGGCCTACCGCCTCGAGTGCCGCAACCTGTTCACGAACACCACCTGGACCGACGCCTACCGCGGTGCGGGGCGTCCGGAGGCGACGTACGCCATCGAGCGGCTGATGGACGAGCTGGCGGCCGAGGTCGGCGTCGACCCGCTGGAGATCCGGGAGCGCAACTGGATCACCCACGAGGAGTTCCCCTTCGACACCGTCGCCGGCCTGACCTACGACTCCGGCAACTACGAGGCGGCGACCGCGCGGTCGCGCGAGCTGTTCGGCTACGACGAGCTGCGCGCCGAGCAGCAGCGTCGGCGGGACGCGAAGGACCCGGTGCAGCTGGGTCTCGGCGTCTCGACGTTCACCGAGATGTGCGGCCTCGCGCCGTCGCGCTGGCTCGGTGAGCAGGGGTACGTCGGAGGCGGCTGGGAGCACGCCGCCGTCCGGATGCTGCCCACCGGCAAGGTCGAGGTGGTCACCGGGACCAGCCCGCACGGCCAGGGCCACGAGACCGCCTGGTCCCAGATCGTCGCGGACAGGCTCGGGGTCGCGTTCGAGGACATCGAGGTGCTCCACGGCGACACCCAGATCGCGGTGCGCGGCCTGGACACCTACGGGTCGCGCTCGCTCGCGGTCGGCGGCATGGCCGTGCTCGCCGCGGCGGACAAGGTGATCGACAAGGCGAGGCCGATCGCCGCGCACCTGCTGGAGGCCAGCGTCGAGGACCTGGAGTTCTCCGGCGGCAGGTACACCGTGCGCGGCACGGACCAGGGGCTCGCCATCGGCGAGGTCGCCTTCGCGGTCTTCCAGGGCCACAACATCCCCGAGGGCTTCGAGTCCTCGCTGGACGCGGACGCCACCTTCGACCCCGAGGACTTCTCCTACCCGCACGGCACGCACCTGTGCGCGGTGGAGGTGGACACCGAGACGGGCGGCGTGCGGATGCGGAAGTACGTCAGCGTCGACGACGTCGGAACGATCATCAACCCCTTGATCGTCTCCGGCCAGCTGCACGGCGGAATCGTGCAGGGCATCGCGCAGGCGCTGTGGGAGGAGGCCGTGCACGACGAGTCCGGAACGCTCGTCTCGGCGTCGTTCGTCGACTACCTGGTGCCGACCGCCGCGGACACGATCAGCTTCCAGAACGAGAACACGGTGACGCCGGCCACGACCAACGCGCTGGGCGCCAAGGGTGTCGGCGAGGCGGGCACGATCGCCTCGACGCCCGCGGTCGTCAACGCGGTCGTCGACGCGCTGCGGCCGTTCGGGGTGCACGACGTGCGGATGCCCTGCACGCCGGAGCGGATCTGGAGGGCCATCCACGGCGGCGACCCCGCAGGCACCGCACCGACCGAGGACGACGCGATGCCGCACTTCGACGAGAAGGCCGTCGCCGACCGCAGCAAGGGAGCCGTCGAATGATCCCCGCCGAGTTCGAGTACGTCGCCCCGTCGACGGTCGAGGAGGCGCTGCGCGCGCTGGCCGACGGCGGCGAGGACGCCAAGGTCATCGCCGGCGGGCAGAGCCTGCTGCCAGTGCTGCGGATGCGGCTCAACGCGCCGTCCGTGGTCGTCGACCTGGGGCGGGTGCCGCAGCTGCGCGGCATCCGTGACGAGGGCGAGGAGATCGTCGTCGGCGCGATGACCACGCACGCCGAGGTGCTCGCGGACCCCTCGGTCCGCGAGAACGCCCGGGTCGTCACCGAGGCCGTCTCGCAGCTCGCCGACCCGCAGATCCGGCATCGCGGCACCTTCGGCGGTGCCCTCGCGCACGCCGACCCGGCCGGAGACCTCGGCGCCCCGGTGCTGGCGCTGGGGGCCCGGTTCGTGATCGCCGGGCCGGGCGGGACCCGGACCGTTGCGGCCGACGACTTCTTCGTCGACCTGTTCGAGACCGCGATCGGCGAGGGTGAGCTGCTCACCGAGGTCCGGATCCCCAAGCGCGCCGGCTGGGGCGGCCACTACGAGAAGTTCGTGCGGGTCGCGCACCAGTGGCCCATCGTGGCCGTGGCCGCGGCGGTGCGCGTCGACGGCGGCGCGATCGCCGAGGCGCGGGTCGGGCTGACCAACATGGGCTCGACCCCGCTGCGCGCCCGGGCCGTGGAGGCGGCGCTGGTCGGCAGGCCGCCGACGGACGAGGCGGTCCGCGACGCCGCGGCGACGGCCGGCGAGGGGACCAGCCCGCCGTCGGACCTCAACGGCGACGCGGCGTACCGCACGCACCTCGCGACCGTGCTGACCCGTCGCGCGGTGCTCGCGGCAGCGGGGGCGTGAGCGCGTGCGGCTGACCCACGCGTTCACGGTGCCGGCATCGCTCGCGCAGACCTGGGAGGCGTTCAACGACATCGAGTCGGTGGCCGAGTGCTTCCCGGGCGCCGCGGTCACCTCCGTCGAGGAGGACGGCTTCGCCGGAACCTGCAAGGTGCGGCTCGGCCCGATCGCGCTGGTGTACTCCGGCACGGGGCACTTCCTCGAGAAGGACGAGACGGACCGCCGGTTCGTCATCGAGGCGAAGGGGAAGGACAAGCGCGGCAACGGGACCGCGGGCGCGACGGTGACGGCTCGCTTCGCCGAGGCGACCGCGCAGACCACCGACGTCGAGGTGCTCACCGAGCTGACCATCACCGGCCGGCCGGCGCAGTTCGGGCGCGGCGTGATCCAGGACGTCTCGGAGAAGCTCCTCGGCCAGTTCACCGACTGCCTCGAGGCCAGGCTGGGGGGTGCACCGGCGGCACCGGAGGCGGCGGCACCAGAGGCGGCGGCGGCACCAGAGGCGGCGGAGGCGGCGGCACCAGAGGCGGCGGCATCCCGCGGCGCCCGAGGTGCCGGCTCGCGAGGGCGGCGTCCGCGGCACCGACCGCGATGCCGCACCCGAGGACGTGCTCGACCTCGGCGCGACCGTGCTGCCGGTGCTGCTGCGCACCTACCGACGGCAGCTCGTCGCGGTGCTCGGAGCCCTGGTCGCGCTGCTGGTCCTGCGGCGGCTGCTGAGGCGCTCCTGACCGGTCGGGCCAGCCGGTCGGGTCAGCCGGTCGGGTCAGCCGGTCGGGTCAGCCGGTGAGGCCGCCGAGCGGCGCCACCGCGATGCCGGACTTCTCGCACACCCAGTGCGGGTCCGGCCCGCCCAGCTCGGGGTGGATGTACAGCGCGTGCGCGTCCAGGGCGTCGCAGGCCCGGCACAACGGCCAGCGGCCCACGGTGGGCAGCAGCGCGTCCTGGACGTCCTGGGCGACCAGGCCGGCGACGTAGGAGAGCCCCTCGTGCCACTGCGCGGCCCACCACCGGCGGGTGGTCACCGCGGCCTCCAGCGCGGAGACCGACTCCGCGTCCGCGACGGCGGTGACCTCCAGATCGTGCAACACGAGTGCGCGCGCGGTCATCAGGACGTCGTCGGGTGTCACGATGTCCATTGTGAGCACCGTTCAAGGCCCGCCGCACGCACCCGGCCCCCGACCGGAGGCGCTGCTGGAGATCGTCGTGCTGCACCCCCGCGACGTTCAGGGGGCCTTCGACGGCGGCGCCGACCGGCTGTACCTGGTCGCCGACGTGGACTCCGGCGGTCTGTCGCCCGAGCCGGCGGTGGCCTCCGCGGTCTGCAAGGAGACCGACCTCCCGGTGCGCGTGGTGCTGCGGCTCAACGACGGGCTCACCACGACCGGCGGCGAGCTCAGCCGGCTGGTCGGGCTGGCGGAGGACTACCTGGCCGTCGGCGCCGAGGGGCTGGCCTACGGCTTCCTGGACAGCGACACCGAGGTCGACGCCGAGGTCTGCGGCTACCTGGCCGACCAGCTCCCCGACGTCCCCTGGACCTTCCACCGGGCCATCGACTCGGCGCTCGACGTCGACCGCGCCTGGCGCCAGGTGCGGCACCTGCCGAACCTCGACGCGGTGCTCTCGGCCGGCTCGCCGCGCGGCCTGGAGGCCGGGTACGACGACCTCACCACCCGCTCCGCGGCCGACCCGGACGTCGCGCGGCTGCTCGTGGCCGGCGGCGGGCTGCATGCCGAGCACGTCCCGTGGCTGGTGCGCGCGGGGGTCCGGATGTTCCACGTCGGGACCGCGACGCGCCCGGGCGCCACCTGGCGGTCCTACGTCGATGCGGGGCACGTCCGGTCGTGGCGGATGCTGCTCGACGACGCCGTGGACCGGGCGCTGGGACGGGCGCCCGAGTGACGCTGCTCATCGACCCGCCGAGCGTCGCGGCGTACGGACGGCTCTGGTCGCACCTCGCCAGCGACACCTCCTTCGACGAGCTGCACCGGTTCGCGCAGGGACTGGGGGTTCCGCCGCGCGGCTTCGACCACGACCACTACGACATCCCCTCCGAGCGCTACGAGGACGTCGTCGCCGCCGGCGCCGTCCCGGTCTCCAGCAAGGAGCTGGTGGCTCGGCTGCGGGCGGCCGGTCTGCGCCGTCGCCGGTCCCGGTCGCTGGAGCCGCGACCCGCCGGCCGGTCCCTGGTACGGCCGCACCGGCTGCGGGGTGGGGACCGGGTCGCCGTCGTGTCGCCGTCCGGCCCGGTGCCCGACGGGCCGCTCGACGCGGGGGTGGCGCTGCTGGAGTCGTGGGGGCTCGAGGTGGTGCTGATGGACAACGCCCGTGGCGCCCACGAGCACTTCGGCTACCTGTCGGCCGTGGACGCCGCACGTGCCGACGACTTCGCCCGGGCGTGGCTCGACCCGGCGGTCGCGGCGGTGTTCGCCGCCCGGGGCGGGTACGGCGCCCAGCGGATGGTCGACCTGCTGGACTGGAAGGCGCTCGCGGCGGCGGGCCCCAAGGTGCTGGTCGGCTTCTCCGACGTGACCGCGCTGCACCAGGCCTTCGCCGCGCGGCTGGGGATGGCCACCGTGCACGGGCCGGTGCTGACCAGCCTGGTCAGCGGCACCGAGCAGTCCCGGGCGCACCTGCGTGCGCTGCTGTTCGAGCCGGACGCCCTGCTGGAGCTGGTCCCCGAGCCGGTCCCGGCGCTGGTGCCCGGCAGCGCGGAGGGGGTGCTGGTCGGCGGCAACCTCGCGATGCTCGCCGCCGAGGTGGGCACCGCGAGCTCCAGCCGCGCCGCCGACTCGGTGGTCGTGCTCGAGGACGTCGGAGAGGACCCCTACCGGCTCGACCGGCTGCTCACCCAGCTGCTGCGGGCCGGCTGGTTCGACGGCGTGCGCGGGATCGTGCTCGGCCAGTTCACCGACTGCGGCCCGCTCGAGGAGGTCCGCGCGGTGATGGTCGACCGGCTGACTCCCCTGGGCGTGCCGACGCTGTGGGGCGCCCCGGTGGGGCACGGCCCGCAGAACCTCGCCGTCCCCCTCGGCGTGTCCGCGAGGCTGGACGCCGACGCGGGCAGCCTCACGCTCCGGGACGCACCGCTGCTGTAGCGGTCGTTCCTCGAGCCGGTGCCGCGACCCGGGCAGCGACCTCACCCCTCGAGCCTGGCCAGCTCACCCGCCAGGTTCGCCCGCGCGGCGGGCTCCCATCGGGCCCGGGCGTACGGCGTGCAGAACAGCGTCGGCCGTTCGACGAGGGCACGCAGCACCCTCGCGCGTCCGGCCCGGAAGTCCGGGTCCGCGACGTCGGCGTACTCCCGGCGCACCCCGGCGACGTACGCCGCGTAGCGCACCGGTGCGGCGGCCAGGATCGCCAGGTCGGCGTCGCACAGCACCTGCCCGGCGCCGTCATCGGGTGCCGGGTCGTGGGTCGCGGTCAGCCGCACCAGCCGGGCCACCTCGGCCACGAGCGGCCCGGGAGCGCCTGCGGTCGCCAGCTCCCGCTCCGCCAGCACGGCCGACCGCTCCTCGAGGTCGCCGGCCCGGTCGTAGACCGCGTCGTGGAACCAGGCGGCCAGCCGCACCGCCTCTGCGTCCACGCCCTGCCCCGGCTCGGCGGTGAGCAGCTCCTCCACCCGTTCGAGCACCTCGCGCAGGTGCAGGAGGTCGTGGTAGCCGCGGCCGGGGTCGCCGTACCCGTCCTCGAGCCGCTCGCGGAGGGGCTGCGGCAGCCAGTGCGGCCAGTGGCGGGCGAGGGGGGACACCGGACGAGTGTGCCAAACGGCGGGGCCGAAAGCCTCTGGGACACCGGCCGTCGCCGAGTCAGCGTGGAACCGTGGACCCGGCACCCGTGCTGCACGGCCTGAGCGCCGAGGAGGCCGCGCGCAGGCTGGCCGAGCACGGTGCCAACACGCCGCCGCAGCCGCCGCGGAGGTCACCGGCGTCCCGGGTCCTCGACCAGCTGCGCGACCCGATGGTGATGCTCCTGCTCGGCGCGCTGGTCGTCACGCTCGCACTGCGCGACGTGCCGGACACCGTGATCATCGCGGTGGTCGTCATGGTCAACACGGCGATCGGGGTCGTGCAGGAGACCCGCGCGGAGCAGGCGATCGACGCGTTGAGCACGATGGCGGCTCCGCACGCGACCGTGCTGCGCGACGGCACCTTCCTCGCGGTGCCGTCCGCCGACGTCGTTCCCGACGACCTGCTGCGGCTGGAGGCCGGCGACGTGGTGGCCGCCGACGCCGAGCTTGTCGAGGCACACGCCGTGCAGGTCGACGAGTCGGCGATGACCGGGGAGTCCGTGCCGGTCGACCGGGGCGTCGGGGACGAGGTCCTGGCCGGGACCGTCGTCACGCACGGGCGCGCGACGGCGCTGGTGACGCGCACCGGCGCCGACAGCGGGCTCGGCCGGATCGCCGCGCTCATCGCCGGGTCACCGCGCCGGCCGACGCCGCTCCAGCAGCGGCTGACCCGGCTCTCGCACCTGCTCGTCACGGTCGTGATCGCCGTCGCCCTGGTGGTGCTCGTCCTGGGGCTGCTGCGCGGTCAGAGCCTGGCCGAGATGCTGCTGCTGGCCGTGAGCCTCGCGGTGGCGGCGATCCCCGAGTCGCTTCCGGCGGTGGTCTCGGTCGCCCTCGCCCTGGGCGCCTACCGGATGGCGCGGCGCTCGGCCGTGGTCCGCTGGCTGCCGGCCGTCGAGACCCTGGGCTCGGTGACCGTCCTGGCCTCGGACAAGACCGGCACGCTGACCGAGGGCCGGATGTTCGTGCAGCGCGCGTGGACACCGGCGGGTGAGTACGACGTGAGCGGCCACGGGTACGGCGTGGCCGGCGAGCTGGTCCCACGAACGGACCCGCGACCTGCCGGAACCCCGGAGCGGCTGCTGCGTGACCTGCTGCTGTGCACCGATGCCCGCCTCGGCGGCCCGGTGGACGACGAGTGGACCGTGGTGGGCGACCCGATGGAGGCCTCGCTGCTCGTGCTCGCCGCCAAGGGAGGGGTGCTGCGCGAGCCGGTCCGACGGACCTGGACCCGCGAGGCGGAGCTGCCCTTCGACAGCGCCAGACAGCGGATGACCACCCTGGACCGGGCCGACGGCGGCGGCTGGCTGGTCGTGTGCAAGGGGGCTCCCGAGACGGTCCTGGGCCTGGCCGAGGGGCCCGTCGACGCGGCACGGGCCGCTGCGGCCGGGCTTGCCGAGCAGGGCTTCCGGGTGATGGCGGTCGCCGACGCCCAGCCGAGCAGCCGGCCGGAGGACGCGCAGCTCGAGCGCGGGCTGCGCGTCGTCGGCCTGGTCGGCGTCCTCGACCCGCCGCGTCCGGACGCCTCAGAGGTGGTCGCGCAGTGCCAGGCTGCCGGGATGCGCCTGGTGATGGTGACCGGCGACCATCCCCGCACGGCGCGCGCGGTGGCGCACAGGCTCGGCATCACCCGGGCGGCTCCGGACGTGGCCGACGGCCCGGCCGTGCTGCGCGGGGAGCACGTCGAGCGGCTCGACAGCATCGGGGTCTACGCGCGCACGAAGCCCGAGCAGAAGGTCGACATCGTCCAGGCCCTCCAGGACCACGGTGAGGTCGTCGCGATGACCGGCGACGGCGTCAACGACGCGCCGGCGCTGCGGCGCGCCGACATCGGCGTCGCGATGGGCGACCGCGGCACGGAGGTCGCGCGACAGGCCGCGGACCTCGTGCTCGCCGACGACGACCTCAAGACGGTGGTCGTCGCGGTCGCCGAGGGGCGGCGGATCTTCACCAACATCCGGATGTTCCTGCGCTACGCGCTGTCCGGAGGGCTGGCCGAGATCATCGTGATCCTTCTCGGCCCGTTCGTCGGCATCCCGCTGCCGCTGCTGCCGGCCCAGATCCTCTGGATCAACATGCTCACCCACGGGCTGCCGGGGGTCGCCTTCGGCGGCGAGCCGCTCGACCCGGACGTGATGCACCGGCCGTCGGCCTCGCCGCAACGCTCCGTGCTGGGAGAGGGGCTGTGGGGGCAGGTGCTGTGGACCGGCGCGCTGATCTCCGTGGTGTCGCTGGCGGCCGGGGTGCTCGCTCCCGGCGGCCCCGATCACGAGCGGTCGTGGATCTTCCTGATCCTCGGCCTCGCACAGCTCGGCGTGGCGGTCGCGCTGCGGGCGCCGAGGAGAGGCGTGGGCTGGCGCGGCCGCGGG
Organism: uncultured Actinomycetota bacterium; assembly: GCA_963811365.1. Taxonomy (GTDB): domain Bacteria; phylum Actinomycetota; class Actinomycetes; order Propionibacteriales; family Nocardioidaceae; genus CAWEQW01. The sequence continues at coordinate 37,899 of CAWEQW010000015.1, read as the reverse complement.
CTGGAGCTCTCGGTTCTCGGGGCCGCCCTGCTCCAGGTGGCCGGCGTGACCGTCCCCTTCCTGCGCGAGCTGCTCGGCACCCAGCCGATCGAGCTCTCCGACGGGCCGCTGCTCCTGCTGCTGGCCCTGGTGCCGGCGGTGGTGGTCGCGGTCGGGCGGCGCCTCCGGCTGCGCGCCGGCAGCCCGTCAGGGCCGGCCGAGGGCGACGGGCAGCGGGTCGGCGTGCAGCACGACCAGTGACGTGACCGCTCGGGTCAGGCACACGTAGAGCCGCCGCAGCCCGGTGACCTCGTCGGGCTCGCCGGCGACGATCCCGGCGGGCTCGACCAGCACGACGTGGTCGAACTCCAGGCCCTTGGCCAGCGAGGCCGGCACCACGTCCAGCGGGCTGTCGAACTCGGTCGTCGCCATGTCATCTCGACCGGGGTCGTCCTCGGGCTCGTCGCCGAGCACGGCGTGCCGCACACCGGCGTCGCCGAGCGCGCCGGTGACCGCGGCCACCATCCGGTCGGGTACGACGAGCCCGACCGAGCCCACCTCGGCCGCAGCCGTCCGCGCGGCCCGCACGGTCTCGGTGACGAGGTCGTGGACCTCGCGCACCGCGAGCTCGCCGGACGCCCGCCGCACCGACGTCGGTGGCTCCAGCCCCGGCGCGATCACGGGCAGCAGCCGGGCGGCGTACGCGATCACCTCGCCGGGCACCCGGAAGCCCTTGGTCAGCTGCTCGACGTGCGCGTCCGCCTTGCCCAGGTGGGCCAGGGCGTCGTCCCAGGACCGGGTCGCCCACGGGGTCGTCGCCTGGGCGAGGTCGCCGAGCACGGTCGTGGACCCGGTGCTGCAGCGGCGGCCCACCGCGCGCAGCATCATCGGGGAGAGGTCCTGCGCCTCGTCTGCCACCACGTGACCGAGGCTGCGGGTGCGCTCGACGAGGTCGGCCGCCTCGTCCACGAGGACCGCGTCCGCCAGGGACCAGCGCGCGCTCACCGGTCCCTTCGGCGGCCGGTCCCAGAGCACCGAGGCCTGCTCCTGCGCGGACAGCACCCCGTCCGCGGCCTCCGCGAGCACGCCGGCGTCGCCGAGCAGGCGGAGCACCAGGCGTGCGGGGTCGACCGCCGGCCAGACCGCGTCGACGTACTGCTTGACCGGCCGGCTGCGCGCCACGGCGTCCTGCACGCGGTCGTCGGGGGAGTCGCCGGCGAGCTCCATCTTCACCAGGATCCGGTGCGCGATGCGCTGCGCGAGCATGCCGCGCGCCGCGCCGTACCGTACGCCGCGGGCGCGCAGCTCGGCGACGATCTCCTCGGCCTCGTGGGCCGCCACCCGCCAGCGGCGCGCTCCGCGCGGCAGCACCAGCGACTCCGACGGCACCCGCACCTGGGCCCACAGCGCCCGCTCGACGACGGTGGCCATCCGCGCGTCGCCCTTGAGCACCGCCACGTCGGCAGCGTCGGTGCCGCGGATCGTGTAGCGCGGGTGCAGCCGCTGCATCGTGTCGGCGACGAGCTCCTCGATGGTGGTCTGCTGCGCGTCGATCTCGCCCAGCGCCGGGAGCACGTCACCGATGTAGCGCAGGAAGGACGCGTTCGGGCCGACCACGAGGACGCCCTGGCGGGAGAGCTGGTCGCGGTGGGTGTAGAGCAGGTACGCCGCCCGGTGCAGCCCGACCGCGGTCTTGCCGGTGCCCGGCGCGCCCTGCACGCACACCGACTCCTCCAGGTCGGCGCGGACGATCAGGTCCTGCTCGGGCTGGATGGTGGCGACGATGTCGCGCATCGGGCCGACGCGCGGCCGCTCGATCTCGGCCTCGAGGATCTCCGAGTACGACGCGGGCTCGGCGTCCGCCTCGAGCAGCGCCTCGTCCTCGAACGCGGTCATCGCGCCGTGCTGGAAGCCGAACCGCCGGCGCAGCCGCACGCTCATCGGGTCGGTCTTGCTGGCCCGGTAGAACGGCAGGCTGATCCGGGCCCGCCAGTCGACGACCATCGGGTCGCCGACCTCGTCGGTGACGTGCCGGCGGCCGATGTAGAAGTGCTCGCCGCGGGCGTCCTCGTGCTCCTCGGCGTAGTCGAGGCGGCCGAAGAACAGCGGCACGGTGGGGTCGTCCTCGAGCGCCGTCATCCGGCGGTAGATCGCGGACTCCAGGAACTTCTGGCTGACCCAGTCGCCGGCCGCCGAGGAGTCCAGCGAGGCGGTGCGGCGGCGCATCCGGGCGAGTGCGGCGCGGGAGGCGTCGAGGTGCGCGCGCTCGGAGGTCAGGGGGTCGGTTGACCGGCTGTCGGTGGACCGGCTGGCGGACGGGGTGGGGGTGGGCACGCAGCAGCCTCCGCGGCTCGCGGGTGGTGGTGTGGAAGCCGTGCGACGCTACCAGCAGCCGGCTCCCGGGTCACCCGGTTTTCGGGCCGCGCCACCTGGAGGGTCGGGGCCGATGCGGCGCTGGCACACTGGCGCGGTGCGTGACGCCTTCGCCCTGGACCCGGACCTCACCCACCTCAACCACGGCTCGTTCGGCGCCGTGCCCCGCGTGGTGTCCCGGCGCCAGCGGGAGGTCCGCGACCGCGCCGAGGCCAACCCGATGCGCTTCCACCGGGTGGAGCTGCCCGGCCTGAGGGCGGCCGCGCGCGAGGTCGCCGCGGGGTTCCTGGGCGTGCGGCCGGACGAGGCGGCGCTGGTCCGCAACGTCACGGAGGCCGCCGCGACGGTGGTGGCCTCGCTCGTCGAGCAGCGGCGTCTGGGCCGCGGTGACGTCGTGGTGCTCAACAGCCAGACCTACGAGTCGGTACGGCGCACGGTGGCGTCGTGGTGCGCGCGCACCGGGGCGACGTACCGGGTCGTGGACGTCCCGGTCGAGGCGAAGCCGGCAGACGTGACGGCGGGGTACGCCGCGGCGGTCGCGAGCGGCGACGTCCGGCTGGTCGTCGTGGACGCGGTCACCTCGACCACCGGCGCGCTGCTGCCGGTGACGGACATCTGCGAGGTCGCGGCGCGGCACGGCTCGCTCAGCTTCGTCGACGGCGCGCACGTCCTCGGCCAGCTCGCGGTCGTCCCGTCGGCCACCGGCGCGGACTTCTGGACCGGGACGTGGCACAAGTGGGGGTTCGCCCCGCGCGGCACGAGCGTGCTGTGGGCGGCGCCCGCCGAGCGAGACCGGCTGCGGCCGCTGACCACGAGCTGGAACGCAGGGCTGCCGTTCCCGCTGCCGTTCGACACCCACGGCACCGACGACTACTCCGGCTGGCTGTCGCTGGACGCCGCCGTCGCGTTCTGGCGCGAGGCCGGAGGTCGGCTGATCAGCGAGCGGTCGCGCAGGATGCTCGACGACGCCGCGGCGATGCTGACCGGCGTGCTCGGCACCAGCGCCCCGGTCCCGGTGGACCCGGCGCCGTGCCTGAGGCTGGTGCCGCTGCCCGCGGGGGTGGCGTGCGACGAGGAGGCCGCCGACGCGCTGTACCAGCGGCTGTCCGCGGCCGGTGTCGAGGTGCAGGTCGTGGCCTACGACGGGCAGGGCTACGTCCGGCTCAGCGGCGCGGTGTACAACGAGCCGGCCGACTACGCGCGGCTGGCCGAGCTCCTCCCGCGCGTCGTGTGAGGTCGGCCCGCGCGGCCTGCCGGCGAGACGGCAGGCGAACCCGGGCGGTCAGGCGGCGGCGATGTCGTCGGCGTCGACGATCCGGTAGGCGTAGCCCTGCTCGGCGAGGAACCGCTGGCGGTGCTGGGCGAAGTCGGCGTCGACGGTGTCCCGCGAGACGATCGCGTAGAACCGCGCCGACCGCCCGTCCTGCTTGGGCCGCAGCAGCCGGCCGAGCCGCTGGGCCTCCTCCTGACGGCTGCCGAACGAGCCGGAGACCTGCACCGCGACGGCCGCCGAGGGCAGGTCGACCGAGAAGTTCGCCACCTTGGACACCACGAGCAGGTCGAGCTCGCCGGAGCGGAACGCCGCGAACAGCCGCTCGCGCTCCCTGACGGTCGTCTCGCCCTTGATCAGCGGAGCGTCGAGGCGCTCGGCGATCTCGTCGAGCTGGTCGATGTACTGCCCGATCACCAGCATCGGCTCGCCCCGGTGCTTGGCGACCAGCTCCTCGACGAGCCGGGTCTTCGAGCCGGTGCAGGACGCCAGCCGGTAGCGCTCGTCGGGCTCGGCGGTCGCGTAGGCGAGCCGCTCCCCCTCGGGCAGCGTGACCCGCACCTCCACGCAGTCGGCCGGAGCGATCCAGCCCTGCGCCTCGATGTCCTTCCACGGGGCGTCGTACCGCTTCGGCCCGATCAGGCTGAAGACGTCGCCCTCGCGGCCGTCCTCGCGCACCAGCGTCGCGGTCAGCCCGATCCGCCGGCGGGCCTGGAGGTCCGCGGTCATCCGGAAGATCGGCGCCGGCAGCAGGTGCACCTCGTCGTAGACCACCAGCCCCCAGTCGCGCGCGTCGAACAGCTCGAGGTGGCTGTAGACGCCCTTCCGGCGGGTGGTCATCACCTGGTAGGTGGCGATCGTGACCGGCCGGATCTCCTTGACGGCGCCGGAGTACTCCCCGATCTCGTCCTCGGTCAGCGACGTACGGCGGAGCAGCTCCTCCTTCCACTGGCGCGCCGAGACGGTGTTCGTCACGAGGATCAGCGTCGTGGCCCGGGCCTGTGCCATCGCGGCCGCACCCACGATCGTCTTGCCGGCGCCGCACGGCAGCACGACGACACCGGAACCGCCGTACCAGAACGCCTCGGCGGCCTCGCGCTGGTAGCCGCGCAGCTGCCAGCCCTCCTCGCGCAGGTCGATGGCGTGCGCCTCGCCGTCGACGTACCCGGCGAAGTCCTCGGCCGGCCACCCGAGCTTGAGCAGCGCCTGCTTGAGGTTGCCGCGCTCGCTGGGATGCACCGCGACGGTCTCGTCGTCGACGCGGGCGCCCACCATCGGCGCGACCTTCTTCGCGCGCAGCACCTCCTCCAGCACCGGCCGGTCCGTGCTCGAGAGCACCAGGCCATGGGTCGGGTGCTTGTCGAGCCGCAGCCGCCCGTAGCGGGCCATGGTCTCGGCGACGTCGACGAGCAGGGCATGCGGGACCGCGTAGCGGGAGTACTCCAGCAGCGTGTCCACGACCTGCTCGGCGTCGTGGCCGGCGGCGCGGGCGTTCCACAGTCCCAGGGGGGTGAGCCGGTAGGTGTGCACGTGCTCCGGCGACCGCTCGAGCTCGGCGAACGGCGCGATCGCCTTGCGGCAGTCCTCGGCGCGGTCGTGGTCGACCTCCAGGAGCAGCGTCTTGTCGGACTGGACGATCAGGGGGCCGTCGTTCATGAGCCGGTGTTCCCGGACGCCGAGAGCGCCGCCTTCTGGCGGGCCCGGTAGGCCGCGACGTTGGCGCGCGAGGAGCATCGGTCCGAGCAGTACCGGCGCGACTGGTTGGGCGAGGTGTCGACGAAGACGTGCGTGCACGGCGTCGCGTCGCACACGCCGAGGCGGGTCGCGCCCAGGTCGCACACCAGCGTCGAGAGCCCCATCAGGGACTCCGCGATCAGCAGCTCGGCGACCGAGGACGACTGGTCCGCGACGTGCATGTGGAACTTGCCGGGCTCGTGGCCGGCGATGTACGGCGTCACCGGGTGGCGGGCGAGCAGCGCGTTGAGCCGGTCCACCACGCCGTGCTCGTCACCGGCGTTGGAGGCCTCGAACACCGGCCGCAGCTCCCGCTGGAACCGGCGCAGGGTCGTGGCGTCCCGCTCGACGACCTGGTCCTGCAGCCACCCCCGAGGGCTCAGCAGGTCGCGCAGCGCGGGCGCGTCCCCGAGCTCGGCGTTGACCAGGTCGGCCGACCGCTCCGCGTAACGAACAAAGTCCATACCTGCAGGTTACCGTCGGGAGCCAAGCGTGGCGCCCGGTAAGACGCACACCGGACGGCGGTGGGCCAGTGGGCAGCTCCGGAGGCGCCCACGGGCGGACGCCACCGGCTAGTAGGCGCCCCGGCGGCTCAGGACGGCGCCGAACGTCCGGGCGGCGATCAGGACGTCGTCACTGAACCGCCAGTTGTCCACGTAGTCGAGGTCGAGGCCGACGGACTCCTCCCACCCGAGGTCCGAGCGGCCGCTGACCTGCCACAGCCCCGTCATTCCGGGCCGAACCACCAGCCGGTGCCGGCTCGAGGCGTCGTAGCGCGCAACCTCTGCCGGGAGACCCGGCCGTGGTCCGATGAGGGACATCTCGCCTCGGACGACGTTGACCAGCTGCGGCAGCTCGTCCAGAGACGACCGGCGCAGGAACCGTCCGACGCGGGTGATCCGGGGGTCCTCGGCCAGCTTGAACAGCACCTGGTCGTCGGGCACGCTGCGCCGAAGCGGGTCGAGGTGCTGCTCGGCGTCGGTTCGCATGGTCCGCAGCTTCAGCATGGTGAAGTGCCGGCCGTTCATGCCCACCCTGGTCTGCCGGAACAGCGGGGAGCCCGGGCTGTCCAGGCGGATCAGCACGCACAGGACGGCCAGGAGAGGAAGGGCCAGAACCAGGAGCAGCGTGCCGACCAGACGGTCACTGAGGGCCTTCAGGAGGCGCAGGGTGCTGCTGCGCTGGTTGGGCACCACGTGCATGAGCAGGCGACCGCCGAGCTTGCCGGAGCGCACCCGGTGCGGAGCGAAGGGACCCGGTGGGCCGACCACCGCCAGAGGCGTCCGGAGGCCGGCGAGCGACCAGTCCAGCTCCCGCACGTCGTGGGAGAGCATCCCGGCCGACGGGATCACCACGACGCCGTCGACGCCCCACTCGCTCACAGCCTGTGGCACCTCGCGGATCGACCGCAGGACCGGCGCCCCGAAAAGGTCGGACGGGTACTGGTCGTCGTCGAGGTCGGGTTCGTGCACACAGGCGGCCACCACGCCGATGTCCGGCTCCTGGCGCCAGCGGGACGCGAGCTCCGTGACGGCGACACGGTCCCCGACCAGCAGCACACGCCGGGTGCCGTGCCGTGCGGCCATCACGCCACGCACGAGGCCTGCCGTCGCGGTGGCGCAGGCCAGCACGAGCACAGCGCTGGGGAGCCCCTCGACGGGCACCAGCCCGGCCGCTGCCACCAGGGTGGTCAGTCCCAGAGCGAGCCCGGCCCGCCGGACGGCGTCGAACCGGACGGGTCGGGTCGTGGGCATGGCTGCACCCGTGCCCACGTGGTAGCCGAACCAGAGCCACAGCAGGAGCGCCACGACGACCGTCGGTCGAGCGGCGGGGAACAGCCAGCTCACCGCCACACCGACGAGGAGGCCTCCGGTCGGCTCGAGCATCCGCCGCCACGGCACGGTGCCGAGAGCCCGGACGCGAGGGCGCGGGCCAGTCCGCGCAGCTCCCGAGCCAGGCTTGCGCCTGATGTCCCGCGACGCGCGTTCGAGTAAACCGGTCAATGCTTTTCCCCGCCCCTAGGTTCTACGTCCCGGCGTCCCCATGCCGGCCCCTTACAGACAGTATGGACATGCATGTGACTTCGACATGGCGAAAGCGAACTATTTATGGCGAGTTCGCGTTGTCGTCACGTGTGTGCAATCCCTGGCGAATGGCCCTGCGACGGGCGCAGAGAATGTCCAAGAACGCGACTCTGCGACCGGGAGGTCGCCGCACATCCCTGTCTGTCAAGGAGATCCGGCGACCGACGGCTCGCTAGGGGCGATTTCAACAACCGGGGCGAGCAAAGGCCGACCCGTATTTCGGGGGCTTTATCTGGAGAGGTCGTCCGGTGCCTTTCAGGTGCTGCGAGAGGTTCAGAGGGGTTGGTGGCTATGCCCGAATACGGAAATGCGCGCGAAATCGACGATGCGCCTGGGGAAAGTGCGGAGAACCCATTTCCTGTGCGAAGCGACCGCTCGGGGTCAGCCTTCCCCGACCAGCCGGGCGCCGGTGATCCGGTGCACGGCGAAGGAGCGCACGTCCTCCGACCGGTGGTCGTACGCCGAGAGCCAGCCGCCCTCGACCCTCACCGGGTCCACGACGCGCTCCACCGTCGAGCCGTGGTTGTCGACGTAGCCGATCCAGACCGACGACCGCCCCTCGACGGCCTCGCGCAGCAGCGCGAGCGTCGAGGTGGGCGACGACCGTCCCGACCGGGCCGCGTCCGGAGGGCGGTGCGCGGCTGCCTCGTCGCCGGCGCGGACGGCTGTCACGCTGGCCGCCACCCGGGCGGTGAACCTGGCTGTCGCACGGGCGTCACCGAGCAGCGGCGGGAGCCCGTGGTCGGCGGCCGGCTGCCTCTGCCGCGAGCCGCGCGCCCGGTGCGCGTCGCGCCGGGCCAGCCGGACGGTTCCGTCGGGGGCCTCGACCACGGGCGCCGCGCCGAGCTCGCGCAGCCGGGGGAGCAGGACGTCGAGCGGCACGTCGCTGACCACGACGGTGGGCGCGATGCGGCGCAGCCGGAGAGACGCTGCCTTGGGCTGGTGCACCAGCTCGAGGAGGGCCGACTCGTCGTCGCTGCGCAGGAACGACTCCGCCGCACCGGCCCGGATGGTGCCGAAGGTCCGCGCCACGTCGTCGACGAGGTAGGTCAGGGGCTGTGGCACCGGGGTCCGGGAGGCCCCCGCGACGAACTCGTGCACCTCCGCGGCGGACCAGCCGACGTCGAACGCCCGGCGCACCGACGACTCGGTGAACCGGTAGACCGTCGCTCCGCCCCGGGACTCGATGTCCGCCAGGAGCGCGAGGTGGTGCGCGAGCTGCTGCTCGAGGGGCCCCGGCGCGACAGCCGTGAGGTCGGCCTGCAGCAGGACGTGGTCCACCGGCTGCGGCAGCAGGGGCTCGAGCGCCGCGGCCGCGGAGTGCAGCGGGTCCTCGTCGTGCACCAGCGCGCGGCCGTGGCCGGACAGCCCGCCGAGCGCGGTGAGCCCCAGCACTGCGGCCTCCTCCAGTGCCCAGCCGACCGCCTCGGCGCGCGCCGCGGGGCGCCGCGGTCGCAGCCACCGCAGCCGCTCGACGACCGACGGCACCCCGGTGCCCGCGGCGAGCACCCGCCCGTCCGGCAGCTCGGCCAGCGTCCGCAGCGTCTGCAGCCGGGTCTCGGGCAGCCAGCCGCGCTCGAGGTCCGCGGACAGCGCGTTGACGGTCCTGCCCCGGTCGCGGGTGCCGACCAGCGCGGTGAGCCGGGGGTTCTCGAGCCAGGCGAGCGCCAGCCGGGTCCAGCGGTCGGCGACCGACCCGGCGTTCCACACGTCGAAGGTCTCGGTCGGCAGCCACGCCGCGTCGTCCTCGTCGGTGGCCCCGGCGGCGAGCAGGCCGGCCGCCGCCGCAAGCTCCACGAGCAGTGCCGCGGTCCGCTCCTCGACGTGCAGCAGCTCGGCGGCGGCCCGCAGGTCGCGCACGCCGAGGCCACCGCCCCGCAGCGCCGACGGTGGCGTGGTGCCCCAGTGCTCGAGCAGCAGCTCGACGTGCCGCACGAGGTCGAAGGCCGCGCCCGCGGCGGCCCGGTCCACCGTGGACCTGCTGCGCTCGCCGACAGCCGGTTCGGGGACCACGTCCACCGGCTCCCGGGTGGTGCGCCCACCTCGGAGGCAGAGCGCCACCTCGCGCGGGACGGCGACGTGCCGACCGTCCCGGGCGAGGACCAGCCCGCGGGCGAGCAACCGGTCGACGGGCGCCTCGGCGTCCGCCCGGCTCGCCGGCCGGTCCGTGGACTCCACGGCGCCCTCCGCGCCGTCGCGCTCCAGCCGGTCGAGGATCGTCCGGGCCCGTTCGTCGAGCTCGGCCACAAGCTCCGCGACCAGCGCCGCATCGCTCAGCCGGGCCGCGACCGCCGCGGCGTCGCGCTGGCGGTCGCCGGTCGGCTGCACCCCGAGGTCGCGGGCCAGGGTGGCCACCCGGCCGGGACCGTAGCCCGCGAGCAGTGCCTCCGCCGGAGGGCCGAGCCTGCTGACCGAGGTGCCGAGGACGTCGCCGAGCACGCTCGGCGTGCGCAGCTCCGCGCCGCCCCACAGCAGCGCCAGGGCGTACATCCGCTGCACCGCAGCGCGCACGGCGGCGGGCTCGCCGTGCATCAGCTCCTCGATGCGGGCGGGGGTGGCGCTGCCGCCGAGGGCCTGCACGGCGTCGAGCACGCTGAGCTCGAGGAGGTCGAGCTGGTCCAGCGCGCGCAGCACCGAGGCCCGGGTGCCGGCCCGCGAGGCGAGCTGTGCGGAGTCCTGCGGTGCCGGGGAGGCGAGGTCCGGCCGCAGGGTGAGCAGGCGGGCCAGCTGCTCGTCGGACCAGCCGCGGAGCTGGTCGGCGAGCGTGCGGGGCGCGGACGCGGACATCCGCACCACGATATCCGCCCGCCGGCCCCGCGGCGGGCCCGGCGGTTCACCACGGGATGCAGGCGAACCCGCACTGCCCACGAGGTGTACGTCGTGGGCAGGGCAGGTTCGTCGTGGGGAGTGTGCGCGAACAGGTCAGCCGAGTCCGCGCAGCCGCACCGACAGGCACGTCACGCAGCCCTCGAGCTTCTCGTACTCGCCGATGTCCACGAGCACCGGTGCCCAGCCGAGGTCGGCGAACAGCTCCGCGGAGCGGGGTGCCGAGGCCGACATCAGCAGCCGGTCCCCGCCGAGGAGCACGACGTGTGCGCCGGGCTCCTCGGGGACGGGCAGGAAGTGCGGGAACATCGACGGGTCGTCGACCAGCGGCGGGTACCCGATGACCGTGCCGTCCGGCAGGGCGGTGACGGCGCTCTTGAGGTGCAGCACCTTGGTGAGCGGGACGCCGACCACGGTGGCGCCGAGCGGGGCGAGTGCTCGCCGGAGCTGGCGGATGCCCTCCCCGTTCGTCCGACCACCCCGGCCGACGTACACCGTGCTGCCGACCTTGAGGACGTCGCCGCCGTCGAGGGTGCCCGGCGCCTCGATGCGGCACACGTCGTACCCGAGCTCGCGCACCGCCTTCTCGGCGTCCGGCGTCTCCGGCCTGCGGGCGTCCGCGCCGGGCCGCGAGATCACCGCGGTCCGGTCGTGGACCACCATCGTGTCCTCGACGAAGACGGCGTCGGGGCAGTCCGGGGCCGCAGCGACCTCGACCGTCCGCCAGCCGTCGCTCCGCATCGCCTCGACGTACTCCGCCCACTGCCGCTGCGCCAGGTCGACGTCGACCGGCGTGCGCTCGATGTGGGTGACGATGCCGTCGGCCAGCCGCGGACCCGGGCGCCGGACGAGCGCCTTCATGACGACACGGCCTCCCGTTCCACCGGCTCCTCCACGAGCCCCTCGCGTTCCTTCTCGGCCTTCAGGAAGGCGTAGATCGGGATGCCGATGAGCACCAGGATCAGCGCCTGGTAGACGGCCTGGTAGCCGCTGGCGGCGGTGACCCACAGGGAGAAGAGGATGCCGAGCGTGGCGATGAACAGGTCACGCCCGAGGACCCAGCCGTGCACCCTGCGCCGACGCGAGACCAGGAAGGCAAGCTGCGCGCAGGCGGAGAAGAAGTACGGGATCGCGACCGTCACCACGGACAGCCCGACCAGGTACGTGAACACCTTCAGTCCGGTCGCACCCGTGTAGCTCCAGCCCATCAGCAGGCTGGCGACGATCGTGGAGACCACGATGCCGAACCACGGGATGCCCTTGGCGCTCGTCTTGGCGAAGGGGGAGAAGAACAGCTTCTCCTTGGCGGCGACGTACGGCATCTCGGCCGTCACCATCGTCCAGCCGTTGAGGGCGCCGATGCCGGAGATGACCGCCACCAGCGCGACCGCGGTGCCGACCCAGGAGCCGGAGCCCAGCATGGTCTGGAACGCGGCCACGAACGGCGCACCGTTGTCGACCAGCCTGCCGGAGGGCACCAGGCCCATCACGGCCGCGGTCACCAGGACGTACAGGATCGCCGAGGCCAACGTGCCGAACGTCGAGGCGAGCCCGACGTTCTTCTCACGGTTCTTCACCTTGCCGGCCGCGACCGAGGCGCACTCGACGCCGATGAACGAGAACAGCGCCACGCCGGCCGCGATGGAGATCGCGTCGAAGATGCTGCCACCGGACGCGTTGAACGGCGGGTAGTTCGCCGAGCTCACCCAGAACCAGCCCAGTACGCCGACCAGCAGGAGCGGCACGAACTTCAGCACCACGGTGATCATCTGGAACAGCGCCATCTGCCGGATGCCGGCCAGGTTGATGACCGCCGGGATCCAGAGGCCCAGCATCGCGATCCCGAAGCTGGTCCAGGCGCTCGGGTTGCTGATCTTGAACAGCGACTCGACGTAGAAGACCCACGACGACACGATCGCGGCGTTGCCCGCCCAGCAGGTGATCCAGTAGCACCAGGCCACCAGGTAGCCGGCGAAGTCACCGAACTCGTGGCGCGAGTACGCGTAGAGCCCGCCGTCGGACGTCGGGACCCGCTTCGTCAGCTGGCCGAACATCACGCCGAGCAGCACCGCACAGACGGAGACCGCGACGAGGACGAGGATGGACACGGTGCCGGCCGAGGCCATCACCGCGGGCATCGTGAAGACTCCGGTGCCGATGATGCTGCCGATCACCAGAGCGGTTGATGCAGGAAGCCCCAGCGTTCCCTTCGCCGCCGGTGGGGCGGGCGAAGCAGGAGCAGAGGCCGTTGAGTGCTTGTGCATGATCGACGTCATGACAACGGGCCCTTCGGATAGATGATCCCCCTTGTCAGGGTTCTCGCGCCCGGAGTGTCCGGACAGGGTCCTTCGTCCTGCCAGTATCGCCGAACATCCTGTGGTGTATCCCACTGTCCGCCGCAGATGTGGCGGTGACCGGTGGGTCTTGCGGGAGGACGTGCTACCGCGCCGCGGCGAGCCTCTCGCGCCGCAGCTGGTCGACGAGCGTGTCGTCGACGGGGTCGAGCGGACCCGCGACCCGGGCGAGCAGGTGGTCGGCGAGCGCCGGGTTGCGCACCAGCACCGGTCCGTGCAGGTATGTCGCGACCACCGAGCCCTGGACGGCACCCTCCGTGCCGCTCGGTCCGTTGCCGACGCCGTGGACGACCCGGCCGAGCGGCTGCGCGTCGGGTCCGACCGTAGCGTCACCCTGGTGGTTCTCGTAGCCGGTCAGGGGCGGCAGACCGGGTACGCCGACGGGCTGCGTGACGACCTCGCCCACCGCGCGCTCCCCGGACAGCCGTCCGCAGCGTACGTCGAGGAGGCCGAGTCCGGGGCGCCGACCGCCGTCGCGGTCCATGAACTCCTCGGACAGCAGCTGGAAGCCTGCGCAGACCGCGAGGCAGGCGGTGCCGTCACGCAGCGCGCGGTGCATCCCGGTCGCGCGACGGAGCGGGTCGATGGCCAGCCCCTGCGCGGAGTCCTCGCCACCCCCGATGAGGTAGACGTCGGCGCTCTCGGGAACGGTGTCCTCGACGTCGATCTCGAGGACCCGCACGGGCAGGCCGCGGAGCCGGGCGCGGTGCCGGAGCGCCACGGCGTTGCCGCGGTCGCCGTACGTCCCGAGGATGGCCGGGTAGAGCAGGGCCAGCACGATCTCGCTGTCACGTGGCACGGGCCAGCTCCTTCCGGGCCTCCTGGAAGGCGGTGTAGTTGCCGACGACGTCGACCTCACCCGCGGGCAGGGCGTCGAGGGCCGCGGTCAGGGTCGGCGCCCCGTCGCTCGTGACGTCGTCGAGCAGGAGCCGAACGCGAAGGTCCGTGGCGCGCCGCCCGGTGACCACGATGCGGCGTCCGGCCAGCCGGTCGAAGGCGACGTCGTACAACCACGACGGGTCGCGGCCGTCCACGCCCTCGGAGTTGAACGTCAGCACGAGCGGGACGTCGCGCCCGTCGACCATGTCGAGCGCCTCGACCCAGCTGGCCGGGTTCTTCGCGAGCATCAGCCGGGTGTGCCGGCCGTGGTAGTCGACCACCGAGTAGCGGCCGGCCACCGTGGACACGCTGCGGAACGCCTCCACGGCCGCGGCCGGGTCCACGCCGCGGGACGCGGCGGCGGCCGCGGCGAGCGCGGCGTTCGCCCGGTTCACGTGACCGGGAAGAGGCAGCCGCAGGGGCCAGCGGCCCGACGCGCAGACCAGGTCGTCGCCCTCCAGCCACCAGTCGGGCTTCGGGCGGGCGAGCTCGCAGGACATGCACGCCCAGTGCTCCTCGTCGTGCTTGCAGCTGCCGCCGCACCGGGGGCAGACGACCGAGTCGTCCTTCCACCGCAGCCCGGCGCCGACCCACACCTGCGTGTGGGCGGCGGAGGCGGCCCAGACGATGTCCGGGTCGTCGGCGTTGGCGACCACGACGGGGACATCGGCGACGCCGGAGTGCCAGGCGGTGGCGACCTTGCCGACCTCGTGGTGCCGGCTGAGCTGGTCGCGCGAGAGGTTGAGCAGGACGACGGTGGACGGCGCGGTCTGCTGGATCGTCCACGGCAGCCAGCCCTCGTCCACCTCGAGAACGGCCGTACCGGCGTCTCCGGAGGAGAGCGTGGTGGCGAGTCCCGGCGGGGTGTTCGCGCCGTCGGCGTTGGTGTCGGTCGGGCGGTCCGCACGCATCGCGGCGGCGAGCAGTGCGGTGGTGGTGGTCTTGCCGTTGGTGCCGCTGACCGTGAGCACGTCCCTCGACGCGGCCATCGCACGGACGGCCTCGGGAGCCAGGCGCAGGATCACCCGGCCGCCGACGACACCTCCCGAGCCGCGCCCGGTGCGGCGGGACAGGGCAGCCGTGGCACGGCCGGCGGCGCGGGCCACGCGCAGGCGCACGCTCGTCCGGCTGCTCGACCTGCTCGACCCCGTGCTCGACACCCTGCTCGACACCATGGACCTCCCGCGCCATTGAAGGTGGCTGACGTGACGGCACGATGAAACCCTGCCCGACGCGCCGGTGTCGAATCGCCACGACGGCGCAGGGCCCGCCCCGGTGCCGGAGCGGGCCCTGCGTGCCCGAAAAGCCAGCCGAACAGCCGGCGGAGACGGCCGGCGGAGAGAGCCGGCGGGGACGGTCGGTGAGCGGGAGGGTCAGAGGTCGACCGGTCGCAGCACCCGGTTGATGCCGTGCGCGATCTGCGTGTTTGCGTGGTTGATGTTCTTCCACCTGGGCAGCACGCGCGGGTCGAGGTCGTTGCGGTCGGCGTCCCGGAGGAAGACGTTGTGGCGCTTGGTGACCTTCACCGTGATCGGGCTCCCGAGGGCCGTGGTGAGCTTGGCGCCGTCGGCTGCCCGCGCCTGCCGGTAGGTGATCGTCGCGCCGGGGACGACGTGGTAGAGCAGCACCGACTCGAGGGTGTCGACGTCGACGAGCCCGGCCAGCGAGCGCCACACGCCGCGCTCGGTGTGCCGGCGTACGCCGGTGAGGTCGGTGTCGAGGCGGCGGAACGCCTGGTCGGTCGGCAGGAACCCGGTCAGGGCGACCGACCCGTCGGCCAGCACGCCGACGGCGCTGGCCGGCTTGGCCCTCAGGACCGTCCGGACGGCCTTGTCGACGATGTCGAAGTCTCCCCACCTGCCGTCGAAGTGGTGACCGTCCGCGCCGAGCACGGAGGCCAGGCTTCTGGTGCCGGTGCGAGACTCCGCCTGCGCAGGGGCAGCAGCGATCAGGGTGGCGCCGGCCAGGACGGTCGTGGTGGCGAGCGCCGTGAGGCGTTTCCAGGACATGGGATCGTTCCTTCGGTCGTGCCGCACGTCCCTTGCCCGGCGGGCGTGCGGCGGTGGGCCTTGCTTCGTGCCCCTGCTTCGCGCCCGCTCGCCGCCCGGATGGGTGCCGGCCGCGGTGTGGGTGCGCGTGGACTAGCGTGGTGCGGCGACATGCCCGACTCGACCGTTCCGCCACCCGGCGACCACCGGCGCGCGCCGCGCGCCGGCGAGGTCTGGTACGTCAGCTACGGCTCGAACATGGCCGCGGCGCGGCTCCTGTGCTACCTGGAGGGCGGCTGTCCACCGGGCGGCTCGAGGGCGAACCCCGGGTCGCGCGACCGCAGGTTGCCGCGCCGCAGCGTGCCCGTCGACCTTCCCGGCCGGCTCTACGTCGCGGGCGATTCGCTGCAGTGGGGCGGCGGGGTGGCGTTCTACGACCATGCGGCGCCCGGTCCCGCCGCGGCGCGGGCGTACCTCGTGACCGCGGGCCAGTTCGCCGACATCGCGGCGCAGGAGATGTACCGGACGCCCGAGCCGGACAGCCCGCTGGAGGCGCTGATCCGCGACGGCCTGCCCGGTGGGGGGTGCCGGCTCGGCCCCGGGCCGTACGAGACCGTCGTCGAGGTCGGTCGGCTGGACGGCGCGCCGATGCTGACCTTCACGGCGGCGCACGGCATCGACCACGTGCCGCACACGCCTCCGAGCCGGTCGTACCTGGCGATGCTGGCCGAGGGCCTCCGCGAGTCGCGCGGCTGGGACCACCGGGCGGTCGAGGACTACCTTCGGCGGCACGTCGTGATGCCGGGCTGAGGGTGCCGGGCCGAGGATGCCGAGGACACGCCGTACCGGGGGCGGACGGGACTACTGTGCCCTGCATGGAGTCCTTCGCCGAGTCCTACGCCGCGGGCGAGACGGTGCCCGCGCTCATCGAGGAGACGATCGGGGCGAACCTGGAGCGGGTCGCCGCCCAGCACCCCGGTCGTGAGGCGCTGGTCGAGGTGGCGACCGGTCGCCGCTGGACGTACGCCGAGCTGGACCGCGACGTCGACGCGCTGGCGCGCGGGCTGCTCGGCGCCGGCATCGAGAAGGGCGACCGCATCGGCATCTGGGCCCCGAACTGCGCGGAGTGGACCCTCGTGCAGTACGCCAGCGCGAAGGTCGGCGCGATCCTGGTGAACGTCAACCCCGCCTACCGCACCCACGAGCTGGCCTACGTGCTGAACCAGTCCGGGGTGCGGCTGCTGGTCTCGGCGACGGCGTTCAAGACCTCCGACTACCGGGCGATGGTGGGCCAGGTGGTCAGCGCCGGCGCGGACGACGGGCTGCCGCTGGAGCGGGTCGTCTACATCGGCACGGGCGACTGGGACGAGCTGCTCGCCGAGGGCCGCGGCCTGCCCGCGGACGCGCTCGCGGACCGGATGGCGACGCTGGCCAACGGGGACGCGATCAACATCCAGTACACGTCCGGGACGACGGGCTTCCCCAAGGGCGCGACCCTGTCGCACCGCAACATCCTCAACAACGGCTTCTTCACCACCGAGCTGATCAACTTCACCCACGAGGACCGGCTCTGCATCCCGGTGCCCTTCTACCACTGCTTCGGCATGGTGATGGGCAACCTCGGGTGCACATCGCACGGCGCCACGATGGTGATCCCCGCGCCCGGGTTCGACCCGGCGGTGACGCTCCAGGCGGTGCAGGACGAGCGGTGCACGGGCGTGTACGGCGTCCCGACGATGTTCATCGCGATGCAGAGCGCGCCGGGCTTCGCGTCCTACGACCTCTCGTCGCTGCGCACCGGCGTGATGGCCGGCTCGGTCTGCCCGGTCGAGGTGATGAAGCGCTGCATCGACGACATGCACATGGCGGAGGTGTCGATCGCCTACGGGATGACCGAGACCTCGCCGGTCTCGTGCCAGACCCGCAGCGACGACGACCTCGACCGGCGCACGTCCACGATCGGCCGGGTGCACCCGCACGTCGAGGTCAAGGTCGTCGACCCGGTGGACGGGCGGGTCATCGAGCGCGGCGCGCCCGGCGAGCTCTGCACCCGCGGCTACTCGGTGATGCTCGGCTACTGGCAGGAGCCGGACAAGACCGCGGAGGCGATCGACGCGGACGGCTGGATGCACACCGGCGACCTCGCGGTGATGCGCGAGGACGGCTACTGCAACATCGTCGGCCGGATCAAGGACATGGTCATCCGAGGTGGCGAGAACATCTATCCGCGCGAGATCGAGGAGTTCCTCTACAGCCACCCCGACGTCGAGGACGTCCAGGTGATCGGCGTCCCGGACCAGCGGTACGGCGAGGAGCTCTGCGCCTGGGTCCGGATGCGTCCCGGCGCCGCGCCGCTGGACGCCGAGACGGTGCGTCGGTTCGCCACCGGCCGGCTCGCGCACTACAAGATCCCGCGCTACGTGATGGTGGTCGAGGAGTTCCCGATGACGGTCACCGGCAAGATCCGCAAGGTGCAGATGCGGGAGGAGTCCGCGCGGCGGCTGGGCCTGGCGTAGGTCAGTGGATCTCGACCAGGGTACGGTCCGCCGAGCCGTCGTAGGTCAGCACCCCGAGGTAGCGCTTGGTCGGGTCGAGGTGCCGCCACGACGCCTGGTAGCGGAAGTCCCCGCTGCCGGCCGCCGTCGGGGTGAGGTCGAGCGGCGTCCCGCCGGTCTCCGGCACCATCCAGGTGTACAGCTGCCCGGTGGTGGTGGCGCCGTTGCCGGCCTCGTGGGCGTTGACGTAGAGCGTGTAGTCGCCGGCGGCGGGGTGCGGGAGGGTGACCGTCGCGTCCGCGTCGGCGCCGGTGTCCTGGGCGACCAGGTCACCGTCGCGGTAGAGGAACAGGTGCACGGCGTCGCCGGCGCCGTGGGCGTCCATCTCGAACCGGGCGACCTCCGTTCCGGCGGGCACGGTGACCGGGGTAGCCATGGTGTCCGCGCCGACCGTGGGGCTCTTCGGGTCGAAGCCGCCGGGGACCAGGGTGACGCCGACCGGCGTCGCCGGCACGACCCCGGAGCTGCGCACCCGCACTGGTGCCGGGCCCGAACGGCCACGGACCACGGTGCTGCCGCGGACCCCGGAGCCGCGCACCGTGCGCGGCGCTGCGACGGCGCGCGGCCGGACCACCACGGGCAGCCGGACGTCGTGGACCGGGCTGTGCAGCGTCAGCGCCCCGCGCGACCACGCGTCGAGGCGGGCGCCGGGCTCGACGGTGAAGGCCAGCCGGATCCGCCGGGTCTGCCCCGGCGCGACGGTGACCTGCGCCGGCCGGACCTGGGTCAGCACGCCGCGCAGCCCGGCCACCCGAGCGACGTACGTCTCGGCGGTGCGGCCGACGTTGGTGACCCGGCGCACGACCGAGCCGCGTCCGACGAGGTCCCCCACGGCCACGGACGGCTGGTTCAGCCGCTGGGCCGGCAGCGACCCGGCGAGGTAGCGGCGCCAGTCCACGGGACCTGCGGCGAGCACGAGACCGGGATCGTCGGCCGCGCCGGGGTCGACGTGGCCGGAGCCGGTGGCGAACGGGCCGTCGCCGCGGGCCGGACGGGCTGCCGTCGTGCAGATCGCGGACCGGATCTCGCCGGGTGACCAGCGCGGGTGCTCGGCCGCGAGCGTCGCGGCGAGCCCGGCGACCTGGGGGGCGCTGCTCGACGTGCCCGAGCCGAGGTCCCACACCGGTCCCTCGCCGCCGCGCGGGGCGGTCGCGGCGAGGACGTTGACGCCCGGCGCCGTGACGTCGGGCTTGAGCACTCCGTCGACCGGGGAGGGCCCCCGCGAGGAGAACCTCGCCACCCGCGGCACCGGCGTCCGGCTCGAGCCCAGCGGCTCCAAGGTGGCTTCCGCGCGGGCGCCGGCCGAGCGCAGGTAGCCGCGCACCACCCGCGCGGCGCGCAGGTCGAGGTGGACGGTCGGCACGGCGTGCACGTCGGCGTCGACGCCGCCGGGCCGGCGGTTCAGCAGCAGCATCCCGGCGCCACCGGCATCCGCCACCGCCGCCGACTTGTCGATGCGGCCGACCACCCCGCGCTCGCAGACCACGACCCGGCCGTCCACCTTCTCGGCGTCGAGCGAGCCGCTCTCGCACAGTGCAGCGGTCCGGCTGCCCACCCCCGGAGCCGGGACCGTGCGGGCGGAGACCAGGCCGGTGCGCCGCACCCGCCGGGTCGAGACCATCGCGCCGTCGAGCACGGTCCCGTCGCCGAGCCGCACCCTCCCGCGGTACACCCGCCACGAGACGGCGCCGACGGTGGTGACCCACGGGGCGGGGTGCTCGACGGTGCCCGACCCCCCGCGGTTTCCCGCTGCCGTGGCCACGAACACCCCGGCGGCCGCGGCGTTGAGGAAGGCCCGCGACAGGGTGTCCCGCGGCGACCGGGAGCCGGCCGCCGCGTAGCTCAGCACGTCGACGCCGTCGGCGACCGCGCTGTCGACGGCGGCGACGGCGTCCGCGGTGGTGCATCCGTCGTCGTCGGGTTCGGGGCCGGACCAGCAGGCCTTGTAGACGGCGATCCGCGCACTCGGCGCCGTGCCGGAGACCCTGCCGAACTGCTGACCGGCGATGCGTCCGTCGGCCGGTCCGCCGGCGGCCAGGGACGCCGCCCGGGAGCCGTGGCCCGAGGCGTCGCGCGGCGAGAGGTACTCCGCCGCGGAGACGGCGTCGGCGCCGAACCCGCGGACGAACGAGCGCGCCGAGACCACCTTGTCGTTGCAGTCGGCAGCCGACCAGCCCTCGCCCGCGGTGCACGCACCGTGGAAGCCGGGCAGCCCGGCGCTGAGGCCGGGGGCGCGCTCCGGGACTCCGGCGAACGTCGGGTTCTCCGGCCAGATGCCGGAGTCCACGACGCCGACCACCGTGCCGCGTCCGGCGCTCGCCGCACCGGGCGGGACGGTGAGCCGCTGTGTCCTCGGCGAGGCCGCGCCCAGGGCGGTCGCCGGCCCGGCCCGGTCGAGGCGGTGGGTCGTGCTGCGCTCCACGCGCAGCACGCCCCGCGTCTGGCGCAGCCGGGTGACCTGCCGGGGGTCGAGGCGGGCCGCGAAGCCGTCGAGCACCGTCGTGTAGCGGTACAGCAGGTCCGGGCGGCCGACGCGCGCCAGCACCCGGTCCTGCCCGACGACGAGGTGCTGGTCGTAGGCGGCGACCGCGGGCGTGGTCCTGTCGAAGCGCCGTCCCGTCGCCGGGGCGGTGCGCGCGAGGCCGGGGATGCCACCCGGGTACGCCGCGGCCGGTCGCTCGGCCAGCGTGACGAGATACACCCGCCGCGCCGGTCCGGGAGTCCGCTGCGCCGCCCGGGCCGCGGGGGCTCCGCCGAGCACGACGGCACCGGCCAGGAGGCCGACGGCGATCGCCGTCGGCCTGCCGGCAAGCCGACGTGCGCGGGCCGAAGCCATGGTGGAGTGCCTCCCGGGATGGGGGTGGAGCCCTCGATCATGTCAGCGGTGCGGAGCGCTGGCAATCGGCCGGCGGCTGGCAACCGGCGGGGCAACCGGCGGGGCAACCGGCGGGCTGCTGGGCAGTTGGCCGGCGGCTGGCGGGCGACCTAGGGTTGCCGGGTGACCGCGCCGCAGCTCGTCGTCGGCTTCGACCTCGACATGACCCTGATCGATACCAGGCCGGGGTTCGCCGCGACGCTGTCCCGGATCGCGGCGGACAGCGGGGTCGAGCTCGACGTGCAGGCGATGTCCGAACGGCTCGGGCCACCGCTGAGCCAGGTGCTGGCGCCGTACGTCCCGGCCGGACAGGTCGACGAGCTCGTGGAGCGCTTCCGCCGGCACTACCCGGACCTCGCGATCGCCCCCACGCTGCACCTGCCCGGCGCCCACGAGGCGCTGGCCGCGGTCCGTCGGCACGGCGGGCGCAGCCTGCTGGTCACCGGCAAGTTCACGCCGAACGCGTGGCTGCACGTCGAGGCGCTCGCCCTCGACGTCGACCACGTCGAGGGCGAGGTGTGGGGTGTCGGGAAGGCGGCCGTGCTCCGGGAGCACGGCGCGAGCGTGTACGTCGGAGACCACGTCCACGACGTCGAGGGAGCGCGGGCAGCCGGTGCGCTGAGCGTCTCGGTGCTCACCGGTGGGTGCGGCGAGCAGGAGCTCCGCGCCGCCGGGACCGACGTCGTGCTCCCCGACCTGACCGCGTTCCCCGGCTGGCTCGACGCGCACGTACTCCAGACCCGGCTCGCCGCCCTCGAGGCGCAGCTGCGCGGGCTCGGGTCGGTGCTCGTGGCTTTCAGCGGCGGGGCGGACAGCGCCTTCCTGCTCGCCGCGGCGGTGCGTGCCCTGGGGCCCGAGCGGGTCGGTGCGGCCACGGCGTACTCCGACTCCCTTCCCCGGGCGGAGCGCGAGCCGGCCGCCGCGTTCGCCCGCGATCTCGGCGTCCGGGTGCTCACCCCGCAGACCCACGAGATGGACCGCGAGGGCTACCGCGCGAACGCCGGGGACCGCTGCTACTTCTGCAAGGCCGAGCTGCTGGAGGTGCTGGCCCCGCTGGCTGCCGAACACGGCTTCGCCGCTGTCGCGACGGGCACGAACGCCGACGACGCGGTGGCCGGCTTCCGCCCCGGCATCCGCGCCGCCGCGGAGCGCGGCGCGACGACGCCGCTGCGTGACGCCGGGCTCACCAAGGAGCAGGTGCGGGCGGGGTCGGCCGCCTGGGGGCTGGCCACCTGGGACAAGCCCGCCGCCGCATGCCTCTCGTCGCGGGTGGCCTACGGGATCGAGGTCAGCCCGTTCCGGCTGGGCAGGGTCGAGCGCGCCGAGACCATGGTGCGCGCCGCGCTCACCTCGGCGGGACTCGAGGCCCGGAACCTGCGGGTGCGCGACCTCGGGGACCGCGCCAGCATCGAGCTCGACGCAGCCCTCGTCGCGGCAGCGACGGCCGAGCCGTCGGTGGTCGCCGCGGCCCTCGACGCCGGGTTCGACGCCGCCGAGGTGGATCCCAGAGGGTTCCGCTCCGGGTCGATGAACGAACGCCTCCCGGAGCCGCAGCTGTATCGCTGAACCCGTTGGTGCGCGGGTCGTCCGGCGCCGTAGGCTGGCAGCGAAAACGACCGCGCGTCCGCACGCCCCTGCGGACCGACACCAGAAGAGGTCATCCCGTGCCGACTGGCAAGGTGAAGTGGTACGACGCCGAGAAGGGCTTCGGGTTCTTGTCGAAGGACGACGGCGGGGACGTCTACGTCCGTTCGGCGGCGCTGCCCGCGGGTCTCGCGACGCTGAAGCCGGGGACCCGGGTGGAGTTCGGCGTGGTCCAGGGCCGCAAGGGTGACCAGGCGCTGCAGCTGAGGGTGCTGGAGCCCACCCAGTCGGTGTCCAAGGCGCTGCGCAAGAAGCCGGCCGAGATGGTCAACATCATCGAGGACCTCTACCGGCTGCTGGAGAACGTCGAGAAGGGCTACCGCAACGGCCGGCACCCCGACCCGAAGACGGCCCGGCCCACCGCGAAGGTGCTCAGGGCGCTGGCCGACGAGCTGGAGCTCTAGTCGCGACCAGCACCCAGACGCACCAGCCGACCAGGATCGCGGCCGCCACCCCGAGACCGACCTGGGGGACCAGCGGCAGCGTGATCCCGATGAACCCGCCGACCACCCAGGAGAGCTGGAGCAGCGTCTCGGAGCGGGCGAAGGCGCTCGACCGGCGCCGCTCGGGGATCTCGGCCTGGATCAGGGCGTCGAGCGAGAGCTTCCCGAGGCACTGCGCGAACCCGGCGGTGAGGCCGAGGAGCACCGCGGTCGGCAGGGTCCAGTGCACTGCGACGACCACCACGACGACCGCGTCCGCAACCAGCATCACGACCACGGTCCGCTGAGGGCGTACGGCGCGCAGGATCGACCCGGTGAAGATCCCGATCGTGTTTCCCAGCCCCGCCGAGCCGATGACCAGGCCGAGCAGCAGTGTGGTGCGGTTCTCCCAGCCCGGGAACGGGTGGCTACGGAGCAGGAACGCCATGAACAGCGTCAGGAAGCCGGACATCAGGCGCAGCCCGGAGTTGCTGCGCAGCGCGCCGACCACGGACCGGGGCAGCGCGACCCGGCGCGGCCCGGCGGCCGGCATCGGCTCCTCGCCCGCCGTGTTGTCGACCTGCGGGGGCAGCAGGATCGCCAGGATCGTGGCGCCGACGAAGATGACGAACGCGTACCTCAGCGACCACGCGGCGCCGAACGTCGCGATCCCGGCCGCGATCGGTGCGGAGATGACGGCGCCGGCGACGCCGGCCAGCGAGATCCGGGAGTTCGCCTTGACCAGGCCGAGCTGCTCGGGGAGCACCCGAGGCACCGCCGCGGCCCGGGTGACCCCGTAGGCCTTGGAGGCGACGAGGCAGCCGAGCGCGGCCGGGAACATCGCGACCGTGCTGCCGGAGACGGCGTCGGCCATCACCCAGCAGAGGAAGCCGCGCAGCGCCATGGTGCCCCCGACCGCCCACCGGCGGCCGTGGCTGAACCGGTCCAGGAAGGGTCCGACGAGCGGTGCGACGATCGCGAAGGGGAGCAGTGTCAGGGCCAGGAACAGGGCCACCTTCCCGCGGGCCTGGTCGGTCGGGACCTGGAAGAACAGCGTGCCGGCCAGCGACAGCGCGATCGCGGCGTCCCCGGCGGCGTTGACGGCGTGCAGCTCGATCAGCCGGGACAGCCCGCTGCCGCCCGCGCCCTGGGCGTGCGTCGCGCGGCGTGCCTGGCGCACCGTGAACCCGGCGGCGCGTCCGGTCGCCGAGCCCGCCCGCCGTACCCCTCGGGCGGAGGCGGTCGCCGCCCGTCGGGTCCGTCCCGCCGACGGGGCTGCCGAGGGGCGCGCGTCATCCGGCATGACGCCATCTTGCCCGGCGGCGCCACGAACCGCGCCCCCGCGCGACAGCGACCCACCTGTTAAGGAACAATCGCGGCTGTGATGACCTCAGCGCGCGCAGCCAAGCCCGACGCCGTCGGCGTTGCCGCGGTCGACGCCGCCCGGGACGCGTTGCTCGAGCTCGTCCCCGTGAAGGACGTCGGCGACCACCTCGGCCACCTCGCCGAGGCAGACCGCGTCGTCACGCACTTCTTCGCCTGCACCCGCGTCGGTTACCGCGGCTGGCGCTGGGGGGTGACCGTCGCCCGGGCCGCGCGGCAGAAGTCGGTGACCGTCGACGAGGTCGTGCTGCTGCCCGGGGACGAGGCGATCGTGGCGCCGACGTGGCTGCCGTGGCGTGAGCGCATCAAGCCCGGCGACCTCGGCCCCGGCGACCTGCTGCCGACCGAGGAGGACGACCCGCGGCTCGTGCCGGGCTACACCGCCGGCGACGAGGTCGTCGACGAGAGGTCGGTCAAGGAGGTCGCGGACGAGCTCGGCCTGGGCCGGCCGCGGGTCCTCTCGCTGGAGGGCCGGGAGCTGGCGGCGCAACGCTGGTACGACGGGAGCCACGGTCCGCAGGCGCCGATCGCGCAGTCCGCGCCGGCGAACTGCGGCAGCTGCGGCTTCCTGGTCCGGCTCGCCGGTCCGCTCTCGCAGCTGTTCGGCGTCTGCGCGAACGCGTTTGCCAACGACGACGGACGGGTCGTCTCACTGGACCACGGCTGCGGCGCCCACTCCGAGGCTCAGCTGGCCAAGCGCAACCAGCCGGTGCCGCTCCCGGAGCCCGTGCTCGACACCCTCAGCTGGGACGACCTGGAGAAGTTCTAGCCCGGCGCCCGGCGCCCGGCGGCTCGGCGCCCGGCGGCTCGGGGCGGCGGCTCAGGGCCCGGCGGCTCAGGGCCCGGCGCTCTGCCGCCCGTGCCCGGCCGCTCTCGCGTGGCGGGCGCGTCGCCGGCGGCGGCAGTACTCCCAGCCGAGCAGTCCGAGGCCGAAGCCCGCCAGGCACGTCCACAGCCACCACGCCCGGCCCTCGTCTCGCAGCCTTCCGTAGAACGGCAGCAGCACCACGAACGCGACGAGCCAGAGCACCGTCCCCACCGCGATGGTGCGCACCCCGTCGACGTCGAGGGGCTCCACGCGCGCAACGACGTAGGTCCGCGTGCCGATCTCCTGGGTGCGGACCAGCTCGCCCTCCGCGGTCTCCTGGATCTCACCGACACGATCCCGGTCCGGGACCTGGCCCGCACGCGCCGGCTCGGGGCGCGCCGGCTCGAACGTCCCCGGCTCGGGGAGCGCCGGCTCGGGGCGTGGCGGCTCGGGGCGTGGCGGATGAGGGGCTGCGTCCACGGCTCGAATCTAGCGGATGGTTTCGGCGTCGCCGTGCGCGTCAACCCTGGGGTGTCGCCCGCAGGGGAACGACCACCGCGCGCGTCGGCTCGGACGGCGACGACGGTGCCCGCCGTCGTACGTCTCCGAGACCGAGGACTGCCGTGGACGGGTTCTTCAAGATCACCGAGCGTGGCTCGACCGTGGGCCGAGAGGTACGTGGCGGGGTCGTCACGTTCTTCACGATGGCCTACATCGTGGTGCTCAACCCGCTGATCCTGGGCTTCAACAAGGACGTCGACGGCAACTTCCTCGGCGGTGGGCGGGGGCCCAACCTCGCGATGATCGCGGCAGCGACTGCGCTGGTTGCGGGCGTGATGACGATCCTCATGGGCGTCGTGGCCAACTACCCGTTGGCCCTGGCCACCGGGCTCGGGCTGAACGCCTTCGTCGCGGTGTCCGTGGTCTCGGACATGACCTGGCCGGACGCGATGGGCCTGATCGTGCTGGAGGGGCTGATCATCCTGGTGCTCGTCCTGACCGGCTTTCGAACCGCGGTGTTCCACGCGGTCCCCGGACAGCTCAAGGTCGCGATCAGCGTCGGTATCGGCCTGTTCATCGCGCTCATCGGCCTAGTGGACGCCGGCTTCGTGCGCCGCGTGCCGGACGCGGCCCAGACCACCGTGCCCGTCCAGCTCGGCATCGGCGGCTTTCTGCGCGGCTGGCCCGTGCTCGTCTTCGTCATCGGCATCGGCCTGATCTTCACGCTCTGGGTGCGCAAGGTGAAGGGCGCGATCCTCATCTCCATCATCGCCACCACCGTGGTCGCGGTCGTCGTCGAGGCGGTGGCACACGTCGGCTCGTCGACCAAGAGCCCGACCGGGTGGGGTCTCAACGTGCCGTCCGTGCCGAACCAGGTCTTCGACGTCCCCGACTTCGGGCTGCTCGGGCAGTTCTCGCTGCTCGGCGGGATCCAGCAGGTCGGGATCGTGTCCGTCGTGCTGCTGGTCTTCACGCTCATGCTCGCGGACTTCTTCGACACGATGGGCACCATGACCGCCATCGGCGCCGAGGCCGGTCTGCTCGACGACGAGGGGGTTCCGCCCCACACCGAGCGGATCCTCGTCGTGGACTCGCTGGCCGCGGCCGCCGGCGGGGCGGCGTCGGTCTCCTCGAACACGTCGTACATCGAGTCGGCGTCCGGAGTCGGCGAGGGCGCCCGCACCGGCCTGGCGAGCCTGGTCACCGGCGTGCTGTTCCTACTGGCCACGATCGTCGCGCCGCTGGTCGCCATCGTGCCGAGCGAGGCAGCGGTGCCGGCCCTGGTCCTGGTGGGCTTCCTGATGATGCAACAGGTCAGGAACATCGACTGGAACGACCTCGAGATCGCCATCCCGGCGTTCCTGACGATTGTGCTCATGCCGTTCACCTACTCCATCTCCGTGGGCATCGGAGCAGGCTTCATCGCCTACTCGTTCCTCAAGGTGGTCCGGGGCAAGCCGCGAGACGTGCACCCGATCATGTGGGTGGTGTCCGCGCTGTTCGTCGTGTACTTCGCGATCGACCCGATCCGCGAGGTGCTCGGGGTCTGAGCCGGCTGTCTGGCTGGTCGCACGGCCTCGTGCCGGGTCGCACGGCCTATCTGCGCATGGTGAAGCGGACGGTGCCGTCGGGGTGGTGGTGCATGTCGTAGCTGGGGTCGTGGGCTTTGTGGTGGTGCCAGGAGCACAGGAGGCGGCCGTGGTCGAGGTTGGTGGGGGCGCCGGTGGCCCAGGTGCCGTTGTCGTGGTGGGTCTCGCACCAGGCGGCGGGGCGGTCGCAGCCGAGCGTGGTGCAGGTCTGGTCGCGCAGGGTGAGCGCGAGGCGTTGGGCCTTGGAGTGGAGGCGGGCGCGGCGGCCGAGGTCGAGGACCGCCGAGGCGCTGTCGAGGACGGCGGGGATCACTCCGGCGGTGCAGGCGAGTCGGCGGGCCTCGCCGGCGGAGAGGGTTCCGCCGGTGTCCAGGGTGGCTATCCCGGCGGTGTTGAGGCGGTCTTCGAGCTGGGCCAGGCTCATGGTGACCACGACGGTGGCGCCGGCGCCGGAGGCGGCGGGCAGGTCACGGTCGGTGAGGCGTTCGAGGAGCTCGCAGAACCCGATCCCGGCGACCTCGGGGCGGGTCAGCCGCACCGCGCGGGCACTCCTGGACACGGTGTCGCCGGCTGCTCCGGCTGCTCCGGCTGCTCCGGCTGGTCCGCTCCGGCGGCTTCGGCGGTCTTCGGCGGCTTCGGTGGTGGTCTTCTCGGTGGCGGCGTGTTCGTAGGGTGAGTCGCCGGTGGCGGCGAGGGTGGCTCGGCGGCGGGGGGAGGTCAGTGCCCACAGGGCTTTGGTGAGGATCGCGGCGTGCAGGTCGGGGATCAGGAACCGGCCGGTGTGGGTGCCGTCGTGGTTGTCGCGGACCTGCAGGTAGCACCGCCGCCGCGCGCGGCGCTCCTCGGCAGCCAGCCGGCGGCCCTCGACCAGGTCGGCGGTCTCGGGGTCGAGGACCTCCAGCAGGTGTCGGCCGGCGACCTGCAGCCGGGCCGCGTCCAACGATGCGGCGAGCTCGACCAGGTGGGTCTCGCCGCGTTGCCGCCCGCTGGTGTCGAGGGTGGCGGGTAGCGCGTCGACCGCGCTGGTGATCACGGCCGCCTGGGCCGGGTCGACCCGGCCGGCGGCGAGCGCGGCCGCGGTCACCGGATGGGCCTGCAGGGTGTGCGCCAGCCGCAGGTCGGCGGCGGCGGCCCGGTGGCCGATCCGGGCGCTGTGGCGCCACCATGCCGTGGTCGAGGGCGCCGCCGAGGCGGCGGCCACGTCGACGGTATCGGCGGCGGCCAAGCAGCCGGGCCTGCAGGGCGGTGATCCGCGACTGCGCGGTGTGCAGGTCCTCCAGGGTCTGGGCGAGCTGCCCGGCCGTCAGCGACCAGGTCGGCGCCTCGACCACCCGATCGAGCACCTCATGCAGCCGCTTGGCGAACCAGACGACCTCTCCAACCCCACCCGACCCGTCCACGGACCCCCCAGACCGCGGACCCCCCAGAATCGGCTGTCGCGTCGGCCGACGCAGTCGGCTGCCCGTCGCTGCCGCGGCGGATCCTGCAGAGGCGGCGGGCGCGACCCCAGGATCGGCTGCCCCGTCGGCTGCCCCATGCCGCGGCGGATCCTGCAGATCGGCGTCCCGTCGGCGCCCGCCGACCCGGGCACGCCACCCTCCGGCGGCTCCCCCTCGGAGCCGCCCCGCGGGTCCAGGGCCTCAGTCACACCCCCACGCTAAAGACCACCACCCCCGCCCCCCAGCACACATCTTCGAACGGTGGACAACCGCTCACAACCCCGGCCCTGTGGACGAAACCTGGCCCGAACCGGGTGTGTCCCATGTGGTTGTGACTGCCGACACCGGTCCGGGAGGCCCGTCAGCGGTAGGTGGCGATCCGGGACCTGACGGGCGAGCACTGGCCGCTGGGACTGGTGTTCGACGGGCCGGCAGGCGAGGACCCAACCACGGACCGGGACATGCGGTGGGCGATGGACGTGATGGTCTACGTCGCTGCTGCACAGAGCCGTAAGGACGGGCGAGGCGACAGACGTCAGCGACACCCACCTGGCCGGCGCTGCCTCCGACGGCGGTTTGCACCATCGCGCGGTGTGTCTTCGCGACTAGGGAGCCGACGCGTTGAGCTTCTCGAGCAACGGCACTGTCTGCTCGACGTTGGGGAGAGAGCCGATTTCCTCCGCGACCTGGCGTGTCCTGTCGACGGTGGCGCTGTCGTGCAGCGCGTCGTTGACGCTCTGGCGGATCGTCTCGGGTGAGACGGTGGCTGCGTCGAGGGTGCGCGCCAGCCCGAGCTCCTCGGCACGGGCCGCGTTGTGAGGCTGGTCGGCGCCCAACGGGATGAGCACGGACGGCACGCCGTGGGCCAGGGCGGCTGCCAGGCTCCCCGAACCGCCGTGCGAAACGACCAGGTCGGTTATCCGCAGCACGTCTTCTTGTGGCACGAAGCGTTCGACTCGTAGGTGGCTGGGCTGGGTTCCGAAAGCTGCCGGATCGATGTCCGTGCCCACCGTCACCAGGACTTCGGCGTCGACTCCGGCCAGGCCGGCGAGCAGCCGTTCGAAGAGGTCGCCCGAGCCGGAGTTGAAGACCGTGCCGAGCGTCACGTACACCTGCTTCTTCGATGGGCGAGGCGGGAGGCTCGAAAGCGGGACCGGAGGACCGGAGCGGAAGGAGAACGTCGTGTCCGGCAGGGGCAGCGGTGAGTCCGGGCTACGGAACGACGGTGGGAACGGCGACAGCACCAAGCCCTTGCTGAGCATGGACAGGTCGGGATCCGGCGCGAGGTCGTGCTCGGCCCGAAGGATGGCCAGCGGGGGCGCGACGAGCTCTGGGCTTATCAGCAGCCCCGCGGCCAGGACCAGCACCGTTGCGGTAGGAATCCCCTGCACCTCAGCAGCGATCGCCGAGCCGAAGTCGGCCTCGTCGCGGACGATGACGTCGGGTCGCCATTCGCGGATGCACGCCTGGATCGCGGTGGCGTGACGACGCGCGCCCTTGTCGGCGAAGTTCTCGGCGAACTCGACCTCGGCGGCGCGTCTGTCCGTAGGCGAGAGCGGCGTCATATCCCGTTGACGCGGAGTTGCGGCACGCGGATCGCTGGTTGCGAGACAACGGAAGCCCTCGGCTTCGACCCGTCTGATGACCGCGCCTGAACAGGCAACGGCCACGTCGTGTCCGGCCGCCAGCGCGGCTCGAGCCACTGGCTCCATCGGGTTGAAGTGCCCGAGACCGCCGATGAACGTGAACAGGATCCGCGGCACCGGGTCAGCCTATCGAGGGCGGGCACCCGCCAATCCGACCCTGGGCATCCACCGGATCGCCGAAGCGCATCGAGGGGGCTGCCTCTCAACCCGCCTGCGCGCATCGGCAGGTCAGCCGGGCGGTTCCTGCTCGCGGCTCGACCGGACCACCGTTGCGGTCGGCTCGGCGACCTGTCGACCACACGTCTCGAGGTCCTGCATCCCGACCGGCTCGCCAGTCGCCGGATAGCCGAGCGCCTCGGTGACCAACGGCTGGCGGGGCGATGCCGAACGCCCGCAGCTCGCTCCCGGGCGGCGGGCTGGACGTCACGGGGCACGTAGCCCGGCCCGGACCTACCCGATCGACCGGCGCCGCGCCTTCCACCGCTCCACCATCGCGGCGGTCTCCTCACGGGTGAACCGGAAGAACTCCTCGGTCTCGCGGAGCCGGCGGGCGCCGCGGTGCTCGCGGCCGATGCGGGCAGCCGCGTCGGCGACGCCCTTCTCCCAGAGCTCCAGCGCCGGGATCCGGGCGACCATGATCGTGCTCCAGACGTCCTCGTCGGCGATCCGGTAAAGATCGGCGCGGGTCCCGGGCTCGCGCTCCTTGAAGATCAGCCGGGCCGCCATCAAGAACCGCACCGCGCCCGAGATGGCCGCCGGACTGACCCGCAGGCCCTGGGCGAGCTCGGCGGCGGAGTAGCGGTCCCCGTCGTCGGCGAGCGCGTAGGCGAACACCCGTGCGGCCATCCGCGGCAGTCCCGACTCGGCCATGATCGACGCGAGCTGCTCGACGGCCTGCAGCAGCTTGTCGTGCTCCGTCGAGCCCGGCGATCCCATGCTGGCACCATAGACTTCTGAACCTTCACAAACAACTGAAGCTTGTGTAACCATCGAGCGGTGACTTCTGTGATCACCGCCCGTGGCCTGGTGAAGAGGTTCGGGGCGACCATCGCGCTCGACGGCCTCGACCTCGACGTTCGGCAGGGGGAGGTGCACGGCTTCCTCGGCCCGAACGGCGCCGGGAAGTCCACCACGATCCGGGTCCTGCTCGGACTGCTGCGCTGGGACGCCGGCGAGGCGCAGGTGCTCGGCGGCGACCCGTGGAAGGACACCGCAACGCTGCACCAGCGGCTGGCCTACGTCCCGGGGGAGGTGAGCCTCTGGCCGAACCTCACCGGCGGCGAGGTCATCGACCTGCTCTCGCGGCTGCGCGGGGGCGTCGACCGGCGACGGCGCGACGTGCTGCTCGAGCGCTTCGACCTCGACCCGTCGAAGAAGGCGCGGGCGTACTCCAAGGGCAACCGCCAGAAGGTGGCCCTCGTCGCGGGGCTCGCCTCCGACGTGGAGCTGCTGCTCCTCGACGAGCCGACGTCCGGGCTCGACCCGCTGATGGAGGCGGCGTTCCAGGAGTGCATCCGCGAGGAGGCCGCGCGCGGACGCACGGTCCTGCTCTCCAGCCACATCCTGGCCGAGGCCGAGGCCCTGTCGGACCGGGTCAGCATCATCCGGGCCGGCCGGGTGGTGCAGAGCGGGACCCTCGCCGAGCTCCGCCACCTCACCCGCACGACCGTGGTCGTGGAGACCGAGCTGCCCGCCGACGCGCTCGCGGACGTGCCGGGGGTCGACCACCTGCGGCAGCTCGACGGCAGGCTGTCCTTCGAGGTCGACACGGACCACCTCGACGACGCGATGGACTACCTGGCGCCGCTGCGGATCCGTTCGCTGGTCAGCCACCCCCCGACCCTCGAGGAGCTCTTCCTGCGCCAGTACGGCGAGCAGGTGGATCCGGTGACGTCGAGATGACCGGCTTCGAGGGCACCTCGGGCCTGGTCCGGCTGGTGCTCCGCCTCGACCGGCTCCGGCTGCCCGTCTGGGTCGTCGCGCTCACCGCACTGACCTACGCCTCGGGCAACGCGATGCGGACCACCTTCCCGACCCAGGCGTCCATCGACGCGTACGCCGGCTCGCTCGCCGCCTCGCCCGCGGCGACCTTCCTCGCCGGCCCGCCCATCGCGCTGGACACGCTGCCGGGGATCGTGATGAGCAAGGTGGCCTTCATCGGCATCGTCGGGATCAGCCTGCTCGGCATCTTCCAGGTGGTGCGGCACACCCGCACCGAGGAGGAGGAGGGCCGCGTCGAGCTGGTCCGCTCGGCGGTGGTCGGGCGGCACGCCGCCGGCGCCGCCGCGCTGGCGGTCGCGGGGGTCACCGCGCTGCTGGCCGGCTTCGGGGTCGCGGTGGCCACCGCCGGCGCCAGCCTCCCGGTGGCGGACGCGGCGCTCTACGGAGCCTCCGTGGCCGCGCTCGGCATCTTCTTCGCCGCGCTGACCTTCGCGCTCGCACAGCTGTTCACCCATGCCCGTGCGGTCAGCGGCGCGGCGCTCGTGCTCTTCGGGGTGTTCTTCGTGGTCCGCGGGGCCGGTGACGTGCAGAGCAGCCGGCTGGTGTGGCTCTCGCCGATCGGCTGGGCCCAGGCGACCCATCCCCTCGGCGCCGATGCCCGCTGGTGGCCGGTGCTGCTGCTTCTGGCCGCGGCCGCCCTGCTGGTCGCGGTGGCGGTCGTGCTCGCCGGTCACCGTGACGTCGGCGCCGGCCTGGTGGCCGGCCGCCCGGGGCGCACCGAGGCCTCCCGGCTGCTGTCCGGACCGGTCGGGCTGGCGTTCCGCACCCAGCGAGGCGTGCTGGTCGGCTGGATGCTCGGCATGCTGGCGCTCGGCGCGGTCTACGGGTCGCTGACCCAGGCCGTCCGGGACATGGCCCGGGACAACCCGACGCTGGTGAAGTTCTTCGAGGCCGCGGGGCACGGGACGCTCGTCGACTCGTTCCTCGCGACCATGCTGCTCGTGCTGGCACTGCTCACCGGCGGCTTCGCGGTGTCGTCGGGACTGCGGCTGACCTCCGAGGAGACCTCGGGGCGGCTCGAGCCGCTGCTGGCCACCCCGCTGTCGCGGGCCCGGTGGATGCTCGGCTCGCTGCTCGTGACGGTTGTCGGGACCACGGCGGTGCTCGTCGCGGGCGGGCTCGGCCTCGGGACGTCGTACGCCGTCGCCGTGGGCGCGCCGGGCCAGGCGCTCAGGATCGCGGGGCTGCAGCTGGTCTACCTCCCGGCGGTGCTCGTGCTCGCCGGCCTCGCCGCCCTGCTGCACGGCTGGGTGCGGACTGGGCCGAGGTCGTCTGGGGGGTGTTCGCCCAGACGACCTTGGCCCAGTCCCGCACCCAGCCGTGCAGCAGGGCCGCGAGGCCGGCGAGCACGAGCACCGCCGGACCGGCTGACCCCGCGATCCTAACACCTGGCCGGCGCGCCCACGGCGACAGCCGTCAACGTCCGAGGGCGAGCCCACCGCGACAGCAGTGGTCCGAACAACCGTCACGAGCAGCGAGCCGACACATCCACCGGGCCCGCGACAGCGGGGTGGCCAGCAGCGGCTCGAGCCGCCCCCGAGGTCTCCTCGGAGGTCAGCCGCGGTCCGACGACACGGATGGGGCCCGCCTGGACGAGGAACGAGTCGACGAGCGTCCCCGTGCCGCGGCCTCGAAGAACTTCACCAGCGTGGGGTTCTGCCGGGCCATGTCCCCGGACAGCCTGGGTCAGCGAACCGTAAACAGCCGAGCGCCAGCCGTCGAGCGTGTGACCGGCGCGCCTCCGCTGGGTGCGGAACGCCAGCCCGACCGGTCCGGACAGCAGCCGGGAGGCCTCGGTGCGCCCAGTCAGCGGCCCACCAAGCGCCGGCGCCGAACGTCGGTGACCGGCGAGCGCGAGCCGCCAGGCGCCCGCGACCCACAGGCAGGCGGAGCCGGCGGCGCAGCCGGCGGGCATGGCGGCACCGAGGGGATGGGTCGCCTGGCCCGCCGATCGGCGAGAGCCACGCCAGCCGGCTGCTCTAGTCCGCCCGGCCCCGCGGACCGCGCGCCGAAGACGGAGCACTAACCGCGCGGGCATGGGTGGCTCTGCGAGCGCGAAGGTCAGCGCGGCGAAGGATCCCCGAGCGCGGCCACGTGAGGCTCCGTCAAGCGCCGCGTCCGCCACCGGGAGGCTGGCGCGGGCGGACCCGCGACCCCAAACCGGCCAGCAGCGCGGTGACCCCACCGCCAGCGCGGCGGCGCGGGCGGCGTCCGCCCGACCACCGCCGACGGACCGGCGCGGCCCTCCCCTCCTCGGTGCGGGTGTGCCGCACCACCTGGAAGATGCCGAGCAGGCTAATCCCCCGACGAGGTCCGATGAAGGCCGCCTTCCCGTCCCGCCGATCCCGGCAGCGTGTCCAGGAGGTGGCGGGCCGGCGAGGAAGGTCACCGCGCCGGAGAGGCGGCGAGGCGAGCCACATTACGTCGATGACACCTGGGCTGGGAAGGTGGTCCGCGTCGCGTTGCCCCAAGGCGTAGGTCGTGCGGTGAGCGCGACGATGCCCAGAACGGCACAGAGGAGCCGGTCGAGGCAGCACCAGCCGGACCACCCCGAGGTGCCCTCGAACAGTAGTCTCGAACATCCCCCACCGGATCCACCTGCTCGCCGTCTGGCGCAGGAAGAGCTCCTCGAGGGTCGGGGGGTGGCTGACCAGCAAACAGAAGTACGCAGCAGCACCAGGTAGGTCGCGTCGTCGAAGTAGTGCATGCCTCAACCTCAAAGGACAGCCTGCCGTCGAGCTCGCAGGTGGTCGAGCCCGGCACGTCCGCGAGCGCGGTCGGCGGGCGGCTCGGTTCCCGCGACACCACGGTCGTGCGGTGGCGGCGGAGCTCGGCCAGGTACCACTCTGCACCACCCCGGCCGGCCCGGATGATGCTGACCCGTCCGACGGCCTCGGCCTCGGCCAGGATGTGGCTCGAGACAGGACCCTGCGTCCGCGCGCGGCCTCCTCGCGGATGCACTCCTGAACGCCGCCTCCATCAGCGGGTCGACCCGGATGTCGCTGTCGAGGAGCGGCCGCTCCACGTCGGAGGCGAGCCCCGCGACGAGGGCCACCTTTCTGGCGGTTGCCTTGGAGTACGCCCGCGCCTTCTTCGACGGGTCGAGGTCGAAGCGCTCGACAGCACGTCGCGCATGCACCAGTAGCGCCCGCGCCAGCCGCGAGAGCAGGTCGATGACCTCGCCGGGTGAGAAGTTGGCCACAGGCTCACCTCCCCGGAGGCGTGGGCGGGCCGCTGGTGCAGCGTTGCAGTATGTCCTTTCCACGGGTCGCCGCCGAGCACCTGCACCTCGCCAGCGTGCCAGCGCGGGTCCGAGCAGGAGCCGGATCGTGGTGGACTTTCCCGGCGCCGTTCGGCCGAGGGAACCATCGCCCCTGCCGAACGTGCCGAGGGCATCAAGCGCGATGGCTCCGAAGCCTTCACGGGCTGTGATCACAAAGTCACCGCTCAAATAGTTACGCAAGCTGTTTGTGAAGGTTAAGAAGTTATGGGTGCCGGCGTCGGATGGCCGGGCTCGACGGAGCACGACAAGCTGCCCATCAAGCAGCTCGCGTCGATCATGGCCGAGTCGCGGAGCTCCACCGGAGTGCGCGGTATCGCCTACGCGCTCGCCGACGACGGGGGACCGCTCTCCGCCGCCGAGCTCGCCCAGGGCCTGCGGGGTCGGCACTGCAGCAGCCGTGTCGTGCGTCTTGATGGCGGACCCGGCTGATCTTCAAGGAGCACGGGCCCCGCGCCGATCTTTACCGGATCGCCGACGAGGAGCATCTCGACACGATCATGGTGCGGCCCGGA
The DNA here is from genome assembly GCA_963811365.1 of uncultured Actinomycetota bacterium. Lineage (GTDB taxonomy): Bacteria > Actinomycetota > Actinomycetes > Propionibacteriales > Nocardioidaceae > CAWEQW01. The sequence goes on along the minus strand of CAWEQW010000015.1, from coordinate 1,754 downwards.
TCCCCCAGCACTGGACTCTGGGGAGAAGGGCGTCGCCGACGCGGGCTGCCCGCATGGCCGCGAGCACCGCCGGCGCCGGCCGCCCGGCTCACCCGTGAGGAGGACCCGCCGGCCGTGGGTGGCGGTGGAAGGCGCGGCGCCGCGAATCGGGTAGGTCCGGGCCGGGCTACGTGCCCCGTGAGGTTGCGTGGCCCAGCCGGGAGCGAGCTCGGCATTGCGCATCGCCCCGCCAGCCGTTGGTCACCGAGGCGCTCGGCTATCCGGCGACTGGCGACCGTCGGGATGCAGGACCTGGAGGCGTGGAGCAGGTCGCCGAGCCAACCGCACAACATGCACGAAGCAGGAACCGCCCGGCTGACCTGCCGATGCGCGCGGGCCGCGGTTGAGAGGCAGCCCCCTCGATGCGCTTCGGCGAAATGCAGTCAAACCCCAGGTCGCAGGATTGGCGGGTGCCCGCCCTCGATAGGCTGACCCGGTGCCGCAGATCCCCTTCACGTTCATCCACGGTCTCGGGCACTTCCAGCCCGATGAAGCCGGTGGCTCGAGCCGCGCTGGCGGCCGGACACAACATGCGGCCCTACGGCTCGCACAGATGGGTCGAAGCCGAGGGCTTCGTTGTCTCGCAACCAGCGCGATCCGGTGCACGCTCACGTCAACGGGATATGACGCCGCTCTCGCCTCGTCGGACAGACGCGCCGCCGAGGTCGCTCGCCGAACTTCGCCGACAAGGGCACGCGTCGTCACGCCACCACAACATCGCAAATGGCGGAGACCCGACGTCCGTCCGCGACGAGGCCGACTTCGGCTGGGCGATCGGCTCCTCCAAGGTGTAGGGGGTAGCCTACCGCAACAGTAGCGTCCTGGCCGCGCGGGCTGCTGGGATAGACCCCAGGCGTCGCGCCCCCGCTGGCCATCCTTCAGGGCCGAGCGCGACATGGCACCAGATGCCGAGCCTGTCATCCTCGGCGAGGGTTTGGGTGTGTGGCCATTCCCACCGCACACTGCGTAGCCCGACTCCGCCCCTCCCGGACACGACGTTCTCCTTGGCTCGGTCCTCCGGCCCCGCTTTCGAGCCTCCCGCCTCGGCCCATCGAAGAGCAGTCTACGTGACGCTCGGCACCGTCTTCAACTCCAGCTCGGGCGACCCTCTTCGAACGGCTGCTCCTCCAGCCAGTCGACACCGAAGTATAAGGGTCCGGTGGGCCGTGCGATTGCAGCTTTTCGGAACCCAGCCCAGCCACCTACGAGTCGAACGCTTGTGCAGAAGACGTGCTGCGCGATTAAGCTGACCTGGTCCGCGCACGGCGGTTGGGGAGCCTGGCACCGCCCTAGGCCCACGGCGTGCATCCAGTGCTCATGCCCCAGTTTGGGCGCCGACCAGCTCACAACACACAGTGCACCAAGGAGGGGCTCGGGCTGCCACACACCCTCAAAGGCATCTCCGCCGAACGTCCACCAGGAGGTCGACGACGCGCTGCACGACACGCCCACCGACACGCCAAGGTGTGGCAATGAGCACTCTCCCCAACGTCAAAGCAGATGCGGGTCCGAGAAGCTCGATGCGTCGGCTCCCTATCGCGAAGACACACCGCGCGATGGTGCAAACCGCCGTCTGAGGCAGCGCCAGGTGGTGTCGCTGACGTCTGTCGCCTCGCCGGTCTACGGCTCTGTGAGCGATTGCATCGCCCACCGGCATGTCCGGTCCGTGGTTGGGTCCTCGCCACCGCATCGAACACCAGTCCCAAGCGACAATG
>CAWEQW010000014.1:0-192289 GCA_963811365.1 uncultured Actinomycetota bacterium | reverse complement strand
TGGCAGCGGCGGGCGCGGGCTTGGTGGCGGCGTCGCCAGTGTGACCAGGTCAGAACGGTCTCGATGGCCCGGACAGGCCGCCTCCAGATCAGGGCATTTAAGAGTTCGCGTCGATCTCGGCCAGGGAGAGCGGGATCAGCTCGCCGATGGGACAGGGAGGCTCCAGTGCCCCCCTTTTCGGCTGGCGTGCCCCGGGTGATCACGAGGAAGGCGGGGGCGAACATCGCCAGGGTGATGTGTCGATGCCAGCCGACCCAGCTGCGGACCTCGTACTGATCCAGGCCGCCCTCCCTCTTGGCGGGCTGGAAGGACTCCTCGATCGCCCAGCGGGACCCGGCGACCCGGACCAGCTCCTCAGCTGGGTGTCGGCCGGCCCGCGGCACAGGTAATACGCACGCTCCTGTCTCCGTCGGTGATGGGCGGCGGACCAGCAGCCAGAGCCGCGACCGTCCGCCACGCCCCGAACGACTCGGCCGCCCAGTCGTACCACCGCGGGCCTTTCGAGCCGGCCCCGGCGCTGAACTGCGCCAGGCCTTGGCCGGCAGCCGCTCGACGATGGCGTCGACCCGGTCTCGCCACCTCCCGCGGAGCCGCTGGTCGCATCGGACCGCCAGGACGTACGGCTTCCGGTTCGACTCCAAGGCCCGCGGAAGCGGACATCGTTGCCGTAGACCGCGTCGCCGGTGACCCAGTCGGACGTCACCCCGGCGTCCATGCGCCGACATCCGCTCGGCCAGCTCCGGCTTGGTGGCGAACGCGACCTCTTCGGGGATCCCGGCCGCTCGCCGCACGGTCCCGGTCGCCGGTCCACTCCTCGGGCAGGTACAGCTCCCGATCCAGCAACGCCTGCCCCTCGGCGCTGGCGTAGGCCAGGAAGACGCCGATCTGGCAGTTCTCGATCCGCCCGGCGGTGCCGGAGTACTGGCGTTGGACCCCGGCCGACTTGGTGCCCTTCTTGAGGAAGCCGGTCTCGTCGACGATCAGCACCGCCGCCGGTGCCCTCGCCAGGTGCTCGCGGACGTAGTCGCCCAGGTCGTCGCGGACCCGTCGGCGTCCCAGTCCGCGCCGTACAACAGCCGCTGCACCCCCCGGGACCACTTTCGCCCAGCTGGCTCCGCCATCTGCCACCCGTTCTTCCGGTCCAACGGCGCCAGCAACCCCCGCACATACGCCCACGCCCGCCGCCGCGGCTCCGAGCGCGCGAACCGCGGGGCGATCCGCGCATGCAGCTCCTGCCAGACCCGCTGCCCATTCCTCGACCTCAGCCACGCGAACCTCACCAGTCACACCTGCAACATGCCGCTGCACCCCAGTGTCACATGCACGACACGCTCAAGGACCGCAGAAATAAGTGCGGCTGTAGTACTAGAGCCGCCTGCCGTGGACGTCGCCGAACGGGCTCGCCTAGAGCCGCCTGCCGTGGACGTCGCCGAACGGGCTCGTAGATCAATAGGTCGTCGGTTCGATTCCGACAGCCGGCTCCAGCTGATGGCCCAACTCCCTGATGCCTGAGCGCCGCCGGTTCACGGGAGGCTCCGGCGAATCCGCTCTCCCGGGCCGCAAGGGTGCCAGGCTCGCACTGTCCGGGGTGACTCAGTTCTCGGTCGTGGGCTCCAGGGCGGATCGGTGCGGCTAGCCTGCGAGAGGTCGGCAGGCAAAGGTGGCCCGGGATGAGCGACGGAACGCAGGCCGGGTTCGGGCGTTCGTGGCGTCGGCTCCCGATCGTGGCCTGGCTGCCCCGCTACGAGCGGGGCTGGGTCCGCGGTGACGTCCTCGCGGGTGCGGTGGTCGCCGCTCTCGCGGTCCCTCAGGCCCTCGGTTACGCGTCGATCGCCGGTGCGCCCGTCCAGGTGGGCCTCTACTCCGTGCCGGTCGCGCTGCTGGTCTACGCGGTGTTCGGCTCGTCGCGGCAGCTCGTGGTCGGTCCGGTCTCGACGGTGTCGGTGCTCTCCGGGTCGTTCCTGGCCGGATTCGGTGTCGCCGGGACCGCTCAGGCTGCGTCGTACACCGCGGCCCTTGCGCTCGGCGCGGGACTGGTGCTCGTGGTGGCCGGGTTCCTCGGCATCGGCTGGATGGCGGAGTTCCTGTCCAAGCCCATCGTCACCGGATTCGTGCTGGGCCTGACGGTCCTGGTGATCCTGGGTGAGGTGCCTCACCTGCTCGGCGTACCGACGCCGCAGGGCCAGGTGGTCGAGCGACTGGGGGCACTTGGGTCCAGCCTCACCCACGGAGACGGAAACCTGACGACGATGGCCGTCTCGGCGGTGGCCCTGGTGCTGCTCTTCGGTGGGCAGCAGGTGGCTCCCCGGTTCCCGTGGGCGCTGCTCGTGCTGGTCCTCGGGCTGGTCGCGTCCTCGGTCCTCGACCTCGCGGCGCACGGCGTGGAAGTGGTGGGACGGGTACCCCGTGGGCTTCCGACACCCGGGATCCCGTCCGTGGACAGCGCGGACCTGTGGAGCCTGCTCGCAGCCGGGGCGGCGCTTGCGCTGGTGGGCCTCGCGGAGGGGCTGAGCGCGGCTCGGCTCTTCGCCGGTCACGGCGACTACCGGATCGACGCCGATCAGGAGCTCGTCGCCTCCGGGGCCGCGAACGTCGCCTGCGGCCTGTTCGGGGGGATCGGAGTGGCGGGCAGCCTGTCGAAGACCGCAGCAGTCGAGGATGCGCGGGGCCGCACGCAGATGGCCGGTCTCGCCGCAGCCCTGCTCGCTCTGGTGGTCATCGTCGCGATCGCGCCGGTCCTCTCCGACCTGCCCCGGGCGGTGCTCAGCGCGATCGTGGTCAACGCCGTCTGGAAGCTCATGGACTTCGGGGCGCTGCGTCGCTACGCCCGGGTCCGCCGCAACGACATCGTCGCGGCCGCCATCGCCGCTGTCGGCGTGCTGGTCTTCGGTCCCCTCAACGGTCTGCTGCTGGCCGTGGTCGGCTCGGTGGTCGGCCTGGTCTATCGGTCGAGCCGCGTGGACGTCGAGGTGATGGGCAAGGTGCCGCACGAGAAGGCCGCCTGGGGGAGTGTGCGCAACCACGACGAGCGGCCCACCTTTCCCGGGGTGCTGGTGCTCCGGGTCGACGCCCCGATGTTCTGGGTGACGGCGGCGCCGATCCAGGACGCCGTCCTGTCCCGGCTGGAGGCAGTCCCGGGGATCCGGGTGCTGGTGCTGGACCTCGAGGCCACCAACCAGATGGACGTGACCAGCGCCGACGCGCTCGCGCATCTGCTGGCGGTGCTGCGCAAGCGGGACATCGACCTCTATCTGGTCCGCGTGATGTGGCCGGTACGACAGGCGCTGAGGACCTCCGGGCTCATGGAGCAGGTGGGCGAGGACCACCTGTGGCACAGCATCTCCCAAGGGGTGCGCGAGGCACGCCGAGCACACGGCCTGGACGACGTGCCCGCCGGTCCCGGGGTGCACGGGATCGAACCGGGCGCGGAGGCGCCTCGCCGCGACCCCGCCGAGGGTCCTGCCTCCGGCGACCAGGCTGCGGACCTGGCCGACGACCAGGCTGCCGACCTGGCCGACGACCTCCTCGAGGAGCACATCGCCGCTCGAACGCCCGATCCGCAGCCTGACCAGCCTCCGCCGCTCCGACGTCGGTTCTGACCCTCGCTGCCGCCACGGACACCGCCAGCGCTTGACCACGTCTGGCGGCGCTTGACAGACGAGGCCTTCTGGCCGATGCGACTCGGCGAGCTGCGGCCGGTCGAGCCGAGCTGCACCGCGACTGGTGTCGAGCGCGGTGTACTCGACCTGGTGCCGCCACGAAGGAACGTCCTGCATCCTGAAGAACGTTGCAGAGTGGATGTCGAGGAGCACCGCAGCCGTTCGACGTACGGGCGAGAAGCGACTCGGAGCCAACAAGAGGGAGTGATCGTGATGCCGCGTTTCATGGGGTTCGTGAGGATGGAGGAGGGTGTCGGCACGCCGCCGCAGGCGCTGTTCGAGGCGATGGACACCTACATCGGTGAGCAGGCCGCGAGGGGTGTGTTCCTCGACGGCGGCGGTCTGTACGGGACCGAGGACGCGGTGAACTTCGTGGTCCGCGAGGGCGAGGTGACCCGGGTGGACGGTCCGTACGCCGAGGCCAAGGAGGTCGTGGGCGGTTGGGCGATCATGGCCTACGACACCCTCGAGGAGGCCGTGGCCGACCAGGAGGAGTTCGCTGCGCTGCATGCCAAGTACTGGCCGGAGGTCACCGTGATCGCGACGCTGCGCCAGATCTCCACCGGGCCGGAGGCGCCCGGGGACTGACCGGAGCCTGATTACGCTGGCATCGTGCCGGCAGGGACCAGTGCAGATGACCTGACCGAGGCCGTCGTCGCCGCGTGGCGGGCCGAGTCGGCCCGCCTCGTCGGCGCGCTGACCCGGATGACCCGGGATGTGGAGCTCGCCGAGGACCTGGCCCAGGACGCACTCGTGGCCGCGCTCGAGCAGTGGCCCACCACCGGTGTTCCGGCGAACCCGGGCGCGTGGCTGATGACCACCGCGAAGCGGCGCGGCGTCGACCACTTCCGGCGCGCCGGCAACCTTCGCCGCAAGGTCGCGGAGCTCGAACACGCCGGTGGGGCAGAGGAGGCGCAGATGCCCGACCTCGACGGCCAGGTGGACTACATCGAGGACGACGTGCTGCGGCTGATCTTCTTGTCCTGTCACCCGGTGCTGAGCGCCGAGTCCCGGGCGGCGCTGACTTTGCGGTTGGTCGGCGGGCTGACCACCGCGGAGATCGCCCGCGGGTTCCTGACCAGCGAGTCGACCATGGGTCAGCGGATCTCGCGGGCCAAGAAGACCCTGTCGCGGGCTCACGTCGAGTTCGAGCTGCCTGTCGGGGCGGAGCGGACCAGGCGTCTGGACGACGTGATGGCCGTGGTCTACCTGGTCTTCAACGAGGGCTACACCGCCACCGCCGGCGAGGACTGGATGCGCCCGGACCTGACGAGTGAGGCGATGCGGCTGGCGCGGATGCTGGCCGCACTCGCTCCCGAGGAGCCCGAGGTGCTCGGCCTGCAGGCGCTGCTGGAGATCCAGGGCTCGCGGATGGCCGCCCGGCTCGATGAGCACGGTGAGCCGGTGCTGCTGGAGGCGCAGGACCGCACACGGTGGGACCGGCTGCTGATCCGGCGCGGGATGAGTGCCCTGCGGCAGGCCGAGCGGCTCGCTGCGCGCGGGAAGCCGGTCGGCAGGTACTTCCTGCAGGCCTCGATCGCTGCGCAGCATGCCCGCGCGGCTCGTGCCGAGGACACGGACTGGCGCCGGATCGCGGCCCTGTACGACGTCCTGGCCGAGGCCGCGCCGGGACCGGTCGTCGAGGTGAACCGGGCGGTGGCATACGGGCGGGCGTTCGGCCCGGACGCAGGGCTCGCCGTGCTGGAGGAGCTCGACGCCGGGGCGCTCGGCGACTCACCGCTCCTGCCGAGTGTCCGCGGAGACCTCCTCGAACGGGCCGGGCTGCCCGCGCAGGCGAGCGAGGCGTTCACCGAGGCGGCCACGCGCACCAGGAACCAGGGCGAGCGTGCGCTCCTGCACCGCCGCGCCGAGCAGGCCCGGACGCGTGCGTCGAACTCGAGGTGAGCCGCCGCCCGAGGCTGTAGTTGTGATGTATACGCCAACTAACTAGTCTCGTCGGGGACTGCACGCCTCAACGACGTACCGGAGGAGTCTGGTGGCCGGAACTCGATCTGCGCAGCGAGCCAGAGACCTGCGCAGGGACCGCGCGCGAGTGCGGGCGGAGCGCGACACCGTCAGCTCGAGGTACAAGTGGGTGGTCCTGTCCAACACCACGCTCGGCATGCTGATCGCCACGATCAACTCCTCGATCCTGTTGATCGCGCTGCCCGACATCTTCCGCGGCATTCACATCAACCCGCTCGAACCGGGGAACACCAGCCTGCTGCTGTGGTTGATCATGGGCTACATGGTCGTCACGGCCGTCTTGGTGGTCGGCCTGGGGCGACTCGGCGACATGTACGGGCGGGTGAGGATCTACAACGCCGGGTTCGCGATCTTCACGTTCTTCTCGGTCATGCTCGCGATCACCTGGATGGACGGCCAGGCGGCGGCCCTGTGGCTGGTGGCGATGCGGGTCTTCCAGGGCATCGGCGGCGCGATGCTGATGGCCAACTCGAGCGCGATCATCACCGACGCGTTCCCCCCGACCGAGCGCGGCCTTGGGCTCGGCCTGAACATGGTCGCCGCGATCGCCGGATCCTTCATCGGACTCGTCGTCGGCGGCCTGCTCGCGCCGATCGAGTGGCACATGGTCTTCGTGGTCTCGGTTCCCTTCGGACTCTTCGGCACTGTCTGGGCCTACTTCAAGCTGCACGACACCGGAGTCCGCAGGCATGCCCGCATGGACTGGGCGGGCAACGGCACCTTCGCGGTCGGGCTGATCGCGGTGCTGGTCGGCATCACGTACGGCATCCAGCCCTATGGCACGCACACGATGGGCTGGGCCAACCCCTGGGTCCTGACGGCGCTGATCGGCGGGTGCGCCGTGCTGGTGCTGTTCTGCTGGGTCGAGACGCGCGTTCCCGAGCCGATGTTCCGGTTGAGCCTGTTCAAGATCCGTGCCTTCACCTTCGGCAACATCGCCAGCCTGCTGGCCGCGCTGGGCCGCGGTGGCCTGATGTTCATCCTGATCATCTGGCTGCAGGGCATCTGGCTGCCCCGGCACGGCTACAGCTTCGCGTCCACGCCGCTGTGGGCGGGCATCTACATGCTGCCGATGACCGTCGGGTTCCTGGTGGCCGGTCCCACGTCGGGGTGGCTGTCGGACAGGTTCGGACCCCGCCTCTTCGCCACCGGCGGGATGCTGGTCGCCGCCGCCAGCTTCGTGTGGCTGTGGGCGCTGCCGGTGAGCTTCGCCTACTGGCAGTTCGCCGCCGCCCTGCTGATGAACGGGTTGGGCATGGGGCTGTTCGCGGCACCCAACAACACCGGGATCATGAACAGCCTGCCCGCCCATCAGCGGGGCGTCGGAGGCGGGATGAGCACGGTGTTCAGCAACTCGGCCATGGTGCTCTCGATCGGGATCTTCTTCTCGCTGATGATCACCGGTCTGGCCGCCTCCCTGCCCGGCACGCTGATGCACGGGCTCACCGCGAACGGAGTGCCCCACGACGCCGCCGCCCGGGTCGCCGCGCTACCTCCGGTCGGGGTGCTGTTCGCGTCGCTGCTGGGCTACAACCCGATCCAGTCACTGCTCGGTCCACACGTGCTGCATCAGCTGCCGGCCGCCAGCCAGGCACACCTGACCGGCCACGGCTTCTTCCCGGCGCTGATCTCGGGTCCGTTCTCCGACGGGCTCGGAGTGGCCTTCAGCTTCGCCATCGGCGCCTGCCTCATCGCCGCCCTGGCGTCGGCGCTGCGGGGCGGGAGGTACATCCACAACGACGATGAGGAGGCCCCGACCATGGACGCGCGCCCGTACGCCGACCTGACCGCCGATGGCGCCGTGAGGCGGTGAGCCCGGGTCTCTTCCCTGGTCCGACGGGACCGTCGACGCGTTTGACACGTTCACAGCCGCAGTCGTGACGAGACTCCGACCGCGAACCGTCGCGCCACGAGGCAGAATGCTCGCGATGAGCAGGCAGCAGCCGGAGCGGACGCGGATCGCGATGTGGTCGGGTCCGCGGAACCTGTCCACGGCCATGATGCGCAGCTTCGAGAACCGTCCCGACTGCTCGGTGGTCGACGAGCCGCTGTACGCCGCCTACCTGGTCGCCACGGGGATCGACCATCCCGCACGAGACGCCGTGATCGCGTCGCAGCAGAGCGACGCCTCCGCGGTGATGGCGGAGCTTGCGGCCGGACCCGTCGCGACGCCGCTGCAGTACCAGAAGCAGATGACCCACCATCTGCTTGCGTCGTTCCCCCGCCAGCCGCTGTCGTCACTGCGGCACGCGTTCTTGGTCCGAGACCCCGAGCGGGTGCTGACGTCGTACGCCAAGGTTCGCGCAGAGCCGACGTTGGAGGATCTCGGTCTGCCCCAGCAGGTCGAGCTGTTCGAGACCTTCGGCGGTCCCGTCGTCGATGCCGCCGACGTCCTGCGCGACCCTCGGGGAACGCTCACCCTGCTCTGTCACGCGCTCGGGATCGACTTCGACGAGGCGATGCTGTCGTGGCCGGCGGGTGCACGCGACACCGATGGGGTGTGGGCCCGGCACTGGTACGCCGGCGTGGAGGAGTCGACGGGCTTCGCGGCCGCCTCGGCCGGGTCGGTCGACCCGCTTCCCGACCGGCTCGCACCCCTGCTGGAGCGGTGCCGGCCGTACTACCGCGCGTTGGCTTCGTACCGTCTGAGTCCCCGGGAGGCTTGATGCTGCAGACCTTCGACGAGCGCAACCGCGACCTCATCGTGGGGGTCGACGACCGGCTGGTCCACCGCGACGAGGCCGGCGTCAGCCCGTTCGACTCCGTCGTCCAGGGTGGGGACGCCGTGTGGGAGGGGCTGCGATTGCACGAGAGCCGGATCTTCAAGCTCACCGAGCACCTCGCGCGGCTGCGGCGCTCCGCGCAGGCGCTGGCCTTCGCCTCGATCCCGACCGACGAGGAGATCACCGCGAGGCTCCGCGCGGTCCTGGCCGCCAACTCGATGACCGACGAGGTGCACATCCGGCTCACCCTGACCCGGGGGGTGAAGATCACCAGCGGCATGGACCCCCGGCTCAACCAGTCCGGGCCGACGCTCATCGTGCTTGCGGAGTTCAAGGCGCCGGTGTACGCCGACAGCGGGATCGCGCTGGTCACGTCCTCGGTGCGCCGGCACCGTCCGGACTCGCTGGACCCGAAGATCCACCACACCAACCTGCTGACCTCGATCCTCGCCAAGGTCGAGGCCAACGTCGCAGGTGCCGACGACGCGCTGATGCTCGACGACAACGGGTTCGTTGCCGAGACGAACGCGACGCACGTCTTCCACGTCAAGGACGACGTCGTGCGCACCTCCACCACGCGGGCCTGCCCGGAGGGCATCACCCGGGAGACCATCCTCGAGATCTGTGCTGCCTCCGCAGTGCCGGTCGAGGTGGGCGACTACTCCCTGACCCAGGTCTACGCCGCCGACGAGGTGTTCGTGACGGGCACGATGGGTGGTGTCACGCCGGTGCTCACCGTCGACGGGCGCACCATCGGCGGCGGCCGTCCCGGACGTTGTGGCGCCGAGCTCGCCGCCGCCTACGCGGCCCGCACTGCCGCCGAGGGCACCCTCGTGGTGTGACCACCTCGCGGTCGTTTGCGCTCGAGGGTCCGCCGTGCGACGGCGGTCGGCCTCCGGAGTGCCTAGGGTGGGGCCATGGCTGCCCTGCCCGGTCACCGGTCGCCTGTTCTGCTCGAGCTGGACCTCGTCGTACCGCCGGCCATGCCGAGCGACGGCGATCTCCTCGGACGCCTCGGGCGCCGTGGCCACCACCAGCTGGGTCCGACCCTGCGCGCCCTGCACGAAGCCGCCGACGATCCCCGTGTCCTCGGGCTGATCGCCAAGGTGGGCGGACCGTTGCCCTGGGCCACCATGCAGGAGCTGCGCCTCGGAGTGCGTGCCTTCGCTGCAACCGGCAAGCCCACCCTCGCCTGGGCGGAGAGCTTCGGCGAAGGGGCGGCCGACATGACGGCGTACGTCCTCGCCACGGCGTTCGACGAGATCTGGCTGCAGCCGGGCGGGCAGGTCGGTCTGCTCGGAGTGGGGATCGAGGTGACGTTCGTGCGGGGAGCCCTCGACCGCCTCGGCATCGAGCCTCAGCTGGAGCAGCGGCACGAGTACAAGAACGCGGCGGACCGCCTGATCCGCCAGGACCTGACCGACGCGCATCGGGAGGCCCTCGACCACCTCGCGGACTCGGTCTTCACCGAGGGCGTCACCGCGATCGCCGACGGACGACGGATCGAGGAGGACCGCGTCCGAGAGCTCATCGACGCTGGGCCGCACACCGCGACGCACGCTCGCGAGGCGGGGCTGGTCGACAGGCTGGGGTACCGAGACGAGGCATACGCCGCGATCGGAAGCAGGGCCGGCGGCAAGGCCACCCTGCTGTTCGCCGATCGATGGGGTCCTTCCCGCCGGCCGCACCTTCCTCGACGACAGGTGCCCCACGTGGGTCTCGTCGAGGTGCGCGGAGGGATCGTGACCGGGACCAGCCGTCGGACGCCGGGCGGACGAACGGCGGGAAGCGACTCGGTGGCGGCGGCGCTGCGTGCCGCCTCCGAGGACAAGCATGTTCGTGCCGTGGTGCTCTTCGTCGACTCGCCGGGCGGTTCAGCTGTCGCCTCAGAGGTGATCTGGCGGGAGGTGTGCCAGGTACGCCGGGCCGGCAAGCCCGTGGTCGTGTCGATGGGGAACCTGGCGGCATCGGGTGGCTACTACATCGCCTGTCCTGCCGACGCGATCGTCGCGTTGCCCTCGACCCTCACAGGCTCGATCGGCGTCTTCGCGGGCAAGCTCGTCGTTCGCGACCTCCTGGACCGCGTCGGCCTGACGACCGGGACCGTGTCGCACGGTGCCCGCTCCTTGATGTTCTCCAACCGGAGAGGCTTCACCGACGGCGAGCGCGAGCGGCTCGCAGCCACGATCGACGCCGTGTACGACGACTTCGTCGAGAAGGTGGCCAGCGGGCGCGGCCGTTCGGTCGCCGAGATCGAGCGCATTGCGCGCGGGCGCGTGTGGACCGGGAGCGACGCTGCGCGCATCGGGCTGGTCGACGCCCTGGGCGGGCTGCGCGACGCCGTGCGCATTGCGCGCTCGAAGGCCGACCTGCCGGCCGACGCGCCGGTGTGCCCTGCGATACACGTGGCTCCGCTGGCGCGGCTTGGGCGGGCACGCAACAGCCGGGACCCCCGGGCCGCTGTGTCACGAATCCTGCCCAGCGTCCAGGATGCGGCTGCGGCCGTCGGGGCATCCACCGCGACCGCACTTCGGATGCCGCCGCTCACCCTGCACTGAGCCGCCGGCCGCCACGAGTTCGGCCGCGGCTACCTCGTCGCGTCCCGACTCGACCGCGACGTCGCGCCCACGGTGGCCACCGCGGTGCACGCCGCGTCAGTGGTCGGCCGGGCCGGCCCGGGAAGCTGGCGCACCGCGAGCAGCCCGCACGCCAGCACGGCCCCGCCGACGACGAGCGCGGGCACCAGCCCGGTCACGTACGACGAGGGCGCCGGTGCACCACCGGACGCGGCGAACACCGTGGCCAGGCAGGCGATGCCGACCGCACCGGCGAGCTCGCGCAGTGCGTTGACGGCGCCGGAGGCCAGGCCGGTGTCCGCCTCCGGCACCGAGGCGAGCATCGAGCCGGCGGTCGGCGGGTAGACCAGTGCCATCCCGGCCCCACCGAGCAGGCAGGGAAGCAGGAGCTGGGCGAACGTCAGGCCCGGAGAGAGCACCAGCGCGATCCAGCCCAGCGCCGTCGCCTGCAGCACCACGCCGGTGCCGACCAGGCGGCGGGCCCCCACTCGGTCGCCGTAGATCCCGGCGAGCGGGGAGACCAGCAGCGGCATCAGCGTCCACGGGAGGATCCGCACTCCTGCGGCCAGGGGGGACAGGCCCTGCACGATCTGCAGGAACGGGGCGAGCAGGAAGATGCTGCCGAACATCCCGAAGTACATCGTCACGTTCACAACGTTGACCGCCCGGAAGACCGGCGAGCCGAACAGCCGCAGCGGCAACATCGGCTCGGGCGCGACGCTCTCCCAGGCCACGAAAGCCGTCAGCGACGCCGCTCCGACCAGCATCGGGATGCCGACGCGCGGCGACAGCCAGCCGTCCCGTGCGGCGCCGCCGAGCGCGATGAGCACACCGGCGAGCCCGACGGTGCCCAGCACGGCGCCGCGGACGTCGAGGCGCCGGCGGTGGGCCGACCCCGGCGCAAGCAGCGCGCAGGCGGCGGTCGCGGCCAGTCCGACCGGGACGTTGAGCCAGAACACCCAACGCCACGAGCCGGCGTCGACGACCGCGCCGCCGACGAGCGGACCGAGCGCCACGCCGAGCCCGCTGGTGCCCGACCAGATGCCGAGCGCGAGCCCGCGACCGTCCTCGGGGAACGCGTCCGCGAGCAGGGTGAGGCTCAGGGGCAGCACGACGGCGCCTCCGACACCCTGCATCGCGCGCGCCGCCACCAGCTCCTCCACCGACGGGGCCAGAGCGCACCCGGCCGAGGCCACCGTGAACAGCAGCAGGCCGAGAGTGAACGTACGCCGCCTGCCGAAGCGCTCCCCGGCCGCCGCCCCGAGCAGCATCAGCACCCCGAAGGTCAGGGTGTAGGCGTTCACCACGCCCTCGAGCTGCGACAGCGAGGCGTCCAGGTCGGCCCGGATGCTCGGCAGCGCGGTGGTCACCACCAGGTTGTCCAGGGTCACCATGAACAGGGCGGTGGAGACCACCGCGAGGGTGCGCCACCGGCTCACGCGACGGCCTCGACCGCACCGATCCGGTCGACGACCAGCGAGCCCCAGAGCATCGACTGGTCGCCGCGCGCGGCCCGGGCATGTGCCACGACCCTGGCCGGCGCGAAGCTGCGGTACACCGCGACGGCGCCGGGAGTGGCGGCTCGCCGGACGGCTGCGTGCAGCCGGTCGGCATACGCGGGGCCCGCGCCGTCCAGCACGTTCGACAGGCTGAACCCGTCGTACGACGCTGCCGTGACCTGCTCGAGGTGGGTGAGCAGGTCGGCCTGGAGCAGCCGCACCGCATGAGCGTCCGGGACCGGCACGGGCACCGGCTCGCCGGTGAGCAGCCGACGCAGGAAAGGGTTGGTTCGGTTCGGGTGGGTGGCGATCCCGGCAGCCAGCCGCTCGCGCATCAGGCGGTCGAAGCGGTCCGGGAGGCCGCCGGTGAACGCCGAGAACCCCGCGGACCACACCGACGCGGGACTGAGCACGCTGCCGAGCACGGCACGGAAGCCTCTGGTGTCGAGCTGGTGCCGCCACACCGCGGTCTGTGCGGTCGGGTCGTCGAGATCACAGAACGACGCGAGGTCCGCGTGCCGCCAACCGGTGTGGCGCAGCACCTGACGGCCGACGTGCAGCAGCCGGTCGGCGGAGCCGGCGCAGACCGGTCCGCCGGCCAGCCGCTGCGCGACGTACCCGAGCTGCGCTGCGCTGACGTCGACCGCGGTGACCTCGCTGCCTCGGGCCGCGAGCGCGAACGCCGTGTCGCCGGCCGACGCCACGCACAGCACCCGACCGACGGGCAGGGCGGCGACGTCGACCGCGTGGTCCTCGAACATCTGGCCGAACACCAGCCGTTCTCTGCGCATGTCGGCTCCGGGTCTCTGAGAGGTGACGGGGTCCTGCGGCCGGCGGGCCGCCGCGCTCCAAGAGAGGCGCCGGGGCCGTGCCCTGATACCCCGGGGAACGGACGTATCAGGAGCCCCTGCCGGCACCCCTGGTAGGTCAGACGCCCGACCCGCAGGGAGAGCACATGTCGCACACCCCGCTGCTGACCCGCACCGACGAGGAGGTGGCCGCCCTCGTCGGGCGGCTGTGCCGGAAGTCCGTCGCCGAGTACCAGCCGGGCTTCTCCTTCGACGACTGGCCCGCCGCCGTGGACCGGCACCAGTGGTTCACCAGCGAGCCGGTCGTGTCCCTCAAGGGCACGGCGACGTGGCGCGAGCTCGACGACGACACCCGGAGGCTGGTCAGCTTCTGGGACGCGGTCGCCTTCTTCAGCGCCAACATCCACGGCGAGACGGGCCTCATGCAGGGCATCACCGCCCGGCTCAACGCGCCCGGCCACGAGGACGTCACGCCGTACCTGCACCACATGCTCGACGAGGAGAACAAGCACAGCGTGTACTTCGCGGAGTTCTGCCGCCGGTACGGCGGCGGCCTCTACCCGGACCGGATGCTCTCGTTGGGCGGCGACCCGGAGGAGTGCGCGGACTTCCTGTTCTTCGCCCGGGTATACCTGTTCGAGGACGTCGTCGACGCGCTGAACCGGATCACCGCCGGTGACCCGTCGGTGCACCCGGTCGCCCGTTGGATCAACGCGAACCACCACCACGAGGAGAGGCGGCACCTCGCTTTCGGCCGAACCATGGTGAGCCGGCTCTGGAACGAGGGACGCGACGTCTGGAGCGACAGCCTGCGGGAGCACGCCGGCGCCGCGCTGGTCGGCTTCCTGCAGGCGATGTGGCGCACGTTCTACAACCCGCAGGTCTACCGGGACGCCGGGCTGCCGGACCCGTGGGGGCTGGCGGCCGAGGCGCACGGGTCCGCCTACGCCCGGGCCCAGCGCGCCGCGCTGAGCCGCCGCTGTCTCGCCTTCCTGGCCCGCAGCGGCATCGTGACCGGGCCGGTGGTCCTGTGAGCGGCGAGGCTCGGGTGGCGCTGCGCAGGTTCGTGCTGGAGCGCAACCCGGGGCTGGACCCCACCGCGCTGACCGACGAGACACCACTGCTCGGCGACCGTCTGGTCACCTCGCTGCACCTCGTGGACATGCTGCTGCTCCTCGAGTCGCTGCGTTGCGCCCCGGTCGACGTACGGCGGATGGGCCCGGGTTCGTTCCGCAGCATCGACACGATCGTCGAGGCGTTCCTCGACTCGGAGCAGTGAGATGGCCCGCCTCCCGCACGGCGTCACCGCGATGTCACACGGCACCGTCGCCCTGGCCGGACCCGCGCTCGCCTGGATGCAGCGCCTGGACGCGGCGGTGGTCGCCGAAGCGACGACGTGGTCGGCGGTCGAGCGGCTCTACCCGCCTGTGGTGGCGGTCGTGGACCTGGCCCGGATCGACTACTTCCGCTCCTTCCCGCACCTGATGACGCTCCCGGTCAGCCTGCCGGACGACGACGCGGCCACCGAGCGGTTCGCCGCCGGGTGCACGCCGGCGACCCGCACGCTGCCGCTCCGGGAGCACGCCGCCGTCGAGCACGCGCTGACGCCGGCCGCCTGCTATCCGGTGTACCCGTCGCTCAGCGGACCCCTCGCGGAGCGGGCCCTGGTGACGACGCGGGCGACCTGCTTCCGGCGGGAGAGCCACTTCGTGCCCCTGCGGCGGCAATGGGCGTTCAGCATGCGCGAGGTGGTCTGCGTCGGCACGGGCGAGGAGGTCACTGACCTGCTGGAGCGCGGTCGCGCCCTCGTCGAGCGGCTGTCGGCCGGCCTCGGCCTTCGGCAGGACTGGGTCGGCGCCACCGACCCGTTCTTCCAGCCGGCCCGTCACGGCGGCTACCTGTACCAGCGGCTGCAGCCGGTCAAGGACGAGTCGGTGGTCGATGACCTCGCGGTCGCCTCGGTCAACCGGCACCACGAGCACTTCGGCGACGCCTTCGCGATCAGCCGTGACGGCGAGCCGGCGCAGTCCGGCTGCGTGGCCCTCGGGCTGGAGCGCTGGCTCGCGGTGGTCTCCGAGCGGTGGGGTCCGGACCCGGTGTCCTGGCCCGACCCGATGGCCGCGGCCGGGGCGGGGGCGCCGGCGCATGCGTGAGCGACTGCTGGTGACCGGTGCGGACGGGTACGTCGGGCGGCTGCTGGTGCGGCACCTGCTGGCCGCCGGTGACGACGACCTGCTGCTGTGGACCCGCGCCCGCGACACCGCGTCCGCGCTGGACCGGCTGGGCGGGACCGTCACGTCGCGGGAGCTGGCGAGCGGCCGGGTGCGGCTCGCCGGTGGCGACCTGCGCGACCCCGATCCGTTCGCCCGGGTCGACCCCGCGGCGCTGTCCGGCATCGTGCACCTGGCTGCAGTCACCTCCTTCGCGGTCTCCGCCGTCGACGCAGACGCGGTCAACCGTGCCGGCACCGGACGGGTGCTCGAGCTGGCCGGCCGCTGCACCCGGCTGCGGAGCCTGGTGCTGGCGAGCACCGTGTATGCGTCGGGACTGCGGACCGGGGCGGTCGAGGAGGCCCCGCTCGACTCCGCGGCCGGGTTCGCGAACGAGTACGAGCGGTCGAAGTGGCGGGCCGAGCAGCTCACCCTGGGCGCGGGCCTCGACGTCCCGGTCGCCGTGCTGCGGCTGTCCACGGTCGCGGCGGACGACTCCTCCGGCATGGCCGGCACCCACAACGCGGTGCACAACACGCTGGCCCTGCTGCGCCACGGCCTGCTGAGCCTGATGCCCGGTGACCCGGCCACACCGCTCTACCTGGTCACCGGGGATCTGGTCGCCAGCGCGCTCCAGGCGGCTGTGCGCACCCGTGCGAGCGGTTTCGTGCACGTGGCGCACCGGGCCCAGGACTCGCTGACGCTCGGTGAGGCGGTCCGGGTCGCGCTCGAGGTGTTCTCCGCGGACCCCGGCTTCCGGGCCCGCGGCGTACGCCCGCCGCGCTTCGCCGACCTGACGGCCTTCGGTCTGCTGGCCGAGGGGGTCGGCTCGTTCGGCGGCGGGGTGCTCGGGCAGGCGCTCGGCAGCCTGCTGCCGTTCGCCCGCCAGCTCTACGTGCCCAAGCAGGTCGGCAACGACGCGCTGCGCCGGCTGTTGCCCGGCTACCGGCCGGACGACGCCGCGGCCGTGTTCGCGGCCACCTGCGAGGCGCTGCTCCGGCGGGAGGGCTCGCGTGTCCCGGCCTGACCTCCTCCCGCACCCGCTCGCCGGCCGCGACACGGCTCGTGCCGCGCAGAGCCTGGAGGCCACGCTCGAGGGCCTCCTCGGCGACACGCTGCACGTCGCGGTCGCGATGGCGGCGGCCGGGTCCGGCGGCTACCGCGAGCACGAGTTCCGCCTCGGCCGCTCGGCTCTGGCCCGGGTGCTGGACAAGCGCGGCGACCGCTCCGACCCGCTCACGGTCCGGTTCCCGCACCCAGCGCTGTCGCTCTCGCACAGTGCCGGCTGCGCGGTCGCCGTCGGCGTGCGGTCCTGCCCGGCCGCCGGGGTCGGCGTGGACGTCGAGCTTCCCCGGACCGTGGACCCGCGCACGGCCCGCTACTTCCTGGCAGACCGGGAGCAGGCCGGCGACCCGGGCGCGCTCCAGCAGCTCTGGACGGTGAAGGAGGCGGTGTTCAAGGCCGACCTCGACAATGCCGGGCTGCTGCTGCGTGACTACCGGGTCTCCGAGATCTGCCACACCCCGGGCGGCACCGAAGGCGTCGCAACCCGCGGCCGGCGGCGGTTCGGTTTCCGGTCCTTCCTCCTGCCCGGCCTGCTGCTCGCGATCGCGCTACCCGAGAGGACGTCGGCATGAGCCGGACGACCCAGCTGACCCAGGACGAGATCGAGCGGCGCCTCGAGGACGGCGGGCTGCCCGACCCGGTCCTCGGCGACCCGGAGCTGGCGCCCGCGCGCACCGCGCTCGGCGACACGCAGCGGTGGCTGCTCAGCTACTACCGCAGCTCGGAGATCAGCGGCGCGCTGTTCTTCGGCCGGCTGGCGCGCGCCCAGCCGCCGGGTCCGGTGCAGGAGGACCTGACCCGGCACTTCGCCGACGAGGCCCAGCACGCGCGGTACTGGACCGACTGCATCAGCGAGCTGGGCGCCAGCGCGCTCAAGCTCGGGGTCTCCTACCAGGACCAGTACCTCGCCGCCGCCGGACTCCCGGCGAACCTCATGGAGGTGCTGGCGGTCACCTCCGTCTTCGAGCGGCGCGTGGTCAACCAGTACGCCCGGCATCTCGCCGTCCCAGGCATCGAGCCGGCGGTGGCCCGGACCCTGGGCACGATCATGGTCGACGAGCGCTGGCACATCGCCTGGGTGCGCCGGGCGCTGAGGGACATGGAGGGGGAGTACGGCGCCGAGCACGTCCGGTGCACGGTACGCCGATACCAGGACGCCGACCGCGAGGTCTACGCGGCCACGCTGCGCGAGCACGAGGACCGGCTCGGATTCCTGCTCCAGCGCGCCGGTGGTGCGCGGTGAGCGCCCTGGCGGACCGGGTCCTCGAACGGGTCGCCGAGGTGCTGCGCCGGCCGCGCGAGCGGGTGGGGCCGGACACCGAGCTCGCCGAGCTGGCCGTCGACTCGTTCGTGCTGGTGGAGCTGGTCCTCGAGCTGCAGGACGAGTTCCGGGTCCGGTTCGACCACACCGACGTGCAGCGGCTGCGCACCGTGGGCGACGTGGTCGACCTGGTGGAGTCCCGTGCCTGACGTCTACCTGCACCGGATCTCCTGGGCGCTGGGGGACACTACCCGTGACGTGGAGCAGGCGCACGCGGCCGGGCTGGTGGTCTCGACCCCCGCGCAGCTGCGCGACGCCGGCTTCGCCGGGCACCACACCTGCGCCCCGGACACGACGGCCTACGACCTCGCCGTCCGCGCGGTGGCGGGACTCGGGCCGCTGCCGGAGGTCCTGGGTGGCATCGTCTGGGCGACCTGCCTGCCGGGCAGCGCGAACACCGGCGACGAGGCGGACTTCCGGGCCAGCGGCGACGTGAAGCACCTGATGCGCTACCCGGGCAGCCGGCTGCAGGCCGACCTCGGTCGGCCCGGCGCGATGGTCCTCGGCATCGGCCAGCAGGCCTGCACCGGGCTGCTCGGCGGCCTCCGGGTGGCCCGCGCGCTGATGCTCACCGAGCCGGACCTCGAGGACGTGCTGTGCCTGACCGCCGACCGGTTCCCGCAGGGCGCGTCGTACGAGCAGGCGTACAACCTGGTCTCGGACGGCGCGGTGGCCTGCACCATGTCGACCCGACGCGGCCGGCTGCGGCTGCTCGGGGTGCACCAGCTCACCAACGGCGGCCTCGTGGACGCCGACGACGACGAGACGGTCGGTGCGTTCTTCACCTACACCTGCGCCGTGGTGGAGGCCGCCTGCACGCGCCTCGGGCTGAGTCCGCGCGAGATCGACTGGGTCGTGCCACAGAACACCAACGTCCGCGTCGCACCGATCCTGGCCCGGCTGCTCGGCATCGACGACGCCCGAGTGCACGCGCCCTCCGTCGCCGAGGTCGGGCACCTGATCGCCGGCGACGCCTTCGTCAACCTCGACGACCTGCTGCGCTCCGGCCGGCCCCGCGGCGGTGAGCTGGTGGCGGTGCCGATCGCCGGCTTCGGTCTGAACTGGCAGTGCGCGCTGTTCGAGGTCACCGGCTGAGAGCGACGTCCGCTCACGGCTGCGCATCCTCGAGGTGCCGCGCGACCGCGCGACCGGGCACCTCGACCCGCACGTCCGTGAGGGCGAGGGGAGGCGAGGGAGCCGGGTCGGGCTCCGGCGCCTGGTGCTGCCGGGGCACCCGGACCCGTGCCGACCGCGGCTGCGACGACCCGGGCAGCACGGTGTCCAGCCAGCGCGGCAGCCACCAGTTGCGCTCCCCGAGTAGCACCAGCACCGCGGGCACCAGCACCAGCCGTACCACGGTGGCGTCGATCAGGACGGCCACCGCGAGGCCGAACCCGATGGCCTGGATCGGGGTGAGGCTGGTGGTCGCGAAGCCGGTGAAGACCACCACCATGATCGCCGCCGCGGTGGTGATGACCCCGGCCGTCGAGCGCACCGCGTGGGTGGTCGCCTCGGTGCAGGTGGCACCACGCAGCCGCTGGGCGCGCACCTCGGTGAGCAGGAACACCTCGTAGTCCATGGACAGCCCGAACAGGATGCAGAACAGGAACAGCGGCAGGAAGACCTCGATGAAGCCGGGCGCCGCGACCGCCAGCAGCGCGGCTCCGTGTCCCTCCTGGAACACCAGCACGAGGACGCCGTACGTCGCGAGCACCGACAGCAGGTTGGTGGCCACCGCCTTGGCTGCGATCAGCACGCTGCGGAAGGCGACCAGGAGCAGGGTGAACGACATCAGCAGGACCCAGGCGATCACCAGCGGGAGGCTGCCTCCGACCTGGTCGTTGAGGTCGACGTTCTGGGCGGGCTCCCCGCCGACGAGCACGGTCGTGCCGTCGTCCACGAGCCGGGGTAGCTCGCTGCGCAGGGCCTTGACCAGGCCGATGACCTGGTCCGACTGCGGACCGTGGTCCGTGACCACCGTGAGCAGAGCAGTCGTGCGGGTCCGCGACCCGCGCACCTGGGTCGGCAGCACCCGCAGCACCTCGGTCCGGTCGGTCAGCGCCGCCCGCACGGTCGCCATGTCGACCCGGGTGGCGGGCGCATCGGGCGCCGACGGCAGCAGCAGGGCCACCTCGACCGGGCTCGCGGAGCCTCCGCCGAAGCCGTCCGCCAGCCGTTCGGCCGCCACCCGCGGTGCGGCGTCGGCGGGCAGGATGGCAGGCCCGGACGTGCCGAGCCGCATCGACAGCGCGGGGACGGCCAGCACGCCGAGGAGGACCACGGCCACCGGTGCGGCGACCCACGGTCGGCGCACCGGCCACGTCGCCCACCCCGCCCATCGCCGCCGGACGTGGCCGCGCGGCGTGCGCAGCCTGCCGAGCTCCACCCGCCGACCGAGGGTGCACAGCATCGCCGGCAGCAGCGTCAGCGACGCCGTCGCGGCGACCGCGACCGCGACCATGGCCCCGAGCCCCATGGACCGGTACGCCGGGACGTCGACCAGCAGCGTCCCGGACAGCGCGAGCACCACGGTCAGGGCGGACACCGAGACGCCCCGGCCGCACTCGGCCATCGCCTCGGCCATCGCGAGGCCCGGGTCGCCCGTGCGGCGCAGCGCCTGCCGGAAGGGTCGGAGCACGAACAGCGTGTAGTCGATGCCGACACCGAGTCCGATCATCGTGGCGATGTTCTGCGTGAGGATGTTGACGGTGGTGTGCTCGGCCAGCAGCGAGACCAGGCCGAGCGAGACGGCCAGCGCGAGCCCCGCGACCAGCAGCGGGACGAGGCCGAGCAGCGCCGCCCCCAGGGCCACGACCAGGATCAGTGCGCTGAGCGGCGCGATCACCGGCTCGACACCCTTCAGGTCCGCCGAGGCGGTGGCCTGGAAGGCGGCGTAGAACGGTGCGTCACCGGCCATGTCCCCGGACACCGTGGTACCGGACAGGGCCCGGTCCACGCGTTCCTGAAGCGTCGCGGCGTGCGCGAAGGCGGCGTCCTGGCGCTCGTCGATGCCGACGCCGACGATCGCGGTGTGCCGGTCCGGGGAGACCGAGCCCGGGCTGGTGAGCGGGTCGGTGACCTCGGCGACGCCGGGGGCGCCGCGCAGCGCACGGCGGGCCACGTCCACCGCGGCGGTGTACGTCCGGTCGCCGACCCTGAGCCGGTCGGAGTGCAGCACGAGCACGCTGGTACGCACGTGCTCACCCGGCAGGGCGGTCTGCTTGAGGGTGGCGACCCGCAGCGACTGCGACCCGGGGACCTCGAAGCCCCCCGAGTCCAGGTTGCCGGTCAGCGACCACAGGAGCGGTGTGCTGATCGCGAGCAGGACCAGCCAGCCGACCACCATCGGCCAGCGACGGCGGTGCACGGCGCCCCCCCAGCGGCTCCAGCGTCCGGTCGGCTCGTGTCGGCCCATCGCCCGCGTGCTCCCGTCCGGCCCCGGCCGGGACCCACGTGCAGATGAGCGCCTGCCGGCCCGGTTGATACACGGGCCGGCCGATGTATCAACCGGCTGCGCGCCCGCTCCTGTTTGTCGAAGAGCGAGGCGAGCCGCGCCCGCTCCGAGCCGGGGGGTCCCATGAGCCTGCCGTACGCCGTGATCGGAGCCGGGCCCTCGGGACTGGCCGCCGCCCGCAACCTGCAGAACGAGGGGATCGCGTTCGAGGTGCTCGAAGCGCACTCCGAGGTGGGCGGGATCTGGGACCGGACGAACCCGCGCAGCTCGGTCTACGCGACCACGCACACGATCACCTCGAAG
Source organism: uncultured Actinomycetota bacterium (assembly GCA_963811365.1). GTDB lineage: Bacteria > Actinomycetota > Actinomycetes > Propionibacteriales > Nocardioidaceae > CAWEQW01. The sequence continues at coordinate 170,684 of CAWEQW010000014.1, read as the reverse complement.
CCGGTCACGGCCTACGAGGACTTCCCTCTCGCCGACGACCTTCCCGTGTACCCGCGCCACGAGGCGATCCGGGACTACCTGCGCTCGTTCGCCGCCGAGCACGACCTGACCGGGCACATCCGCTTCGGCCAGGAGGTCGTGCACGTCGACCCGGAGGAGACCGGCTGGCGGGTCCGGACCGCCGACGGCACGGTGCGCCACTACCGGGGCGTGATCGTCGCGAACGGCCACAACTGGTCACCGCAGCTGCCCGGATACCCGGGCGCCTTCCACGGCACGAGCCTGCACTCGCGCGACTACGAGGACCCCTCGCTGTTCGACGGCAAGCGGGTGCTGGTCGTCGGCGCCGGCAACTCCGGCTGCGACATCGCGGTGGACGCGGCGCGCCATGCCGAGTCGGTGACGATCAGCATGCGTCGGGGCTACCACTTCGTGCCCAAGTTCGTGTTCGGCAGGCCGGTCGACCAGATCGGCCGGAGCTCCCAGTCGCTGCGGCTGCCGATCGGCCTGGTGCGCGTCGGGTACCGCGCCCTGCTCCGGGTCGCCTTCGGGAGACCGCAGGACTTCGGGCTTCCGGCGCCGGACCACAAGCTGCTCGAGTCGCCCCCGATCGTGAACTCCCTGCTGCCGTACTACGTGGCCCACGGCCGGGTCTCGCCGCGACCCGACATCGAGCGCCTCGACGGCGACAAGGTGCACTTCGTGGACGGCACCGTCGACGCGGTCGACGTGATCGTGTACGCCACCGGGTTCCGGATCAGCATGCCGTTCCTCGACGGCGAGCACCTCGGGTGGCGCGACGGCCGGCCGGACCTGTACCTGATGGCGATGTCCCGGCGGCACGACAACCTGTTCGTGGCCGGCCTCACCGACGGCACCGGTGGGCACTTCCCGACGGTGGATCTGCAGACCAGGCTGGTCGCGCGCTTCATCCGGAGCTCCGAGGAAGGGACCCCGCAGGCGCGCCGGCTCGCCGAGGCGAAGCGCTCCGGCGTCGCCGACGTCACGGGCGGCATCGACTTCATCGACTCGCCGCGCAGCCTGACCCAGTTCGAGCTGACCACCTACCTCCGACTGCTGCGCCGCGAGCTGGGGCGGCTCTCGTGAGCGCGGTGAGCCGGGCCGAGGCCGCCGACCACCCCGGGACCGACCTGCTCGCGAGGGTGCTCGCCGCGGTGGTCGTCGAGGTCCCGTACAGCAGTGCCTCCCAGTTCCACGAGTACTTCGGCGAGACGCCGGTGCCCGCGGCGTACGGCGTCTCCTGCGCCTTCCAGTCCTTCGAGGTCGGCCGTCGCCTCGCCGCGGCCGGCGGACCGCAGGTGGCCTACCTCGTGGACGGCCGGCACGTCGCGGCCGTCGTCCGGCGAGACGACGGGCTCGAGGTGCTGGATCCGTACCTCATGCACCGCGAGCCGATCCGGCTGCGCCTGGCGGACGCCCGTCCGGGCGGCACGGTCGCGGCCACCGTCCCGGCACTTCCGGTCCGCCGGGCCGCCGACGGCACCCCGCGCCCCGCGCGGGTGCGCGCGGTCTGGAGCCCGGCCCGCGGCCGGCTGCGCCTGGAGTACATCCGCTTCAAGCCTGCCTCGGGCGGCTACGCGGTGAGCCGGCTCTTCACGCTGGACACCGAGAAGGAGCTGCACGTGGTGCCACCGCCCGCCGACGTGGTGCGACCGATCCTGCTGCACCCGGAGCAGAACAACCTCTCGATCCGGGCGGTGGACCCGCAGACCCTCGACGTCCGCGAGGTCGTCTACCCGCTGACCGCCCAGCCGGACGGCCGGCCACCGGCGCGGGGCGGGCTGGTGGCGCGCGACAACCAGGGTGCGGTGAGCCGGCCCGGTGGCTCCCGGTTCGACGGCACCCTGCAGCAGCTCGCGCGCTCGGTGGGCTCGACACCGCAGGACGTGGTCGAGTTCGTGCTGGCCGGAGTCCGGATCCACCGCCGGGTCGCTCCACCGGGTCTCGAGCTGCCCGACTACTCGGCGGTGGACGAGTGAGCGCCGTGGAGCGGCTCCGCGAGGCCCGGACGTTCTTCCTCGCCGGGACGATGCAGGGGTCCCGTGGCGGCAGCGACCTGGCGGACCAGGGCTACCGCGCCCGGCTGCGCGACCTGGTGCTCGCGCACCGGCCGGACGCCGAGGTGCGCGACCCGGGCGAGCTGTTGGTCGAGTGGCTGCTGCCCGAGGCCGACCGGATCCGTGCGGCCCACGACGCGCTCGCGGACGCCGGCACGCTGCTCCGCGAGCGGCTCGCGGACCCCCTGCTCCTGCTCACCGGGGTCTTCGACCGGCTGGTGTCTCTCAGCGCGGCCAGCGACGTGTGCCTCGCCTGGCTGCCCGGCCATGAGGCGAGCATGGGCACCGCCGCCGAGATGTGGGCCGGGCACGCCGCGGGCCGTTGCGTGGTGGCCGTCACGACCATGCGTCAGAACCTCGCGGTGCTGTCCTGCAGCGACATCGTCGTCCCGACGATCGACGACCTCGCCGACCTGCTCGCGACCACGTCGGCAGGGAGCCCGCGATGACCCGATCGGCGCTCACCGACGACCGACCCCGCGACGCCTGCGGAGTGGTCGGCCTGCTCGGCGCCGGCAGCCGTGCCGGTCGGCTGGTGCGCGATGGGCTGCTGGCGCTCCAGCACCGCGGGGAGGACAGTGCCGGGATCGTGGTCGCCGACCCCGTGGCCGGGACCCGCAGGGTGATGCTCGGTCCGGGGCTGGTGCGGTCGGCGCTCCCGTTGGCGACGGTGGAGTCGCTCGCCGGCGGTCTGGGCGTGGGTCACGTCCGGTACTCGACGTACGGGACCCGCGGCGCGGCGGGCGCACAACCCGTGGTGCGCGAGGTCGGCGGCCGGTGGCTTGCGGTGGCGCACAACGGCAGCCTGGTCAACTGCACCGAGCTCGCCCGGTCCGCCGGGCTCCCGGACGACCCCGAGCGCACCGACAGCGAGCTGGTCGCGACCCTGCTCGCCGCTCGCCTGACCGAGGCTCCGCGGGCGAGCACCCCCGAGCACCGCGCCGCGTTCGAGGAGGCGGTCGCCTCGCTGCTGCCCCGGCTCGTCGGGTCGTTCGTGCTCGTGCTCACCGACGGCACCCGCGTCTACGGGGTCCGGGACCGGCACGGCATGCGGCCGCTCAGCCTGGGCCGCCTGGCCGACGGCTGGGCGCTGGCCTCCGAGACGCCGGCCCTGGCCGCGATGGGGGCCGTCGTGGTCCGCGACGTGCAGCCCGGGGAGGTGGTCGTGCTCGACGGGGACAGCGTGCGGTCGCTGCACCCCTTCCCCGCCGACGAGGTCGGCCCACGGCTGTGCATGTTCGAGCTGGTCTACTTCGCACGCCCGGACGCCGTCATCGGCGGCCGGTCCGTCGAGCGGGCCCGGCACCGCGCCGGGGAGCTGCTGGCCGCGGTCGCGCCCCTGCAGGGGGCCCGTGGGTCGCGTGACGTCGTCGTCCCCGTGCCGTCCTCGGCGGTGCCCGCCGCGCGCGGGTACGCCGCGGGCAGCGGCCTGCGCTACGTCGAGGGGATCCGGCTCGTCCGGGAGGGGCGCTCCTTCCTGGCGCCGGCCCAGGACCTGCGCGAGGCCGCCGTGCGGGCCAAGCTGGTCGCGGTGCCCGGCCTGGTCCGCGGCCGGAGGGTGGTCGTCGTGGACGACTCCCTGGTGCGAGGCACCACGACCCGCTCCGTGGTCCGGATGCTGCGCGAGGCCGGTGCCGCGGAGGTGCACCTGCGGATCGCCTCGCCACCTTGGCGGTGGCCCTGCCGGCTCGGCATCGACGCGGGCGACCAGGCCGACCTCGCCGCCGCGGTCTCCACGCTGTCGGAGATGGCGGACCGGCTCGGCTGCGACAGCCTCGCCTACCTTCCCCTGGAGGAGGCGCTGGCCGCGACCGGGCAGGACCCGCGGGGGTTCTGCACCGGCTGCATCACGGGGCGCTACCCGGTGCCGGTGCCGTTGCCCGTCCAGCGCCACCCGCACGAGCTGCTCATCAGCAGCCCGACCAGCATCCGACCCAGGCAAGGAGCCGTCGCATGACCTCGTCCGTCCTGAGCACCACCGCCGCTCCCGGCACCTCTCTCGCAGCACCGACCGTGGCCGCGATCCTGGCCGAGGCCGCTCGGCGTACTCCGGGCCGGACCGTGCTGACCGCCCTGGACCGCGACGGCGAGGTCGCCGAGACCCGCACCGCCGCGGAGCTGGACCGCGACGCCCGTAGCCTGGCCACCGCGCTGCTGGAGGTCGCCGAGCCCGGCGACCGGGTGCTGGTGCCGGCGATGCCCGCGCTCGGTTTCCACAAGGGCTTCCTGGCCTGCCTGTACGCCGGTCTCGTGGCCGTTCCGGTGCCACCGATCCGGACCGGCGGCCTGCGCGGACGGGACCCTCGCGGGGCCCGTCGTCTCGGCCGGCTGACCGCGATCTGCACGGACGCCCGGCCGGTGGCCGCCGTGGTGCCCGGGACCTCGCTCGACGCGCTGGCCGAGGTTCTCGGGGCCGCCGCCGAGGAGCACCCGGCGCTGGCCGTGCTGCACCTGCTCGACGCCGACCCCGCACCGGGGGCCGCGGGCCGCGACGACCTGCCCGGGCTCGGTGAGGTGGACCCGGCCCTGCCCGCCTTCCTGCAGTACACCTCGGGCTCCACGTCGGTCCCCCGTGGCGTGGTGATCACGCACCGGGCGATGCTGGCCAACCAGCGGGCGATCAGCGAGCGGTACGCCATCGGTCCCGCCTCGACCTGCGTGAGCTGGCTTCCGATGTACCACGACATGGGTCTGTGCTCCGGCCTGCTGCAGCCGCTCTACTCCGGAGGTGACGGCGTGGTGATGGAGCCGGAGACCTTCCTGGTCCGCCCGGAGCGCTGGCTCGAGGCGATCTCCGGGCTGCGAGACGCCATCGCCGCCGCCCCGGACTTCGGCTACCAGCTCGCGGTCGCCAGGCTCACCCCGGAGGCGGCGGCCGGCCTCGACCTGAGCGGCTGGCGGATGGCGCTGTGCGGAGCGGAGCCGGTCCAGGCGCTGACCGTCGACCTGGTCCGCGAGGCACTCGGCCGCTGCGGGCTGCCGCCGACCTCGTTCACGCCGGCGTACGGCCTGGCAGAGTCCACGCTCTACGTCAGCGGCAACGACGTCGACGCCCCCGCGTTCGTGGCCCGTTACGACCGCGAGGAGCTCGGCCGCGGGTGGGCCCGTCGCGCCGGCGACGAGGGCGGCGTTGCGCTGGTCGGCGCCGGCCGTCCGCACCCTTCGACGGAGGTCGTCGCGGTCGACCCGGCGACCACCGCCCGGCTCCCGGGGCGGCAGGTCGGCGAGCTCTGGGTGCGCGCCGAGAGCAATGGCGACGGCTACTGGGGTCGGCCGGCGGAGAGCCGCGAGACGTTCGCCGCCGCGCTGCGCGGCGAGCCGGGAGGGCGCTGGCTGCGGACCGGCGATCTGGGGTTCCTCGACGACGGCGAGCTGGTGGTGACGGGGCGGCTCAAGGACCTGGTGATCATCCGGGGTGTCAACTACTACCCACAGGACTTCGAGCGCCTGGTCCTGGACGCCCACCCCGCGTTGGGGTGGGGACTGGCCGCCGCGTTCGCCGACGCCGGCGACCCGGACCGGGTGCGCGTGGTGGTCGAGGCGGATCGGCGCACTCCCGCCGCGGAGCTTGCAGAGGCGGCCGCCGCGGCGGTGCGAGCGGTGACCACCGAGCTTCCGGTGCAGGTCGAGGTGCTGGTGGTCGACCGGGGCGCGGTACCCCGCACGACGAGCGGCAAGGTACGACGGAAGGAGTGCGCGGTGCGCCTCGCGGAGGGGGACGTCGCGGTACTGACGGGATGGCCACGTCATGGCTGACCCGGTCCGGATGCGGTCGTCTGGCCGCGCCCACGAGGACGTCGCCGCCTGGCTGGCGGGGGTGCTCGCCGAGGTCGTGTCGGCCGACCCGGCGTCGGTGCGCCGCGACGTCCCCCTGTGGGACTACGGCGTCGACTCGCTGGTGGCAGCGACCCTGGTCGCGGAGGTGGAGGACGAGCTCGGCGTCGTGGTGGACCCCGGCGACGTGCCGCCGGGCATCACCCTGGACGAGCTGGCCGAGGTCGTGCTGGACTGCCGGCTGCCGGACGCGGAGGAGTCGAGCGATGTCGCTTGAGCGGTTCGGGTTCGTCGTCACGGGGTCTGGTCTCGACCCGGCCGTGCACCGCACGGAGATCGCCTCGGACACGTTCACCGCCCTGATGGTGGGCGTGAGCGAGCCGGCCCAGGCATTGCCGGTCGCGCGCGAGATGGTCGCCGACGGGGTGCAGCTGATCGAGCTGTGCGGCGGCTTCGGCCCGGTGTGGACCGCGTCGGTCGTCGAGGCGATCGGCGGCGCGGTGCCGGTCGGCTCGGTCGGCTACGGGCCCGAGGCCATCTCGGGCATGCATCTGCTGTTCCCCGACTGACCCGGCCGCTCCGGGTATCACGGCAGCCCTGCCCGGCCTCCTGTGTGCATGGGTCGCCATGCGAGCAAGGTCAGTCGCCGTTCTGCGTGGGGCGAGAGGGGAGCGCTGGGGGTCGCGGCCGCCGTCGTCGGCTCGCTGGTCGTGGCCGGCATCGGGGGGTTGGCCGCGCTGCGGTCACGGCTGTCCGATGGGTGCCCGGGTGGAGCTCGGGTGCTCCGGGTGGCGGTGACCCCCGAGCTCGCCCCCGTGGTGGCGCGGACCGCGCGCAGCGCCGCGGACGGCCAGTGCTGGCGCGCTGACGTGCAGGCCCGCCCCGCGGCCGAGGTGCTGGACGCGCTGCGACACGACCGGCGGGACCGGCGCACCTTCGACGTGTGGGTGCCCGACTCCTCGGTATGGGTCCGCGAGGCCGAGACGGCCGGCGTACCGTTCGCCAGCGAGGCGGGCCCCGTCGCCACGTCCCCGGTGGTCCTCGCTGTGCCGCCCGGCACGGCGGCGGTCCTGGCGGCCGACCACCGGTCGGTCGATCTGTCCGACGTGCTCGGCACCGGCGCCACCGCCCGCCCGGTCCGGACCGGCTGGCCGGACCCGGCGCGCTCGGCCCCGGCCGTCGCCGCGCTGCTCGGCCTCGAGCACGCCGCCGACCGCTCGCGCGCCGGCCGCAGTGACCTGGCCGGCCTGATGCGCAGCGCCACCACTGGGACCCGTCCAGCGACGGCGGCCCGACTCGCCCGCGGCCGGATGGCGGTGCCGGTGGCCGAGCAGGTGGTCTGGGCCCACGACGCCACGTCGACCCGGCCGGTCGTCGCGGTGTACTCCTCGGCCCCCGGCACCTCCCTGGACTACCCGTACGTCGTGACCGGCGGTGCGCCCGACATCACCCTCGACGCGGCCGGTCTGCTCGCAGCGCTGCGCGGCCCCGACGCGCGGCACCTGCTCGCCGCCCGCGGGTTCCGGGACGCCTCCGGGCGGGCCGGCGCGGCACTGCGCGCCGTCTCCGGCATCGACGCTGCGCGGGTCGCCGGCGTCGCGACCCCGTCCGTCGACGACGTGGACACCGCGCGTTCCATGATCGCGACCCTCGACCGCGGCTCGCGGATCTTGGCCGTCGTCGACGTCTCCGGCTCGATGGCCGACCCGGTGCCGGGCACCGGCCGCACCCGCCTCGCTCTGACCGTGCGCGCCGCGGCTGCGGGGCTGGGGCTCCTGCCCCGGGGCTCTCGGATCGGCCTGTGGGAGTTCTCCACCGACCTCACCCCCCGCACCGACTACCGCGAGCTGGTCCGGGTCGGTGCGCTGAACCGGGGTCAGCAGGCGCGGCTCGCCGCCGGCCTGGCCGCCATGCGGCCTGTTCCGGACGGCTCCACGGGCCTGTACGACACGGTGCTGGCGGCGGTGCGCAGGGTGCGTGCCGGCTACGACCCGACCCGCGCCAACGCGGTGGTCGTGCTCACCGACGGCGCCGACCAGGACCCGCACGGCATCGGGCTGTCCGGGCTGCTGGACCGGCTGCGCCGCGAGGACGACCCGGCCCGGCCGGTCCCGGTGATCGCGGTCGCCTACGGCCCGGACGGCGACGCCGCGTCGCTGCGCGCGATCAGCGACGTGACCGGAGGTGCCACCTACGTCTCCGCCGACCTCCGGAGGATCCGTACCGTGCTGCTCGACGCGATCGGCCTGCGGCTGTGCCGGCCCGACTGCGCGGATCCGCGCCGACCGGACCCGCGCTGACCGGACCCGCGCCTCACCGCTCCGGCGCGAGCACGATGTCGAACCGGGTGCGAGTCCAGGGCTGTCCACCCAGATCGCGCCCGTCCGGCGTGGGCGTCCCGGCCGCCTGGTCCTCGAACGTCTTGACCAGCGAGTCCCTGACACCGAAGACCGAGTCTCCCAGCACCAGCTGCTCGTCTCCCTCGACGAAGATGTGCGTGACGAGGCGACGGTATCCGGGCGCGGTGACCAGGAAGTGCAGGTGCGCGGCGCGCACCGGGGAGCGCCCCGACCGGTCCGTCGTCCGGGATCGGGTACGGCGTGGGCTTCATGGCCCAGAACCGATACCTGCCTGCATCGTCGGCGCGCAGGTGGGCGCGCTCCGCCACCCGGTCGTCTCCGTACTGCACGTCGTAGCAGCCCTGGTCGTCCGCCTCCCAGACCTCGATGCGCGGGTGCGGGACCGGGCCCCCCGCGACGCCCGTGACGACGCCTTCGACCCAGCACGGGATTCCGGAGGCAGCGCCCGAGATGTCGCCGCCCTCGATCTCCGGAGCGTGCTCGGCGTGGAACGGGCCGAGCACGGTGGCCTCGGTGGAGTTGCCGAACGCTGGGTCGCTGACCGTGATCGTCTGCATGGACGCACCCAGCACGTCGGAGAGCAGGATGAGCTCCTGCCGGTCGTCATCGGTCATGCGTCCGGCGTCGCCGAGGAACCGGATCGCCGCGTACAGCTCGTCCTCGGTCAGCCGGAGCTTGCGGCCGCCGGGGCTCCGGGCGGCCCACCGGAAGGTCAGCCCTGCGAGCCCGCCGTGCTGCGGCCGGTGCCGTCGGCCAACGGTCCTGTGGCCCGAGGTCGACCGGTCCCGTAGGTTCAGAGGCACGGGACTGAGTCATGGAGGCTCGATGGCGACGGCGGCTGCGGCACGCAGGTGGACCACAGTAGCCGCCGTGGCGTGGCTGATGGTCGTCCTGAGCATCGACATCGTGTTCGCCAGACCTGACCTCGTCGTTGCCGGGTTGCTCGCCATGGCGCCCCTGATCGCCTGCACGGCGTTGTCTGCCCCGTCGACCGCGGCGTTGGGCGTTGCGGCGGTCGGCCTCACCGTCGCCTCCGGCTGGTGGACCGACACCTGGGCCACCAGCCAGCAGAAGATCCGCATCGTCGACGTCGTGCTGGTCAGTGTGGCGGCCGTGGTGATCGCCGCCATCCGGGTCCGCCGCGAGAGAAGCCTGATCCGAGTCGCCGCGATCGCCGAGGCCGCCGAGCGGGCGATTCTCCCGATCCTGCCCGGGAGAGCCGGCAACGTGCGGATCGCGGCGCGCTACCAGTCGGCAGCACAGGACGCCCTGGTCGGCGGGGATCTCTACGACGGCTACCAGGCCGGCAGCCGCACGCGGCTTCTCGTCGGAGACGTGCGCGGCAAGGGCCTGAGCGGAGTGGAGCAGGCCGCCCGCACGATCCGTGCCTTCCGGCAGTCCGCGGCCACCCAGCCCACCCTCGCGACCGTCGCGACCGACATGGACAGCTACCTGGTCCGGTTCTTCGACGAGGAGGAGTTCGTCACCGCCGTTCTGGTCGAGATCGAGGGCGAGAGCGACGCGCTCACGCTCCTCAGCTGTGGACACCCGCACCCCGTCCTCGCCGCCTCGGACGGCACGTCCTCCTACGTGGACCTGCCATCCGGCCGGCCCCTCGGGCTCGGTGGCGGCGCGGAGGAGGCCACCGTCGTGTGGGCGGTCGGAGACAGGCTCCTGCTCTACACCGACGGCCTCAGCGAGGCCCGCGACCGTCGAGCCGAGTTCCTGGACCCGCTCACCCTGGCACCACTTCTCCGCACCGAACCGCTGGACGGCGCCCTCGAACAGGTGGTCGCCGCGGTCCGCCGCCACGTCGCCAGCGGCGAGCTCACCGACGACATGGCCGTCGTCCTCTTGGAGAACACCGACCCGAACGAGCTGCCGCCGCCATCAGGCGACGCCGTCGCCGGGACCGAGCGCAGCGCAGCGGCAGCCCGGGGTGCAGGCGCTGCGCCGCCCGGCGCACCGGACGCCGGCATGCCGTGAGCCGTACGCACGCCCGCAACCACCACGGCGATCACAACCGCCACCGGCGTGGTCGGCTTGCCGGCACCGGGCATTGCTACCTCCTGGGAGTCGACGACGGTCTCGACCAAGAGGCGTGACGTCCCGGGTCACACCGTGCCCCGCGCAGTGATCAGCCGAAGATCTGCTGCAACGCCCAGGAGTTGCCGTCGGGGTCGCTGAAGTAGGCGTAGCGGACTCCACCCATGTCGTGGACGTCCGAGACGTCGATCCCGTTGCCGACGAGTGTGCGGCGGGCCTCCTCGACGTCGTCCACCACCAGATGAAGGCCGACGACGGGGGCCGCGTCGTTGTCACCCATCCCCGCGCCCACGACGACGGAGCAGGCCGACCCCGGGGGAGTCAGCTGCACGATGCGCATGCCGTTGCCCGGCTCGACGTCGTGGTCGAGGTCGAAACCCACCTGGTCGACGTAGAAGGCCTTGCTGCGCTCCACGTCGGTCGAGCGCAACGGGACCAGCTCGAGTCGCATGTCCACGGGTTCACTCCTTCGGGACGGGGGCCTGTTCGACCGCCGAGGCAAGCATGGCATCCGGCCCCGAGATGGCGGGCCCGCGCCGGACGTCCCGGTCGGCGTGTGACATCACCGACGAGCGGGTACGTCGCTGCTCACCGATCGTCGACGGGGACCGTCATGAGCCAGACGCAGGAACGACACCAGCCGCATCTGCGGCGCCGGATCCGCATCCCGCAGGCCACTGCGATCAACATGTCGCAGATGTGCGGGATCGGGCCCTTCATCACCATCCCCGCGATGGTGGTGACGTTCGGAGGCCCGCAGGCGATCATGGGGTGGGTCTTCGGGGCACTGCTCGCCCTGGCCGACGGTCTCGTGTGGGCGGAGCTGGGCGCCGCGATGCCCGGGTCCGGGCGGCACGTACGTCTACCTGCGTGAGGCCTTCCAGTACCGCACCGGCCGGCTGATGCCGTTCCTGTTCGTGTGGACGGCGATCCTGTTCATCCCGCTGATCATGTCCACCGGCGTCTACGGCTTCGTGTCGTACCTGAAGTACCTCTGGCCGTCGATGACCACGGCGGAGAGCTACGTGGTGGGGCTGGCCGCGATCGTGGTCATCGTGGCGCTGCTGTGGCGGCGGATCGACTCGATCGGCAGGCTCGCCCAGATCCTGTGGCTGATCATGATCGGCACGCTGCTGGCGGTCATCGTCGCCTCCTTCACGCACTTCCACGCCGCGCAGGTGTTCACGTTCCCGCCGCACGCCTTCGACGTCACGCGCAGCAGCTTCTGGGTCGGCTTCGCCGGCGGCCTGACGGTCGGCGTCTACGACTACCTCGGCTACAACACCACGGCGTACCTCGGAGCGGAGATCCGGCGCCCCGGCCGCACGATCCCGCGCTCGATCGTGTTCGCGATCGTCGCGATGATGGTGGTCTACCTGGCCATGCAGGTGGGCGTGCTCGGCGTGGTGGACTGGCACCAGATGCTCGACACGAACTCGCAGGCCTACACGTCCGTGGCATCGCTGGTGCTCGAGCGAACCGTCGGCACGACGGCGGCCAAGGTCGTCACCGTGTTCATCCTGGTCACGGCGTTCGCGTCCGTGCTGGCCGGACTTCTGGCCGGCTCGCGGGTGCCGTACGACGCGGCCCGCGACGGGGTGTTCTTCCGGTCCTTCGCCAGGCTGCACCCGCGGCTGGAGTTCCCCACCGTCGGCCTGCTCACCATGGGTGTGGTGACCGCGATCGGGTTCGTGCTCGGCCAGCTCACGTCGCTGACCGTGCTCATCCAGCTGCTGACCGTCGTGATGGTGCTCGTCCAGGCCCTGGCCCAGATCCTCGCGCTCACCGTGCTCCGCCGTCGACAGCCCGGCCTGCGCCGGCCGTACCGGATGTTCCTGTACCCGGTGCCCGGCATCGTCGCCGCGGTCGGCTGGATCGTCATCTACGGGTACGCCGACGCCAACGCGCCGGGTCTGCACCCCATCGAGCTGTCCATCCTCTGGGTCGTCGTCGGCACGGCGGCGTTCCTGGTCTGGGCACGCCGCAAGAGGGAGTGGCCGTTCGGTCCGAAGCACGTCGAGGAGCAGTACCTGCACGCCGACCACCGGCTCCTCAACGTCGACGAGGAGGACCTCGGGGAGCCCGCGACCGGCGACGTGGGGGCCCGCCGGTGACCACCCCGGCCGTCGTCGGCATCGACATCGGCGGGACGAAGATCTCGCTGTGCGCGGTGACCGACAGCGGCCACCTCCTGGCACGGGAGCGGATCCGCACCCGCCCGGACGACGGGGCAGCCGCCGTCCTGTCCCGGCTGGTCGAGGTCGCCGGCCGGCTGCTCTCGGACGTCCGCGCACGGCACGACGTCGAGGTGTGCGGACTGGCCGTCGTCACGCCCGGAGTCGTGGAGGCCGACTCGGTGAGGCTGGCTCCGAACAACGACGGCTGGGAGCAGGTCGCTCTCGTCAGGACGCTACGGACCGGCCTGCGCGTCGACGCGGTCGCCGCCGACAACGACGCCAAGGCGGCAACCGCCGCGGAGGCGCGCTGGGGAGCGTTGGCCGACGTCTCGGACGGCATCCTGCTCAACCTCGGCACGGGCATCTCCGCCGGAGCGGTGGTCGGCGGCGCACTGCTGCGCGGAGCCCACGGGGCAGCACTCGAGATCGCCTACCAGGTCCCCTCGAGCGGAGCGCTCGACGGGTTCGCTGCCGGCCGGGCCCCGTTGGAGGAGAGCTTCTCGGGCGCTGGCCTGCAGGCGTCGGCCTCGGCGCTGCTCGGCCGCCACACCCGGGCCGAGGAGGTCTTCAGCGCGATGGCGCGAGGCGACGAGGCGCAGCTGGTCGGCGAGCCGGCCCTGCTGGCGGCGCTGGGTCGCGACGCGCTCGACCTCGCGGCGCGGTCCGTGGCGAACCTGGCCGTCGCGCTCGACCCCGAGGTCGTCGCCGTCTCGGGCGGCATGCTCCGCTCCGCCGGCCAGATCCTCCCGCGGCTCGAGGCCGCCCTGGGCGCCCTGGTGCCGTACCCCCCGCGATTGACCCTCGCGCACTTCGGACACGATGCACCAGTGGCGGGCGCCTGCCTCCTGGCCTTCGAGACGGCCGGGCTACCCGGCCCGCCGGAGCTTTTTGCTCTCCGCGGCCGGGGACCGGACACCGACCGCGACACAGCGACCGTGACGGACCGACCGTGACGGACCGACCGTGACGGACCGACCGACCGTGACAGGGGCTGAGATGACCAACGAGCATGCACCAGGCGCGCTCATGCGGGCCGAGATCCGCGAGCAACCGGAGGTCTGGCGCCGGCTGCTCGCCTCCCGGCAGTTCGAGTCGCTGGCCGAGCAGGTACGGCGCCGCCGCCCCCGGATGGTGCTGCTCGCGGCACGCGGGACCTCCGACCATGCAGCCCTCTACGCCAAGTACGTCGTGGAGGTGAACCTCCAGCTCCCGGCGGGACTCGTGTCGCCGTCCACCATGACGGCGTACGGCGCCAAGCCGGACCTGCGCGACGTCCTGATGATCGGGGTCAGCCAGTCCGGCGGGTCACCCGACCTGGTGCGCTCGCTCGAGGTCGCGCGGACGCAGGGCGCGCTGACCGTCGCGGTGACCAACAACGCCGGCTCACCCCTGGCCGAGGCCGCCGAGCTGCACCTCGACGTCCTGGCGGGGCCGGAGCGCGCGGTGGCAGCCACGAAGACCTACACCGCCCAGATGCTCGCGCTGTACCTGCTGCTGACCCGGGTGCACGGGGCCGCCCGCAACGAGGCGGCCTCCCTGCCGGACCTCGGCGTCGAGCTCCTCGCGTGCGAGGACCAGGTGGCCGACGAGGCCCGGCGCTACCGCTTCGCGCAGCGGCTCGTCACCACGGCGCGCGGCTACTCCTACGCCTCGGCCCGCGAGGCGGCGCTCAAGCTCATGGAGACGTCGTACGTGTCGGCCCAGGCGTTCTCCGGAGCCGACCTGATGCACGGGCCGCTCGCGATCGTCGACACCCAGGTCCCCGTGCTGGCGGTCGTGGGCAACGGCCCGGGGGGCCGGGCGGTCGAGGCGATCCTCCCGAGGCTCACCGAGTCCGGCGCGGACGTGCTCACCGTCGGCACCAAGGAGGCGGTGGCCCTGTCGACACGCGGCATCACGCTGCCCGCCGACGTTCCCGAAGAGCTGTCCCCGGTCCTCGAGATCCTGCCGCTGCAGCAGCTCGCGCTGCACCTGGCCATCACCCGCGGTGGGAACCCGGACGCGCCTCGCGGTCTGAAGAAGGTGACCGAGACCCTCTGAGCCGAGTCGGCCGGGCGGATATCCGAAGACACTGCTGAGAATCGGCCCTGAACCGTCGTCCAACCGGGCGTGCAGGTGTGACCATGGTGGTAGGTCGAGCGTTGGTCGACCGCGGTCACGGGGAGGCGCGGGTGCGTCACGGGATCTGGCTGTTCGGGGCCGTCGTGGCCGGGCTGGTCACGACGGCCGGCTGCGCGCAGCCGGTGGCCCAGTCGGGAGTCCGGTCGAGTGTCCAGTCGGTGACAGTCGCCGGCTGCCCGCACGCCCAGGCCGTGGTACGCCGGGCCCTGAAGAGCTCACACATCCGCGTGGACGTGACGGGTGACGGCAGGCGCGACGTCGTCGCTGCCGCCTCGGACCCGAGCGCAGCCAAGCCGTGTCGCGGGTTCGTCGCCGTGCGGGTGAAGGGCGGCGGCGTGCAGGCCCGGCACCTCGTCCCCGCCGCCGTACCGATCAAGGGCATCCACGCGCGCGTCGTCGGCCTTCCCCACCTCGGCTCGCGGCCGGGGGCCGACATCGTGGTGGACACCGGTGGCGCGGTCGACGCCGAGCTGGCGCAGCTGTTCACCGTCTCCGCCGGGCGGCTGCGAGCGGTGCGCGTGCCGGACCAGCCCGACGGCTCCTTCCTCGTCGAGGGCGGCGGAGTCGTCTACCCGCGCGGCGCCGGCTGCACGGCGTCCGGTCGGCTGGTCCTGTCGCAGGCGGTGCAGAGCCGCGACGGGAAGCGCTTCGAGGTCACCCGCCGCACCTACCGGCTGCGGAGCGGCGGCGTGGGGTTCACCGCACCGCAGCGCACCACCGCGGCCGTCCCGGCCGCCGACCTCGGCGCCCGGTTCCCGGAGTTCGTGGGTCCGCACTGGAACGCGTGCTCGGGAGCCTAGCCCCCGGTGCCGGCGGCGAGCCGGTTCCGGCCGCACCGGCTCGCAGGAGGACCACGGCCTCGGAGCCGGGCGCCTTGAGGAGCGCCGTGCAGCTCGCGACCGGGCGCGCCCGCGTCCCACCGGTTGCCCGTGCCGGAGGTCTCAGCGTCTAGCCTTGCTCTCCGTGGCCCAGCACCCCGCGCTCGAACGAACGCGGCCCGGACCGGAGCCGGCGTCGTCCGGGGCGGTCTCGCGGCTTCGGCCGGAGATCCAGCTGCTGCGCGCTGCTGCGGTGCTGGCCGTGGTCTCCAACCACCTCGCGCCGGGGATGTTCCCCGGCGGCTACGTCGGGGTCGACATCTTCTTCGTCATCTCGGGATATCTGATCAGCGCGCATCTGCTGCGCGAGCTCGACCGATCCGGACGGGTCGATCTCGGCGCCTTCTGGGCGCGTCGGGCGCGCCGGCTCCTCCCGGCCGGCCTCCTCGTCCTTCTCGTCTCGGCCGTGGCCACGGCACTGGTGGTGCCGGCAACGCAGTGGGACAGCGTGATGCGGCAGATCACCGCGTCTGCGCTCTACGTCCAGAACTGGACGTTGGCTGCCGACGCGCAGGACTACTTCGCGTCGGCGAGCTCACCGTCGCCGGTGACGCACTACTGGTCCCTGTCCCTGGAGGAGCAGTTCTACCTCGTCTGGCCGCTGCTGGCCCTCGCCGCCTACGCAATCGGCCGTCGCATGAGTCGGCCCCGACCCACCGTGGTCGCGGCCTTCGCGGCCGTGGTAGGCGCGTCCCTGCTGTACTCGGTCGTGGAGACGGCGCGGAACCCGAGCGCGGCGTACTTCGTGACTCCCGCCCGGATGTGGGAGCTCGGTCTCGGCGGGCTCCTCGCGCTCGTCCCCGCGCGCATCGCCGCAGGCGTGCCCATCCGAGGGCGCCGGGTCGTCGCGGTGGCCGGATGGACGATGCTGCTGGGCTCGTGGTGGCTCTTCGACGAGGAGTCCGCCGTGCCGGGATGGGTCGCGCTGCTTCCGGTGCTGGGCACCGTGGCGGTGATCTGGGCCGGCGACGCGTTCCTCGGTCGTGCCCCCCGGTACCTCGGCTCCGGGTACGCCGCCGCGCTATGGGTCGGCGGGATCTCCTACTCGCTGTACCTGTGGCACTGGCCGCCGATCGTGCTCGTTCCCTACGTCACGGGGCGGCCGCTGACCCCGGCGGCCAAGGTGGCACTGCTGGCCGCCACCGTGCTCGTGGCCTGGCTGAGCGCCCGGCTGGTCGAGGATCCGGTTCGCCGTTCGCGATGGCTCACGCGCGGACCCCGGCTACGGACGTTCCTGCCGGCGGCGGTGGGCATGGCCGCCGTGGTACTCCTCGGCAGCCTGGTCTCGGCGACGGTGCAGCAGCCGTTGGACCGGCTGACCGGCCACTTGCAGGTCGCGGTGGCGTCGGGGCGTCGCTGCTTCGCCGCGCGGGCCATCGCGAACGGATGCCCCCACCCCCACCGGCTCCGCTTCTCGGACTCGGCCCTGCTCCGGGTGGAGAACGACACCACTGCGATACCCCACTGGGGCTCGGTCTGCATCCAGGAGCCCGTTGTTGCGACGGTGGAGACGTGCGAGTTCGGAGTCCCGCGCGAGCGGTCCCGGCTGCAGATCGCTCTGGTCGGCGACTCGCACGCCCGACAGTGGAGTCCGGCCCTCGACGAGCTCGCGGTGAAGCACGGCTGGAACGTCACGACGTACCTGAAGGGGTCGTGCCCGGCGAACGCGGCACCGATCCGCACGCGGAACTACCCGCAGTACGTGCCCAGCTGTCGAGCGTGGAACGCTGAGGTGGCGCGGCGCGTGGCCGAGGACGACGGCCTCGACGTGGTCGTCACCTCGGCGTTCAGCCGCAACTACGTCATCAGGGGGCTCGGGAGGAGGGCCACCGTGACCACGATGGAGCAGGGCTTCAAGACCCTCTGGACGCGGTGGACCGCCGCCGGCAAGAAGGTCGTGGTCATCGGCGACGTGCCGAGGATGCAGCTCGGCGACATCCCCACCTGCGTCGCCGAGGCGGTGACCCGCGAGGATCCCTGCACCCAGTCGGCCCGCTCGGCGGCCGGCCACGACCCCTTGCTCGGAGCGGCCCGGTCTGCGGGCGACCCCGCCGTCGTCCCGGTCGACCTGCTGCACTTCTTCTGCGACCGCAGCCTGTGTCACTCCACGATCGGCGGTTCTGTGGCGTATGGGGACAGGAACCACATCCTTGGCTTCTTCGCCAAGAGTCTTGCTCCGTACCTGTACCACCGGATGCGACCAGCGCTCGACACCGCCGGGACCGGCCCGAGCCGCACCCGCCCGGCCCGGTAGCCCTGCCGCGCCGAGGTGAGTCGAGCCTTCGGAGTGGGTATGGGTGGGTGACCCGTTCTCAGGAGGAGCCCATGAACGTCCCACGCCTTGTCGCCCGCACCGTGATCGGCGGTCTGTTCGTCGGGCACGGCCTGCAGAAGCTCAAGGGGTGGTTCGGCGGCCCGGGCCTGGAGGGCACCGCCGGGATGATGAAGTCCCTGGAGCTGAACCCGCCGAAACGCAACGCGGTCGCGGCCGGTGTCGCGGAGGCGGGGGGCGGCGCACTGCTGGTGCTCGGCTCTGGCCACACCACTGGCGAGCTCGGCGCTGATCGGCACGATGATCACCGCGATCCGCAAGGTGCACTGGTCGAGCGGACCGTGGGTGACCCAGGGCGGCTACGAGTACAACCTCGTGCTGATCGCGGGCCTGCTGGCGCTCGCCGAGGACAAGCCCGGGGACGTGTCTCTGGACAACGCGCTGGGCATGCCGGCCGCCGGCCTCCGGTGGTCGCTGGCCGCGCTCGGCGCCGGAGCTGCGGCGTCGACCGCCACCGTGTGGCTGGGCAGGAACGCCCCGGCGCCGGTGGAGACGGCCGACCAGAGCGAGCAGCAGTCCGCGGACGAGGTCAGCCCGAGCCTGGTCTGAGCAGCGCTGCTCACCATTGGCACCACCTTCCCACGACGGAGCCGTCCTTCCCACGAGGTGCTCGTCGTGGGAAGGACCGGTTGCCCTGCATCCCATGGTGGACCGGGCGACCGGCATACTCGAGGCGTGCGGTTCCTCGGAACGGGGGGAACGACCCGCCCGCGTCGATGGGTGACGCTGGTGGTGGTGCTCGCCGCGCTCCTGGCGTCGGCGGGCTGCACCCGTTCGGCGGCTGCGCACGGCGCTTCGGCCGGTGCGCCGTTGCACGTCCCCAGCCCGCGCGCGTCCCCGCATCCGGGCACGTGGAGCATCGTGGCGCTGGGGGACTCCGTCACGTCGGGCGGCCCGTGCCACTGCAGCACCTTCCCCGGCATCTACGCCCGCAAGCTCGCGTACGCGCGCGGGGTGCACACGACGTCGCAGAACCTGGGCAGGAGCGGCGAGGACAGCGGCCGGCTCCTCGCCGCGCTGCGCGCGAGGTCGTCGAGGGAGGCGGCGGCGGTCCGGGGAGCCGACATCGACCTGTTGACGATCGGCGCCAACGACTTCTCCGGCTACTACCGCGACGTCACCGAGGGCCGGTGCCTCGGCGACCGGCGCACCGACTGCGTGCAGGACGCCGTGCTGAGCATGGAGCGCAACGTCGAGCAGATCATCCGGACCATCCACCGGCTGCGCGGAACCCGGCCCACCGCCGTGCTCGTCACCGGCTACTGGAACGTCTTCGAGGACGGCGCCGTGGCCCGCCGCGACTACCCCAGGATCGGCGTGCGAGCCACCCGCCGGCTGACCGCCCTGGCCAACGACGGCATCAAGGCGGCCGCCGACAGGGCGGGTGCGACCTACGTCGACCTCGTGTCGCCGTTCGAGGGCCCGCGCACCGGCGGCGACCCCACCGGGCTGCTCGGCGCGGACGGGAACCACCCGAACGCCCGGGGTCAGGACCTGATCGCCGCCCGGCTGCTCGCGGCCGGGCTGCCGGGCCTGGCGCGGAGCTGACCCGGCCTCAGGCCCGGGTCGGCGTCGGCCGGTCAGCCGCGCGCGAGAGCCAGCTCAGGGCCTTCGGGATCTCCGGCAGCCAGGTGGTGAAGACGTGCCCGCCGTGCGGCTCGATGATCGAGCTGATCCGCAGCGGAGGCCGGGCGAGCGCCATGAACCGCCGGGAGTTCGCGATCCCGAGCGGCCCGCGCTCGTCGCGGGAGGAGGTCACCAGGATCGAGACGGGCGGAGCGCTCATGTGCCGAAGCCGCCAGTCGAGGTTGTTGAGCCTGCGTACCGTCGCCGAGCCGCCCCACAGGTCGCCGGTCGTGTTGTCGCGCAACGTGGTGAAGTACCCCGAGAGGGAGGCCGCCGCGTGGAAGACCGACGGGTTCATCATGGTGATCTTCGCCGCGCAGTAGCCGCCCGTGGAGTCGCCCGCGGCGCCCCAGCCGTTCGCGATCACCCGGTAGTGGTGGGCCATCTGCTGCGGCACGTCCTGGGCGAGGAACGTCTGCACCTGCGGCCCGCCCGGTACGTCGGTGCACTCGGTGTCGCGCGGGAACACGACGGCCGAGCGCATCATCACGAGCACCATCGGCCGCGCCGTGTGGTGGTGCAGGTCGCGCAGCAGCAGGCGCTGGTAGGGCAGCCGGGTGGTGAGCTGCTGCGGGCTGCCGGGATACCCGGTCAGCACCTCGACGGCGGGGAACGACGTGTGGGCGTACTGCTTCTGGAAGTACTGCGGAGGAAGGTAGATGTGCGCGCGGGAGCGCAGGCCGGTGATCGGGCCGCGGATCACGGCGGACTCGAGCAGGCCACGGACGGCCTGGTCGGACCGGTTCGAGAACGCCCGGTCGCGGACCGCGGTGATCCCGCCGGTCCGCGACGGGTCGGTGAAGCCGGTGCCTGCGACGGTCCGGACCGAGACCTTCCCGGAGGGTGCGCCCGTGATGCTCTGGCTGATCCCGCCCCAAAGGTCGCGCCAGGAGCCGTAGAAGTAGCCGTAGTCGTTGGCCGTCGCGGCCACCAGCAGGACGGCGGCCAGCTGGCATCCGACGACGAGGCCCGCATGAGCCGTGAGCCGCAGCGCGCGGGGTCCGTGGATCCGGGGCCACAGCACAACGGTGGCCAGCGGGAGCAGGACGGTGAGCAACCCGAGGACCAGCAACAGCGGAGTGCCGAGAAGGCCCATGACCGGCTCCTAGCAGGGGCGAGAGGCGCCGGCAGTCGCCTCGCCCGGGTCCATTGGAGCCGCCCACACCCCGGGGCCGGCGAAGAATTGGCCAAGAAGTCGATGAGGACTCGTCGCGTCAGTGGCCGTCCGGGCGGCGAGCCGCCATCCTGGACTGCGGGTGGTCCCCATGGCCGGACCGACGCAGCCGTCACGGTCACCCACGACCCGAAGGGGAGGTGCGGCATCGACACCGCAGTCTCGTCGCCGGTGGCCGGCTCAGGCGCCGAGCCGCGGGCGGTCCGCCTGGTCGGCGGGTTGTGGACCGCGCTGCGCACCCCACGCTGGCTGGCCCGCATCGTCTTCCTCGTCGGAGCGGTCACCGTGCTCAGCGCCCTCTCCCCGGAGATCCGGGCCCGCACGGACCTGGTCAACGACATCGTCCCGGCGGGGTTCCCGGCCGCCGCCGCGACCGGTGCGGGCGCGGTGGGCCTGATGCTGGTCCTGGTGTCGCGGGGGTTGCGCCGCGGCAAGCGGCGCGCCTGGCTGCTCGCCACGACCCTGAGCGCGCTCGCCGTGGTGCTGCACCTGCTCAAGGGCCTCGACGTCGAGGAGGCGGCCCTGACCGTCGTCCTGCTGCTCCTGCTGGCCACCTCCCGCGCCGAGTTCACCGCCCGGCCGGATCCTCGCTCGGTGCGGCGGCTCGCGGTGGTGCTGCTGGTCGGACCCCTCGTCGCGACGCTGGTCGGATGGGCCTGGCTGACCGTGGACCGCACCGGTCAGGTGCCGGGCACCTCGCCGGTCGCCCGGGCGGAGCAGGCGTTCCTCGGCCTGTTCGGCGCCACAGGTCCGGTCGGCTTCGTCGACCCGTCGCACCAGGGCCGCGCCGCCGTCGCGCTGGTCGTCCTGGGCGCGGCGGTCATCCTGCTGGCGCTGCTCGTCGCCCTGCAGCCGGCCGGCGGCCCGCACCCCTTGAGCGCCGTCGAGCGCACCAGGCTGTCCGGCCTCGTGGACGCGTGGGGAGAGATCGACTCCCTGTCGTACTTCGCGCTCCGCGACGACCGTTCGGTGATCTTCTCCCCGAGCGGCAAGGCCGCGGTCACCTACCGGGTGGTCGGCACCACGTCACTGGCCGCAGGCGACCCGCTCGGTGACCCCGAGGCCTGGCCGGGGGCCATCTCGGCCTGGCTCGCCGAGGCACGCGCCTACGGCTGGGTCCCGGCGGTCGTGGCGGCCAGCGAACGGGCTGCGGAGGCCTACCACCGGCTCGGCATGGACGCCCTCGAGCTCGGGGACGAGGCCGTGCTCCGGGTCGGCGACTTCTCCGCTCCAGGGCCGGAGCATGCGCGCGGTCCGACAGGCGGTCGCCCGCTGCTGCCGCGCCGGCTACACCGTCACCTGTCACCGGGTGGCCGACCTCGCCCCCGAGACCCGCGAGCTGCTCCGGGCCAAGGCCGAGGAGTGGCGCGACGGGCCGGTCGAACGCGGCTTCTCCATGGCACTCGGCCGCTTCGGCTCGGCCGACGACGCGCAGGCCGTGGTCGTGCTGTCCCGGGACGGCACCGGCGAGCTCCGCGGCCTGCTGCACTTCGTGCCCTGGGGGCGACGCGGCCTCTCCCTCGACCTGATGCGGCGGGACCGCGCCTGCCCGAACGGCATCGTCGAGCAGATGGTCAGCCACCTCGTGTCGGCCGCGCCGGACCTGGGCGTCGACCGGGTGTCGCTGAACTTCGCGGTCTTCCGGAGCGTCTTCGCCCGCGGGGAGCGGCTCGGCGCCGGTCCGGTGCTGCGGGCGTGGCGCGCGGTCCTGCTGAGCCTGTCTCGCTTCTGGCAGATCGAGTCGCTCTACCGGGCCAACGCGAAGTACCAGCCGGAGTGGGTGCCCCGGTACGTCTGCTTCGCGTCGTCGGCCGACCTGCCCCGGATCAGCATCGCGGCGCTCCGGGCCGAGGCGTTCCTGGTCCTGCCGAGCCGGTTGCGGGCGCTGACCCGCCCCTGACCCCCGCCCCGTCCCCGGCCAGGCCGGGGACGGGGCGGGCGCTCCTGCGGTCAGGGCAGCTGTGAGAGCCGCACGTCCGCGGCCCCGAGCCGGGCGGCGTCCGCCGTACGGTCGTCGGGCTGCTCCTGGGAGTCGAGCTCGGCGGCTACCCGGGCACGGTAGTGCTCGATCTCGTTGCGGGTCTGCTCCTCCTCCCACCCCAGGACCGGCGCGACGAGCCCCGCCACCTCCTCTGCCGCCGCGACGCCACGGTCGCCGGCCTCGATCGAGATCCGGGTTCGCCGGGTGAGGATGTCGTCGAGGTGCAGGGCGCCCTCCGCCCACGCCGCGTAGTACGCCTCCACCCGCAGGTACATCGGGGCGTCCGGCAGCGGCTCGGCGAGCTCGGGACGCTCCGAGACGAGCGCGAGCAGCTCGGTCACCAGCGACCCGTAGCGGTGCAGGAGGTGCTCGACGCGGGCCAGGTGCAGCCCCGACTCGGCGGCCAGCTGCTCGCGCCGGTTCCACGCGGCGGCGTACCCCTCGGCCCCGACGAGCGGGATGGTGTCGGTGCAGCAGCGCGGCACCTTGCGCGTGAAGCCGTGCGCGACCGCGTCGACGGCGTCCTTGGCCATCACCCGGTACGTCGTGTACTTCCCGCCCGCCACCATCACGAGGCCGGCCACCGGCGAGACGACGGCGTGCTCGCGGGAGAGCTGGCTGGTGTCGTCGGACTCACCGGAGAGCAGCGGCCGCAGCCCGGCGTAGACCCCGACCACGTCCTCATGGGTGAGCGGGGTGGCGAGCAGCCGGTTGGCGTGCTCCAGGAGGTAGTCGACGTCCGACCGGCTCGCCGCCGGGTGCGCGAGGTCGAGCGCCCAGTCGGTGTCGGTCGTGCCGATGATCCAGTCCGTGCCCCACGGGATGATGAACAGCACGCTCTTCTCGGTGCGGCTGATGATCCCGGTCCGAGAGCGGATCCGGTCGCGGGGGACGACGATGTGCACGCCCTTGGAGGCCCGGACGTTGATCTGGCCGCGGCCGCCGACCATCTCCTGGATCTCGTCGGTCCACACGCCGGCGGCGTTGATCGTCTGCCGGGCCCGGATCTCCACATCCTTGCCGGACTCCAGGTCGGTCACCCTCGCACCGCTGACCCGGTCGCCCTCCCGGAGGAAGCCGGTCACCCGGGCGCTGCTGGCGCACCACGCGCCGTACTCGGCGGCGGTTCGCGACAGCATCATGGTGTGCCGGGCGTCGTCGACCTGGCCGTCGTAGTACTGGATGGCCCCGACCAGCGCGTCCTTGCGCAGCGACGGGAACTCCCTGAGCGCCTGCCGCTTCGTCAGGTGCCGGTGGTGCGGGACACCCTTGCGGCCGCCGATCGTGTCGTAGAGCAGCACGCCGCTGCCGACGTAGAGGCGCTCCCACATCCGGTGCTGGAGCGGGTAGAGGAACGGGACCGGCCGGGCGAGGTGCGGGGCCAGCCGGTTGAGGATCAGGGACCGCTCCCGCAGCGCCTCGCGGACCAGGCCGAAGTCGAGCTGCTCGAGGTAGCGCAGCCCGCCATGGATCAGCTTGCTGGAGCGGCTCGACGTGCCGGAGGCATAGTCGCGGGCCTCCACCAGGCCGACCCGCAGCCCGCGGGTGGCCGCGTCGAGCGCCGCCCCGGCTCCCACGACGCCGCCGCCGATGACGAGCACGTCGAGCGGCTCGCGAGCCATCTCGTCGAGCGCCTGCCGGCGCTGCTCGGGGTCAAGGTGCACCGCAGTCCTGCTCATCGACGTCCTCACTCCACGTCCACCCAGTCGAGGGTGCGCTCCACGGCCTTGCGCCAGCCGCGGTACCCCGCCTCGCGCTGCTCCTCGTTCCACTCCGGCTCCCAGCGCCTGTCCTCGTTCCAGTTCTTGCGAAGCTCCTCGCGGTCCGACCAGAAGCCGACCGCGAGACCGGCGGCGTACGCCGAGCCGAGGGCGGTCGTCTCGGCGACCACCGGCCGGCTCACCGGCACCCCGAGGACGTCGGCCTGGATCTGCATGCAGAGGTTGTTGGCCGTGACCCCGCCGTCGACCTTCAGTACCTCGAGCTGCACGCCGGAGTCCTTCTCCATCGCCTCGGCGACGTCGCGGCTCTGGTAGCAGATCGCCTCGAGGGTGGCGCGCGCGATGTGCGCGTTGGTGTTGAACCGGGAGAGCCCGACGATGGCTCCCCGGGCGTCCGACCGCCAGTACGGCGCGAACAGCCCCGAGAACGCCGGCACGAAGTAGACGCCGCCGTTGTCGGGCACCTCGCGGGCCAGCGTCTCGCTGTGCGAGGCGCCGGTGATCAGTCCGAGCTGGTCGCGCAGCCACTGCACCGCCGAGCCGGTCACCGCGATCGAGCCCTCCAGCGCGTAGACCGGCTTCTCCTCGCCGAACTGGTAGCAGACCGTGCTGAGCAGGCCGTTCTGCGACCGGACCAGCTCCGTGCCGGTGTTGAGCAGCAGGAAGTTGCCGGTGCCGTAGGTGTTCTTGGCCTCCCCCGGCGCGAGGCAGACCTGCCCCACCATCGCGGCCTGCTGGTCGCCGAGGGCGGCCGACAGCGGCACGGCGGTCCCGAGCGGGCCGTTCTCGAGCGTGTGCCCGTAGAGGTCCGGGTCCGACGACGGCCGGATCTCCGGGAGCATCGAGCGCGGGATGCCGAACATCTCGAGCAGCTCGTCGTCCCAGTCCAGCGTCTCGAGGTTCATCAGCATCGTTCGGCTGGCGTTGGTGACGTCGGTGATGTGCACGCCACCGCGGGGTCCGCCGGTGAGGTTCCACAGCAGCCAGGCGTCGGTGTTGCCGAAGATCGCGTCCCCCGCCTCGGCCGCCTGCCGCACCCCGTCGACGTTCTCGAAGATCCACTGGATCTTGCCCGCCGAGAAGTACGTCGCCGGCGGCAGCCCGGCCTTGCGGCGGATCACGTCGCCGCGCCCGTCGCTGTCGAGGGCCTTGGCGATCCGGTCGGTGCGGGTGTCCTGCCAGACGATCGCGTTGTAGTAGGGGCGTCCGGTCCGCCTGTTCCACACCACCGTCGTCTCGCGCTGGTTGGTGATGCCGAGCGCCGCGAGGTCCGCGCCGGTCAGGTTCGAGCGGCCCAGCGCGGTCTGCAGCACAGCGCTGGTGCGCTCCCAGATCTCGACCGGGTTGTGCTCGACCCAGCCGGCCCTCGGCATGATCTGCTCGTGCTCGAGCTGGTGCCGGGCGACCTCGTTGCCGCCGTGGTCGAAGATCATGAAGCGGGTGCTGGTGGTGCCTTGGTCGATGGCGCCGACGTACTCGGCCATGTGTCGTCTCCTCGGTTCGTGACGGTGTCTGCTGGTAGGTGTCTGGTGAGTCGGCTCGGGGGGATCACGCCCGGGTGGGCGCGGTGCCGTCGGTGAGGCGCTGCTGCTGGGTGGGGATCCGGCCGGGCTCGCCGGGCTCGTCGGACTCGTCGGCCGGCATGAACCGGCCCGCTCCCAGCTTGTAGGCCCCGGCCCCGACCACGCCGCCGATGAGCGGGGCGATGAGCGGGACCCAGAAGTAGAGGCTGCCGTTCTGGTCCTGGAAGGCGGTCCGGTAGCCGGTGAAGAAGCTCGCCAGCCGCGGACCGAAGTCCCGTGCCGGGTTGATCGCGTAGCCGGCGTTGGTGCCCCAGGCCATCCCGATCCCCACGACCACGAGGCCGATGATGACCGGGGCGATCCAGCTCACCGGGGCGTCGTTGCGGGTGTCGGTGAGCGCCATGATCAAGAAGAGCAGGATCGCGGTGCCGAGGACCTGGTCGAGGAAGGCGGTGCCGACGCCGATGTCCATCGTGCCGTTGCCGGGCAGCGTGGAGAAGATCCCCTGCGTGGCCACGGTGTGCCTGGGGTCGACGAGCCCGATCGCGTCGGAGTAGGCCCAGCGGACCAGGAGCGCGGCGACGAAGGCGCCGGCGGTCTGCGCGAGGGCGAACGGCACCACCTTGCGCCAGGAGAAGCCGGCGAAGACGGCCATCGCCAGGGTGACCGCCGGGTTGAGGTGCGCTCCACTGACCCGAGCGGCGACGTAGACGCCCATCGTGACGCCGAGGCCCCACGCCCAGGCGATCGAGTCGTGGCTGCCGAGACTGCCCTTGCTGGTCACGACCTGCGCCACCACGGCGACCCCGAACAGGATCAGGATCGCGGTGCCGGAGAACTCGGCGACCAGCTCGCCGAGCAAGGTCCTCCGTTCCGAAGAGTCCACGAGAAACCTCCATAGAAGCGACTGATGTGAGCCGCGACACTATGAGCGCGTGACCGGCGCCACAACAGCGGTCGTTCGTCATCGCCGAACAGCAGAGGGTTCGGCACTGCCGAACGGTGGGTAACGTCGGCAGCATGCCGGCGCGGGTGCAGTCCGTGGAGCGTGCCGCGGCGATCCTGCGGGTCCTCGCCGGGGCGCGCGAGCCGGTCGCGCTCGCCCAGCTCGCCGGCACGCTCGGGCTGGCCAAGGGCACGGTGCACGGGCTCGTGCAGACGCTGCGCGAGGAGGGCTTCGTCGACCAGGACCCGGACACCGGCCTGTACGGCATGGGCGCGGAGCTGCTGCGGCTCGGCGCGACCCCGCTCGACCGCAACGAGCTGAAGGCCCGGGCGCTCAACTGGACCGACGCGCTGGCCGGCCACACCGGGCAGGCCGCATTCGTCACCCGCTTCGAGGACGGGCAGGTCCTCGTGGTGCACCACGTGTACAGCCCCGACGGCAGCGACCAGGCGGCGCAGACCGGCACCACGCGGCCGCTGCACGCCACCGCGCTCGGCAAGGTGCTGCTCGCGCACGACGCCCGAGCCGCCCGCAGCCTCGTCGGACGGTCGCTGGAGCAGCTCACCTACCGCACGGTGTGCGACCCGGCCCGGCTGCAGCCCGAGATCGCCGACGTCCGCGACCTCGGCTGGGCGGCGGACGTGGAGGAGTGGCAGCCCGGCCTGGCCGGGATCGCGGCTCCGATGCGGGACCGGTCCGGCTTCGTGGTCGCGGCCGTCGGGGTCGAGGGCGCGGTGGATGCGGTCTGCGACGAGCGGCTGCGCCCCCGCGTCACGCTGACCCGGCGGGTCGTCGACGCCGGCCGGTCCGATCTCCCGCGAGCTCGGGCACGGCCGGCAGGAGTGAGCGCGTCGTACGTCGCCGCCATCGACCAGGGCACGACCTCGACCCGCTGCCTGCTCTACGACCGGCAGGGCCGGATGGTCTCGGTCGCCCAGCGCCGCCACCAGCAGCACTACCCGCGGCCCGGCTGGGTCGAGCACGACGCGGAGGAGATCTGGCGGCTCGTCGAGACGCTCGTGCCGCAGGCGCTCCACGACGCCGGGGTCGGACCCGAGCAGGTCGTCGGGCTCGGCGTCACCAACCAGCGGGAGACCACCGTGGTCTGGGACCGGCACACCGGCCGCCCGGTCGCGCCGGCGATCGTGTGGCAGGACACCCGGACCGCCGCCGACCTCAGGGGCTCACCGACGGCTTCGACGCAGGCGAGCTTGCGCGGCGCACCGGACTGCCGCTGGCGCCGTACCCGTCGGGCCCGAAGATCCGATGGATCCTCGACAGCGACCCGCGGCTGCGCGACCGCGCCGAGCGGGGCGAGCTGCTGTTCGGCACCATGGACACCTGGCTGGTCTGGAAGCTCACCGGTGGACTTCACGTCACCGACGTGACCAACGCCAGCCGGACCATGTTGATGGACCTGCGGACACTGGCCTGGGATCCCGCGCTGCTGGAGGCATGCGGATCCCGGCGGCGATGCTGCCGGAGATCCGGCCGTCGACGAGCGACTTCGGCAGCACCCGCCGACCGGTCGCCGGGGATCCCGGTCCGGGCGGTCCTCGGCGACCAGCAGGCGTCGCTGTTCGGCCAGACCGCCTTCGACCGCGGGGACGCGAAGTGCACGTTCGGCACCGGCAGCTTCCTGCTGATGAACACGCGGCCCGAGATCGTCCACTCCCGGTCGGGCCTGATCACGACAGTGGCGCACGCGAGCGAGGGCGAGCCGCCGGTATACGCGCTCGAGGGGTCCATCGCGGTCGCAGGGGCGCTCGTGGAGTGGTGCCGGACCAGCCTCGACCTGATCCGCTCCGCTGCGGAGATCGAGACGCTCGCCCGCAGCGTCGACGACAACGGCGGCTGCTACGTCGTCCCGGCGTTCTCCGGGCTGTTCGCGCCCTGGTGGGAGAGCAGCGCGCAGGGCGTCGTGACCGGGCTGACCGGCTACGTCACCAAGGGCCACCTGGCCCGGGCCGTGCTGGAGGCGACCGCCTGGCAGGCCAGCGACGTGGTCGACGCGATGGTCCAGGACGCCGGCCTGCCGATGACGTGGCTGGCCGTGGACGGCGGGATGACCGCCAACAACCTGCTGATGCAGATGCTCGCCGACTTCCTCGACGTCCCGGTGATCCGGCCGATGATGGCCGAGAGCGTCGCCCTCGGCGCGGCGTACGCCGCCGGGCTCGGCGCCGGCTACTGGCCCGACAGGCAGGTGCTGCAGGGCGCAACTGGCACCGCGCGGCCGAGTGGCGCTCGGAGATCGGCCCCGGGACCGGGACGGCGCGCACGCGGCGTGGCGGCGCGCGGTCGGCTGTCGATCGCCTGGGGGCGCGGCCGGGTCGCCGAGGCGGACGGCGGCGCCTGAGGCCGCCCCCCGGCCGGGACGGCTCCGGGGTGCTTCGCCGGACGAGCGGCCGTAGGCGTCGCTAGCCTCGTGCGCATGGCCGAGCAGCCGCCCCGCCCGTTCCGCAAGCTGGCCCGGCGCCGTCGTACGTCGGTGGCGCCGACCCTGCTCGCCGACGGCGCGATCCCGTCCCGTCCGGCCCGCAACAGCCTCGTCGACTCCGCGCTGTACGTGGACGGCGACCGGGTGTCCTCCCCGACGGGGCTCGTGGCGACGTACAACGAGCTGCACGCGCGTGAGGACGCGATCGCGTGGATCGGCCTCTACCGTCCCGACCAGTCCGAGATCGTCTCGCTGGCCCGGGAGTTCGACCTGCACGAGCTCGCGGTCGAGGACGCGATCCTCGCCCACCAGCGGCCGAAGCTGGAGCGGTACGGGGACACGCTGTTCGTCGTCCTCCGCGCCGCTCGGTACCTCGACGACCTCGAGGAGGTGGAGTTCGGCGAGCTGCACCTGTTCGTCGGCGAGGACTTCGTGATCACCGTCCGGCACAGCGAGGCGCCCGACCTCGCGGGCGTGCGCCAGCGCCTCGAGAGCCGCCCGGACCTGCTCCGGCTCGGCCCCGAGTCGGTGCTGTACGCCGTGATGGACCGGATCGTCGACGACTACGCGCCGGTCGTCGCCGGGCTCTCCAACGACATCGACGAGATCGAGACCGAGGTCTTCGTCGGCGACCCGCAGGTGTCGCGCCGGATCTACCAGCTGACCCGCGAGGTGATCGAGTTCCAGCGGGCCGCCGACCCGTTGAGGCAGATCTTCGACGCCCTCGCCGCGGGGTTCGAGAAGTACGGGATCGACGAGGAGCTGCGCCGCTACGTCCGCGACGTCGAGGACCACCTCACCGGCGTCGTCGAGCACCTGGAGTCCTTCCGGCACCTGCTGCGCGACATGCTCACCGTGAACGCCACCCTGGTCGCCCAGGAGCAGAACGAGGAGATGCGCCGGCTCTCGGTCGCCGGGCACGCCCAGAACGAGGAGGTCAAGCGGATCTCCGCCTGGGCGGCCATCCTGTTCGCGCCCACGGTCGTCGGCGGCATCTACGGCATGAACTTCGACCACATGCCCGAGCTGCACTGGTGGTACGGCTACCCGTTCGCGCTCCTGCTGATGTTCGGAGTCAGCTTCGGGCTGTACCTGGCGTTCAAGCGCCGCGGCTGGATGTAGCGGGCTCGGGAGGCGGGAGGTCCACCACGGTATGTCGAGCAACCGGTGCTCCCCACGAGGTGCTCATCGTGGGAAGGGTAGGTTCACCTGCATACCATGGTGAACCTACCGCCCCCGGCCGCTCAGTGCGCCGGCACGCCTCCCACCGGGCTGTTCGACGTCGCGGCGACGTGCCAGCGCCCGACCAGCATCATCATCACCCCGTCGACGAGCACCTGGATGCCGAGCAGGATGCCCAGCAGCACGTACGACGCGGTGAACAGGTTGAACAGCACGATCAGGCCCAGGATCGTCGAGATCGCACCGCTGACCACGAGCGGGACGCGGTAGTCCGGGTCCGCGGCGGACGCGACCAGTCGGACCACGCCGCTGACCAGGAAGATCGTCCCGGCGAGCAGCGTGAGCGTGACGGCCGCGGCGTGCGTGTTGCGCAGGAAGAACAACCCGAGCACGGTCAGGACGCCGCCGCTGAGGGCCGCGGACCAGAAGCCGCCCTTGCCGATGCGGAACAGGGAGGCGACCAGCCCGAGCAGGCCCACGATGAGCAGGACCCACCCGACGAACATGATCGAGACCGTGGTGGCCAGGGCGGCGTCGCCGAGGATCACCAGGCCACCGATCACCAGCAGACCACCCAGCACGACGTCCCACCCGGTGCGACGCATCTGGAACTGAGTCGAGGACATCTCTCTCGAACCTCCTGATGGCAGGGCACGCTGCCCCACCTCAGGGCCAGGGTGCGTTCCCGCGCCGCGCGGCGCCTCACCCGCAGCGGATAGGTTCCCGCCGATCCAGCACTCCCTGCAGATCTTCCCCGGGCTCGTGCCCGGACGGGTTTCCGTGGTCGTGAGCGCCCGGGGCCCCGCAGCGTCATGTTGCCGTCATTCTCGTCTGGTTGAGTCCAGTGACTCCGGAGACGGTCCGGACGGTGAATGGAGCCCGGTGACCCAGATCCGGTCGGCAGCTGGTGGTGTCCGACGACCGTCGGCCGCGCTGGTGTCCGGAAGCTTCGGCGCCGGGCACGACGCGGCCGCCCGGGAGATCGCCCGGCGGTTCCGAGAGCGGGGCCACGACGTCCGGGTCCGGGACATCGCCGGCCTGTTGCCCCGCGGCCCCGGCCGGCTGCTACGGGCGACGGCGACGTGCCTGCGCCAGATCCGTTCCGCACCCGGGTCCTGGGGCTGGCTCCTCGACACCGTCGCGGGCAGCGACCGGGTCGTGCGCGGCTCCTGTCGTGGCTGGCCGGCGTGACGACGTCCGGCCATGTGGCGCTGACCTACGACGACGGCCCGGATCCGTCGTCGACGCCGCACTTCCTCGACCTGCTCGAGCGGCACCGGGTGCGGGCAACGTTCTTCCTGCTCGGCGAGCACGTCGCGCCCAACGCCTCCCTGGTCGCCGAGATGGCCGCCGCGGGCCACGAGCTCGCGGTGCACGGGTGGGACCACCGGTGCCTGGCCCGCAGACGCCCCGGCGGCCTGACCGACGAGCTGCGGCGGACGTGCGACCTCGTCGGCGCGGTGAGCGGCGCGCCGGTCCGCTGGTACCGCCCGCCGTACGGCGTGCTCACCACCGAAGGCGTCCTGGCCGCCCGGCGCGCCGGTCTGCAGAGCGTGCTCTGGTCGGCCTGGGGTCGGGACTGGCGGCCCCGCGCGACGCCGGTCGGCATCACCCGGACCGTGAAGCGTGCCCTGCGGCCCGGAGGGACCGTGCTTCTGCACGACACCGACCGGACTTCGGCGCCGGGGTCGTGGCGGCGGACCCTCGAGGCCTCGGACCGGCTGCTGGACAGGTGGGCCGCCGACGGCCTTCAGGTCGGGACGCTGGGCGCGCACGTCGGCTCGTCTGCCACGATGGCGGCGTGCTCCCCGACCGCTACGCCTGCGACCGCGAGGCCGTGGGCCGGGTCGGGACGCTCCTGCGCTACCCCGTGAAGTCCCTGGTCGGCGAGGAGGTCGACGGGGCGGACGTCGACGCGCGCGGCCTCCGCGGTGACCGGGCCTGGTCGGTGGTCGACCCCGACGGCAAGCTCGGCAGCGGCAAGTCGAGCAGGCGGTTCCGTCGGATGGCGGGGTTGCTCGACCTCACCGCGACCTACGACGGCGAGGTGCCGGTGATCGGCTTCCCGGACGGCCGCGCGGTCCGGGCCGACGACCCGGCGGTGCACGACGCGCTCTCTCGGCACGTCGGACGCTCCGTGCGGCTGGCGCGCGAGGAGGCCGTCTCGCACTTCGACGAGGGGCCGCTGCACCTCGTGACCACCTCGAGCGTGCGGGCTCTGGCCGCAGCGCACGGCAACCCCGTCGACGTACGCCGACTGCGGGCCAACCTGGTTCTCGAGACCGACGCCGACGGGTACGTCGAGGACGGCTGGGTCGGCCGACAGGTCGCCGTCGGCGCGGCGGTCCTCGCCGTCCGGGGGCCGATGCCACGCTGCGTGATGCTCGACCTGCCCCAGGTGGACCTGGCCGGCGAGCGCCTGCTCCGCACCCTGTGGGAGGCGCACGACGGCGAGCTCGGGGTCGTCGCCGACGTGGTCGTCCCGGGCCCGGTGGCCCGCGGCGACGCCGTGCGGATCGTCGAGCCCCGCGCGGCGAGCCGCTAGACCTGCCGGCAGCGGAACCGGGCCGAGACCATCCTCGACCAGGGAAGGGTGGGCAGTGTCGACACGTTCAGGCGTTTCGCGCGGGCGGTGCAGCGCTTGGACCTGTTCGCGACGCAGACTGCTGGTGTCACAGGTCCGGCCGAGGAGGGCAGCGAAGCCGTCGCGGCGGGCTCCGCGCCCGGCGCCGTCGAGGGCGTGGCGGACACCGTCTCCGGCCGGCTGACGCCGAAGAAAGGATGACCGTGGAGGATCGGGCTTCCCTCGTGGACGACGTCGTCCCCCCGCACCGCCCCCGTGACGGCGCGGCCGCGCCTCACGATCACGTCTGGCGTCTGGTCTCGGTCGAGTACGAGGACTCCGGTCCCGTCCGCGAGCTGACCTGTGAGCGCTGCGCCGAGGTGCGCTTCGCCTGACCGGGCGTCTCGGGTGCCGCGGACTCCATGCTCGACACGATCGAGGAGCTGCTCCCCCGAGGCCCCAGCCACGGCGGGTCCGCCCGGAGTCAGAGCAGCCAGGTCGCCACGCCGAGCAGCAGCGTGACGGTGCCGAAGCCGCCGAGCAGCAGCCGCAGCACCCCGGCGCCGGGCTCGGGCTCGAGCCTCCAGGCGCCGACGATCTCCGCGGTTCCCACGACCAGCGCTGCCGCGAAGCCCAGGCCGGCGCTCAGAATGCTGGTCGGCACCAGGACCAGGATCATGAACAGCCCGACCAGCAGCACGACGAGGCTGCGCTCCTGGGTGCGCTCGGTCTGGCTGACCACCTGGTTGCTCATCACGGGCCCTCGCCGTCGGGTACCGAGACTGGTGTCCTGGTTGGCATGGTCCCACAAAACGGACATCTCGGCTGGAAGTCCCGGAACTGTGGGCTCCGGCCCTCCGCTCTTGGTCCGAGCCGGTCAGGCACCGGCCGGGCGCTCCATGGGGACATGGGGAATGCCGTCGTCGAGGAACTCCGGACCGGTCGGCCGGTACCCGAGCCCGGCGTACCAGTCGACCAGGTAGGCCTGCGCGTCCAGTCGTGACGGCACGCCGTGCACGAGGTCGAGCGCGGCGCGCATCAGGGCCCCGGCGAGCCCCGCGCCGCGGTGCCCTGCGGCCACCACCACCCGCCCGATCCGGGCGTGGCTGCCGTCGTCGAGGACCCGCAGGTACCCGACCGGGGTCGCGGCGCGCTCGACCCAGACGTGCCGGGTGCCGGGCTCGAGGTCGCGTCCGTCGAGGTCGAGGTAGGGGCACTGCTGCTCGACGACGAACACCGCGCAGCGCAGCTGCCAGAGCAGGTACCCGGTGCGGGCGTCGAGCTCCCCGAACGCGGCGCTGCGCACGTCGTACCCGGTCACGGCGTCGAGCCTAGCCAGGGCACTCCGCAGGCGCCGCGGGTGTCCGGCGCCTAGGCTGGGGTGGTGCACGTGGTGGTCGTCGACGACGAGAAGCGGCTGGTGGAGCTCGTCACCGGCTATCTCGAGGAGTACGGCGCCACGACGACGGGCTGCTACGACGGGGTCACCGCGCTCAACGCGGCCCGCCGACCGGACGTCGACGCGGTGGTGCTGGACCTGATGATGCCGGGGATGAGCGGCACCGAGGTCTGCCGCACGCTGCGCAAGGAGGGCAACGACGTCCCGATCCTGATGCTCACCGCGCGCGGTGCCGTGCCGGAACGGGTGGCCGGGCTGGAGGCAGGGGCCGACGACTACCTGGTGAAGCCGTTCGCGCTCGAGGAGCTGGCCGCCCGGGTGCGGGCCATCGGACGCCGCCGCGAGCTGCACGGCGCCGACCCGGACAGCGCTCACCGGATCACCGTCGGCGACGTGGTGCTCGACCCGCTCGAGCGCCGGGTCTGGGTCGCCGGCGAGGAGGTCACGCTGGCGCGCCGGGAGTTCGCGATGCTCCAGTCGCTGATGGACAACGCCGGCCGGGTGGTCACCCGGGGCAGGCTGTTCGACGACGTCTGGGAGTCCGAGGTCGACATCCGCAGCAACTCGATCGAGGTGCACATGTCGCGGCTGCGGGCCCGGCTCGCGCCGTCGCAGCAGGTGTCGGTCAAGACGATGCGCGGGGTCGGCTACCGGCTGGAGGAGCGTCGGTCATGAGCCCCCGGCGATGACGGTCCGGTCGCTCGTCTCCGAACGTCCGATCGTGACCCGGCTGGTGGTCGGCTTCACGGCGGCGATGACCGTCGTGCTGCTCGGCGCGGCAGCGTTCGTGTACTGGCGGGTGGAGTACGCCCTCAACCGCCAGCTCGACCAGGACCTCGCGGCGTACCAGGCTGTCGTGCAGCACGCGGTGCGGGCCGGGCGCCCGGCGCCGCACGACAACCTCGGCGAGACCTACCAGGTCTTCGGCGTGCGGGGCCGGCTGGTGGGCGGTGACACCGAGGAGTCCCGGCTGATCGGCCCGGCCACGCTGTCGGCCGCCGCGCGCGGTCTCGTCCAGCATCGCGACACCGGCTCCCTCCTGCCTCCGTCGCCGCAGCCGTTCCGGGTGGTCGCCCGACGGGTCACGACCGGGCGCGGCGACACCGTGGTGGTGGCGTCGGCGATCAGCCGGCGCAAGCACGACGAGGCGCTGCGCGAGCTGATGCTCCAGCTCGCGATCGCGGACCTCCTGGCGTTGGCGGCAGCCGCGTTCGTCGGCTACCGGGTGGCCCGGGCGGCCCTCGACCCGGTGGAGCGCTACCGGGAGGCCGCCGAGCGCGCCGGGGCGGACAGCGGGGGCCGGCTGCCGGTGCGGGCCGGGCGCGAGGACGAGCTCACCCGGCTGGGCGTCACGTTCAACGACCTGCTGGACCGCATCGAGGCCGCCAACACCCGCGAGCGGCAGTTCCTCGCCGACGCCTCGCACGAGCTGCGCGGTCCCCTGTCGCTGATGCGCACCGAGCTGGAGTGGGCGCTGCACCGGCCGCGCAACCGCGACGAGACCCGCACCACGCTGGTCTCGCTGCGCGGCCAGGTCGAGCGGCTCGTCGAGCTGGCGAACGCGCTGCTCGACCTGGAGGAGCTCCGCTCGGAGGGCGTGCTGCTGCGCGACCAGGTGGAGCTCGCCGAGCTCGTCGAGGCGGTGGTCTGCCGGTTCAGCGCACACTTCGCCGACGCCGGTCGCGAGGTCACCGTCGACGTCCCGCGGACCACCGTCGAGGTCAACCCTCGCTGGGTCGAGCTCGCGCTGGACAACCTGGTGGCCAACGCGTTGCGCTACGGCGCGGGCACCGTGCAGGTCGAGGGCCGCCTGGTCGGGGACCGGCTGGTGCTGTCGGTGGCCGACCAGGGACCCGGCTTCCCGGAGGCGTACGTGACCAAGGCGTTCGACCGGTTCTCGCGTGCGGAGGAGAGCCGGAGCACGGGCGGCTCCGGCCTCGGCCTCTCGCTCGTGCAGGCGGTCGCGGAGGCGCACGGCGGGTCCGCGGGCGTCGAGCCGGGGCCGGGCGCCACGGTGTGGCTCTCGCTGCCGGCCGCCCTTCCCCGCCCTTAGCCGCGGCCGGACCGGACCCGACCAGGGGCTCGGCGAGGTTACCGACCGGTCGGGCTAGGGTCGGGGCAGCACCGCCGCAGAGACTGGAGCCGCGATGGACCTGACCCTGTCCGACGAGGAACGTGAGATCCGCGAGTGGGTGCGCACGTTCGTGCGCCGCGAGATCATGCCGCTCGAGCAGGAGGTCCTGGCCCGTGAGCGGCGGCACGAGCGCGGGCTGACCGCCGAGGAGCTGCGCGGCCTGCAGGACATCGCCAGGCAGGCGGGCTTCTTCGGGGTGCAGACCCCCGAGGAGTACGGCGGGATGAACCTCGGTGCGGTGCTGACCGCGCTCGTCGAGGTGGAGCTCGGCCGGTCGTTCGTGCCGTTCCGGTTCGCCGGCGAGGCCGACAACATCCTGTACCTGGCCAACGAGGAGCAGAAGCAGCGCTATCTGGTGCCGACGATCAACGGCGAGCGCCGCAGCTGCTTCGCGATCACCGAGCCCGGCGCCGGCTCGGACGCGCGGGCGATCCGCACCACCGCGCGACGAGAGGGCGACGAGTGGGTGGTCAGCGGCGAGAAGACCTTCATCACCGGTGGCAACGAGGCCGACTTCACGATGGTGTTCGCCGTGACGGACAAGGAGAAGGGCGCCGACGGTGGCGTGACCTGCTTCCTGGTCGACCGCGACCAGGGCTGGAAGTCCGAGCCGATCGACACGATGGGTGAGTGGGGCCCGGCAGCCCTGGTGTTCGACGACGTGCGGGTGCCGCACGAGAACATCCTCGGCGAGGAGGGCAAGGGCTTCGAGCTGGCGATGCGCTGGATCGGCAAGGGCCGGTACATGCTTCCGGCACGCGCGCTCGGCGCCTGCGAGCGGCTGGTCGAGATGGGCATGGAGCACGCCCGGAACCGGCACACCTTCGGCCGGCCGATCGCCGAGCGGCAGGCGATCCAGTGGATGATCGCCGACTCGGCGGTCGAGATCGAGGCGCTGCGCTGGCTGGTGCTCGCCGCGGCCTGGCAGGTCGACGCCGGCCTCGACTCCCGCCAGTCGCAGTCCATCGCGAAGCTGTACGGCGGGCAGAAGGCCAACGAGATCGTCGACCGGATGCTGCAGGTGCACGGCGGGATGGGCTACACCCGCGAGCTTCCGGTGGAGCGGTGGTACCGCGAGCTGCGGCTGCTGCGGATCTACGAGGGCACCGACGAGATCCAGCGCCGTACCGTCGCGCGCAACCTGCTCAAGGGCCACGCCAGCGTCCGCGGCCACCTCGGCTGACTCCCGAAGCCCGGTTCGTCTGCGGTCCCTTCGGTGACCGCCTCGGGGGGATGCGGACGAACCAGGTAAGGTCGAGGCACAACGACAGGGGAGCGCCCGACGTGGCGCTGAGAGTGCGGCACCAGCCGCAGACCCTCGAACCTGATCCGGCCAGCACCGGCGAAGGAAGTCGAGTCTCGACCGCGTGCGAGCGCGGTCCCCTCCCACATCGTCACGGGAGAACAGCATGCGCATTCCGCGCGCCCTCGGGGGCGCACTCGCACTCAGCCTCCTCGCCGCCTGCGGCGTGGGCGGCACGACGGCCGCCAGCGGGTCGAAGCAGGTCGTCGTCGCCTCGCACGAGTCCTGGGCGATGTCGAAGAAGGTGCTCGCCGAGTTCACCAGGAGGACCGGGTACACGGTCACCGTCGAGAAGAACGGCGACGTCGGCCAGCTCACCAACAAGCTCGTGCTGACCAAGGGCGCCCCGATCGCCGACATGGTCTACGGCATCGACAACACCTTCGCCTCGCGCGCCGTCGACGCCGGCATCCTGAGCCCCTACCGGCCCAAGGACCTCGCGCCCTCGGCGCAGCGGTTCGCCCTGCCCGACGCCAGGTCGGCCGCCCGGCTCGCCCCCGTGGACTACGCCGACGTGTGCGTCAACATCGACGACCGCTGGTTCTCCGCGCACCACGTCGCGCCGCCGACGTCGCTCGGCGACCTCACGAAGCCGGCGTACCGCAACCTCTTCGTGACCCCCGCCGCGACCACGTCGTCGCCGGGCCTCGCCTTCCTGCTCGCGACCATCGCGAAGTACGGCGCCGGCTGGCAGTCGTACTGGAAGCGCCTGATGGCCAACGGGGCGGAGGTCACCTCGGGGTGGAGCGACGCCTACGAGGTCGACTTCACCGCGGGCGGCGGCGACGGCACGCGGCCGATCGTGCTGTCGTACAACTCCTCGCCGCCGTTCACGGTCCCCAAGGGCGGCTCCCGGCCGACGACGAGCGCGCTGCTCGACACCTGCTTCCGTCAGGTGGAGTACGCCGGCGTGCTCGCCGGCGCGCACAACCCGGCCGGCGCCAAGGCGTTCATCGACTTCATGGAGCAGCGCGCGTTCCAGCGGGCCCTCCCGGGTCAGATGTACGTGTTCCCGGTCGACTCCGGTACGCCGCTCCCGCCGGACTGGGCGCGCTGGGCGAAGGTCCCGTCGCAGCCGTACACCCTGCCGCCGGCCGAGATCACCGCGAAGCGGACGTCCTGGCTGCGCACCTGGGGGGACATCACCTCCCAGTGAGATCTCGCGCGCGAGCCCGGGCGGGCGTCGCCGTGCTGGCGGCGCTCCCGCTCGCCGTGCTCACGGTCTTCTTCCTGGTGCCGGTCCTCGGGATGATCTCGCGCGGGCTGTTCACCGACGGCTCGTTCGACCCCGGCGCCGTGCTGTCCGTGCTGACCCGTCCACGCACGCTCAGGGTGGTGTGGTTCACCGTCTGGTCGGCCGGGCTCGCCACGCTCGTCACCGTCGCGGTGGGCGCTGCCGGTGACCTACGTGCTGCACCGGCTGCGGGTGCCCGGCCGGCGCAGCCTGCGGGCCTTCGTCGCGGTGCCGTTCGTGCTGCCGACCGTGGTGGTCGGCGTCGCGTTCCGGACGCTGCTGACCAGCGGCGGCCCGCTGGGCTTCCTCGGGCTCGACGGCACGGCGGCCGCGATCGTCGCCGCGATGGTGTTCTTCAACATCTCCGTCGTGGTGCGCACCGTCGGCGCGTTCTGGGAGGGGCTGGACCCGCGTCGCGAGCAGGCGGCCGCGGCCCTCGGCGCGTCGCCGGCGCAGGTGCTGCGGACGGTGACCCTGCCCGCGCTCGCACCCGGCATCATCTCGGCCGCCAGCGTGGTGTTCTTGTTCTGCGCCACATCGTTCGGCGTGGTGCTGACCCTGGGCGGCCTCCGCTACGCCACGGTCGAGACCGAGATCTACCTGCTGACCACGCAGTTCCTCGACCTCCAGGCCGCCGCGGCGCTCTCCCTCCTGCAGCTCGTCGTGGTGAGCGTGCTGCTCGCCGGCGCCCACCGTGCCCGGGCCCGTCGCGAGCACGCCCTCGAGCGCACCTCCCGGTCGGCGGACCGTCGGCCACGGCGCGGCGACGCACCAGCGCTGCTCGTGACCGGGGTGGTCGTCCTGTTCGTCGCGGCACCGGTGGCCGCGCTCGTCGCGCGGTCCCTGCGCGTCGACGGCGGGTGGGGGCTGGCCAACTACCGCGACCTGACCACGACCGGCGCGGGCAGCCCGCTCGTCGTGCCGGTCACCGAGGCGCTGGCCAACTCGTGGCGCTTCGCGGTCGACGCGACGCTGCTCGCGATGGTGCTCGGCGGCAGCGTGGCGTTCGTGATCTCCCGGGTGCCGCACGGACGCGCCGAACGGCGGGCGCTCAGGCTGCTGGACTCGGTGTTCATGCTGCCGCTCGGCGTCTCTGCGGTGACGCTCGGGTTCGGCTTCCTGATCACCCTCGACCGGCCGCCGCTCGACCTCCGCGGATCGCCGTGGCTGGTCCCGATCGCCCAGGCCCTGGTGGCGCTGCCGCTGGTCGTCCGCACCGTCGCGCCGGCGTTGCGGGCGGTCGACGACCGGCAGCGCCAGGCCGCCGCGACGCTGGGCGCCGCGACGCTCCGGGTGGTGCTCACGGTCGACCTCCCGAACGCCTGGCGTCCGCTGCTCGCGGCGACCGGCTTCGCCTTCGCCGTGTCGATGGGCGAGTTCGGCGCGACGTCGTTCCTCGCCCGACCCGACAGGCCGACGCTGCCGGTGGTGATCTACGACCTGATCGGACGCCCGGGCGGGCAGAACTTCGGGATGGCGCTCGCCGCCTCTGTGGTGCTGACCCTGCTCACGGTGAGCGTGATGGGTCTGGTGGAGCGGCTGCGGGTCGGCTCGATGGGAGCGTTCTGAGATGTTGTCGGTGCGTGACCTCACCGTGCGGTTCGACCGAACCTCGGCGGTCGAGGGCGTCTCGCTCGAGCTCGAGGACGGGGAGGTGCTGGCGGTCCTCGGCCCGTCGGGCTGCGGCAAGTCGACCCTGCTGCGCACCATCGCCGGGCTCGAGGTGCCGGCTGCCGGAGCGGGTGCTCCTCGACGGCCGCGACCTCGCCGGAGTGCCGACCCACAAGCGCGGGTTCGCGCTGATGTTCCAGGACGGACAGCTCTTCCCGCACCAGTCGGTCGCCGGAAACGTGGGATATGCGCTGCGGCTGCGCCGCCGGCCACGGCGCGAGGCGGCCGCCCGGGTCACGGACCTGCTCGAGCTCGTGGGGCTCGCCGGCTTCGACGAGCGCACCCCGGCCACCCTGTCCGGAGGTGAGCGCCAGCGGGTGGCGTTGGCGCGGTCGCTCGCGGTCGAGCCGCGGGTGCTGCTCCTCGACGAGCCTCTCTCGGCACTGGACCGCGGTCTGCGCGAGCACCTGGCGGGCGAGCTGCGAGACATCCTGCGTGCCGCCGGTACGACGGCGCTGCTGGTGACCCACGACCACGAGGAGGCGTTCACGGTGGCCGACCGGATGGCCGTGATGCGCTCCGGACGAGTCGTGCAGGCCGGCACCCTCGCCGAGGTGTGGGGCTCCCCGGTGGACACCGAGGCCGCGCTGTTCCTCGGCTACGCGACCGTGGTCGGGGGGGCCGCGGGTGCCCGGGTGCTCGCGGCGGCCGGCCTGTCGGCACCGGCGGCCGCGACGGTCGCGCTGCGCAGGTCGGCGCTGCGCTGCGACCCTGGCGGTCCGCTGAGCGGCACGGTGCGGCTCGCCCAGGCCACGCCGGACCTGGTGCGGTTGACGGTCGACGTCGAGGGCATCGGCGAGGTGCCGGCCGTGGCCGGTCCCGGGGCGACGGTTGCCGCGGGACACGCGGTTCGGCTCGCCGCGGAGCCCGGGCGGCTCGCCGTACTCCCGGACTGACGTGCGCGGCGTCCCCGGACCCTCTGAGAGGCAGCGGAGGGGACACGGCGAATCGTGTGTGGTGTTCTGCCGGACATGCGTATGATGGTGGCCGAAGGACCGGGATCCGGGGGGATCCCGAGTTGGTTGCCTCTGGCAGCTGGGGGGTGAATCCCGTGCGTGAGGACTCCGGACATTGCCGGAGTGCCCGGCGCGCGTCTCTGACTCCCCGGCGGCCGAGCTGACCGGCGGCCCTTCCCACGGACAGGTCGTGTCCCAACCTCCCAATGGGACACGACCCAGGCCCCGCCCCAACCTCCCAATGGGGCGGGGCCTTCTGCGCGCCCCGGGCCTCTCCGCTCGGTCGGTCTGCCACCCCCGCGCATCTCTGAGTCTGCCGCCGACCGGCTGGTCGCCAGCCGGCCTGGGTTGGGCGGAACAGGAGTTACAGCCTTGTAGTTTGTCAACTCGACACGCCTGGACGCTTCGAATTTTTCCTGTGATTTCTGTTCCCCTTGTGACAGGAGAGCACTAGCGTTGCGCAAGCGGTCACTCGGAGCGTCTGTCCGAGGAACCGGTTGCCGACTTCGTGGGAGGGCCGGCAACCGGCTCCGGGACGGCGCCACGGCCGCGGCGGTCCGGCACCGGAACGTCGACCACCTGGTCCGTCGAGCCGCCGGGGAAGCGGCTCGACGGCGGACCGAGAGGGATGTCGTGGGAGTGCAGCTCCGCAGTCGCCGAGCAGTACGCGTCACGGTCGCGCTGACCGCTTCGGTCGCGCTGTGCCTGACCGCGACCCCGGCCGCGCTGGCCGACCCCGGGTCCCACGGGTCCGGTGGCTCTGGGCGCGCGGGAGGTGCCTTCCCGAGCCAGGCCCAGGTCGACGCGGCCCGGACGGACGCGGCCCGCAAGGCCCACGACGTCGGTGCGATCAAGGCGTCGCTGCTGATGGCCAACCAGCGGCTCGACCAGGCCGCGACGAGCGCGGAGCAGGCCTCGGAGGCCTACAACGGCGCGATGTGGCGGCTCTCGGTCGCCGGCCAGCAGCTCCGCCAGGCGCGGCACGCCGCGGTCCGGGCGCGGCAGGCCGTCGCTCGTCAGCGTGACGCGATCGGAGCGCTCGTGGCGACGTCGTACCAGCAGAGCACCGACCTCTCGACGCTCACGGCGATGCTCACCGCGGACGGACCCGAGGGTGTGCTCCAGGAGTACGCCGGCTTCCAGGGCGCCTCGACCTCGCTGCAGGCCGACTACCAGCGGTTCGCCGCGTCCGACGCGGTGGCCCGGGTGTTCGAGAGCAGGGCCGCCGAGGCCAAGGTCCGCCGCCAGGCGCTCGCCGGCAAGGCGAGGGCCGCCAAGGAGCAGGCCACTGCGGCTGCCGCCCAGGCGCAGGCCGTGGCGACCCAGATCGCGGCCGAGAAGACCAGGCTGATCAGCGAGCTGGCCCGTGCCCAGGACATCTCGGTGCAGCTCGCGCAGCAGCGGCAGACCGCGCTCGAGGCGATCGCCCGCCGTCGTGCCGAGGCACGGGCCCGGCGAGAGGCGCTGGCCGCCGCGCGCGCCAAGGCCGCTGCTCAGGCCAAGGCGGCTGCTCAGGCCAAGGCGGCCGCCGCGGCGAGGGCCCGTGCGGCGCGCCGGCACCGCCACCACGTGGCGCAGCACTCCTCAAGCGGCCCCGCTCCTGCTCCGGCCCCGGCGCCCGCACCCGCTCCGGCCCCCGCTCCGGCCCCTGCGCCGAGCGGGCACGGCGGCGGCGCGCCAGGCGGTCGCGTTCGCCAAGGCGCAGCTCGGCGAGCCCTACCGTGGGGGGCCGCCGGGCCCGAGCTCCTGGGACTGCTCCGGGCCTGACCATGCAGGCGCCTGGGGCTCGGCGGGCGTCTCCCTGCCGCACTACGCGGCAGCGCAGTACGCCGTCAGCACGCCGATCTCGGTGAACGAGCTCCGCCCCGGGCGACCTGGTCGTTCTGGGACGTCCAACAGCGCCCCGGCGGCATCCACCACGTCGCGATGTACATCGGCGGCGGGCAGATCATCCACGCCCCGCGGACCGGCCGGAACGTCGAGATCGACAGCATGTACTACTGGATCCCGCCCAACTTCTTCGCCCGGCTCTTGACCGGGCGGCGGTTCACCACGGCTATGTCGAGCAACCGGCACTCCCGCACGAGGTGCCCATCGTGGGAGAGCCGGCTCGCCCTGCATACCATGGTGAACCCCCAGGGGTCAGTGGTAGCCCGACTCCGTGAACCGCGCGAACGACGCGGTCACCTCGGCCTCGGCCTCGCCGCGGCCGACCCAGTTCGCGCCCTCGACGGACTTGCCGGGCTCGAGGTCCTTGTAGACCTCGAAGAAGTGCTGGATCTCCAGCCGGTCGAACTTCGAGACGTGGTCGATGTCGCGCAGGTGCTCCAGGCGCGGGTCGTGGCCGGGCACGCACAGCACCTTGTCGTCGCCGCCGGCCTCGTCGGTCATCCGGAACATGCCGATCGCCCGGCAGCGGATCAGGCAGCCCGGGAAGGTCGGCTCCTGCAGGATCACCAGCGCGTCGAGCGGGTCGCCGTCGAGGCCCGAGGGTCTCCTCGATGAAGCCGTAGTCGGCCGGGTACTGGGTCGAGGTGAACAGGGTGCGGTCGAGCCGGAGCCGCCCGGTGTCGTGGTCGACCTCGTACTTGTTGCGCTGCCCCTTGGGGATCTCCACCAGTACGTCGAACTCCACGACTCATCCTCCGCTCGCAAACACGACCTTCGCTTCGGTTAGTGTCGCGCACGATGTCCGAGAACGCGCAGTCGGGAGGGCCCGCACGTGCCGAGGCTCACCCGCGCTCGGGGAGTCGCCTGCGGCTGTGGAGCACCGCGGCCGTCGCCGTGCTCCTCCTGCTGGCGGTCGCGGCGTACTGGTTCGACCTGGGGCCGCGCTGGTTCGGGTTCGACTACCCGTCCCCGGTCACCGAGCCCGCGAAGGTCGCGCCGCCGCCCGGACTGACGCTGCCGCACGCCGGTTCCGCCGGCCAGGTCGCGGACGCCGAGCCCCGAGACCGCCGTGGATCCCGCAGCGGTACGCCGGGCCGTGGCGCCGGTGCTGCACGACCCGCGGCTCGGTCGCCGGGTGGCCGTCCAGGTCACCCAGATGTCGGACGGCGGCACCGTGTACAGCAGCGGCCCCCAACGGGTGACCCCCGCCTCGACGATGAAGCTGCTGACCACGACCGCGGCGCTGCAGGAGCTCGGCGCGGACCACCGCTTCACCACCAGGTCGGTGGCCCGTCCCACGGGCCACACCGTGGTGCTCGTGGGCGGCGGCGACCCCCTGCTCACCCGCGGGCCCGAC
Organism: uncultured Actinomycetota bacterium; assembly: GCA_963811365.1. GTDB lineage: Bacteria > Actinomycetota > Actinomycetes > Propionibacteriales > Nocardioidaceae > CAWEQW01. The sequence goes on along the minus strand of CAWEQW010000014.1, from coordinate 125,818 downwards.
CAGCCCGGCGACAGCTACCCGGCGCGCGCGGACCTGCGCACGCTGGCCCGCTCCACGGCGGTGGCGCTGAAGCAGGGCGGTCGCACCCGGGTCCGGCTCGGCTACGACACCTCCCTGTTCAGCGGGCCGGCGGTCGACCCGCACTGGCCGCGCAGCTACGTCGCCGAGGGCGTGGTGAGCCCGATCGCGTCGCTGTGGGTCGACGAGGGGCGCCGGAGCCCCGGCAGCCCGGCGGTGTACCGGGACCCCGCCGCGGCCGCCGCCGCGGTCTTCGCCGAGCAGCTGCGGGCGAGCGGCATCACCGTGACCGGGGCGCCGGCGCGGACTGCGTCACCCGCCGGCGCCGTGGAGCTGGCCTCCGTGTCGGGTGCTCCGCTCGCCCAGGTGGTGCAGCACGTCCTCGAGACGAGCGACAACGAGGGTGCCGAGGTGCTCGCCCGCCAGGTCGCGGTCGCCCGGGGCCTGCCGGGGTCGTTCACCGGCGGGGTGAGCGCGGTCCGCGAGGTGCTCACCGGTCTCGGCGTGTCGTCCATCGGCGACGTGATGTACGACGGGAGCGGGCTGTCCCGACAGGACCGGCTGCGTCCGGAGACGCTGATGTCCGTGCTGCTGACCGCGTCGGCCGACCGGCATCCCGCGCTGCGACCCGTGGTGACGGGGCTGCCGGTCGCCGGGTTCACGGGCTCGCTCGCCTACCGGTTCTCCACCGGCGACGCCGCGGGGCTGGGCCGGGTCCGGGCCAAGACCGGCACGCTGACCGGCGTGCACGGCCTCGCGGGCACGCTCACCTCCAGGGACGGGGCGGTGATGGCGTTCGTCGCCGTGGCGGACCGGGTGCGCCCGGTGGACACCCTGGCAGCACGGGCGGCACTGGACCGGTTGGCCGCGGCGCTGGCCGGCTGCAGGTGCGCCTCGTCGCCGACCGCCGGGACGAGTGCCGGGCCCAGCGGCGGAGCCGCCGGGCCCAGCGATGGAGCCGGCAACGGGCCCGGCAAGGTGCCCTCGGGCGCCGCGTCGGGCGCCCCCACGTCCTGACGGCCCCGGCTTCTCGCACCCCGTAAGGTCGAGTCATGGCTGCGCGTTCGACGATGATCGACTGGGACCTCGCCGTGAGCGCGGCGTCCACGATGGCCGGTCCGGGGCCGGCGATCTCCCGTCCCGAGGCCGACGCGGTCGTCGGGGAGCTGCGGGCCGGCGCCGAACGGTCGAGCCCGCTGGTGCGGGAGTACACCGGTCTGGTCGCAGAGGAGCACACCGCCCCGATCCTGGTCGTCGACAGGCAGGGCTGGATCACCGCGAACGTCGACGGCTTCGCGCACGTCATCTCGCCGCTGATCGACCGGCTGCAGGAGCGCCGCGCGAGGCCGAGCGCCGTGGCGGAGGCAGTGGGCTCCCGGGTCACCGGCCTCGAGCTGGCCGCCCTGCTGGCGTTCATGTCCTCGAAGGTGCTCGGCCAGTTCGACCCCTTCTACGCGCCTCCCGGCTCCACGGACGCCGGCCGGCTGCTCCTCGTCGCGCCGAACATCGTGCACGTCGAGAACGAGCTCGGCGTGGACCCGCACCGACTTCCGGCTCTGGGTCTGCCTGCACGAGGAGACCCACCGGGTGCAGTTCACCGCGGTGCCGTGGATGCGCGACCACATCCAGGGCGAGATCGCGCGGCTCATCGGCTCGGTGGAGGTCGACCCCGGCAAGCTCGCGGCGATGGTCGGCGAGGGGGTCAGACGGCTCGCCGACGTGGTCCGCGGCAGCGACGACACCAGCGTGCTCGAGATCTTCTCCTCCGCCGAGCAGCGCGAGGTCCTCGACCGGCTCACCGGCGTGATGTCGCTGCTCGAGGGCCATGCCGACGTGGTGATGGACGGCGTCGGTCCCGAGGTGATCCCCTCGGTGGACCAGATCCGGTCGCGGTTCAACGAGCGGCGCAAGGGCGCCGGGACGATCGACCGGCTGCTGCGCCGGCTGCTCGGGCTGGACGCCAAGATGGCGCAGTACCGCAACGGTGCCGCGTTCACCCGGGGCGTCGTCGACCAGGTGGGCCTGGAGGGCTTCAACGCGGTCTGGGCCGAGCCCGCGAACCTGCCCTCCAAGGTGGAGATCGGCGATCCGGCGGCCTGGATCCGCCGGGTGCACGGCTGACGCAATGGCGGCCGACGCCGCCGTGCCGGCCGTCCGCCGGGCGGTCCGCACCGTGCTGGAGGACCTCTCGCCGGGCGTCCGCGTGCTCGTCGCCTGCTCGGGTGGCGCCGACTCGCTCGCGCTGCTCGCCGCCGTGGTCGCCGAGGCACCGCACGCGGCGCTGGAGGTGGTCGGGGTCACGGTGGACCACCGGCTCCAGGAAGGCTCCGGCGCACACGCCGAGCGAGTGGCGGTGCAGATGCGCGAGCTCGGGGTGGCCGAGGCGGTCGCGGTCTGCGTCGAGGTGGGCCGCGCGGGCGGTCCGGAGGCCGCCGCCCGGACCGCCCGCTACCAGGCGCTCGCCCGGGTGGCGGACGAGGTCCGCGCGGAGGCGGTGCTGCTCGGTCATACCCGCGACGACCAGGCGGAGAGCGTGCTGCTGGGTCTGGGCCGTGGCTCCGGGGCCCGGTCCCTGGCCGCGATGGCCCCCGTGACAGGCCGCTACCGCCGACCGCTGCTGGACCTCACCCGCGCCCAGACCCGGGCCGCCTGCGCGGCGCAGGGCATCGAGCCGTGGGACGACCCGCACAACGACGACCCCGGCTTCGCGCGGGTGCGGGTCCGCCGCGACGCGCTGCCCGCTCTCGAGCGGGCCCTCGGGCCGGGTGTGACCGAGGCGCTCGCCCGGACGGCCCGGCAGCTCCGGGAGGACGCCGACGCGCTCGACGAGCTCGCCGCCGCGGCGGCCGAGCAGGCGGAGCAGCGCGGGCCCGCCGGCGAGCCGGAGCCGGGTGGCGGTGCGTGGTCCGTGCCGGCGTTGCTGGCCCAGCCCGCCGCCGTACGCCGCCGGGTGCTGCGCCGGGCCGCCCTGGCCGCCGGATGCCCGGCCGGCGAGCTGTTCCTCGTGCACGTCGACGCCCTGGACGCCCTGGTGGTCCGGTGGCACGGCCAGGGGGACGTCCAGCTGCCCGGCCACGTCTCGGCTCGTCGCGACGGGGGCACGATCCGGCTGCGCGGGACGGCTGTGGCAGGCTGACGCCATGGACGCCGAGCACGTCGAGGACGACCTCCTCGAGGTCCTCTTCACCGAGGAGCAGATCCAGCGGCGGCTCGCCGAGCTCGCCGCGCAGATCGAGACGGACTACCAGGGCGAGGAGGTGCTCCTCGTCGGCGTGCTCAAGGGTGCGGTGATGGTGATGGCCGACCTGGCCCGGCACTTCCGCCGGCACGTCGAGATGGACTGGATGGCGATCTCGTCGTACGGCTCGGGCACGAAGTCCTCCGGCGTCGTGCGGATCCTCAAGGACCTCGACACCGACATCAACGGCCGACACGTCCTCGTCGTCGAGGACATCATCGACACCGGTCTGACCTTGTCCTGGCTGGTCTCCAACCTGCTCTCCCGGGTGCCGGCCTCGGTCGAGATCTGCACGCTGCTGCGCAAGCCGGACGCCCAGCGGATGAGCGTGGACGTCAGGTATGTCGGGTTCGACATCCCGGACGAGTTCGTCGTGGGCTACGGCCTCGACTACGACGAGCGCTACCGCAACCTCCGCTCGATCGGCACGCTCGCGCCGCACGTGTACTCCTGAATTCGGCAACGATGGGGACCGATCCGCCGATCGGCGGGACAATGAGGGCCCACGAGACGTTGACAGCTCGAGTGGAGCCCACTGGTAAGGACCATTGGGCGCTGACGTGTACCGTCAAGGTGTCGAGAGTGGTTTGACCTGGCAGGAGGGCGGGGCGGGAGTCCCGAGACATGGATGTGAAGCGTATTTTCCGCGGTCCCTGGGTGTGGATCGTCGTCGCGGTGGTGGGTGTCCTCATCGCGCTGCAGTACCTCGCGCCCAACGGCGGGTACAACCAGATCGACACCTCGCAGATGCAGCAGGACATCGACAGCGGGCAGACCAAGACGGTCCTGTTCGTCGACGGTGACCAGGAGATCCGCGCCGAGCTGCGGAACGGCCAGAAGGTCTCCGCGTCGTGGGTGAACGGGACGCAGAGCCAGCTGTACACGCAGGCGATCAAGGGCGTGCAGGACGGCAAGATCGACAAGGTCAACGTCGAGGTGCCCAAGCCGAGCCTGCTGGGCTCGATCCTGGCCACGTTCCTGCCCTTCCTGCTGATCATCTTGCTGTTCCTGTTCCTGATGAACCAGGTGCAGGGCGGCGGCGGCCGGGTCATGCAGTTCGCCAAGTCCAAGGCCAAGCTGATCAGCAAGGACATGCCCAAGACGACGTTCGCCGACGTCGCCGGGTGCGAGGAGGCGATCGAGGAGCTCGGCGAGATCAAGGAGTTCCTCCAGGAGCCCGCGAAGTTCCAGGCCGTCGGCGCCAAGATCCCCAAGGGCGTGCTGCTCTACGGCCCCCCCGGCACCGGCAAGACGCTGCTCGCCCGCGCCGTCGCCGGCGAGGCAGGGGTGCCCTTCTACTCGATCTCCGGGTCGGACTTCGTGGAGATGTTCGTCGGCGTCGGGGCCTCCCGGGTGCGCGACCTGTTCGAGCAGGCCAAGGAGAACGCCCCGGCGATCGTCTTCATCGACGAGATCGACGCCGTCGGCCGGCACCGCGGAGCCGGCATGGGCGGCGGACACGACGAGCGGGAGCAGACCCTCAACCAGCTGCTCGTGGAGATGGACGGCTTCGACGTGCGCGGCGGGGTGATCCTGATCGCCGCGACCAACCGACCCGACATCCTCGACCCCGCGCTGCTGCGACCCGGCCGGTTCGACCGGCAGATCGGCGTCGAGGCGCCCGACCTCGCCGGCCGGCACATGATCTTGCAGGTGCACTCCCGCGGGAAGCCGATGGCTCCCGGCGTGGACCTGTTCGAGCGTCGCCCGCCGTACGCCGGGCTTCACCGGCGCCGACCTGGCCAACGTGCTCAACGAGGCCGCGCTGCTCACCGCGCGGCAGAACAAGAAGCTCATCGACGACATCGCCCTCGACGAGGCGATCGACCGGGTGATCGCCGGCCCGCAGAAGCGCACCCGGCTGATGAGCGAGAAGGAGAAGCTCATCACCGCCTACCACGAGGGCGGGCACGCCCTGGTCGCCGCAGCGCTTCCCGGTACGGACCCGGTGCACAAGGTGACGATCCTGCCCCGCGGCCGGGCCCTGGGCTACACGATGGTGCTGCCCGACGAGGACAAGTACTCCCAGACCCGGTCGGAGATGCTGGACAAGCTCGCGTACATGCTCGGCGGGCGGGCCGCCGAGGAGATGGTCTTCCACGACCCGACCACGGGCGCCGGCAACGACATCGACAAGGCCACCTCCGTGGCCCGGGCGATGGTCACCCAGTACGGCATGACCGAGCGGCTCGGCGCGATCAAGCTCGGCGACAACAACTCCGAGCCGTTCCTCGGGCGTGATCTCGGCCACACCCGCAACTACTCCGAGGACGTCGCCGCGGTGGTGGACGAGGAGACCAAGAAGCTGCTGAGCACGGCCCACCAGGAGGCCTTCGACATCCTGGTCGAGAACCGCGACGTGCTCGACAGCCTCGTCACCGCGCTGCTCGAGAAGGAGACCCTCGACAAGGCCGAGATCGCCGACGTGTTCGCGCCGCTGCGCCGCCGCTCCGAGCGGCCGGCATGGACCGGGTCGCCGTCGCGCGAGCCGTCGACGATCCCGCCGGTCGGGCTGCCCAAGGCCGCCGCGAACGGCACCGTGCCCGAGTCGGAGGGAGCGGTCGTGCTGACCCCGCCCGGCAGCGGCGGCGACGTGCACGGCGACCCGGCGGTCCGCCACGATGACGCTCAATAGGATCAGCCAGGAGCCGCGCACGGAGGTCCCGCCGTTCGACCGCCCTCGGGCCGAGGCCGCGGTCCGGGAGCTGCTCATCGCGGTGGGCGAGGACCCCGACCGCGAGGGGCTCCTCGACACCCCCGCCCGGGTCGCCCGCGCCTACCAGGAGCTGCTGGTAGGGATGCGGATGCGACCGGAGGAGGTGCTGACCACCACCTTCGACATCGGCCACGACGAGATGATCCTGGTCAAGGACATCGAGCTGTGGTCGATGTGCGAGCACCACCTCGTCCCGTTCACCGGTGTGGCGCACATCGGCTACATCCCCAACGAGGACGGCCGGATCACCGGCCTGTCGAAGCTGGCCCGGCTGGTCGACCTGTACGCGCGCCGCCCGCAGGTGCAGGAACGGCTGACCACGCAGATCGCCGAGGCGCTGATGGCGATCCTCCAGGCCCGCGGGGCGATCGTGGTGGTCGAGGCCGAGCACCTCTGCATGACGATGCGCGGGGTGCGCAAGCCCGGCTCCAAGACCGTGACCTCGGCCGTGCGTGGCTCGATGCACAACGCGGCCACCAGGTCCGAGGCGATGAGCCTGATCATGAGCCACCGCGGCTGAGCCGACGGCGCGGATAGGGTCGGGTCATGCACGCCGCGCCTCCTCGTCACGTCGCGGGCCTGCCGTGGCGTGACCGAGCCCTGGTCATGGGGGTGCTCAACGTGACTCCGGACTCGTTCTCCGACGGCGGTCGGTTCCTCGATCCCGACCTCGCGGTCAAGCACGGCCGGCAGCTGGTCTCCGACGGCGCCGACCTCGTCGACGTGGGAGGCGAGTCGACCCGGCCCGGAGCCACCCGGCCCGGCGTGCAGGAGGAGCTCGACCGGGTGGTCCCGGTGGTCGAGGTGCTCGCCGCCGAGGGGGTGCTGGTCTCCGTCGACACGATGCGGGCCGCGGTCGCCGAGGCCGCCGTGGAGGCCGGTGCGGTGCTGGTCAACGACGTGTCCGGCGGGCGGGCCGACGAGCGGATGCTGCGGGTCGTCGCCGAGCGCGGTACGCCGTACATCCTGATGCACTGGCGGGCGCACTCCGCGCAGATGCAGCAGCGCGCCGTGTACGACGACGTGGTCGAGGACGTGCTCGCCGAGCTGGCCGTCCAGCGCGACGCCGCGCTCGCGGCCGGGGTGGCGGCCGAGCGGATCGCCGTGGACCCGGGCATCGGCTTCTCCAAGACCGCCGAGCAGAACTGGGACCTGCTGGCCGCGACCGAGCGGCTGCACGACCTCGGCCATCCCGTGCTGGTGGCGACCAGCCGCAAGCGCTTCCTCGGGGCCCTGCTGGCGGCGCCGGACGGCACGCTGCGGCCGCCGCACCTCAGAGAGGACGCGACGACGGCCACCTCGGCGCTGGCAGCGGCCGCCGGGGCGTGGTGCATCCGCACCCACGCGGTCCGGTCGACCGCCGACGCGGTCGCGGTCGCCTCACGCTGGGCGCGCGGACGGGTGCGACGGTCCGGGGCGGGGGAGGAGCAGCAGCATGGATGAGGCGGCCCGGCAGGCGGAGCGCGAGCGGGTGGTGCGGCTGAACACGGCGTTCTACGCGGCGTTCGAGTCCGCAGACCTCGACGCGATGCACGACCTCTGGCTCGACGACCCGGAGACGCTCTGCGTGCACCCCGGGGCGCTGCCGGTGCGGGGGACGCCGGCGATCAACCGGTCCTGGGCGCTGATCATGGCGAACACGCCGTACATCCAGTTCTTCCTGACCGACGTCGAGGTGAGCGTGCTGGCCGACACCGCGTCGGTGACCTGCACGGAGAACGTCCTGACCGCCGGCGACGACACCGCAGCCGACGCCTTCGGGGGCGCCCGGGCGGTCGCCACGAACGTGTTCGTCCGCACCCCGGAGGGGTGGCGGCTGTGGATCCATCACGCGTCCCCGGTACTCTCGGGGGCACATGATGACGACCTCTGACCCCCCGCGGGGCTCAGGTCTTGACCGGCTCGCCGTCCACGGGATCGAGACCGTGGGGCACCACGGCGTCTTCGACTTCGAGCGACGCGAAGGGCAGGTCTTCCGCGTGGACCTCGTACTCGGCCTGGACACCGGGGCAGCCGCGCGCAGCGACGAGTTGCGCGACACGGTCGACTACGGAACCCTCGTGGCGAACGTGCAGAAGGCGATCGAAACGGATCCCGTCGACCTGATCGAGACGCTCGCGGAGCGCATCGCGGTGGTCTGCCTGCGCGACCGGCGCGTGCAGTGGACGGAAGTGACCGTGCACAAGCCGGACGCCCCCATCGAGGCGACCTTCTCGGACGTCGCCCTGACGATACTTCGGAGCCGACCATGACTGAGACCCCGAACCCGAACATCGTGGACACCGACACGCTCACCGGTGAGATGCACCCGATCCGGCGCTGCGTGGTGTCGGTCGGGTCCAACCTGGGGGAGCGGCTGTCCAACCTTCAGGGCGCGGTCGACTCGCTGTCCGACACCCCGGAGGTCTGGGTCACCGCGGTCTCGCCGATCTACGAGACGGACCCGGTCGGCGCCCCCGACGGGTCGGGCAGCTTCTTGAACATCGTCGTGCTGGCCGACACCACGCTGTCGGCGCGCACCCTGCTGGAGCGGGCGCACGCCATCGAGGACGCCTTCGGGAGGGAGCGCACCAGCGAGGCGGGCGCCCCGCGGACGCTGGACATGGACCTGATCGTCGTCGGTGACCGCCGCTCGGACGCCGACGACCTGGTGCTGCCGCATCCGCGTGCCCACGAGCGGGCCTTCGTGCTCGCCCCCTGGAACGACGTCGAGCCCGACGCCGAGCTCCTGGACCAGGGTCCGGTGGCCAACCTGCTCGAGAAGGTCGGCCGGGACGGCGTCCTGCGGCGCGACGACGTGGAGCTGCACGCCCAGTGACCGAGCCCTGTCACCGCGGAGTGCACTCGTGAGCCGCGAGATCGACCCGCTGCCCGACGAGGACGAGGACGAGCCGCCCGAGCCGACCGGCCGGCTGCGCAGCACGTCGCCGGGCACGCTGGTCGTCTTCGCGCTGGTCGGCCTCGTGCTCGGGTGGGCGCTTCGCCCGGTGTCGATCGCCTGGCGAGGGACCGCCCCGACGGTGGGCTGGACCCCGGTGCTGGCGCTCTTCCTGGTCGCCGCGATCATCGGCGGCACCGCGTGGTCCACGCACCGCAGCCTGCACCGGCGTCACGAGCGGCTCGCCCCGCACCAGGCGGTGAACCGGCTCGTGCTCGCGAAGTCGTGCGCGCTCGCCGGCGCGCTGGTCGGCGGCGGCTACCTCGGCTACGCGCTCAGCTGGGTCGGCGTCACCGACTCCGACCTGGCCAAGCAACGGCTCACCCAGTCCGTCCTGGCCGGTGTCGCCGCCGCGCTCGTGGTGACCGGATCGCTGTTCCTCGAGCGTGCGTGTCGGGTCAACGAGGACGACTGAGCCCCCTACCCTGTGCACCATGGCCGCATCCTCGTCTTCGCCACAGGTGAGCCGGACCAGCCGCCGTCGTCAGCGCAGCGTGCGCGTCACCGTGGCCGTGGCACTTCTCGGCGTCGCGACCGCCGTGGTGCTGCTCGCCCTGCCGACGCAGTCGCCCGCCTGGTTGAGCGTCTCCTCGGTGTTCGCGCTGCTGTGCGGCTGGGCCGCTGCCCGGATCGTCTACAACGAGCTGGCGCAGAGCCGCCGCGAGGCGGCCCGCGACCGCGCGGCGCAGGCGCAGGCCTACCGGTCGATGTTCACCACCCGCGCCGAGGAGCACGCCGAGTTCACCAGCGCGATGACCGACCGGCTGGTGCGCGGGGAGCGCGAGCGCGTCGAGCTCGCGGCGACGGTCGTGCTCGCGGAGCAGCGCGCCATCGAGGCCGAGACGCGCCTCCAGCGCGAGGCCCGCCGGCTGGTCCAGGCCCAACAGCAGCTCGCCGAGCTGCAGGAGCGCCTCACCGAGCTCGAGATCCGCACCGCCGAGGAGGCCGACGAGCTGGCCACCTGGGCCGACGACGGCAGCGTCGGGTCCCGGACCGTCGAGGACCTGATGGCCTGGGAGCAGCAGGTGGCGGCCACGACCGCCTCGGAGACCCCCTCCCAGCAGCACGCCTGACCCTCCGCCCGAGCCGGCCCGGCCGCGGGGAGGTCCCGGGCACCGGGGTGAGGCCGATCCTCCCCACCACGGCCCGCCTGGTCCTGCGGCGTGGCCCGGGTTTCTCCCGCAGCGGACCGGGTCACTATCAAGCGGTGACCACCCCCAGCGCGTCCCTGCCCGACACCGACCCGCACCAGACGGCCGACATCCCGACCGGCCTGCCTCGACGCTGGCGTGCCGACCATCCCGGCGAGGCGGACGCCGAGGCGCTCGCCGAGCTGCTGCGCCGCCACCAGGAGCGCGCCCGTGGGTGGCCGTCGGCCGGTCCCGATGCGGTGCTCGCCGAGGTGACGGAGCTCGGCTACCGCACCCGCGAGCACATCGTGCTCCGCGACCACGACGACGCGGTGCGGGCCTGGGCGAGCGCCCACGACCGGGCCGCCGGACGGATGCTGCTGGCCGTGGTCGTCGACCCTGCGCTCGACGAGCCGACGGCAGACCGCGTCGCGGCGCTGCTGTACGACTGGGGAGACCGCGCCGCCGCACGGGTCGGCGGGCGGCGCGACCTGGACGTCCAGCAGGTCGACAGCGGCGCCTTCGCCGACGACGAGCGCCAGCACGGCTGGCTGCGCGCGGCCGGCTTCGAGCGGGTGCGGACCTGGTGGCAGATGAGCCGGCCGGTCACGCCTGACGAGGCGGACCTGGACAGCGACGTGCGGGAGGGCGTGCGGATCCGGCTCGTCGAGCGGCAGGGCAGCGGGATGCCGTCCGAGGAGGACCTGCGGATCGTGCACGACGTGCTCGAGACCTCCTTCGCCGACCACTTCAACTCCCACGAGGAGACCTTCGACGAGTTCGTGAGCCGGCTGCGCGAGGACCCCGGCCACCGGTGGGACCACTGGTGGATCGCCGAGCTGCTGGACGGCGGCACCGACGATGCCGGCGGCGGAACCGACCGGCCGGTCGCCGAGCCCGCCGGCGCCCTGGTGGGCTCCGTGATCGACGGCGACGACGGGCAGCCGGCCGGCAGCTACGTGGAGTACATCGGGGTGCTGCAGAACGCCCGGGGCCGGGGCGTGGCCACCTCGCTGCTGCGCACGGTGATCGCCGACGCGGCCTCGCGAGGACGCGACCGGGTGGGCCTCGAGGTCGACGCCGACTCCCCGACCGGCGCGGACGGCCTGTACGTGTCGATGGGCTGGCAGACGTCGTACGTCACGGAGTCCTGGCACAAGGACGTCGCGGTGGACGGATCAGCCGGCTGACTCCTCGCTGCCGGCCTGGACCACCGAGCGGCGCAGCGCCTTGTGCACCGCGTTGGGGGTCAGGACGCCGACCGGGCGGCCCTCGTCGAGCACGGCCACCTGGCCGTCGTCGTGGCGCATCATCATGGCGAGCGCCTCCTCGAGGGAGACGCCGAGGTCGACCGCCTGCTCGACCGGCCGGCCGTTGACCGGCTCGAGGTCCGCGACGTCGACGGGCGTGACCGCGAGCCGGCGCAGACCCCGGGAGGAGCCGACGAACTCGGCGACGAAGTCGTCGCCGGGCCGGCCGAGGATCTCCGCCGGCACGTCGTACTGCGCGAGCCGGCCCCCGACGGCGAACACGGCCACCTTGTCGCCGAGCCGGACCGCCTCGCCGATGTCGTGGGTGACGAGCATCACGGTCTTGCCGAGGTCCTGCTGCAACCGCAGGAACTCCTCCTGGAGCCGGCCGCGCACGATCGGGTCGACCGCGCCGAACGGCTCGTCCATCAGCAGCACGGGCGGGTCCGCGGCCAGCGCCCGGGCCACCCCCACGCGCTGGCGCTGCCCCCCCGACAGCTGCGCGGGGTAGCGGTCGCCGTACTGCGCCGGGTCGAGGCCGACGAGCTCCATGAGCTCGTCGGCGCGCGCGGCCGCCTTCTTGCGGTCCCAGCCCAGCAGCGAGGGAACCGTCGCGACGTTCGCGCGGATCGACTGGTGCGGGAAGAGCCCGACCTGCTGGATGACGTAGCCGATCCGGCGCCGCAGCGCGACCGGGTCGCCGGTGGTGATGTCCTCGCCGTCGAGGTAGATGCGGCCGGCGGTAGGCTCGATGAGCCGGTTCACCATCTTGAGCGTCGTGGACTTCCCGCAGCCGGACGGCCCGACCAGGACCACGAGTGCTCCCCGAGGAACGTCGAGGTCGAGCTCGTGCACGGCGACGGTGCCGTCGGGGTAGGTCTTGCCCACGCCCGCGAGCCGGATCATCGGCTCTTGGGTACTGTCCATGACGTGACCCTACCCGTGAGCGCGGCGGCGGCCACGGGAGCGGCCGGCGCCTCCGACATGAGCTGCTACAGCCGTGAGGTGAACCACTGGTTCTGCGGCAGCTACCTCCTCGACCGGCACCAGGAGCTCGTCACCGCGACCGTCCAGCACCTCACGATCACGGTCGCCGCGGTGAGCCTCGGCCTGGTGCTCGCCCTGCCCCTGGCGCTGGTGGCCCGACGCTACCCGCGGGCGGAGGCGACGATCCTGGGCTCGGCCACCGGTCTCTACACGATCCCCTCGCTGGCCCTGTTCCCGCTGCTGGTGCCGTTCACCGGGATCACCGCCACGACCGTCGTCATCGGGCTGGCCCTGTACTCGTTGACGATCCTGATCCGCAACACGCTGGAGGGACTGCGGTCGGTGCCGGCCGACGTGCGGGAGTCCGCGGTCGGACTGGGCTACTCACGCACCCGTTTGCTGCTCCGGATCGAGCTGCCGCTGGCGCTGCCGGTGATCATGGCGGGGCTGCGGATCGCGACGGTCTCGACCGTGGCGCTGACCACGGTCGGGTCGCTGGTGGCGTACGGCGGGCTGGGCAACCTGCTCGCCGACGGCGTCAACGACGACTTCAAGGCGCAGATCCTGGCGGCGAGCGTGCTCTGCGTGCTGCTCGCGCTCGTCCTCGACGTCGCGCTGCTCGGCGGCCAGCGGCTGCTCACGCCGTGGACCAGGAAGGCGGGCTGACGTGCGACTGGTCCAGGAGGCGTGGGGCTACCTCAGCAACGGGGCCAACTGGAGCGGCGCCGACGGCATGGCCGCGCTGCTCGTGCAGCAGCTCCTGCTGACGCTGACCGCGCTGCTGATCGCCATGCTCGTCGGGCTGCCGGTGGCGCTCTGGCTGGGGCACCTCGGCCGCGGCGGCTTCCTCGCCATCAACATCTCCAACGTCGGACGCGCGGTGCCGACGTACGCCGTGCTGGTGCTGTTGACGGTCGGGCCGCTCGGCACCGGCGTGCTGGGCCCGTACGGGCGCGCCGGAATGGCGACCCTGGTGGCGCTGGTGCTGTTCGCGCTGCCTCCGATCATCACCAATGCCTACGTCGGGATCCGCGAGGTCCCCGGAGACATCCGCGAGGCCGCCGAGGGCATGGGCATGCGCGGCTGGCAGACCTTCAGCCGCGTGGAGCTGCCCCTGGCGCTGCCGCTCGTCGTGGCCGGGATCCGGCTCTCCCTCGTGCAGGTCTGGGCCACCGCGACGATCGCGGCGCTGGTGGCCGGGCCCGGACTGGGCCGGGTGATCACCGACGGCTTCTTCCACAGCGACTACGCGAAGGGGTTCGCCGGGGCCCTGGTGGTGGCGCTGGTCGCGCTCGTGCTCGAGGTCGTGGCCGCCGGCGCCCAGCGGGTGGCCGACCCAGGGAGGCGTCGGCGTGGTCACGAGTCCGCAACGGAGGTTGCGTTCACCGCCCGGTGATGGTTCGGTGGAGCGTCTTGGACGACCGGACACGCGTGGCCGAGGCCACGGGACACAGAAGGCGGTACCCCATGCGCACCCCCAGGTTCCTCGCCGTCGGCCTCGCGGTGGGCGCCCTGCTGGCCGCGTCTGCCTGCGCGGGCAACGACGTGGCGTCGTCCGGGTCGAGCAGCTCGAACAGCTCGGGCGGCAAGGGCACCGTCACGATCTCGGGCCAGAGCTTCTCCGAGGCGGACCTCGTGGCGAACATGTACAAGTCGCTGCTCGAGAACGCCGGCTACAAGGTCACCATGAAGCTCGTGGACACCCGCGACGTCTACATGAAGCAGTTCCCGAAGAGCATCGACGTGGTCCCCGAGTACGTCGGCGGCATCGCGGACTTCCTCAACGCGCAGAAGAACGGCTCCGACGCCAAGTCGATCGCCACCAGCGACGCGCAGCAGACCCTGGCCGCGGTCAAGCCGCTGACCGACGCCGCCGGCATCACCATGCTGAAGCCGGCGCAGGCCACCGATCAGAACGCGTTCTTCGTGACGAAGAAGTACGCCGAGGCCAACTCGCTGTCGACCCTCTCGGACCTCGGAGACAGCGGCAAGGCCGTCGTCCTCGCGGCGGCACCCGACTGCCAGGGTCGCACGGACTGCGCGGGCGGTCTGGAGAAGACCTACGGGATCAACATCACCAAGGTGCTGCCGCTGGGCTACGCCTCGACGCAGACCTACCAGTCGGTGCTCAAGGGCGAGTCCCAGCTCGGCGAGACCAGCACCACCGACGGATCGCTCGCCTCGCAGGGCCTTGTGCTGCTCGACGACGACAAGCACATCCAGCCCGCGCAGAACCTCGTCCCCGCGGTGAGCACCGCGTTCCTGAAGCAGAACCCGAAGGTGCGGGGGATCCTCGACGGGCTGATGGCCAAGCTCACGACGGCCGACCTGGTCAAGCTCAACGGCCAGATCAGCAACGACCGGCAGCAGCCCGCCGACGTGGCGCAGACCTGGCTGAAGGACAACGGGCTGCTCTGAGCGTGGGTGGTCAGGCGGTGAGCTCGACCGGCAGCCGCTCGTCGTCGCTGAACGGGTGCACGGCGAGCTCGCGGTCGCCCACGGTGCGCCGGGGCAGGCCGCCGGGATGCTCGTCGAGGTAGGCGATCAGCGTCCCGAGGTCCCTGCGCCGGTCCTCGGCGACCAGCCAGCCCATCAGGCGCTGGCGCAACGGGAGCCGGGTCCGCTCGAAGGGCATGGTGCGCGGGTTCCACAGCTCGCGGAGCCCGTCGCGCAGGACCGACCAGAACTCGTCGCTGCAGCCGGGCGCCGCCCGGAAGTACTCCCACATGTCGATCGGCAGCACCGTTCCGAACCAGACCTGCTGGGTCGCCGCCGACGTCTGGTCGAGGACCACGTCTGTGCTCCACCGCTTGGTCAGCATCCGGTCCTCGAGATCCGCGAGGTCGTGCCGGCCCTGGCTGATCGAGGATCCGTCCGACCGCAGCCGCCAGAGGTAGACGGGCTCGGTGAGGACGTCGAAGGAGCCGGCCGCGACGAGCGCGCGGGTCAGGAGGGGCTGGTCCTCGTAGCGCACCCGCTCGGGGAACGACAGGTCCGCCGCGTCCCAGAAGGACCGGCGGAACACCTTGTTCCAGGCGAACACGTCCGCGAGCATCCCGGGAGCAAGCTCCACCGTCACCGCGTCCGCCGGCCGCGCGTGGTTCGCCCGCATCAGCGGCGTCACGAACCGCCGACCGCCGTCCAGCCGTTCCACCGAGCCGATGGCGATGTCCGAGCCGGTCCGGTCCAGGGTCGCCACCAGCCGCTCGTAGGCACCGTCGAGGAGCAGGTCGTCGCTGTCGGCGAAGGTCAGCAGCTCGGCGGTGCAGTGCTGGGTGCCGACGTTGCGCGCGGCACCGAGGCCGGCGTTGGCCTGGTGCACCACCCGCACCCGCGGGTCGCGACGCGACACCCGGTCCGCGACCTCTCCCGTGGCGTCGGTCGAGCCGTCGTCGACGACGACCACCTCGAGGTCGCGGAACGACTGGCGCAGGATGCTGGTCAGGCAGTCGGCCAGGTACTGCTCGACGTTGTACGCCGGCACCACCACGCTCAACCGAGGCGCGCCGTGGCCGGCGTCGGGGCGGCGGAGCAGTCGGCGCATGCCGAGAGTGTAGGGGTGGCATCCCGGCGCCGACCCGTCGGCGGGCTAAGGTCCCTACTCGGCCCGCTTCCCGCGCCACAGCTCTGGCGGAGCGCGGAGAAGGCAGACGACCACCAGGGAGTGACGGCGTGACCAGCCAGGCATCAGACGTGACTCTCGTCCTGCACATCGGTCTGCACAAGACGGCGTCCTCGTATGTCCAGAACCTGTTGAGCGCCCGTCGCTACGACCTGCTGAGGCACGGTGTGCTCTACCCCTTCACGGGTACGGTCGACTCGCCGAGCGAGGCGACCCGCGAGGGCGCGCAGTCCGGTCACGCGCTGTTCACACGGCCGGGCGACAGGCGCGCCCTGGTCTCCGAGCTGCTGAACGAGCTCCCGGACGCGATCTCCACGGTCCTGATGTCATCGGAGAACTTCACCGTCCAGCGGCGGACGCCCACCCCCGCGGACTACCTGCGTGACCTGGGCGCGTTCGGCAACGTCCAGGTCGTCTTGGTGCTGAGACGTCAGGATGCCTGGATCGAGAGCTACTACAAGCAGATCGTCGACCAGCCCGGCAAGTTCGAGCGCCGGTCGTTCGGCGACTACCTGGCAGACGTCGGGCCGGCACTCCTGGACTTCCACGCCAGGTTCTCCCCGTGGCGGGATCTCGTCGGCCCCGAGAACTTCCATGTGCTCTCCTACGATGACCTTCCCGGTGGCCACGCGATCTTCCGACGCCTGGTCCAGGTCGCCGGTGTCGACTCTGCACTCCTCGAGCAGGAGCCGCTCGACGTCCCCGAGTACCGGAGCGTCCGAGCGATCGACACGCTAGGGCTCCGGATCCTGAACTCCTACCGCATCAAGGACCGCGACGTGCGGGTCAGAGCGGCCAGGTCCATCTACGCGGTCGCCCCGGACGGTGACATCGACCTGATGACCGAGAACATGAGGGCCGCAATCCGGTCGACGTGCGGGCCCATCAACGAGCGGATCGAGTCGGAGTGGTTCGACGAGCCGGTGCCCGGCCTGCGCTTCGGGGCTCCCGCGCCGGCCGCTGCGACCGACCCGCCGACCGGGGACGAGATGGTCGACTACCTGGACCGGGTGCTCTCTGTCTGCGAGCAGGCCCGGGCCGCGGCATCCAAGGCCGGACGCGCGGAATGAGCGCGCAGGCCACCGCGCCGCCGCCCGCCTCTGCGCCCGGGCCGCTGTCCGGGGTCGCGGTCTTCACCATGTTCCAGGGGGTCTCCTCCCAGCTCGTGCAGTGGTGCGGCTACCACCTCGCCGCCGGCGCGGACAGGCTGTACGTGCTGCTCGATCGCCCTGGTCACGATGTGGCGTCCGTCCTGCCCTCGGACCCGCGCATCCGCTACGAGGTGCTGGAAGAGCAGGACTGGTCGGCCCTGTACCCGCTCGAGAGTCAGAACGTCGAGCGCAAGCAGGTGGACGCCTTCCGCTGGACCGCCCTTCAGGCGCTGGGCGAGGGCCACGTGTTCCTCGCCTTCGTCGACACAGACGAGCTGATCTCGCTCTCCGAGCCCTTCGTCGAGATCGCCGCCCGGTTCCCAGAGGCGGCTGCCTTCACCCTGCCGGTCAGGGAGATGTGGTACGCCGAGTCCGGGGACGTGTCCAAGCCGTTCGGCGCCACGCTGGCACTCCGAAGGTCCCATGACCGGGGCCGGGACCTGGCTCAGGCATTCGGGTGGCGCGCTCAGTTCCTCCGCGACGGGCTGATGGGGCACGCAGGAGGGAAGTCCATCTACCGCCTGCCGGCCGCACACACCGACCTGACCGTGCACCGTCCCCGAGCCGCGGGCTCGTCCGTCGACGTCAACGGACTCCAGCGGCCGGCTCCTGCACTTCGACAGCGGCAGCGTGTCGACCTGGAACGCCAAGTGGGCCGGCCGCCTGCAAGGTGCCGTCGTGGCCGCCGGCCTCGGGCCTCAACGGCGCGCGCAACAGCGCTTGTTCTCCTACGCGCTGAGCAAGCGGCCGCCGGACCAGGAGGCGTTCTTCCGGGAGTTCTTCTCTCTCGACCGACGAGCCCGGGAGGTCCTGGAGACCGCCGGGTTGCTGCAGCGGTACGACGTCGATGTCGCCACAGCGAGCCCGCTCGGTCTCGCCGGCGAGCCGTCGGCTCTGCCTGACGAGGGGCGGCTGGTTGTCCGTCCACCCGATGCTCGGCCGACCGACTTCCAGTTCGCGCTCGTGTGCGACAGACGCTTCGTGAAGCCGACCTTCGCCACGATGACCTCGGTGCTGGCAACCATGGGGCCGACGGGCAGCGTTCGGTTCGTGGTCCTCGGTGACGGTCTGGCCCCCGCCGACGTCCTCCGTCTGCGAGCCCTGGAGCACACCGCCTTCGACGTGGAGGTGGTCGTGCACGACATCACGGCCGACCTCGACCGGGACGTGGGCAGGGAGGACCCGAAGAGGGCCACGTTCGGGCGCATCTACCTGATCGACCACCTCCCGGTACAGCGGACCGTCTACCTGGACGGCGACGTACTCGCGACCCGGCAGCTCACCGAGCTGTTCGAGTCCGACCTGGGCGACGCCTGCCTGGCGGGGGTGCCGGACAGCGCCGCGCTGCGGCTCGTCGTCGACCCGGCCCGGGTGCCCGTCGAGCAACGGAACCGGCTCCTCGGGGTCACTCACGGTGACCCGCTCGAGTACCTCAACGGGGGGGTGCTCGTTCTCGCCCTGGAGAACCCGGACTTCCGGTCCCTGGCTCTCGAGGCCCGGTCACTGGTGGTGCTGCACGGACGTGCGCTGAAGCAGCGGGACCAGGACGCGCTCAACATCGCCTTCTCCGGCAGGAAGCATCGCCTGGAGAGCACGTACAACTACATGACGCAGTTCTTCGTCTCCGACCGCTGCCTCGGCGAGGACCTGGTGCGCCGCAAGTACGACTGCGCGGACGCCACGTTGATCCACTTCTCTGGACGCGTGAAGCCGTGGGAGTCCGCGGAGGAGGAGTTCTACAACGGTCTCTACCGGCAGTTGGTGGTCGAGGCCGAGCGGCGTGTGGGCGTCAGCTGTGGCTTCTACTTCTCGGCGCCCGACCCGCTGCCCAAGGGGCACTGGACGGCCGATCGGTGGAAGGAGGCGCTGGCGTCAGGTCCGGCGAAGCCACAAGCGACTGATGCGATGCCCGACTGTGAGGTCGTGGCACTCGCTGATGACGGCGCCTACCTGTGTTGTTCGCCGGCGCTTCACCGGCTCGCGCTGGCTGGTGGGCTGAGTCTCGTCGCCTGGGCGGGTGGGACGTTGCTGCTCCAGGTCCCGTTCGACCGGCTCGGCTCACCGCTGACGCACCTGTCGGAGCACGGAAGGCACGCCGTGCGGAAACTGCCGTTCGACCTTGCCTCGGCGCTTGCGGGCCATGGTGGCGTCGCTCGTGACGTGGTCCTTGCGCTGGGTCGCGACCCTGTGCCGTCGCGACTCGTCCGCGTCATCGGGGGCGCGGACCTCGTAGCGGCAGGGCCCGCGGCGACCCGGGACCTGCTCGCGACCGTGCAGGCGGACGGGCTCCTGGAGAGCTTCGAGGGTGGGCGGCTCGCCGGCTGGTACCGACCGGGTGCCGGCGGCTGGGACGACACGCTTGCGCTCTACGTCGGTGACACCTTGATGGCGGTCCAGCAGCCGGGTGCGACGGCCGGCGAACGGGACGGGCACACGCGACCGTTCGTCTTCGAGGTGAGCCCGCACCTCCACGGGGAAGACGGGGGCCGAGGCGCTGTCTCGGTCCGGGCGGGTCGCCGCAACGTGCCGTTGCCGGGCTCCCCCTTGGTGGTCGTCGATCCCCTCCGAGATCTTCGGTTCGAGACCACCCGGAGAGTCTGGGTGAAGCAGCGGCGTTACGTGCGGGAGCTCCTCCGCAGTGCCGGCCCCCGGGTGCGGAACCCGACCCGGTCGGGACGCGCTGGCTAGCATGTCGTCTGCCATGCGACCTGCCACGATCTCCGACCCGGACTCCCCCATCCCCGGCGCCACCTCCAGCGCCGCGGCCGCGACGAGCGCCGATGCCTGACGGCCGACGGCTGCTCCGGCGGACCGCCCGAGCCCTCCGGGGCGTCGCCGGCCGGGCCCGTCGCCACCTCGCCCGGGCCCGCCCGCCCACCGCCCGCCCGCCCGGCATCCCGCGGGAGGTGGACGTCGAGCACACCAACCTCGGCCCGGTGCTCGACAGCGCCGTCGCCCGGGTCCGGCGACGGATGCTCCCCGCCGGAGTGGACGAGGACTACGACCTGGCCTACGAGCACTTCGACCTGACGCACTTCCTCCTGCAGGCCCCGCAGTTCCTGGCGCTGGACCGGGACCCGCTGGGCAACTTCCTCGGGAACGGCGCCGAGGCGAAGGCCAGCCCGGAGGCCGGCTTCGACATGGTGGCCTACCTCCGGCGACATCCACAGCGCGCGGTGGGCGAGGGGAGCCCCTACGTCGCCTGGCTGCGCGAGGGACGGCGCGCCGGGGAGATCGCCGACCCGGCGCCCGGGCTGGAGCTGATGGCTCCGGTGCTGGGGCGCACGCCGGCGGAGCTGGCCGCGGAGCTCGGGTCCCTCCGGTCGGACCTCCGGCAGCGGCTGCGAACCGGCCGGCTCGGCGAGATGATGGCGCGCGCGGCGGAGATCGAGCCACTGGTCGCCGACGCCTGGCCGGAGACGACGCGGCCGAGGATCCCGCCGTTCTTCTCCGACACCACGAGCGCGCAGGTCCACGCCGTGCACTCCTGCCAGCAGGCCGCCGGCTTCGCCCGGGCCCGGGTGCTGCTGGTGATCAGCGACCCGCGGTGGGGTGGCGGACGACGCATCGAGGGCCATCTCGCGCACGCCTTCGCGCGCGACCTCGACCCGGCGGAGATCGTCGTGGTCTACACCGACCGCGGCGGTCGGGCCCCCGGTACCCGGTTCCCCTCGGGGGTCCGCGAGGTCGATCTCGCCGCCGTCGTGGAGGGCATGCCCGTCGAGTTCTCCGGGCGGGTCCTCGTGGAGCTGCTGCGGTCGTTGCGCGCGGACGTGGTGGTGAACATCAACTCCATGCTGCTGCACCGGTCGATGACGACGTACGGCCGGGCGCTGGCCGCCTCCGAGCGGCTGTTCGTGGTGATGTTCGGCAACGAGCAGCTGGCGCTCGGCAACTGGGTCGGCATGCCGCTGCGCTACTTCTACCGCTCCTTCGACCTGGTGGAGGGTGTGATCACCGACAGCCGGTACCTCGCCGACTGGCTCGTGCAGCGTCACCAGCTGCCGGACGAGATGGCCCGCCGGATCCAGGTCCTGAGCGCGCCGGTGGACGCGAGCCTGCCGGTGGTCGACGTCACCCCGCGGCCGCCCGGACGGCGGTCGCAGGTCTTCTGGGCTGGTCGCTTCGACCGGCAGAAGCGGGTCGACCTCGCCTTCGAGGTCGCTCGGCGGATGCCCGACGTCGACTTCCGGCTGTGGGGCGAGCCGGTGCTCAACGCGCCCGGGCTGGGGGCGTCCCCCGCGAACGTGCACCTGCAGGGCGCGTACGCCCAGCTGTCCGAGCTCGAGCTCGCAGATGCGGACGCGTGGCTCTACACCTCCGGGTGGGACGGGGTGCCGAGCCAGCTGCTGGAGGTCGCGATGACCGGCATCCCCCTGGTCGGCAGCCTGGTGGGTGGCACCGGTGAGGTTCTCGACCCCGAGCTCTCCTGGCCGGTCGCCGACCTCGAGGAGCCGGACGCCTACGTCGCGGCGCTCCGGGCCGTCCTGGCAGCCCCCGAGGACGCCCGCCGGAGGGCGCGCGAGCTTCGGGAGCAGCTGGCCCGGACCCGCACGGAGGCCGGGTACGCCGAGCAGGTGGCCCGGATCCTGAGGCGGCCCGAGCCGGGCTCCTCGCACCCGTCCCGGGAGGGCGCTCGATGAGCACCGACCTCAGCGTCGTGGTCACGGCGCACGACGAGACCGCCGTGTGCGGGCCGACCATGCGCTCGGCCGACCTCGCCGTCGAGGCGGCCCGGGCCTCCGGCGTCACCGTGCAGACCGTCATCGGGCTCGACGCCGCCACGCGGGCCACGACGGCGTACTTCCGGCAGCCGCGGTTCGAGCACTGGCAGCTCGAGGTGATGGACGAGGGCGACCTCGGCAGGGTCCGCAACGCGCTCCTCCCGGCGCTCGACGGGCGCTACGTCGCGTTCCTGGACGCCGACGACCTGTTCAGCGAGAACTGGCTGGTCGAGGGGGTGGCTGCGCTGAGGGCCGCGGCGGAGCGGGGGGAGCGGGCGATCGCCCACCCGGAGCTGAACGTCGTCTTCGACGGCACGAGGGCGGTGCTGGTCAACGTGCCGCAGGACTCACCGCTGTTCACGCCGCACTACCTGTACATCAGGCACTGCTACGACTCGCTGTGCCTGGCGCCCCGCGAGGCGCACCTGGAGACCCCGTACGTCAGCCGGGACGTGCCCAACGGGCTGTCCTACCAGGACTTCCAGTTCACCATCGAGACCCTCGAGGCCGGATGGCGGCACATCGTGGCGCGGGACACGATCATCTTCAAGCGCCGCCGGGACCTCTCGCTGGTGACCGAGAGCAACAACCGCAGGTCGATCGTCAGGGCGCTGCCCGCCATGGCGATCGACCGGGTGCGCACCCTCGGCGTTCGCCGGGGCTGACCCCGGTCAGCCGGACAGCGCCTCCCGCTCGGCGATCCGCCGCAGGGGCTCGTGCAGCCGCTCCGGGACGTCGGCGATGGCGACGAAGTGGTCGAGCCGCGCGGGGTCCAGGCGCTGGACCGCGGTCGTCTCGCGGGCCCTGCGCGGGGCCCGGAACAGCTCTGCGCGGCCGTCGGGGAGGAAGTCGCGGGCCACGGCGCGGTTGGGCGCCTCCCACTGGGCCATGAACGCGTCGAGGCCGGCGTCCGGAAGCGTCAGCGTCGGACCCGTCGAACGCTCGGCGAGCAGCAGGCCGAGCGGCCGGTGCGGGATCAGGCCCGGCTTCGCACCGTCCTGCTCGACGAGGCAGAGGTTCAGCAGACGCAGGAACTCCACGGACTCGGCGTCCATGCTCTCGTTGCGCGGCTGGACCGGCTCGAGGTCGGCGGCCCGGATGTCGATGCCCGCAGAGGTGAGGAAGTCCTGGTACAACGACCCCTCCACGAAGCTGTCCGCCTCGAAGGGCCGCACGACCAGAGCCGTTGGGCGCAGCGAGCCGCTGCCAGGCCCGCAGCCGAGCGTGGTAGTCGTAGGTCCAGCTGAAGTCCACCTGCTCCACCCGCTCCGCCAGCCGGCGCACCTCACCGATCTTCACCACCTCCTGGTAGCGGCTGGCCAGGTGGTCGTCCTGCCGGCGCAGGTAGACCAGGATCCGGAGTCTGCGCGCGACGCGCCTCATCAGGGCGCGCATCCCCTCGACGGTCTCCAACGACGAGCCGAACAGCGCCTCGTCGGAGAGCAGCATCCGGCGCAGCCCCGACCGTTCGATCTCCGCGAGGAACCGGTGCTCGAAGTCGGCCCGGAACGCCGCCGGTGACGCGTGCTCCTCCTTGCGCCAGAGGATCTCGCCCTCCAGCTCCGAGTCGGGGCGGGCGTAGAGCCCCAGCCGGGCGTGCCGCCGGGGGCCGGGCGACCGGGGGAACAGCACGCCGTGCTCGGCCAGCCTGGCCCGGTTGCGGTGCAGGAAGTGCTGGACCGACGTGGTGCCGGTCTTGCCCGACCCGATGTGCAGCGTCACGTCTCGCAGCCTGCTCATCGTCGGGCCTCGCGCTCGGCGATCCGCCGCAGGGGAGCATGCAGGGCGTCGGGGAGCTCGGCTCGGGCGAACAGGTCCTCGAAGCGCTCGAGGTCGAGCCGCTGCTCGGTGGTGGCGCGGCGGAGGGAGCGGAGGGTGGTGAAGAGCTCGCCGCCGTCGCGGACGAACGTCCGGGCGACCGCGTCGTTGCCCTGCTCCCACCGCGCCATGAACGCGTCGAGCGTCGGCTCGGGCAGCGTGAGCGTCGGCCCGCTCGACGCGGTGGCCAGCCGGCGCGACGAGCGGCCGGTTGTCGATGAGGGCGACGGCCAGCCGCTCGTTCTCCAGGTGGTGCAGGTTGACGATCCGGAGGAACTCGACAGCATCGGCGGCCAGGCTCTCGTTGCGGTCCTCGGTCGGCTCCAGGTCGTCGACGGTCACGCCGACCCCGCAGCCCTCGACGAAGTCCTGCAGCAGCGAGCCGCCCACGAAGGCGTCGCGCTGGAACCGGCGCACCTCGATCCGCTCCGGGTCCACGACGCGCCGCCAGGTCTCCAGGCGCGTCTGGTAGTCGTAGCCGGCCGCCAGGTCGGTCGACGCCCACTCGGTCAGCCGGCGCACCTCCCCGACCTTGACCTCCTGCTGGTACTGGCTCAGGAGGTGCTCGTCCTGACGGCGCAGGTAGACCACCACCGTGAGGGTCCGGGCGATCCGGTCGACGAACCGTCGCAGCCGGCCGAGCGCCGCTTCTGGCAGGCTGTAGAGCGCCTCGTCGGACATCAGGAGGTGGTCGGTGCGCGCCTGCTCGACCTCGCGGAACAGCCGGCGGCGGAAGCCCTCACGGAACCTCTCGACGCTCTCGACGTCCAGCCGTCGCCAGGCCGGCGTCCGCTCGAGCTCCTCCGGTGACTTGACGTACAGCCCCAGCCGGGTGTGCCGGGTGCGTCCAGGCGAGCGCGGGTAGAGCCATCCGGCTTCCGCGAGCCGCTGACGATGCACGTCCAGGAAGTGCTGGATCGAGGACGTGCCGGTCTTCGGCGCGCCGATGTGCAACGTGACGTCGACGGGGAAGCCAGGCCGCTCGACAGGGGCAGGTGCTCCGGCTCCCGTGCCCGGCCTCCGACTGCGAACCTCGTGCGTGGTCGTCGGCGGCCTCCTGGTCCTGCGGACGGTCGTGTCCGGCTGTGGCGACGGTGGCCCCGAGGGGGCTTCCGTCCTCTGGAAGCCGCCATTGTGGCATGCGGCTCCGAACGTGCGGCCGTGCGCGTCGGGGTGCCGGTGTGGCAGGGTGCGACGACGGAGGCGCCCGTTCACGGCGGGGCTCGACGGCTGGAAAGAGGCTCATGACAAACGTCCTGATCACCGGCGGTGCCGGATTCATCGGTCGCCACCTCGTCGACCACCTGGTCTCGGCCGGAGACATGGCCGTCACGGTCATCGACAACGAGTCGCTGGGCGACCGGCGGCACCTCGACCTGGACGCGATCCGGTTCATCTCGGGGGACCTGCGCGACACCGACGACCTGCGCACGGCCCTCGAGGGGCAGGACGCCGTCGTACACCTCGCCGCAGACACGCGGGTGATGGACAGCATCTCGGATCCGGCGAACAACTTCGACAACAACGTCGTGGGGACCTTCAACCTCCTCGAGCTCTGCCGCGAGCTCGGCGTGCGGCGCGTGGTCGCGGCCTCGACCGGCGGGGCGATCCTGGGAGAGGTGCCACCACCGGTGCACGAGGAGATGGCGCCGCACCCCACCTCGCCGTACGGAGCATCGAAGCTGATGCTCGAGGGCTACCTGAGCGCCTACGCCAGCTCGTACGACCTGAGCTGCTGCGCGCTCCGGTTCTCCAACATCTACGGGCCCCGGTCGTTCCACAAGGGCTCGGTCGTCGCGCACTTCTTCAAGCGCCTGATCGCCGGCGAGCCGTTGGTCGTGTACGGCGACGGCAGCCAGAAGCGCGACTACCTGTACGTCGGCGACCTGGTCGAGGTCATCGGGTCGGCGGTGCTGAGCGACGCCCAGGGGGCGTTCCAGCTCGGCAGCGGAGGTCCCACCACGATCGACGAGCTGCTGGACGGGATGCGGGCGGCGACCGGTCGCGACCTCGACGTGGTCTACGAGGGCTTCCGCGCCGGGGAGATCCGCGACACGTGGTGCGACATCTCGAAGGCCAGGCGGAGCCTGGGCTTCGACCCGGTCACCCCGCTCGAGGCCGGGCTACGGCGGACCTGGGAGTGGTTCACCGCCACTGCGTCCTGACCGAGACGCCGGGACGGGGCCGCGGGAGCGGCCACGTCCCGGCGTCGCACCGGCACGTCCGGAGCACGGCCTCAGACGGAGGCGGGCTCCGGCGAGCGCGCGGCGGCCGCGTCCGCGCTCCAGACCGACACGCAGGGGATCTTCGCCTCGTCGCAGCGGCCGGCGTACTTGCGGGTGATGTCGGTGACCTCCTCCATCAGCCCCTCGCTGAGGGTGATCGGGTAGAGGCCGAGGTGCAGGAACCGGTCGTTGGCGACGTGCAGCTCGTTCTCGTCCGCCTCGTTGCGCGGGTTCGGCAGGTTGGCGACCTCCACGCCGGTGCGGTCGGAGATCATCTGCGCCAGGTCGCGCACCCGGTGGGTCTCGGTCATCTGGTTCATGATCTGGACCCGGTCCCCGGGCTCCGGAGGGTTCTCCAGGGCGAGCTGGACGCACTTGACGGTGTCCTGGATGTGGATGAAGGCGCGGGTCTGGCCGCCCGTGCCGTGCACGGTCAGCGGGTAGCCGATGGCCGCCTGCATCAGGAACCGGTTGAGCACCGTGCCGTAGTCCCCGTCGTAGTCGAACCGGTTGATCAGCCGCTCGTCGAGCTTGGTCTCGCGGGTCTGCGTGCCCCACACGATGCCCTGGTGCAGGTCGGTGACCCGCACCCTGTCGTTCTTGTTGTAGAAGGCGAACAGCAGCTGGTCCTGGGTCTTCGTCATGTGGTAGATGCTCCCCGGGTTCGCCGGGTAGAGGATCTCCTGGTCGACGAGGCCCTCCTCGGTCTCCACCTTGATCTGCAGGTATCCCTCGGGGATCTTCATCCCGGCGGTCCCGTAGCCGTAGACGCCCATCGTGCCGAGGTGCGCGACATGGATGTCGAGCTCGCTCTCGACGACGGCCGCGAGGACGTTGTTGGTCGCGTTGAGGTTGTTGCTGACGGTGTACCGCTTGTGCCGGCTGGTCTTCATGGAGTACGGCGCCGCCCGCTGCTCGGCGAAGTGCACGAGCGCGTTCGGCTTCCAGTCCACCAGAAGGTCGAGGAGCCGCTGGTAGTTCACGGCCACGTCGATGTTGTGGAACGCGATCTCCTTGCCGGAGGCCTCCTTCCACGCCTGGAGCCGCTCGCCCATGTGTCGGATCGGCGTGAGGGAGGACACCTCCAGCTCGACGTCGATGTTGCGCCGGGACAGGTTGTCCACGATCGCGACCTCATGCCCCTGCGCGGACAGGTGCAGGGCGGTCGGCCACCCGCAGAAGCCGTCCCCGCCCAGAATGAGTACCCGCATCTGCTTCCCTTCGCCATCCGTCGGCGCCGCCTCGCGCGGCTCTGTCTTCGCCGGCTCCTGCCGTTCGGCCGGGGCGGCTTCCTGCTCCGGGCCGGACGGGTCGCCGGACCGGGTCCTCGCCATCCTCCCGGTCGTGGGGTCCAGGTGGATCCCACACTCCTTGGCGGAGTCCATCTCCCACCACCAGCGGCCGGCCCGGGGATCCTCCCCCGGCGAGATCGCCCGGGTGCAGGGTGCGCACCCGATGCTCGCGTAGCCGCGGTCGTGCAGCTTGTTGTACGGAACCCGGTGGTCCTTGATGTAGGCCCACACCTGCTCGGTCTGCCAGTCCAGCATCGGGTTGAACTTGTGCAGCCCGTAGCCCTCGTCCCAGCCCTGCACGCTGAGCTCCTTGCGGAGCGCGGACTGCTCGCGGCGCAGACCGGTCAGCCAGGCTCGCTTGCCGGCCAGGACGCTGCGCAGCGGCTGCACCTTGCGCACCTCGCAGCAGCCGATCCGCAGGTCCACGGCGTCGTAGAAGCCGTTCTGGCCGTGCCGCCCGGTCCACTTCGCCACCTCGGCGGCGTCCGGCGTGACCACCGAGATCACCGGGCCGTAGCGCTGGTGCACGCTGTGCGCGAGCGCGTGGGTCTCCTCCGGCAGCCGGCCGGTGTCGATGCTGACGATGTCGATGTCCAGGTCGTGCTTGGAGATCAGGTCCGTCATGACCATGCTCTCCGGGCCGAAGGCGTTGGCCAGCACGGCCGGCGCGTAGTCGGTGGAGATCTCCCGTAGCACGTCGAGGGTGCCGGACAGCGCATCGCGGTAGTCCACGAGTGTGACTCCTCACTGCGACAGCGTCCTTGCCGGCGGATCCTAACATTCTGAGCGCGGCGATCCGGGGATCGGCCCGCGGCGGTGAACGCGTCAGTGGCTCACCGGGCGCTCACTTGTCGACGTCGCCGACCACGAAGAACATCGAGCCGAGGATCGCCACCATGTCGGCGACCACGCACCCGGTCAGCACCTCGGGCAGCACCGCGACGTTGTTGAACGACGCGGTCCGCAGCTTCATCCGCCACGGTGTCTTCTCGCCCCGCGAGACCAGGTAGTAGCCGTTGATGCCGAGCGGGTTCTCGGTCCAGGCGTACGTCGCGCCCTCGGGAGCGCGCAGGATCTTGGGCAGCCGCACGTTGACCGGGCCGCGCTCCAGCGACCGGAGCCGGTCGATGCAGGCCTCGGCGAGGTCGAGGCTCACCTGCACCTGGTCGAGCAGCATGCCGAACCGTGCGTGGCAGTCGCCCTCCTCGCGGGTGACCACCCGCAGCACCCCGTCCGCCGCCAGCTCCGGGTAGCCGAGGTACGGCTCGTCGCGGCGTAGGTCGAAGTCCACCCCTGAGGCGCGGGCGATCGGCCCGCTGACGCCGTACGCCTCGATGAGCTCCGGGGAGAGCACGCCGACGCCCCGGGTCCGGGCCCGGAAGATCTCGTTGCCGAAGATCAGCTCCTCGATCTGCGGCACCCGGGAGCGGACCGCGCGGACCGCCGCCGCGCAGCGGTCCAGCCAGCCGGCGGGCAGGTCCTCCTTGAGGCCGCCGACGCGGTTGAACATGTAGTGCATCCGACCGCCGGACAGCTCCTCCATCACCTGCTGGATGGTCTCCCGCTCCCGGAACGCGTAGAACATCGGCGTGATGGCCCCGAGCTCGATCGGGTAGGAGCCCATGAACATGAGGTGGTTGAGGACCCGGTTCAGCTCGGCGAGCAGGGTGCGGACCCACACCGCGCGCACCGGGACCTCCATGCCGAGCATCCGCTCGACGGCGAGCACGACGCCGAGCTCGTTGGAGAACGCCGAGAGCCAGTCGTGGCGGTTCGCCAGCACGATGATCTGCCGGTAGTCGCGCACCTCGAACAGCTTCTCGGCGCCGCGGTGCATGTAGCCGATCACCGGCTCGCACTCGACGATGCGCTCGCCGTCCAGGACCAGGCGCAGCCGCAGCACGCCGTGCGTCGCCGGGTGCTGCGGGCCGATGTTGAGCACCATGTCCTGCGTGGCCAGGCCGGGGCTGCCACCTCGCTCGTGACCGGCGAAGCCGGCGGCCCCGGCCCCGACCCCGACGACGACCCTCTCGGGTGTCGCCCCGCTCATCGGCTCACGCTCACGCGGTCATCCTCGCACGTCGCCTACGGTGGGTCCGTGGACGAGCTCTTCAGCCCGCCGGGGACCGAGTGGCAGCCGGTCTCCCCGTCGCTGGTGCGGATGCGGCACATGCTCACGCTGGCCGTCACCGGCGCCGTCGCGGTGGTGCTGCTCGTCGCCGCGCTGGGGCTCGGCGCCCCGGCGTGGGTCTGGGTGCTCGGTGCCGTGGTGGTCGCGGTGGCCGGCCCGACCGGCTGGGTGGTGCTCTCCCGCAACGCGCGGACGTGGGCGTACGCCGAGCGCGAGGAGGACCTCTACATCCGCCACGGGGTGATGTTCCAGCGTCTGGTGGTGGTCCCGTACGGCCGGATGCAGTACGTCGACGTGCACGCCGGTCCGCTGGACCAGCTGTACCGGATCGCCACCGTGCACCTGCACACCGCCAGCCCGCACACCAGCGCCCACATCCCCGGGCTGCCGCGCGAGGAGGCGGCCCGGCTGCGCGACCGGCTCACCGCGCTGGGCGAGGCACAGGCAGCGGGGCTGTGAGCGCCCGGGCCCCGGAGGACGGCCGGCTGCCGCCGGGCGCCGATGCCGCCTCGGCGCGGAGGGGCCGGCGGCTCTCGCCGCTGACCCCGGTCGTGCGCAGCCTGGTGTTCCTGCTCGCCGCGGCCTCGGCGGCCTGGCGGGACGCGGCGCACGGCGACCTCGGCGTGTTCGCGAAGGTGATCCTCGGGGTGCTGGCGGTGGGCGTGGTGTACGGCGCCGCGTCGTGGCTGCGCACGTCGTACTGGATCGAGGGCGACGAGCTGCGCGTGGACACCGGGGTGGTCAGCCGCCAGTCGCGGCGGATCCGCATCGACCGGCTCCAGGGCGTCGACATCGTGCAGCCGGTGAGCGCGCGGGTCTTCGGACTGGCCGAGCTCAAGATGGACGTGGCCGGTCGGGGCCGGGGCGAGGGGTCGCTGGCGTACCTGCCGCTGCGCGAGGCCGAGGAGCTCCGCGAGGTGCTGCTCGCCCGCCGGGACGCCGCCCGGACCGGGCGTCCGGGGAGCACCGCGGCACCCGCGCCGTCCGCGACGGCCGCCGGTGCCGCCGCGCCGGCGGAGCAGGTCCTCGAGCGCCTCGACCCCGCGATGCTGGTGGTCAGCCTGCTGCTCGCCGGGGAGACGTTCGCCTTCTTCGCCACGGCTCTGGTCCTGGTCACCGTATCCTCGCTCCTCGGCCCGGCGGCCGGCGTCACCTCGCTGGTGCCGGTGGCGCTCGGGTTCCTGCTCGTGCAGGGCCGCCGGCTGGCCGCCTTCTCCAGGCTCACCGTGTCCCAGACGCCGCAGGGTCTCCAGGTCCGCCGCGGCCTCCTCGAGCTGAGCTCGCAGACGATCGCGCTGCACCGCGTCCAGGGCGTCGTCGTGGTGGAGCCCCTGCTCTGGCGGCCGTTGGGCTGGGCCCGGCTGGACGTCTCGGTGGCCGGCTACGGCAGGGCGTCCGGCGACGCGGACAGGCCGTCGGAGTCGATCGTGCTGCCCGTGGGACCGCGTCCGGTCGTGCTGCGGCTGGCTCGGCACCTGCTCTCGGGCCTGGACCCGGCAGCGGTGCGGCTCACCCCGCCTCCGGCCCGCGCCCGGTGGGCAGCGCCGGTGCGGCGGCGGTTCCTGGCAGCGGGGGTCGGTGAGCAGGTCGTCGCCGGACGGGCCGGGATCCTCACCCGGCGCACCCATGTGGTGCCGCACGCCCGCGTCCAGTCCCTGCGGGTGCACCAGGGTCCCTGGCAGCGCGCGCTCGGCCTGGCCGACCTCCTGGTGGACAGCCCCGAGGGGCCGGTGCGGGTGCGCGCCCGGCACCGCGACGTGGCCGAGGCCGGCGACCTGGTCGCTCGCGAGCAGGCGGCGGCGCGACTGGCCCGTGCCGCCGGCCCGCCGCCGACCCGGACCGAACGGCTCTGACGGCTGGTCGCCGAGGCGGGGTCACCAGGGAGCCGGCACCCCCACGCAGGACAGCACCCACGCGAAGTCGCCCAGCCCCGGCGTCGCGGTCAGCTCGCCCGCCTCGCCGGCCAGCGCGAGCTCCCGGACGTACCGCTCCGGCTCCGCGGTGGCCAGCTCCAGCGGCGGGCGGGCTCCCGAGACGCCGAGCCGGTGCAGGGCGTCGCGCTGGGTGGTCACCGTGCCGCCCACCGCCGCGGCCACGGCGTCGACGGCGACGTGCCCGGTCACGTCCCGCGAGCCGTCGGGCACCGGGTCCAGTCGCCGCCCCGCGCGGTACGACGACAACGTGCCGTAGGGCGGCCGGTCCGCGCAGGTGTGCCCGTAGTCCACGCAGAGCGCGAACCCGTGGCGCACCCGCGCCACGACGTCGGACCAGGCCGCGTCGCGGGTGGTGCCCACCTCGGCGCGGGTCCCCGGGGCCGCGCCCTCCAGCGGCCACCACCGGGCGCACCAGGCGGCGAGCACCGGAGGGACCGAGGCCGAGTCGAGCGGGGCGCCCAGCGACTCCTCCCCGGTCTCCGGGACGACGTGCACCACCCGCGGCCGGCCGGTCTCGTCCACCTCCACGACATGGCAGGGGAGGTTGTCGAGCCACTCGTTGGCGACCACGAGACCCTCGACCAGCTCGGGCAGCCGCGGGGTCCAGGCCACCGCAGCGGGCAGTGCGCTCGGCCGCGGCGCCACCTCGACGCCCAGCAGCTCGAGGTCCGGGTCGAGCGCGTGCAGCTGCATCAGCAGCTCGCCGCCGCCGGCGCCGACGTCCACCACGGTGTCCAGCCCGGCCCGGCGGACCAGCCGGAGCAGCGCCTGCGCGAACAGCGGCGACGCGTGCACGGAGGTGCGGAAGTGGGCGGCGGGCCTCTCGCGGCGGAAGAACCCGTCGGGACCGTACAGCGCCCCGTCCCACGCGGACTTCCAGGTCGGGGCCTGGGTCGGCGGGGGCAGCGGAGGCATGCCGAGCGCGGTCGGACTGCTCATCTGGCCAGGCTACGGGGAACGCGGTTGTGACCGAGACCACGGCCCGGGGCATTCCGGGGCCGCCGCCGACGACGTACCCTCGACGGTGCACGAGCCAAGCACACCGTCCGGTACCCCCGCCAGCGCCTCGCGCCGGCACAGCGGGACTGGAACGAAAGGCGATGAGTTCGATGACCCGTATCGGGGTTGTGGGCGCCGGCCGCGTCGGTGCCGTCCTGTCCGCGGCACTGCGCGAGAAGGGCCACGAGGTCGTGGCCGCCGCCGGAGAGTCCACCGCGTCCCGCAGCCGGATGGCCGCGCTGCTGCCCGGCGTCCCGGTCGACAAGCCCAGCGCCGTGGCCCGGGCCTGCGACCTGCTGCTGCTCACCGTGCCCGACGACATGCTCGGCAACGTGGTGCGGATGCTCGCCGCGAGCGGCGCGATCCGCCCCGGCCAGTACGTCGTGCACACCTCCGGGCGGCACGGGCTGGCGGTCCTCGCCCCCGCGGCGGCCGAGGGCGCGCACGTGCTCGCGATGCACCCCGCGATGACCTTCACCGGGACGGAGCTGGACCTGGGCCGGCTGGCCGGCTGCGTCTTCGGGGTCACCGCCACGCCGGACACCGAGCCGCTGGCCCGCAGCCTGGTCGCCGACCTCGGTGGCCGGGCCACCTGGGTCGCCGAGGACCGGCGGACGCTGTACCACGCCGGGCTCGCGCACGGCGCGAACCACCTCGTCACGCTCGTGGCACAGGCCATGGACCTGCTGTCGGCCTCCGGGTCCGCGGACCCCGCCGGCACCCTCCGTCCGCTGCTCACCGCGGCCCTCGACAACGCCCTCGCCCAGGGCGACGCGGCGCTCACCGGTCCGATCGTGCGCGGCGACGTCGAGACCGTGCGGGCGCACCTCGCGGAGATCGTCGCCCAGGAGCCCGACGCGCTCGAGTCGTACGTCGCCCTGGCCCGCGCGACCGCGAACCGGGCCGTGCTCGACGGGCGGCTGCTCCCGATCCGGGCCGCCAAGCTCGTCGGCGTCCTCAACGACGCGCTCGCGCCGGGCACCGCCGGCGACCCGGTCCCGCGCCGGACCGCGTGAGCACCTCCGCGCCAGGC
The DNA here is from genome assembly GCA_963811365.1 of uncultured Actinomycetota bacterium. GTDB lineage: Bacteria > Actinomycetota > Actinomycetes > Propionibacteriales > Nocardioidaceae > CAWEQW01. Next base: position 92,612 of record CAWEQW010000014.1, on the reverse strand, counting down.
ACTCCCCTCGTCGCGCGTTCCCGCGCAGAGCTGCGCAGCGCTCTGGCCGACCGTCGTTCCGCCGGCGAGCTCGTCGCGCTGGTGCCGACGATGGGTGCCCTGCACGACGGGCACGCGCAGCTCGTCCGCACCGCCGCGCAGCGGGCGGACGTGGTGATCGTCTCGATCTTCGTCAACCCGCTGCAGTTCGCCCCGGGTGAGGACCTGGACCGCTACCCGCGCAGCTGGGCCGCCGACCTGGAGGTCTGCGGGTCGAACGGCGCCGACGTCGTCTTCGCCCCCGCGGTGGCCGAGGTCTACCCCGACGGCGAGCCTGAGGTGACGGTGCAGCCCGGCCCGCTCGGCGCCCTCCTCGAGGGGGCCGCCCGGCCGACGCACTTCCGGGGGGTGCTGACGGTGGTGGCCAAGCTCCTCGGGCTGGTCCGCCCCGACCTGGTGGTGTTCGGCGAGAAGGACTACCAGCAGCTCGTGCTGGTGCGCCGGATGGTGGCGGACCTGTGCATGGGCATCGAGGTCGTCGGCGTACCGACCGTGCGCGAGGACGACGGGCTCGCGCTCTCCTCGAGGAACGCCTACCTCGACGCTCGCGAGCACGAGCCGGCGCTCGCGCTGTCCGCGGCGCTGCGCGCCGGTGCGCAGGCGGCGCCGGGCGGACCCGACCGCGCGCTCGCGGCCGCCCGGGAGGTCCTGGCCCGGCGGCCGGAGGTCGACGTGGACTACCTGGCGCTCACCGACCCCGCGCTCGGGGAGCCACCCGAGGCGGGAGCGGCCCGGCTGCTGGTGGCCGCCCGGGTCGGCCGCACCCGGCTCATCGACAACTGCGCGGTCTCGCTGGGCGCGGACCGGCTCACCGCGGCCGACGCCGCGACGGTCCCGCGCGGCCAGCCTCGGCGCGGTGCCTGATGCTGCTCTGCGCGGACATCGGCAACAGCCACACCACGATCGGTCTGCTCGTCGACGGCGAGGTCGTCGACCATTGGCGGGTCGCGACCGACGAGCGGCGGACCGCCGACGAGTGGGGCGTGCTGCTGAGGGCGCTGCTCGACGACTCCCCGGTGGCCGAGCCGGTCAAGGGGGTGGCGGTGTGTGCGACCGTGCCGGCGGTGCTGCACGAGTGGCGGGACATGCTGCGCGCCTACTACGGCGACGTGCGGCACGTCGTCGTCGAGCCGGGTGTGCGCACCGGCGTACCCGTCCTGATGGACAACCCCCGCGAGGTGGGGTCGGACCGGATCGTCAACGCCCTCGCCGCGGCCTCCCTCTACGACGGGCCGTCGATCGTCGTGGACTTCGGCACCGCCACCACGTTCGACGTGGTGAGCCCCCGCGGGGAGTACGTCGGCGGGGCGATCTCGCCGGGCATCGACATCTCGCTGGAGGCCCTGGGCAGGCGCGGCGCGCAGCTCCGGAAGGTCGAGCTGATGCGCCCTCGGTCGGTGATCGCCAAGAACACCGTCGAGGCGCTCCAGTCCGGAGTGCTCTACGGCGTGGCGAGCCAGGTCGACGGCATGGTCGCCCGGATGGTCGCGGAGCTGAGGCAGGAGCCCGAGGACATGACCGTGATCGCGACCGGCGGACTGGCGCCGCTGGTCGTCGACGAGTGCACCTGCTTCACCGCGTACGAGCCATGGCTGACGCTGCTCGGCCTGGAGATCGTGTTCGGCCGGAACACCTGACCGGCTCCGACCGTTCGGACCGGCACTCGGCGCACGCTCGGGACACCGTTGCGCGTGTGGTCGGCCGAGCCGCCCGGGGAGTGCCGGTCCGAGTGGTCGCTGCCCGTGGGGACCGCTGGGCCGACGGCTAGTCTTGCCTGCCATGACCGACCTGCCAGCCGCCCCCACCGTCGAGGGCGACGACCTGCCCGAGCAGATGCGGGTGCGGCGCGAGAAGCGGGAGCGCATCCTCGCGTCGGGCCGCTCGGCCTACCCGGTGGAGGTGCAGCGCACGCACACCCTGGCCGAGATCCGGGCGTCGTACGACGACGCCGGCCTCGAGCCGGACGCCCGCACCGGTCAGCAGGTGTCTGTCACGGGGCGGGTGATCTTCCTGCGCAACACCGGCAGGCTCTGCTTCGTGCGGCTCCGCGAGGGCGACGGCACGGAGCTGCAGGTGATGGTCTCGCAGGCCGACGTGGGCGAGGAGTCCCTGGCAGAGCTCAAGGCGCTGGTCGACCTCGGGGACCTGCTCGGGGTCAGCGGAGAGGTGGTGACCAGCCGCCGCGGCGAGCTGTCGGTGCAGGCGACGTCGTGGACGATGGTCGCCAAGACGCTGCGTCCGCTCCCCAACGAGCACAAGCCGCTCTCGGAGGAGGCCCGGGTCCGGCTCCGGTACGTCGACATGATCATCCGGCCGGAGGCGCGGGCGATGGTCCGCACCAAGGCCGCGGTGCTGGCCGCGCTGCGCCGCACCCTCGACGCCCGCGGCTACCTCGAGGTCGAGACGCCCATCCTGCAGCTCACGAACGGCGGCGCGGCGGCGCGGCCGTTCCGGACCCACCTGAACGCGTTCGACCAGGAGATGCTGCTGCGCATCGCGCTCGAGCTCGACCTCAAGAAGGCGATGATCGGCGGTGTCGACCGGGTGTACGAGATCGGCCGCACCTTCCGCAACGAGGGGCTCGACTCCACGCACGCCGCCGAGTTCTCGATGCTGGAGGCCTACCACGCCTACGGCGACATCGACACGATGAAGGAGCTCGTCCGCGCGTTGGTGCTCGACGCCGCGCGCGCGGTGGGCCGCACCGTCGTCCCGGGTCGCGACGGCTCCGAGATCGACCTGGAGCAGCCGTGGCGGTCCGCGAGCATCTGGGACCTCGTGTCGGGGGCGCTCGGCGAGCAGGTCGACGTGGACACCAGCGTCGAGGCGCTGCGCAAGCACGCCGACCAGGGAGGTGTCGAGCTCCAGCCGCACTGGAACGCCGGCGAGATCGTGCTCGAGCTCTACGAGAAGCTGTGCGAGCACCACGTCATCGCGCCGACGTTCGTCGAGGACTACCCCGAGTCGGTGCGCCCGCTCGCCAAGCCGCACCGCAGCCGGCCCGGTCTCGTCGAGGCGTTCGACCTGATGGTCAACGGCGTCGAGCTGTCGCCGGCGTACTCCGAGCTCAACGACCCGGTGATCCAGCGTCAGCGGCTCGTGGAGCAGTCGCTTCTCGCCGCGGCCGGGGACCCGGAGGCGATGGAGCTCGACGAGTCCTTCCTCACAGCGATGGAGTTCGGAATGCCGCCGGCGGGGGGCATGGGGATGGGGGTCGACCGGCTCGTCATGCTGCTCACCGGCGCCGGCATTCGCGAGACCATCCTCTTCCCGCTGCTGCGGCCGGAGTAGCGACGGCTCGACCGAGCGCGGCGGACGTGCCGCCGCGACCGTCTCGAATGCCGTCGGCCTTTCCCGGCCGCCCTCTGACCTCGGCGAACACGCCTCGGATCACGCGGGACCGGTCATTTCACCGGGTGCGTTATCCCGGTTGGCCGTCCGCCGCCCGCCGCGAAAAGCGCAACCCCACGATATTTGCGCAGAACGCTGTTCGTGCGCTATGGAGTGAGACAGCCGGATACGCCGAGGAGAACGGGCTCACAATTGTCCGGTGTCCGGTGCGCGAATCCCGAAAGGTGCGCTAGGGTCGCACGCGACATATCAATTTCGGGGGGGACTTTGCATGCGAAAGGTCTTTCCATGGCACAGCGCGTGAATGTGGTTCTCGTCGACGACATCGACGGCAGTGACGCCTCCGAGACCGTTTCTTTCAGCCTCGACGGCGCGGATTACGAGATCGACCTCTCAGACGAGCACGCCACTGAGCTGCGCGCCGCCCTGGCGCCGTACGTCGAGGCCGCCCGCAAGGGTGGCCGGCGCCGCCGCGGCCAGCGTGCCGCAGGCCGGGCCGGGCGCTCCGGCAGCAGTGGTGGTGCCTCGGCCTCGGAGATCCGCAGCTGGGCACGCGAGAACGGCTGGGACGTCCCGGAGCGGGGTCGGGTCTCGGCGGAGGTCCGCGAGGCGTACGCCGCCGCGCACTGAGGCTGCCCCTGTTCGCCCCGTTCGCCCGTGTTCGCTGTCGGCGAAGCGCTCTGGAGCCCTGCATCGGAACACGTAGGCTGGGAACCCGGTTGAGGACTACGTGGCGTCCGGCCCACCCACAGGGGCTGGCCGGGCGACAGACATTCCCAGACGTGCGGAATAGAGTGCACGGAGAAGGCTGAGCCGCGAGCGGTCGGCCCACGGCAAGGAGCGATGCAGATGTTCGAGCGGTTCACTGACCGGGCCCGTCGGGTGGTCGTCCTGGCGCAAGAGGAAGCCCGGATGCTCAGCCACAACTACATCGGCACAGAGCACATCCTCCTCGGCCTGATCCACGAGGGTGAGGGCGTGGCGGCCAAGGCTCTGGAGAGCCTCGGCATCTCGCTGGAGGCGGTGCGGGCGCAGGTCGAGGAGATCATCGGCCAGGGCCAGCAGGCGCCGAGCGGGCACATCCCGTTCACCCCCCGGGCCAAGAAGGTGCTCGAGCTGTCGCTGCGCGAGGCGCTGCAGCTCGGCCACAACTACATCGGCACCGAGCACATCCTGCTCGGTCTGATCCGCGAGGGTGAGGGCGTCGCGGCGCAGGTGCTGGTCAAGCTCGGCGCCGACCTCAACCGGGTGCGCCAGCAGGTCATCCAGCTGCTGTCCGGCTTCCAGGGCAAGGAGACCGCGACGGCCGGCGCCCCGACCGAGGGCGCTCCGTCCTCCTCGCTCGTCCTCGACCAGTTCGGCCGCAACTACACGCAGGCCGCGCGCGAGGGCAAGCTCGACCCCGTGATCGGGCGCGAGAAGGAGATCGAGCGCGTCATGCAGGTGCTGTCCCGACGCACCAAGAACAACCCGGTGCTGATCGGGGAGCCGGGGGTCGGGAAGACCGCGTGCGTCGAGGGCCTGGCCCAGGCGATCGTGCGCGGCGACGTTCCCGAGACGCTCAAGGACAAGCAGATCTACAGCCTCGACCTCGGCTCGCTGGTCGCCGGGTCCCGCTACCGCGGCGACTTCGAGGAGCGCCTGAAGAAGGTGCTCAAGGAGATCAAGACCCGCGGCGACATCGTGCTGTTCATCGACGAGCTGCACACCCTGGTCGGTGCCGGTGCCGCCGAGGGCGCGATCGATGCGGCGTCGATCCTGAAGCCGATGCTGGCCCGCGGCGAGCTGCAGACCATCGGCGCCACCACGCTGGACGAGTACCGCAAGCACCTGGAGAAGGACGCTGCGCTCGAGCGCCGGTTCCAGCCGATCCAGGTCCAGGAGCCCTCGATCGCCCACACGATCGAGATCCTCAAGGGACTGCGGGACCGATACGAGGCCCACCACCGCGTGACGATCACCGACGAGGCGCTGGTGGCCGCCGCCACGCTGGCCGACCGCTACGTGTCCGACCGGTTCCTTCCCGACAAGGCCATCGACCTGATCGACGAGGCCGGCTCGAGGCTGCGGATCCGTCGGATGACCGCGCCGCCGGACCTGCGCGAGTTCGACGACCGGATCGGAGAGGTGCGCCGCCGCAAGGAGAGCGCGATCGACAGCCAGGACTTCGAGCTGGCGGCCTCGCTCCGCGACGAGGAGAAGAAGCTGATCCTCGCCAAGGGCGAGCGCGAGAAGCAGTGGAAGGCCGGCGACATGGACGTCGTCGCGGAGGTCGACGAGGAGCTCATCGCCGAGGTCCTCGCGGTGGCCACCGGCATCCCGATCGTGAAGCTGTCCGAGGAGGAGTCGACCCGGCTGCTGAAGATGGAGGACGAGCTGCACAAGCGCGTCATCGGCCAGGAGGAGGCCGTCAGGGCGCTCTCCCGGGCGATCCGGCGCACCCGCGCCGGCCTCAAGGACCCGAAGCGGCCCGGCGGGTCGTTCATCTTCGCGGGTCCCTCGGGCGTCGGCAAGACGTGGCTGTCCAAGACGCTCGCGGAGTTCCTCTTCGGTGACGAGGACGCGCTGATCCAGCTCGACATGAGCGAGTTCAGCGAGAAGCACACCGTCTCCCGGCTGTTCGGGTCGCCTCCCGGCTACGTCGGCTACGAGGAGGGCGGCCAGCTCACCGAGAAGGTGCGCCGCAAGCCGTTCTCGGTGGTGCTGTTCGACGAGGTGGAGAAGGCCCACCCGGACATCTTCAACTCGCTGCTGCAGATCCTCGAGGAAGGCCGCCTGACCGACTCCCAGGGCCGGGTCGTCGACTTCAAGAACACCGTCATCATCATGACGACCAACCTCGGCACCCGCGACATCTCCAAGGGCGTCAACCTCGGCTTCAACCAGACCGGTGACGTCCAGGGTTCCTACAACCGGATGAAGGCCAAGGTGTCGGAAGAGCTCAAGCAGCACTTCCGCCCCGAGTTCCTCAACCGCGTCGACGAGATCGTGGTCTTCCCGCCGCTGTCGCAGGACCAGATCGTCTCGATGGTCGACAACATGATCGCGGGCGTCGAGCTGCGGCTCAAGGACCGGGACATGTCCATCGAGCTGACCCAGGCGGCCAAGGACCTGCTGGCCCGGCGCGGTTTCGACCCGGTGCTCGGCGCGCGGCCGCTGCGGCGCACGGTGCAGCGCGAGATCGAGGACACCATGGCCGAGAAGATGCTGTACGGCGAGGTCGGCCCCGGCCAGATCGTCCTGGTCGACGTCGAGGGCGAGGGGCCGGAGGCGACGTTCACGTTCACCGGCACCCGGAAGGCCGAGCTGCCGGACCTGCCGCCGATCGAGACCGCCGGCACGGCCGAGTCCGAGTGAGCTGAGACGACGACGCGGGCCTCCACCGGAGACGGTGGAGGCCCGTCGTGCGTCTGCGGGGCCTCTCGGGCCGGCGCAGGACCCCAGGAGGGAAAGTGCCTCCAGTGGCCTTCGGAGACGACCTCGACGGCGCCGTCGAGCACCGAGATGCCGCAGCCCATTGTTCCGCCGGAGGAAGTCCTCGCCGATCCCAGGGGTCGGTAGCACAGGCGGACGGCGTCGCCGCACCAGAGCCATGCCCCCCGGTCGAGCGGGTCCCTCAGTGCGAGGCGCTGTGCAGGTTGAGCAGCACCACGCCGGCGACGATCAGCACGACGGCGCCCGCCTTGACCAGGTCGAGCCGCTCGTGGAGGAAGACCGCGCCGATCACGGCGATCGCCGCCGTGCCGATCCCGCTCCACAGCGCATAGGTGATCGACACCGGGATGCTGCGCACGACGATGGCCAGCAGCCAGATCGACACGGCGTAGCCGCCCAGCACGACCGCGGTCCAGCCGGGTTCGGTGAAGCCACGGCTGCGGGGCAGCGTCGCGGTCGCCCCGATCTCCACGCCGATCGCGAGCGCCAGCAGCCCGTAGGCGGCGGTCATGGCCGAGTCCTCCTGGTTTCTGTAGCGAGTGCTACAGCCAAGCGTAGCACTCGCTACACTGGCCGGGCGCCACCGTTTCCGAGCCCTGGTGCCTGGAGGAGAGATGCCGCGCGCGACCGCTCGCCGTGACGACCTGGCAGAGGCCGCGACCGACTACGTGCTTGCGCACGGTCTCATGGACCTCAGCCTGCGCCCGCTCGCCGCGGCCCTCGGCACCAGCGACCGGATGCTGCTCTACCACTTCGACAGCAAGGACGACCTCGTCGCGACCGTGCTGCGGGTCGCCAACGACCGGTCGGTGGCGCGGGTCGCGGCGCTGCCTCCCGCCCCGGACGTGCGGACGGCGGTGCGAGAGCTGTGGCGGGTGGTCACCTCCCCGGCGCTCGACCGCTGCCAGGGGATGTACGTCGAGGCCGCCGCGTTGGGGCTGCTCGGTCGCGAGCCCTACGCGCGGGTGGTCCGCGAGGCCAACGGGAGGTGGGTGCGGGCGCTCACCGGCCACCTCGTCGCCTCCGGGGTGCCCGCCGAGCGCGCGGACCGGGTCACGGTGCTCGTGGACGCCGCCTTCATGGGCTTCCAGCTGGACCTGCCGATCGAGGAGGACCTCCGGAAGGTCGACGAGGGCGTCTCGGACCTCGCCGACGCGGTCGCGGTGCTGAGCGGCACGACCGACCGGCCCGGCGCTGCTCACGGAAGCGCGTAGGTGTGCGGCGAGGTCGTGACGAGCAGGCCGTCCTCGACCAGGCTCATCAGGCAGCGGGTCCGTTGGGCGGCATCGTCCCAGACCGCCTCCAGCCGTGCGACGTGCACCGGCCCGTCCGCGTCGCGAAGCACGCCGAGCAGTCGGCCGCGGCACTGGCGGTCCGTGCCGGCGTAGGTCTGCCCGCGCCGCGGCGGACCGTCGTACGCGGGGTAGCCAGCGGCGCGCCAGGCGCACTCCGTCGCCAGCGGGCACCGCGCGCACGACGGCCGGGCGGCCGTGCACACCAGCGCGCCGAGCTCCATCACGGCCACGGCCCAGCCGGCTGCGACACCGTCGTCGGGCAGCAGCACGGCCCCGAGGTCCCGCTCGGCCCGAGTGACGGCCGGCGCCGGCTGCTCCACACCGGTGACGAGCCGGGCGAGCACCCGACGGACGTTGGTGTCGAGCACGACATGTCGCCCACCGAACGCGAACGACGCCACGGCGGCCGCGGTGTAGTCGCCGACGCCCGGCAGTGCACGCAGCGCGTCGTAGGACGACGGCACCTCGCCACCGTGCTGGGCCACGATCGCGGTAGCCGCCTGGTGCAGCCGCAGCGCCCGCCGCGGGTACCCGAGCCGGCCCCACGCGCGCACCGCCTCCCCGCTCGGGACCGCGGCCAGGTCGGCCGGCTCCGGCCACCGCGTCAGCCACGTCTCGTAGACCGGGAGCACCCGGGCCACCGGCGTCTGCTGGAGCATGAACTCGCTGACCAGCACCGCCCACGGGGAGGCCGACTCCGCGCGCCAGGGCAGCACCCGCGCATGGGTGTCGTACCAGGTCAGCAGGGTTTCGTGGAGCTCGCTCATGGCGCGCCCAGGGTAGCCGGAGCACCGGATCGGACGCTCGCCGGTGTGGCTGCCGGGCCAGACGCCGGCCGGAAGTTAAGGTGAGCCAATGAGCTCGGTGACCCCTCCCCGCGGCCGCCTGCCGCGACGTGTGTACTGGGTCCGCAGACTCGTTCTGCTCGGGATCGTGCTGCTGCTGGTCGTCGGCGTCTCCCGGCTGGTCGGCGGTTCCGGGAGCTCGGGCGACCCGCAGGCGCGGGCCGTGGGCGCGACCGCGTCCGCCGGGCCGTCGTCGCTGCCGGCCCCGCAGGCCACCCCGTCTGCCGACGCCGTGGCGAGCGCGCCGGCCCGACCGTCCGCGAGCGGCGCGGCCTCCGGAGCAGCCACCTCGAAGACGCCGCTCGCCGTGCCCACCGGTCCGTGCCGGGACTCCGACGTGCAGATCGCCCCGTCGGTGGACCGCCCGGCGTACGCCGGACACGACATCGTCTTCACGCTGAACCTCAGCACCCGCGAGTCGCCGGCCTGCACGTGGGTGCTGTCGACGGGCACCGCCATGCTCAAGGTCAGCTCCGGGCAGGACCGGGTCTGGTCCACCCAGGACTGTCGGCGAGCACTGCCGCGTCAGACGGTCGTGGTGCGCAAGGACGTGGTGACCAAGGTGCACGTCGTGTGGACCGGGCAGGAGTCGTCGCACGGGTCGTGTTCGCGGACCACGCCCTGGGCGATGCCCGGCTCCTACCACGCGACCGCGGCCGTGTTCGGCTTCGAGCCGGTGGAGACGGAGTTCGTCCTCGAGCTGGCGCCGCGCCGCAGGATCACCAAGTCGCCCTCACCGTCGGCGGGCGCGTCGGAAAGCTCGTCGAGCAGCCCGACGGGGCACTGAACGCCGGTGAGGCCCGGTCCGCAGTCGCCCGCCCGCCAGCCCGTCCGCACGGTGTGGGGCGCGTCGTGCCGCAGCCGGGGCGGCCGTTCCGAGGCTCAGCGGCTCTCGTCGCCTTCGAATCCGATCAGCCAGTGCAGACCGAATCGGTCGATCACCTGCCCGTCCGATGCGCCCCAGGGACGCTCCTGCAGGTCGTCGACGATCCGGCCGGCCTCGGAGAGCCGGGAGAACCACTGACGCAGGGTCGCGGGTGCGGCCGTCCCGAGCAGGGACAGCATCATGCCCTCGCAGCGGAACGAAGGCTCGTCCACGGTCGCGTCGGCGGCGAACAGGTCGACGGGCCCGTCGACGAGGTAACCGTGGGCGACAGCATCTGCCGGTCCATCGCTCCGGCTGAACTCCTCGAAGGTGTGCAGCTGTACGGCGCAGCCGAAGACGTCGCCGTAGAAGGTCAGAACGTCGCGAGCGGTGCCAGGGAGATGCAGGTAGGGCGTCGGTGCGGTCATGGACCAGATGCTAGGGGTCGCCAGGGGAGAGGCCGACGGGTCCTCGGAGCGCGGTGGTGGCGTCCCCCTGGTGCTGCCGCGTCAGACGTAGCGCTCGAGGATGCTGGACTCGGCGAGCCGGGAGAGCCCCTCCCGCACGCTGCGGGCCCGGAGCTCGCCGACGCCGTCGACCGCCTGCAGGTCGTCGATGCTGGCCGACAGCAGCTTCTGCAGGCTGCCGAAGTGCTCCACCAGCCGCTCGACGACCGACCCCGGCAGCCGGGGCACCTTCGCGAGCAGCCGGTAGCCGCGCGGCGTGACCGCGCTGTCGAGGTGCTCGCTGCCGCCGAGTCCCAGCGACCGCGCCACCGCGGCGACGTCGACGAGGTCGGCCTGGTCGAGGCCCTCGAGGTCGGCGAGCACCTCGCCGGGCTTCCGGCCGCGCTTGGTCGTCGGCAGGTAGTCGCGGATCACCAGCTCCCGCTCGTGGTCCACGCCGGTCACCAGCTCGTCGAGCTGCAGCGACAGCAGCCGTCCGTCGCTGCCGAGCTCCACGACGTAGTCCTCGATCTCCCGAGCGATCCGGGTCACCATCTCCAGCCGCTGGGCCACGACCGCGACGTCGCGGACCGTGACCAGGTCCTCGATCTCCAGGGCGGACAGGGTGCTGGACACCTCGTCCAGGCGGAGCTTGTAGCGCTCGAGGGTGGCCAGCGCCTGGTTCGCGCGGGACAGGATCTGGCCGGAGTCCTCGAGCACGTAGCGGGTGCCGCCGACGTACACCGCGATGATCTGCATCGACTGGGACACCGAGATGACCGGGAAGCCGGACTGGCGGGCCACCCGGTCCGCGGTGCGGTGCCGGGTCCCGGTCTCCACCGACGGGATCCCCGGGTCCGGCATCAGGTGCACCGCGGCGTGCAGCATCCGCGAGGCCTCGCGGTCGAGGATGATCGCGCCGTCCATCTTGGCCAGCTCGCGCAGGCCGGTGGAGGTGAACGGGACGTCCAGGAAGAAGCCCCCTGTCGAGATGGCGTCGACCGTCTTGTCGCTGCCGAGCACGATCAGCGCGCCGGTGCGGCCGCGCAGGATCCGCTCCAAGCCCTCTCGCAGGGCGGTCCCGGGGGCGATGTTCGCCAGCGTCGCGCGCAGCCGGACGTTCTCGTCCGTACGGTCGTTGGTGGCCACACTGTTCTCCCGCTGACGGTGCTCCCCGACGCGGCCCGCGGGCGAGGGTGCCTGCTGTCCGCGCCGTCAGTCTAGGCGACGAGCTGCCCGTCCTACGTCACATGCGCGCCACTCGGCCGGGTCACCCGACCTCCAGGTTCGGCCAGTCGGGCGGCTCCCGGGGCGCTCCGAAGACGGGGGTGGTGTCGACCCGGGCGAGGTCGAGCACCCGCAGCGCGGACTCGACGTCGGGGACCTCGACGACCTGCATGTCGTCAAGCTCCCGCAGCCCGCCCGAACCGCCCGCCTCCAGCGGCACGATCGCCGACCGGAACCCGAGCCGCGCCGCCTCCGCGAGACGCTGCGGCAGGTCGCGAACCCGGCGCAGCTCGCCGGCCAGCCCGAGCTCGCCGATCGCCACCATGTCGGACGGCACCGCGCGGTCCTTCCACGCCGAGGCGACGGCCAGTGCGGTGGCCAGGTCGCCCGCCGGCTCGGCGACCCGCGCCCCGCCGACGGTGGCGACGAACACGTCGCGGTTGTCCAGCCGGATCCGGGCGCGCTGCTGCAGCACCGCGACGGTCATCGACGCGCGCGCCGCGTCCACCCCGGAGGTGGTCCGCCGGGGGCGCTCGCTCGCCGAGGGCGTCACCAGCGCCTGCACCTCGGCCAGGATGGGCCGCCGGCCCTCGAGCGCGACCGCGATGCAGGTCCCGGCGACCGGCTCGTGGTGACGGGCCACGAACAGCCCGGTCGGGTCGGTGACCGCGGAGATCCCGGCGCTGCCGAGCTCGAAGCAGCCCACCTCGTCGACGGGGCCGAACCGGTTCTTGGCGGCGCGGACCGTCCGCAGCCGTGAGCTGCGCTCGCCTTCGAACTGCAGCACCACGTCGACGAGGTGCTCGAGCACCCGGGGCCCCGCGATCGAGCCGTCCTTGGTGACGTGGCCGACCATCACCGTGGCGATGCCGCGGGTCTTGGCCACCCGGACCAGCGCCGCCGCGACCTCCTTGACCTGGGTGACGCCGCCGGGGACGCCGTCCACGTCCCCGGCGCTGATCGTCTGCACGGAGTCGACGACGAGCAGGTCCGGACGCACCTGCTCGACGTGGCTCAGGACGGCTCCGAGGTCGGTCTCCGCCGCGAGGAAGAGCGCGGCGTGCACCCCCCGGGTCCGGTCCGCGCGCAGCCGGACCTGGGCCGCCGACTCCTCGCCGGTGACGTAGAGGGCCTTCATCCCGCTGCGCGCGGACTGCACCGCCACCTCGAGCAGCAGCGTGGACTTCCCGACCCCGGGCTCCCCGGCGAGGAGCACGGCCGCGCCCGGGACCAGCCCGCCACCCAGGACCCGGTCGAGCTCCGGCACGCCGCTGGTCCGCGCGCGCGAGTCCTCCAGGGGCACCTGGCAGATCGGCACCGCCGGGGCGCTGACCGGCCCCGCAGCCGTCCGGCCCTGCGGCGCACCGGCCTCCGCGACGCTGCCCCACGCCTGGCACTCGCCGCAGCGGCCCACCCACTTGACGGTCTCCCACCCGCACTCGCTGCAGCGGTAGGCGGGGCGGGCGGGGCGGGCGGATCGGCTCATGGACCAGACGCTAGGTGAGACCTCCGACACTTCCCGCGCCTGACACCCCCGGCACCCGGGGACACCTTGTTGACCTGTGGACAACGTGCCGTCCATCATGCCTGGTGAGGATTGGAACGATCCAGAGAGCACCCGAGACAGCCCAGGAGCCGCCGATGTCGCGCCGCACGAGCAGCGCCCCTACGCTCGCGACGGTCGCCGACGAGGCCGGGGTCTCCCGCCAGACGGTGTCGAACGCCCTCAACAGCCCCCAGCTGCTGCGGGCGGAGACGCTCGAGCGCGTCCAGGAGGCCATCGAGCGGCTGGGCTACTCGCCCAACCGCGCCGCCCGCAACCTGCGGACCCGCTCCTCGCACCTGGTCGGCCTGCGGATCGAGCCCGCCGAGGAGAACAGCGCCAACGCGCTGATGGACCGGTTCCTGCACTCGCTGGTCGAGAGCACCCGGGACGCCGGCTACCACGTGCTGCTCTTCTCGACCCCCGACCCCGAGAACCCGATCGCCGGGTACGACGAGCTGCTCCGCTCGGCGGCGGTCGACGCGTTCGTGGTCACCGACACCTATCGCGGCAACCCGCAGGCGGCGCTGCTCGGCGAGCGGGGCATCCCCTTCGTCGCCTTCGGGCGCCCGTGGGAGGACCCTTCCGCGACGCACCCGTGGGTCGACGTGGACGGTCGGGCCGGGGTCGCCATGGCCGTGGACCACGTCGTCGGGCGCGGCCACAGCCGGATCGCCTGGGTCGGCTGGCAGAAGGGCACGTTCATCGGCGAGGACCGGCGCAGCGGCTGGGTGGACCGGATGCACGACCACGGGCTGACCACGAGCCGGCTCAGCGCCCGCGGCGAGGACACCTTGGAGTACGGCCGCCGCGCCGCGCACGCGCTGCTCGACTCCGAGCAGCCGTCGGCCTTCGTCTGCGTGAGCGACACCGTGGCGCTCGGCGTGCTGCGCGCGCTGTCCGACCGCGGCCTGACCGCCGGCCGGGAGGTGGCGGTCGTGGGCTTCGACGACTCGGTGGCGGCCCAGGTCTCCACCCCCGCGCTCACCTCGGTGCGCCAGCCGCTCGAGCAGGTGGCCGTGGAGATCGTCCGGCTGCTCGGCGCCCGGCTCGCGCACAAGCCGGTCGACGAGGCCGGCTGCGTGCTCACGCCGACCCTGTGCGTGCGGAAGAGCTCCTGAGCGTGGCTCAGAAGCGCTTCCACCAGAGGTTGACCGCGTAGTCCACCTCGAGCCCCGGCTGTCCGGTGAGCGCCCGGTCGGCGACGTCGGGCGGCAGCTCGATGCGCACCACCGCCTCGAGGTCGGCGCGCTCCTCGAACCGCCAGCAGACGTCCAGGGGCCGGCGGGTCCACCCGTGCACCGACCAGAACCGCTCCACCACCTCCGGGTCGAGGTCGGGGTGCGCCCGTCGGAACCAGGACCCGAAGGTACTGCGGGTGGCGTCGTTGTCGACCACGAACACGGTGCCGCCCCGGCGTACCACCCGCTCGAGCTCTCGCAGCCCGGGCTCGCAGCCGGGCCCGAAGAAGTACGCCCACCGGGCCTGCACCACGTCGACCGACCGGTCCGGCAGCGGCAGCCGCTGGGCGGTGCCCTCCAGCACCCGCACCGCCGGCAGCCGGGCGGTACGGCGCCGGGCGATCGCGGCGAGGTCGGGATGCGGCTCGACGCCGACCACCGACCCTGCTTCGGCCGCCCAGCGGGGGAGGTGGAAGCCGCTGCCGCAGCCGACGTCGAGGAGGTCGAGGCCGCTCCAGTCGTGCAGCTCCCGCATCGCCTGCTCGATCCGGCCGTCCGGGTCGACCGCCCGGTTCTCGAGCTCGTAGGTCTGGGGATGCCGCCAGATGTTCGGGCTCGGGACCGCGCCGACGACGGTCATCGGCCCGCGCCCCTCAGATGCGGACCAGGCCGCGCGGCGTGCTGAAGTCGGCCGCGACCACGCCCGGGGTGCCGTGCGGCGCCACCCAGTCGACGTCGACGTCCTCCAGCGGCCCCTCCACGGAGTTGCCGAGCCAGTCGCTGACCCGGTGCGGGTCACCGGCGATCTCGAGGGTGTCGAGGTGCACCCGCCCGCTGGCGCCCCGGCTGGGGTGCTCCTCGGCCGGCGACTGCCACTCCACGAAGAACGGTAGCTGTGGGTCTGCCTGCAGACCCTGGACCCCGATCTGGCGCCAGCGCAGCTCGTAGCCGTCCGGACGGTGCCGGTTGCCCTGCACGGACTCGCGACCGAGACGCTCCTCGATCTTCGCGATGTCGTCGACGGCCACCACCCAGCCGAGCCAGCCGCCGCCGAGCTGCGAGCGAGCCCGGACGGCCTGGCCGAACGGGGCCTTGTCGGAGGCGGGGTGGTCGAGCACCGTCACGACCTCCAGGTAGGTGCCGGCGGTGAGCGGCAGGGTCATGTTCCGGGTGCCGAAGCGGGGATGCACGCCACCGTCGGCGAACTCCTCGCCGAGCAGCTCACCGATGCGGTGGGCGGTGCCCTCGAGCCCGTCGAGGCCGGCGGCGTACGAGAGGTGGTCCAGGCGCATGCACAGCATTCTCGCCCAGCGCGGAGCGCGGCACCGACGGCGGGGTCGCGTTCAAGGGCTCCCGCGACCCCGGGCGCCCCTGGCAGCGGGAGACGTTGGGCCCTTGTGCTGCGCCCCCGGATGGACGAATGTGAGCCAGAACCGTTCTGTGGCAAGGAGGCACACAGTGGCTGGCAAGAGCTCGGTGAGCACAGTTGGCAAGGAGGCCGGCCCGGCGGTGGACCGGGCTGATGCGATCCGCAACGTGGTCCTGGTGGGCCCTGCGGGTTCGGGCAAGACGACGCTGGTCGAGACGCTCCTCGTCTCGGCCGGTGTGCTTAACCGGGCGGGCAGCACCCTTGACGGCACCACGGTCTGCGACAACGACGAGGCCGAGCACCGCCAGCAGCGCTCCGTGGGGCTGAGCCTGGCGCCGGTCCTCCACGATGGAGTCAAGATCAACCTCCTCGACGCGCCGGGGTACGCGGACTTCGTCGGCGAGCTGCGGGCCGGGCTGCGGGCCGCCGACTGCGCGATGTTCGTGATCGCCGCGAACGAGGGCGTGGACGAGCCGACCAAGACGATCTGGCGCGAGTGCGCCGAGGTCGGGATGCCCCGCGCGGTGGTGATCACCAAGCTCGACCACGCCCGCGCCGACTACGACGGCGTGGTGGCCCAGGCGCAGGATGCTTTCGGCGACCGGGTGCTGCCGGTCTACCTCCACGAGCGCGACGCGCTGGTCGGCCTGCTGACCGGCGACCACACCCACGACGAGCAGCGGGGTGCGCTGATCGAGGGCGTGATCGAGGAGTCCGAGGACGAGACCCTGATGGAGCGCTACATCGGCGGGGAGGACATCGACCGCAAGCTGCTCGTCGAGGACCTCGAGCGCGCCGTGGCCCGTGGGTCGTTCTACCCGGTGATCCCGGTGGACTCCTCGACAGGCGTCGGCGCCCGCGAGCTGCTCGACCTCGTGGTGGCCGGCTTCCCGTCGCCGCTCGAGCACCCGCTGCCCGAGGTCTTCACCCCGCAGGGCAAGAGCGGACCTTCTCTCGGCTGCGACCCGGCCGGTCCGCTGGTGGCCGAGGTCGTCAAGACGACGTCGGACCCGTACGTCGGACGGGTCAGCCTGGTCCGGGTGTTCTCCGGGACCATCCGCCCCGACCAGACCGTGCACGTCTCGGGACACTTCTCGTCGTTCTTCGGCAACGAGTTCAGCCACGAGGACCACGACGAGGACGAGCGCATCGGCTCCCTGTCGACTCCGCTGGGCAACAAGCAGCGTCCCACCGACGCGGTGATCGCCGGTGACCTGTGCGCCATCGGCCGGCTGAGCCGCGCCGAGACCGGGGACACGCTCTCCGACAAGGAGCAGCCGCTCGTCCTGAAGCCGTGGACGATGCCGGAGCCGCTGCTGCCGCTGGCCATCGAGGCCCGCGCCAAGGCCGACGAGGACAAGCTCTCCCAGGGCCTCCAGCGGCTCGCCGCGGAGGACCCGACGCTGCGCATCGAGCACAACGCCGAGACCCACCAGATCGTGCTGTGGTGCCTGGGCGAGGCGCACGCCGACGTGCTCCTCGACCGGCTCGCGAACCGCTACGGCGCCACGGTCGACCAGGTCGAGCTTCGCGTGCCGCTGCGGGAGACCTTCGCAGGCACCGCCTCCGGGCACGGCCGCCACGTCAAGCAGTCCGGCGGGCACGGCCAGTTCGCGGTGTGCGACATCACGGTCGCCCCGCTCCCCGGCGGCTCGGGCCTGGAGTTCGTCGACAAGGTCGTCGGCGGCGCGGTGCCGCGGCAGTTCATCCCGAGCGTGGAGAAGGGCGTGCGCGCCCAGATGGAGAAGGGCGTGGCAGCCGGCTACCCGGTGGTCGACATCCGGGTGACCCTCACCGACGGCAAGGCGCACGCCGTGGACTCCTCCGACATGGCGTTCCAGACAGCTGGTGCCCTGGCGCTGCGAGAGGCTGCCGCCGCCACCCGCGTCGCGCTCCTGGAGCCGGTCGACCAGATCGACGTGCTCGTGCCCGACGACCTGGTCGGCGCGGTGATGAGCGACCTCTCGGGCCGGCGTGGCCGGGTGCTCGGCAGCGAGCCGGTGGGCAGCGACCGCACGCTGGTGCGGGCCGAGGTGCCGCAGGTCGAGATCGTGCGGTACGCCGTCGACCTCCGGGCGTTCTCGCACGGGACCGCGTCGTTCAGCAGGACGTTCGCCCGCTACGAGCCGATGCCGGACAACATCGCCCAGAAGATGCGGGAGAAGGCGGCCGACCGGGGCTGACCGGGCCTGCCGAGAGGCCGACGCCGCCGGCCACCGACCCGAGACTGCGCCGAGCGGGCAACGACCGCGGTCAGCCGCGGCGGACCGCCTCCCGCAACCGCACCCGGGTCCCGGTGCGCACGACGCCGTTGCGGTACATCCGCCCGGCCACCGCGACGAGCGCGGGGATCATGGCCAGCGCCAGCAGCAGCGAGACCAGGACCTGCCACAGCGGTACGGCGCCCATCGCCAGCCGCATCGGCATCAGGGTCGGGGAGAACACCGGCAGCAGCGACATCAGCGCCACCGCCGTGTTGTCCGGCGCGGCCGGCAGCACCGAGATCCCGACCACGTAGCCCAGCACCAGGAACATCATCGCGGGCGCCACCACGCCACCGACGTCCTCCTGACGCGACACCAGGGCGCCGAGGGCCGCGAACACCAGCGCGAACAGCGTGAACCCCAGTACGAACCAGAGCACCAGCCAGCCCAGCACCCCCGCCGTGGCCGAGACCGACAGCGTCAGGGACCCGGTCGCGCGCCCGGCCGCCAGCCCCGCCGCGCCCACGAGCGCCACCTGCAGCAGCCCGACCAGGCCGATCCCGACGACCTTGCCGGCCATCAGCTCCCACGGCCGGATGGTCGACAGCAGCAGCTCGACGACTCGGCTGGACTTCTCCTCGACGACTCCCTGCGCCACGCTCTGCCCGGTCGCGACGAGGGCCAGGTAGATCAGGATCCCCGCGATGCTGCCGACGGCGAGCCGCTGCGGGTCGAACTTCTGGGGCGGGTGCAACGACGAGACCGCGACCGAGGCGCCGGCGACCTGGGCGGACACCCGGGCCGGGTCGCCACCGAGGTCGCTGATCTGGCGGTCCAGCGCGGTCCGCTCGGCAGCACCGGTCAGCACGGCGCGAAGGCCGTCGCCCAGCTTCTTCTCGACGACGACGTCGAGGCGGGTGCCGCGGATGCCCAGCACGAGCGCGTCCAGGTCCCCGGCCGACACCATCGCCCGCCCTGCGGCCGCGCTGTCGACCGGGACCATGTCGACGTGCTGGCCGCTGCCACGCGCCGCCGCGACCGTCGTGGCGGCCAGGGAGCCCGCCGCCGGGACGAACCCGACCTCGGCCGGCGAGTCGCTCGCGGCCACGACCTTCATCACGAGGGCGAACCCGACCACGAGCACGACGAGCACGCCGGTGGTGATCCGGTAGGCCCGTGAGCGCAGCCGGGTGCGGATCTCCCGGTCGGCCACCAGCCGCACCGCCGTGCTGCTGGCCAGCCGCACGCCGCCCGGCTCCTCGCCCGTCATGTGCGTCCTCCCCTCGCCTCGGCGCCGACCACGTGCCGGTAGAGCTCGGTCAGCGGTGGCCGACGTCGTCCGAACTCGCGGACCGGACCTGCCGCGAGCGCCGCCTCGAGCACCTGTTGGTCGTCGGCCCGCGGCGCCAGCTCGAGCAGGGCCCGGTCGCCCTCGGCGTGCACGAGGCGGGCGCCGCGAACGGTGGCGCACCACCCGGTGCCGGCGCCGGCGACCTCGACGACGAGCTGGTCGGCGCCACCGGCCCCCGCCCGCAGCTCTGGCACCGTCCCGCAGGCCACCATCCGGCCGGCCTGGACGATGCCGACCCGGTCGCAGACCCGCTCGACGAGGTCGAGCTGGTGGCTCGAGAACAGCACCGGCACCCCGGAGTCCGCCTTCTCCCGCAGCACGCGGCTCATCACCTCCACCGCGGCCGGGTCGAGACCGGAGAACGGCTCGTCGAGCACGAGCACCGCCGGGTCGTGCACCAGCGCCGAGGCCAGCTGCACCCGCTGCTGGTTGCCCAGCGACAGCGCCTGGACCTCGTCTGCGAGCCGGGCCTCGACGCCGAGCCGCTCGGCCCACCGCCGGGTGCGCTCGGTCGCCTCGGCGATGCTCAGCCCGTGCAGCCGGGCGAGGTAGGTCAGCTGCTCGCCGACGCGCATCTTCGGGTAGAGGCCGCGCTCCTCGGGCATGTAGCCGATGCGCCGGCGGGTCTCGAAGGTGACCGGGTGCCCGGCCCACCGGACCTCACCGCTGTCGGCGTCGAGCACGCCCAGCGCGATGCGCATCGCGGTGGTCTTGCCGGCGCCGTTGTTGCCCACGAAGCCGAAGACCTCTCCGGCGGCGATGTCGAAGGACATCGCGTCGAGAGCGGTCAGGTCGCCGTACCGCTTGGAGATGGCGTCGAACTCGAGTCGGCGCCGCGTCCCGCCGACCCCGGTCATCGTGGATCGGCGGGGTGCAGGGCCAGCGCCGAGCGGGACCGGAGGTGCGCCTCGCAGTGCTCGACCAGCTCGTCGTACGCTGCCCGGCCCATGAGCTCGACGAGCTCGGGGCCGTTGGAGACGTAGACCGGGTCGGCGCCGACGTGCGCCTCGGTGTTCCCGCTGCAGTACCAGTCGAGGTCGTGGCCGCCAGGGCCCCAGCCGCGGCGGTCGTACTCGGCGATCGACACCTCGGTGTACGACGTGCCGTCGGTGAGCTCCACCTCGCGGAACGACCGGCGGATCGGGAGCTGCCAGCAGACGTCGGGCTTGGCCTCCAACGGGTGCAGGCCCTCACGCAGCGCCAGCCCGTGCAGGGCGCAGCCCGCGCCGGCGGGGAAGCCGGGCCGGTTCAGGAAGATGCACGCGCCGTCGTGCACAGCCGTCTTGCGGTCGCCCTCGTCGTCGGTCTCGACCCAGCGGCCGCCACGGCCGGCGTGGTGGAGCTGCCAGTTCGTCGCGTCGAGCCGCTTGACGAAGCCCTTGACCCGCCTCTCGTCGTCCTTGTCGGAGAAGTGCGCCCCGAGTGTGCAGCACCCGTCCTCGGGGCGGTCGGCGTAGATGCCCCGGCAGCCCTGGCCGAAGATGCACATCCAGCTCGAGGTGAGCCACGTCAGGTCGCAGCGGAACACCTGGGAGGCGTCGGCGGGGTCGGGGAACTCCACCCACGCGCGGGGAAACACCAGGTCGACTTCGGGCACGGGGGCCACCCTACGGGCCGGGTCCAGCGGTATTTTGCCGCCATGAGGCTGGGCGTGCTCGACATCGGGTCCAACACCGGTCACCTGCTCGTCGTCGACGCCCGCGGCGGGGCGGCGCCGCTGCCGGCGTACTCCCACAAGGAGCCGCTCCGGCTCGCCGAGCACCTCGACCAGAACGGAGCGGTCACGCCGGAGGGCGTCGAGTCGCTGGTGTCGTTCGTGGCCTCGGCGCTGGTGGTCGCCGAGGACAAGGGCTGTGGGGAGATGCTCGGCTTCGCCACCAGCGCGGTGCGGGACGCGGCCAACTCGGAGGAGGTCCTGGCCCACGTCCGGGAGCGGACGGGCATGGAGATCGCCGTGCTGCCCGGCGAGGACGAGGCCCGGCTGACCTTCCTGGCGGTACGCCGCTGGTTCGGCTGGTCCGCGGGCCGGCTGTGGGTGTTCGACATCGGCGGCGGGTCGCTGGAGGTCGCGGCCGGTGCCGACGAGGCGCCGGACCTGGCCGAGTCGCTGCCTCTCGGCGCCGGCCGGCTGACCCGCGACTGGCTGCCCGGTGACCCGCCCGACGGGACCGTCGTCCGGGCGGCGCGAAGGCACGTCCGCGCCGAGGTCGCGCGCAAGGCGGGGCTGGTGCTGCGGGGCGGCCCGGCCGACCACGCGGTGGCCACCTCGAAGACGTTCCGCTCGCTCGCCCGGGTCTGCGGGGCGGCGCCCTCCGGTGCGGGGATGGCGCTGCGCCGGGTGCTGTCGGCCGACGCGCTCGCCGAGATCATCCCGCGGCTGGAGACGATGACGGCGGCCGAGCGGGCCACCCTTCCAGGTGTCTCGGTCGGTCGCGCGCGGCAGCTGCTCGCGGGCGCGCTGGTCGCCGACGCGGTGATGGACCTCTTCGAGCTGCCGGTGCTGGAGGTCTGTCCGTGGGCGCTGCGCGAGGGGGTCATCCTGGAGCGGCTGGACGGGATCAGCATCCTCGGTTAGCGCCGGGCCCTACCCTTGAGGCGTGATCGGCCTCTCCACTGCCTCGGTCTACCCCGAGTCGACGGCCACCGGCTTCGAGCTGGCCTCCCGCCTGGGATACGACGCAGTGGAGGTCATGGTCGGCATCGACCCCTCCAGCCAAGAGGTGGACGCCGTCCGGCACCTGGCGGACTACCACCAGATGCGGGTCTGCTCGGTGCACGCGCCGTGCCTGCTGATCACCCAGCGGGTCTGGGGCGTCGAGCCGTGGGGGAAGCTCGAGCGCAGCGCCGAGATGGCCCGGGTCGTGGGCGCCGACGTCGTGGTGGTGCACCCGCCGTTCCGGTGGCAGCGCGACTACGCCCGGCGGTTCGTCGACGGGATCGCCCAGCTCGAGGAGCGCACCGGGATCGCCTTCGCGGTCGAGAACATGTACCCGTGGCGGGCCTCGCGCCGGGAGATGCAGGTCTACGTCCCCGGCTGGAACCCCGCGGAGCAGAGCTACGCGAACACCACCCTCGACCTCTCGCACTCCGCGGTGTCGCGGTCGGACCCGGTGGCCATGGCCCGTGAGCTCGGGGACCGGCTCCGGCACATCCACATGACCGACGGCACGGGGTCGGCCAAGGACGAGCACCTCGTGCCGGGCCGGGGCACCCAGCCGGTGGCCGCCC
Organism: uncultured Actinomycetota bacterium; assembly: GCA_963811365.1. Classification (GTDB taxonomy): domain Bacteria; phylum Actinomycetota; class Actinomycetes; order Propionibacteriales; family Nocardioidaceae; genus CAWEQW01. The sequence continues at coordinate 70,233 of CAWEQW010000014.1, read as the reverse complement.
TGCTCGAGCACCTCGCGGACACGGTCTTCGACGGTCACATCGTGCTGGAGATCAACACCCGCAAGGCCGCCGACCGCGAGGCCCGGGAGCTCGACCTCGTCGAGGCGCTCGCCTATACCCGGCTGAACTTCGCCTCCGCTCCCGGCGCGCGCTGACCCGCCACGGCGTAGCCTTCCAGGGACGTCGGACGCGACGGGGCGTCCGGCCCGACCCTGGAGGGCCACGTGTTGCGCCAGCCCCTGCTGATGCTCTCGCGCAGCGAGCAGGTCAAGAACCTGGTCAGCTCGATGCCGGTCTCGAGCGGGATCGTCTCGCGGTACGTCCCCGGAGAGTCGACGGACGACGCCGTCGACGCGACCAGGGCGTTGATCGACCGCGGGCTGCACGTCACCTTGGACTTCCTCGGCGAGGACACCGTGGACCGCGAGCACGCCGACGCCACCGTCAAGGCCTACCTCGACGTGCTCGGCGCGCTGTCCGAGCAGGGCCTGGCCCGCAACACCGAGGTGTCGGTGAAGCTGTCCGCAGTGGGTCAGGCGCTCGGCGAGGAGGGCGAGAAGGTCGCCCTCGAGAACGTCCGCACGATCTGCCGTGCGGCCCGCAACGCCGGCACGACGGTCACCATCGACATGGAGGACCACACCACCACCGACGCGACCCTGGGCGTGCTGCGCGACCTGCGCAAGGACTTCCCCGAGACCGGCGCGGTGCTCCAGGCCTACCTGCACCGCACCGAGGCGGACTGCCGCGACCTCGCCTACGAGGGGTCGCGGGTCCGGCTGTGCAAGGGCGCCTACAACGAGCCGCCGGAGGTGGCGTTCGGCTCGCGACACGAGGTCGACAAGTCCTACGTCCGCTGCCTCAAGGTGCTGATGGCCGGCCAGGGCTACCCCATGATCGCCTCCCACGACCCGCGGATCGTGGACATCGCCGGCGCCCTCGCGACCCGCAACGGCCGGGCCCAGGGCAGCTACGAGTACCAGATGCTCTACGGCATCCGACCCGACGAGCAGCGCCGGCTCGCAGAGGCCGGCGAGAAGGTGCGCGTCTATCTGCCCTACGGCCAGGAGTGGTACGGCTACCTGATGAGACGCCTCGCCGAGCGCCCGTCCAACCTGACATTCTTCCTGCGCTCGCTGGTCTCGAAGAAGTGACCGACCTGGCCGGCGGCTCGACGGACCTGAGGAGGTCGCGATGACGACGGTCGCCATCCTGGGCGCGGGCGTGATGGGCGAGACGCTGCTGTCCGGCCTGATCCGTGCGGGGCGCCGGGTCGACGACCTGATGGTCGGCGACAAGCGGGCCGACCGTGCCGCCGAGCTGCGCGAGCGGTACGGCGTCGAGACGGTCGGCAACCTCGACGCGGCCACGAAGGCCGACACCCTCGTGCTGGTGGTCAAGCCGCAGGACATGGCCGACCTGCTCGCCGAGATCTCGCCGGTCGTGCGTCCCGGACAGCTCGTCGTCTCGCTCGCGGCCGGCATCACCACGTCGTTCCTCGAGTCCCGGCTGCCCGACGGGGTCGCGGTCGTCCGGGTGATGCCGAACACCCCCGCGCTCGTGGACGAGGGGATGGCCGCGATCTCGCGCGGCTCGCACTGCGACGAGTCGCACCTCGTCGAGGCCGAGTCGCTGCTCGCCTCCACCGGCCGGGTGATCCGGGTGCCCGAGCGGCAGCAGGACGCGGTCACCGCGATCTCCGGCTCTGGTCCGGCGTACCTGTTCTTCGTCGTCGAGGCGATGATCGAGGCCGGGGTGCACCTCGGGCTGCCGCGCAGCACCGCCTCGGAGCTCGTCGTGCAGACCGTCGTGGGCTCGGCCAAGCTGCTCCGCGAGACCGGCGAGCACCCCGTCGTGCTGCGCGAGCGGGTCACCTCGCCCGGGGGCACGACCGCCGCCGCGGTCCGGCAGCTCGAGGACCACAAGGTCCGGGCGGCGTTCCTGACCGCGCTCGAGGCGGCCCGGGACCGCTCGCGCGAGCTGGCCGAAGGCTCCTGACCCGGTCCCTCTGCGGTCGCTGCGCGGACAACACCGGCAGGACCGCAGCCGAATCGGGGTAGTGTCGCGGCATGTCCGGCTCAGCGTGCGTCGTCTTCGACCCGACGCTGACCGACTACGACTTCGGGCCCGCGCATCCGATGAGTCCGCTGCGCGTCGACCTCACCGTCCGGCTCGCCCGCGACCTCGAGGTGATCGGCCCGCGCGGGCTGGCGACGGTGCCGGCGCCGATCGCCTCCGACGAGCTCGTCGCCACCGTGCACGACGAGGCGTTCATGGATGCGGTGCGCCGGGTCGGGGAGGACCCCTACCGGCTCGAGGAGAGCTGGGGCCTCGGTACGACGGACAACCCGACGTTCAAGGGGATGCACCAGGCGTCCGCGCACGTCGTCGGCGCCTCGGTCGAGGCGGCCCGCAAGGTGTGGACCGGCGAGGTCGTGCACGCGGCGAACATCTCCGGTGGGCTGCACCACGCGATGCCCGGCCGGGCGAGCGGGTTCTGCGTCTACAACGACGTCGCGGTGGCGATCCGGTGGCTGCTCGACCACGGCGCCCGCCGGGTGGCCTACGTGGACGTCGACGTGCACCACGGCGACGGCGTGGAGAGCATCTTCTACGACGACCCGCGAGTGCTCACGATCAGCCTGCACGAGACCGGCCAGATGCTCTTCCCCGGCACCGGCTTCCCGACCGACACCGGGGGTCGGGAGGCGCCCGGCAGCGCCGTCAACGTCGCGCTGCCCCCCGGCACCGCGGACGCCGGCTGGCTGCGCGCCTTCCACGCCGTCGTCCCCCCGCTTCTTCGCGAGTTCAAGCCGGACGTCCTGGTCACGCAGCAGGGCTGCGACTCGCACATCGAGGACCCGCTCGCGCACATGATGCTGACCGTCGACGGTCAGCGTGCGACCTACGTCGCGCTGCACGACCTCGCGCACGAGGTCTGCGACGGTAGGTGGGTGGTCACCGGAGGGGGCGGCTACGCGATCGTCGACGTCGTACCCCGGGCGTGGACGCACCTGCTCGCCGTCGTCGGCGGGGCTCCGCTCGAGCCGTCGACGCCGACGCCCGAGGACTGGCGCGCGCACATCCAGATGGTGCTGGGCCAGACCGGGCCGTTCCGGATGACCGACGGCCGGGAACCGGTCTACCGCGACTGGTCGACGGGCTACGACCCGTCGACGTGGCTGGACCGGGCGATCCACGCCACCCGGGAGGCGGCGTTCCCGCTCAACGGGCTCGACCACATGCCCTGAGTCCTGGCCGGTCGTCCACCGGGTTGGCGTCGCGTGGCAGGGTGGGAGCGGGCGGGAACGTCCGCCCGAGTGTGGCACTTGTCCGACAGTTCAACCGACACGCCGGCACATCAAGTAAAAAACAGACAGAAGGCCACCCCTTCCCCAACCGTCACACTAGGCTCTATTCTCACGGGAGCACATACGTGGGTCTCCGGCGGGGAAGTCGGGGGGCGAATGTGCCTGAAAGAGCGGTGCATCATGGCCTCAAGCAACACCGGAGACATGTCAGAGGTGAGGTTCCTGACCGTGGCCGAGGTGGCCACGGTGATGCGCGTCTCCAAGATGACGGTCTACCGCCTGGTCCACTCGGGCGACCTGCCGGCCGTCCGGGTGGGACGCTCGTTCCGGGTCCCCGAGGACGCGGTGAACGAGTACCTGCGCAAGAGCTTCTTCCAGACCGGCTGAGCCGGGCTCCCGCCCGGGGTGCACGAGGCGCTGGCGCGCGCCCGCGGCGCTGTGACGGACGGCATTTCTCCACGGTCGGGGCGGCCCGTTAGGCTGGTCCTTCCGTGTCACGGACGCCCGGCGTCCGGGCCGTCCGATCGTGAAAGGTAACCCGTGGGTTCTGTCATCAAGAAGCGCCGCAAGCGTATGGCGAAGAAGAAGCACCGCAAGCTCCTGAAGAAGACGCGCATCCAGCGTCGCCGCCAGGGCAAGTAGGTCCATGGGGCGCGTCGTCCTGGTCACCGGAGTCTCGCGCGACTTCGGGGGTCGGTTCGCGCGCCGCATCGCTGCGGACCCCGCCGTCGACCGCGTCATCGGGGTGGACGTCGTGCCACCCCGGGGCGACCTCGGTGAGGTCCGCTTCGTGCGCGCCGACATCCGCAACCCGGTGATCGCCAAGGTCATCGCCGGGCAGGACGTCGACACCGTCGCGCATCTCAGCATCCTGGACAGCGCCGGTGCCGGTGGCAGCCGCACCGCGATGAAGGAGCACAACGTCATCGGCACCATGCAGCTGCTCGCCGCGTGCCAGAAGGCGCCGTGCGTCGAGCGGCTCGTGGTGCTGTCCTCGACCGCCGTCTACGGCTCGTCGAGCCGCGACCCCGCCATGTTCACCGAGGACATGGCGGCCAAGCGGATGCCCCGCGCCGGCTTCGCCAAGGACGTGCTCGAGGTGGAGGGCTACGTGCGCGGCTTCGCGCGCCGCCGCCCCGACGTCTCGGTGACCATGCTGCGCGCGGCCGACGTGGTCGGCCCCACGGTCGACACGCCGTTGACCCGCTACTTCCGGCTCCCCGTCGTGCCGACGGTGCTCGGCTTCGACGCCCGCCTCCAGCTGCTGCACGCCGACGACCTCATGGACGCCCTGCGGCAGGCCACCGTGCTCGGCCGCCACGGCACGGTCAACCTCGCCGGCTCCGGGGTGCTGATGGTCTCCCAGGCGCTCCGCCGACTCGGCCGCCCGCGAGTCCCGGCGCCGTCCTTCGCGCTCGGGTCGGTGGGCTCGGTCGCGCGACAGGCGGGCGCGCGGGTGTCGCTCTCGCCGGACCTCGTCGACTACCTGACCTTCGGCCGCGGTGTGGAGACCACCCGGATGCGCAGCCTGCTGGAGTTCGAGCCGGCGTACACCACGTCCGGCGCCTTCGACGACTTCGCACGGCACGTCAACCCCGACGCCCACCTGACGCGTACGACGCCGGAGTGGGTCCCCCAGGCCGTGGGAGGTGGGCATGGCTGACGCGGAGGTGATCCCGCTCGGCACCCGCGGACGCCCCGGACGCGGCACGGGCATCGCCAAGCCCTCCAGCGCCGCCCGCACCCTCGCTCCGGCAACCGCCCGGCGTGCCGTGCAGCGCAAGGCGGCGCAGCGCCAGACCGGCCAGGACGCCGAGGAGCACGGGGACGAGGCGCCGGAGGTCGCGGCGACCGCTCGGCCGGTGACCCCGGCCGCCGAGCCGGAGCGGGCAGTCGTGAACGAGCCGTCGCCGTCCGACGGCATCCCCGTGGGCGACTGGCTCGCCGCGCTGACCGCTGCCGCCCGCGAGCTCTTCGGGGAGAGCTGGGAGCCCCGGCTCGCGGAGCTCCTGGCGTTCCTGCGGCGCCGGGTCACCGGCGACTACCAGGTCGACGAGTACGGCTTCGACGCCGAGCTCACCGAGCGGTTCCTGCTCGCGGCGGTCCGTCCGATCGCCCAGAAGTGGTTCCGGGTCGAGGTGCGCGGCATCGACAACATCCCGGACCGGGGTGGCGCGCTCGTCGTCTCCAACCACTCCGGCACCGTCCCGATGGACGGGCTGGTGACGATGGTGACGGTGCACGACCACACCGGACGGCACCTTCGACCGCTCGGCGCGGACCTCGTCTTCTCGCTACCGGTGGTCGGCGAGCTGGCCCGCCGCGCCGGCGCGACGCTGGCCTGCAACGAGGACGCCCAGCGGATGCTCTGCGGAGGCGAGCTGGTCGGGGTGTGGCCCGAGGGCTTCAAGGGCATCGGCAAGCCGTACTCCGAGCGCTACAAGCTCCAGCGGTTCGGGCGCGGCGGCTTCGTGTCCGCGGCGATCCGTACGGGCGTCCCGATCGTGCCCTGCTCGGTGGTCGGCGCCGAGGAGATCTACCCGCTCGTCGGCAACGTGCCCTCGCTCGCGCGGCTGCTCGGCGTGCCGTACATCCCGATCACCCCGTTCTTCCCGCTGCTGGGCCCGCTCGGCATGGTGCCGCTGCCGTCGAAGTGGCTGATCGAGTTCGGCGAGCCGATCCGCACCGACAGCTACGACGCCGGCGCCGCGGACGACCCCATGCTGGTCTTCAACGTGACCGACCAGGTCCGCGAGACCGTCCAGCAGACCCTCTACACGCTGCTGATGCAGCGCAGCTCGGTCTTCCACTGACCTAGCAGGCTGCTACCTGCCGAGCGGTGCTTCGCGCCCGGGGCCGCGGCCACAGCCGACCTCTGGACATCGGTGCCCGGACGACTACCCTCGGGGCATCACCGTCGCAGCCACAGGGGGCAGGCATGGCACCAGCAGGTCGTCGGCGTCTCGGGGGACCGTCGCAGGCCGGGGGGTGGCGACGGTCGCTCACCCTCGTGGCCGCGTCGCTGACCATCCTGGCGGCGACCGCCGGCGCGGCGGCCACAGCGGCGGCGCCCCCCGCGGCTGCCCCGGCCCGTCCGAGCCTCGGCCCGAACGTCGTCGTCTTCGACCCGAGCATGCCGACGGCCGAGATCCAGGCCGAGGTCGACGCGATCGCCGCCCAGCAGGTCGACAACGAGATGGGTGCGCAGCGGTACGCGCTACTCTTCGAGCCGGGCAGCTACGGGACCGCGGACCGGCCACTGGTCTTCCAGGTCGGCTACTACACCGAGGTCGCCGGGCTGGGCCGGTCGCCGTCCGATGTGACGATCAACGGCAAGGTCGACGTCTACAACCAGTGCTCGGCCCCCGACAGCTGCACCGCGCTCGACAACTTCTGGCGGTCCATGTCGAACCTGACGATCCGAGTCGCGGGCGGCTCCGGCTGCCACACCGGCACGGAGTTCTGGGCCGTCTCGCAGGCCGCGCCGCTGCGCCGGGTCCACGTCGAGGGCAACACCTCGCTGATGGACTACTGCAGCAACCCGGCGTACGCCAGCGGTGGCTTCATCGCCGACTCCGCGTTCTCGGGCGGCACCGTCATCAACGGCGGCCAGCAGCAGTTCTACACCCGCAACACGAGCCTGGACGGCTGGACCAACGGGGTGTGGAACCAGGTGTTCTCCGGGGATACCGGCGCCGTCCCGCCACAGTCCTTCCCCGACCCGCCGTACACCAGCCTCGACACCACGCCGGTCTCGAAGGAGAAGCCGTTCCTGTACGTCGACGACGCCGGCGGCTACCGCGTCCTGGTGCCCGCGGTCCGCAGGCACTCGCGCGGCACGACCTGGCAGGACGGAGCCACGCACGGCAGGTCGCTGCCGCTGAGCAGCTTCTTCGTCGCCAGGCCCGGCGACAAGGTCACCACCATCAACGCCGCGCTGGCTCGCGGGAAGAACCTGCTGCTGACTCCCGGCGTCTACGACGTCGACCGGAGCATCGCGGTGAAGCGGGCCGACACCGTCGTGCTCGGCCTCGGGCTGGCCACGCTCACCGCACAGGGCGGTGCGGTTCCGCTCACGGTGGCCGACGTGCGCGGCGTCGACGTCGCCGGGCTGACCATCGACGCGGGTCCGGTCACCTCGCCGGCCCTGCTCCGCATCGGCTCCTCGCACGACAAGGGCGGGCCGCACGCCGCTGACCCGGCCGACCCGACCGCGCTGCAGGACGTCTTCTTCCGCATCGGCGGCCCGCACGTCGGCCGGGCCACGACCAGCCTCGTGGTCAACAGCGACAACACGGTCCTCGACGACGTGTGGGCGTGGCGCGCCGACCACGGCAACGGGGTCGGCTGGACCGTGAACACCGCGGACACCGGCGTGGTGGTGAACGGCGACGACGTCACGGCCACGGGTCTGTTCGTGGAGCACTTCCAGAAGTACGACCTGATGTGGAACGGCGAGCGCGGCCGGACCGTCTTCTTCCAGAACGAGATGCCCTACGACGCCCCGGACCAGGCAGCCTGGCAGCACGACGGGGTCGACGGGTACGCGGCGTACAAGGTGGCCGACGACGTCCGCACCCACGAGGCCTGGGGCCTGGGCAGCTACATCTACACGAACGTCGACCCGACCCTGCACGCGTACGACGCGTTCGAGGTGCCGGTCAGGCCGGGAGTGCGGATGCATGACCTGCTCACGGTGTCCCTCAACCACGCCGGCACGATCGACCACGTGGTCGACGGCGTCGGGGACGCTGTCACGCCGACGTACCAGGGCCCGAGCACGGTGCTCGGCTACCCGTGACGAACGCGGTGGGCGCGGTGCTCGGTCAGTGCAGCCGGCGCCGGAGCGCGGCCCCGGCCGCGACGGTGCCGGTGACCGCCCCGGCGGCCAGCGCGGTGGCCAGCCCGGCCCGGGCCGCCTTGCGTCCGGTGCGGTAGTCGCGGACCCGCCATCCGTTGGCCCTGGCGTGGTCGCGCAGCCGGGAGTCCGGGTTGATCACGCACGGGTCGCCGACCAGGCTCAGCATCGGCAGGTCGTTGTGGGAGTCGGAGTACGCCGCGCAGCGGGACAGGTCGAGGCCCTCGCGCTCGGCCAGGGCCTTGACCGCCTCCCCCTTCGCGGGGCCGTGCAGCATGTCGCCGACCAGCCGCCCGGTGTACACCCCGTCGACCTGCTCGGAGACGGTGCCCAGCGCGCCGGTCAGCCCGAGCCGTCGGGCGATGATCGTGGCGATCTCGACCGGCGCGGCGGTGACCAGCCAGACCCGCTGGCCCTGGTCGAGGTGCATCTGGGCCAGGGCGCGTGTGCCGGGCCAGATCCGGCGCGCCATCGCCTCCTCGAAGATCTCCTCGCTGATCTCCTCGAGCTCGGAGACCGGGTGTCCCTTGATGAACTCGAGCGCGGAGGCGCGCGCCTCCGCGACGTGGTCGGGGTCCTCCACGCCGACGAAGCGGAAGTAGGCCTGCTTCCAGCCGGCGGCCAGGATGTCGCGGGTGGTGAAGAACTTCCGCCGGTGCAGCCCCCGGGCGAGGTGGAAGAGCGCCGCGCCCTGCAGCACGGTGTTGTCCACGTCGAAGAAGGCGGCGGCGGTGGGGTCGGGCGGCGTCTCGAGCGACGACTCGACCTCGGCGACCGCGGCGGCGGCCTCGCCGGCGAGCACGGAGCGGGCACGCAGGTCACGCGGCCGCCCGGCGACGTCGCGCGGAGGCCTCTGGTCGCCGTTCACACCGCCACCCTAGTGGCGCCGGAGGGGTTGCGCGTGGTGTGCCAGACTCACCGGTGTGAGCGCTCATCTCCCGGATCTCCTGACGCGCGCGGCGCGGGAGAGTGGCGAGCGCACGGCCGTCGTCGAGGTGGCCACCGGTCGGCGGGTGACCTGGGCGGAGCTCGACGCCGAGGTGGACCGGGTCGCGCACGGCTTCGACCGGATGGGCCTGGTGGCCGGCTACCGGGTCGTGATCGCGCTGGCCAACCGGCTCGAGTTCGTCACCGCGTACCTCGGCGCGTTGCGCGCCCGCCTCGTCGCCGTGCCCGTGAACTCCCGGGCAGCCACGGGCGAGCTGGTGCGGATGGTCGCCGACTGCGGCGCCCGGCTCGTGGTGGCCGACCACCTCACCGCCACCACGGTGCGCTCGGCGGTCGCGGGACTCCAGGACGCTCTCGCCGGGGCCGACGAGGAGCTGCGGGCGCGTAGCTCGGTCCCGCGGATCGTGGTGACCGGCGCGCCGGCGCTGCCCGGGGAGACGGCCTACGCCGACCTGGTGGCCGTCGACGGCGAGCCGCCGCGTGCGGTCGAGGACCCCGAGGCGCTCGCGGTGCTGCTCTACACCAGCGGCACCTCCGGACGCCCCCGCGGCGCGATGCTCAGCCACCGGGCGCTGCTGGCCAACGTCGAGCAGGCCGCACGGATGCTGCCGCCGCCTCTGGTCCGCGACGACGTCGTGCTCGGCGTGCTCCCGCTGTTCCACGTCTACGGGCTCAACGCCGTGCTCGCCCAGGTGGTCCGCCAGCAGGCCGCGCTCGTCCTGGTCGAGTCGTTCGACCCCCGCGACACGCTGGACGTCATCGCCGAGCACCAGGTGAGCGTCGCTCCCGTCGCGCCGTCCGTGCTGACGTCGTGGCTCGCGGTCCCCGAGCTGGCGACTCGGGCCCGGGGGCTGCGCGTGGTGCTCTCGGGGTCGGCGCCGCTCGCGCCGGACGTGGCGGACCGGTTCACCGACACGACCGGCGTCATGGTCCACCAGGGCTACGGGCTCACCGAGGCCGCTCCCGTGGTCACCTCGACGCTGTGCAGCGGCCACCTCAAGCGCGGGTCGGTGGGTGCCGCGCTGCCCGGGGTGGAGCTCCGGCTGGTCGACGACGACGGCCGGCCCCCGGTGGTCGGCGACCCCGGCGAGATCCTGCTGCGCGGCGACAACCTGTTCAGCGGGTACTGGCCCGAGGGGACCGACGGCCCCGACGACGACGGCTGGTACGCCACGGGCGACGTCGGCCTCCTCGACCCGGAAGGCGACCTGTTCCTCGTCGACCGGCTCCGCGAGCTGGTCATCGTATCCGGCTTCAACGTCTACCCGGTGGAGGTCGAGGAGGTGATCGCCGAGGTCGAGGGCGTCGCCGAGGCGGCGGTCATCGGGGCGTCCGACGAGCGCACCGGTGAGGCGGTGGTCGCCTACGTCCGGCGTCTGCCCGACCACGGCTCCTCCGACGAGACGCTGGTCGAGCAGGTCCGCGAGCACTGCGCCGTACGTCTGGCGCGCTTCAAGCAGCCGCACGAGGTGCACGTCGTGGAGGACCTCCCGCACACCGTGACCGGCAAGGTGGCCAAGGGCCGGCTGCGTGCCGCCCGCCGGCACCGCGACGCGGGGCTGCTCGGATGAGCGACGCGTCCGCCGACGACCCGCTCGACCGCCCGCAGACCGAGCTGGGCGAGCCGCCTCCCCGGGTGCTGCTCTACACGAAGCCGGGCTGCCACCTGTGCGACGACGCCCGGGCCGTCGTCGAGGCGGTCTGCGCCGAGCTCGGCGAGCGCGTCGACGAGGTCGACATCAGCTCCTCCGACGCGCTGATGCGGGAGTACGGCGAGCAGATCCCGGTCACCCTCGTGGACGGCCGGCAGCACGACTTCTGGCGGGTGGACCCGGAACGGCTGCGTCAGGCGCTCGGCTGACCATCGCACCGGCGACGCCTCCGGCTCCGCTCCCGCCCCGGGTGCCGTGACCAGGCTCACGTGTGCTAGTGCGGTGCGGGCTCAGTTTGTTCTCGCGTTCACAAACTCCTAAAGTGATCGGGGCTGCCCTCCGCAGACGGGCCGAAAGTCGGAGTCATCCCGTCTCGGCAGCGATCAGGAGAGTCGTGACGCCACCACGTGGGACCGGGACGCCGGGCGACGGCGTCTCCCGGCCGACCGCTGCCGACGTCTCGCCGGTGATCCGGCAGACCGCCCCGGCGGCCGCGCACCGCGGGATCCCCGAGGCCACAGTCGCCCGCCTGCCGGTGTACCTGCGGGCGCTGGTCACCCTCGCCGAGCGCGGCATCGCGACGTGCAGCAGCGAGGAGCTGGCCACCGCGGCCGGCGTCAACAGCGCCAAGCTCCGCAAGGACCTGTCCTACCTCGGCTCCTACGGCACCCGCGGTGTCGGGTACGACGTGGAGTACCTCCGCTACCAGATCGCCCGCGAGATCGGGGTGACCCAGGACTGGCCGGTCGTCATCGTCGGCATCGGCAACCTGGGCCACGCGCTGGCGAACTACTCGGGCTTCAGCTCCCGGGGCTTTCGCATCGTGGCCCTCCTCGACGCCGACCCCGAGCGGCAGGGCGAGTGCGTCGGCGACCTCGCGGTGCGGCCCTTCGACGACCTCGAGTCGCTGGTCGCGGAGCACCGCATCGCCATCGGCGTGATCGCGACCCCGGCACCCTCGGCCCAGGCGGTCTGCGACCGGCTCGTCGGCGCCGGGATCACCAGCGTGCTGAACTTCGCTCCGACGGTGCTCGCCGTGCCCGAGGGGGTCGACGTCCGCAAGGTCGACCTCTCCATCGAGCTGCAGATCCTGGCCTACCACGAGCAGCGCAAGGCGCTCGCGGAGCCGGCCGCCTCCGACCCGCTGGCCGTGCCCACGGTCGACGCCAAGGTGGTGGGTGCGTGAGCGTGCTCGTCGTGGGTGTCTCCCACCGGACGGCCCCGGTGTCCGTGCTCGAGCGGCTGGTCCTCGACGCGCCGGGGCTGACCAAGCTCGTGACCGACGTGGCCGGCTCCGAGCACGTCCTCGAGGCGACCGTGCTGGCCACCTGCAACCGCATCGAGATCTACGCCGACGTCGACCGGTTCCACGGCAGCGTCGAGACCGTGTCGCGGATGCTGTGCGAGCTCGCCGACGAGACCCCCGAGGACGTCGTGCCGCACCTCTACGTGCACTACGACGACGGAGCGGTCTCCCACCTGTTCAACGTCGCCTCCGGTCTCGACTCGATGGTCGTGGGCGAGGGCCAGATCCTGGGCCAGGCCCGGGAGGCTCTGCGGGTCGGCCAGGAGCACGCCACGCTCGGCCCGTCGCTCAACGCGCTCTTCCAGCAGGCGCTCCGCGTCGGCAAGCGGGTGCACGCCGAGACCGACATCGACCGGGCGGCCCCCTCCCTGGTCTCCGTGGCGGTCGACCGGGCCGTGCAGCACGTCGGCACGATCGAGGGCACCCGAGTGGTGGTCGTCGGCGCCGGCTCGATGGCCTCGCTGGCCGTCGCGACGCTGCGCCGGATGGGCGCCGCCGACGTCGTCGTCGCCTCCCGCACCCCCGCGCGCGCCCAGCGCCTCGCCGACGCGTACGACGCCCGCGCGACGCTGCTCGCCGACCTTCCCGAGCAGATCGCCGACGCGGACGTCCTGGTCTCGTGCACCGGCGCGACCGGTGTCGTGCTGCCGCTCGCCACGGTCGCCGCCGCGCGGGCCACGACCACCACGCCGCTCGCGGTCATCGACCTCGCCCTGCCGCACGACGTCGACCCCGCGGTCGACGAGCTGCCCGGAGTCTCGCTGATCGGCCTCGCCCGGCTCGCCGAGGAGGTCCACGAGGGGGAGGGCGCCGCCGACGTGGCCGCGGTCCGCGACATCGTCGCCCAGGAGATAGCCGCCTTCCTGGCCGCCCGCCGGACCGCCAGCGTCAAGCCCACGGTGGTCGCGCTGCGCACCATGGCGACCGGCGTCGTCGACGCCGAGATGCAGCGGCTGACGACCCGGCTCCCCGACCTCGACCCCGAGGTGCGGGCCGAGGTCGAGCACGCCGTGCGCCGGGTGGCCGACAAGCTGCTCCACCAGCCCACGGTGCGCGTCAAGGAGCTGGCCAACGAGACCGGGGCGGTCTCCTACGCCGAGGCGCTGGCCGAGCTCTTCGCGCTGGACCCGTACGCCGTCGACGCGGTGACCCGCGGGGAGGTGTCCTGATGTCCGCCACGCTGCGCCTCGGCACCCGCGCCTCGATGCTGGCGAGGACCCAGTCCGGGACGGTCGCCGACGCCCTGTCCGCCGCGCTCGGCCGCGAGGTCGAGCTGGTCGAGGTGACCACCCACGGCGATGTGACCTCTGCGCCGCTCGCCTCGCTCGGCGGGGTCGGGGTGTTCGTCAACGCCCTGCGCGAGGCGCTGCTGGGGGAGCGCGTCGACCTCGCGGTGCACTCCCTCAAGGACCTGCCCACCTACCCCCACGACGAGATCACGCTGGCCGCCGTACCCCTGCGCGAGGACCCGCGCGACGTCGTGGTCGCCCGGGACGGGCTCACGCTCGGCGAGCTGCCGCCCGGCTCGCGGGTCGGCACCGGGTCGGTGCGGCGCGCCGCCCAGCTGCACGCGCTCGGCCTCGGTCTCGACGTCGTCGGCATCCGCGGGAACGTCGAGACCCGGATCCGCAAGGTCGCCGAGGGAGCCGTCGACGCGGTCGTCCTGGCCCGCGCCGGGATCGGCCGGCTCGGCCGCCTCGAGGAGGTGACCGAGGTCCTGGACCCGCTCCAGATGCTGCCGGCGCCCGGCCAGGGCGCGCTCGCGGTGGAGTGCCGCAGCGCCGACGCCGCGCTCGTGGCCGAGGTCCGGGGCGCGCTCCAGGACCCGCGCACCCGGGCCGCGGTGGAGGCCGAGCGCGCGGTGCTCGCCGAGCTCGAGGTGGGCTGCTCGGCGCCGGTCGGCGCGCTCGCCGAGGTGGCCGAGGGTGAGGCCGGCGACGAGCTCTGGCTGCGCGCAGCGGTGCTCTCGCCCGACGGGGGACTCGTCGTCCGGATGTCGGGTACTGGCGCCCCTGGCGACCCGGTCGGTCTCGGCCGGCGACTGGCCGGCGAGATGCTCGAGGACGGGGCCGCCGCGCTCATCGCGGAGCGTGTCCCGTGAGCGCCCGTCGCAGCACTCCGCCCGAGGGCGACGCGACCACCAGCAGAACGGCCCGGCCCGACCCAGACCGGGCCGTCCCACAGCCCACGACCACCAGCAAGAAGGCGACTGTGAGCAACACCGTGACCAACCGCACCGCTGCCCCCGCGAAGAAGACCGCTCCGAAGAGCAGCACGACGCGGCAGGTGAGCACGGCCTCCGTGCCGGAGCCGCCCGTGCCGTCGGCCCGCACCAACGGCTTCGTGTCGTTCGTCGGCAGCGGCCCCGGAGACCCCGACCTGCTCACCGTCCGGGCCGTCGAGCTGCTCCGGCAGGCCGAGGTCGTGGTGACCGAGGTGCCCGCGCACGCCGACCTCGTGTCGTCGATCTGCCCGCAGGCCGAGGTCGTCGACGGCGGCTTCGGCCAGGACGGCCAGCCGCTGACCCACGCCGGCCGCGCGAAGGTCGTGGTGAAGCAGGCCAGGTCCGGGTGCCGGGTGGTGCGGCTGATGGCCGGCGACCCGTTCGTGTACGCCTCGGGCCCGGAGGAGGCGCAGGCGTGCGTCAGGGCCGGCGTCGGCTTCGAGATCGTGCCCGGCGTCTCGTCGGTGACCGCGGTGCCGGCGTACGCCGGAGTGCCGCTGACCACGAAGAAGAGCCGCGAGGTCGCGGTCGTCACCTGCGGCGAGGCGAAGGTCGACTGGACGCAGTACGCCGACGACCGCACGCTGGTGCTGCTGTCGGCCGTGAACGGCATCGGGGACATCTCCCGCGCGCTCGTCGCGGCCGGCCGTGCCGCGACCACCCCGGTCGCGATGACCAGGGTCGGCACCACCACCGAGCAGGTCACGGTGGTCTCCACCCTGGAGCGGATCGCCGCCGACGCCCGGACCGCGCAGATGGCCCCGCCGGCGGTCGTGGTGGTCGGCGAGGTCGTCGACCTCCGCAGCACGCTGTCCTGGTTCGAGACCAAGCCGCTGTTCGGCTGGCGGGTGCTCGTGCCGCGCACCAAGGAGCAGGCCGGCTCGCTGTCCGCGCGGCCTGCGCAGCTACGGTGCGGTGCCCGAGGAGGTGCCGACGATCTCCGTCGAGCCGCCGCGCAACCCGCAGCAGATGGACAAGGCGATCCGCGGGCTCGTCGAGGGCCGCTACGAGTGGATCGCCTTCACCTCCGTCAACGCGGTCCGGGCGGTCCGGGAGAAGTTCGACGAGTACGGCCTCGACGCCCGGGCGTTCTCGGGCCTCAAGATCGCCGCCGTGGGCGAGAAGACCGCCGCCGCGATCGCCGACTGGGGGCTGCGCGCCGACCTGGTGCCCTCCGGCGAGCAGTCCGCCCGCGGCCTGCTCGAGGACTGGCCACCGTTCGACGAGGTGCTCGACCCGATCAACCGGGTCTTCCTGCCGCGCGCCGACATCGCCACCGAGACCCTGGTGGCCGGGCTCGTCGCGCTCGGCTGGGAGGTGGACGACGTCACGGCGTACCGCACGGTCCGCGCCGCGCCGCCGCCGGCGCCGACCCGCGAGGCGATCAAGTCCGGCAGGTTCGACGCGGTCGTGTTCACCTCGTCCTCGACGGTGCGCAACCTGGTCGGCATCGCCGGCAAGCCGCACACCTCCACGGTGATCGCGGTGATCGGCCCGGCCACGGCCAAGACCGCCGAGGAGCACGGCCTGCGTGTCGACGTGCTCGCGCCCAGCCCCTCGGTGGAGGCGCTGGCCGCCGCGCTGGCGGACTTCGGGGCCGCGCGCCGGGCGGCGCTCGTCGAGGCCGGCCAGCCGGTCACCCGGCCCTCGGAGCGGCGTCCGTCGGCGCGACGGAAGGCCACCTGAGCATGGGCTACCCGCAGATCCGGCCGCGGCGCCTGCGGCGCACCCCGGCGCTGCGCCGGCTGGTGGCGGAGACCTCGCTCGAGCCCCGCCAGCTGGTGCTGCCGATGTTCGTCCGCGAGGGCGCCGCGGAGCCGGTCCCGATCAGCAGCATGCCGGGAGTGGTCCAGCACACCCGCGACACCCTGCGCAAGGCCGTCGCCGAGGCCGCGGAGCTCGGCCTGGGCGGGGTCATGCTGTTCGGGGTCCCCGAGCACAAGGACGCCCGCGGCAGCGGTGCGCTCGACCCCGAGGGGATCCTCAACCTGGCGATCGCGGACGCGGTGGCCGAGGTCGGCGACGCGGTCCCGGTGATGGCGGACCTGTGCCTCGACGAGTTCACCGACCACGGCCACTGCGGCCTGCTGAGCCCGAGCGGTGCGGTCGACAACGACGCGACCCTGGCGGCGTACGCCGAGATGGCGGTGGCCCAGGCCCGCGCCGGAGCCGCCGTGGTCGGCGCCCAGCGGGATGATGGACGGCCAGGTCGGCGTGATCCGGGCCGCGCTCGACGCGGCCGGCCACCAGGACGTCGTGGTGCTGGCCTACTCCGCGAAGTACTCCTCCGCGTTCTTCGGGCCGTTCCGGGAGGCCGTCGCCTCCACGCTGCAGGGCGACCGGCGCACCTACCAGCAGGACCCGGCCAACCGCGTCGAGGGCGTCCGCGAGGCGCTGCTCGACGTCGCCGAGGGCGCCGACCTGGTGATGGTCAAGCCTGCGCTGGCCTACCTCGACGTGCTCGCCGCGGTCCGTGAGGCCGTCGACGTACCGGTGGCCGCCTACAACGTCTCGGGCGAGTACGCGATGGTCGAGGCCGCGGCCGCCCGAGGCTGGATCGACCGCGACGCAGCCATCCTGGAGTCGCTCACCGCGATCCGCCGGGCCGGCGCCGACGTCGTGCTCACCTACTGGGCGGCCGAGGTGGCCGCGCTGGCCTCGGCCTCCCGGACCGGGCCCGCCCGTGAGACCGCCCGGCAGCGCGACGGCGGACCGCCCCGCAGTCTGCCGACCGCGGGGACGCCGCCACCTGCGCCCCGATTCGAGGCCGTCCGGGCGCTCGGGGACAATGGCCAGGTGACTCCCCGGACATCCTCTGGCACGACCGGGTCCGCCGACCTCTTCGTGCGGGCCCAGGCGGTGACCCCCGGCGGGGTGAACTCGCCGGTGCGCGCCTTCAGCGCCGTCGGCGGCACCCCCCGGTTCATGGACCGCGCGAAGGGCCCCTACCTCACCGACGTCGACGGCAACCGATACGTCGACCTGGTGGGCTCGTGGGGCCCGATGCTGCTCGGCCACGCCCACCCCGAGGTCCTCGACCGCGGTCGCCGAGGCGGTCGCCCGCGGGACGTCGTTCGGCACCCCGACCGCCCCGAGGTGGAGCTCGCCGAGGAGATCGTCGCGCGCACCCCGGTCGACAGGTGCGGCTCGTCTCCTCCGGCACCGAGGCCACGATGTCGGCCATCCGGCTGGCCCGCGGCTTCACCGGCCGCGACCTGGTCGTGAAGTTCGCCGGCTGCTACCACGGCCACGTCGACTCGCTGCTCGCCCCGGCCGGCTCCGGCGTGGCGACCCTGGCGCTGCCCGGCACGCCGGGCGTGCCGGCCGCCTCGACGGCGGCGACCCTGGTGCTGCCCTACAACGACCTGGCCGCCGTCGAGCAGGCGTTCGCCGAGCACGGCGACCAGATCGCCTGCGTCGATCACCGAGGCCGCGCCGGGCAACATGGGCGTGGTGCCGCCCGAGCCCGGCTTCAACGCCGGCCTCGCGGCCACCTGCGCCCGGCACGGTGCGCTGTTCGTCAGCGACGAGGTGATGACCGGCTTCCGGGTCACCCGCTCCGGGCAGTGGGGCCTGGACGGCGCCGTCGAGGGCTGGGCCCCCGACCTGGTGACGTTCGGCAAGGTGATGGGCGGCGGCTTCCCGGCTGCGGCGTTCGGCGGCCGCGCCGACGTGATGGCGATGCTCTCGCCCGCGGGGCCCGTCTACCAGGCCGGCACGCTCTCGGGGAACCCGGTCGCCACGACCGCCGGGCTCGCGACCCTGCGGCTGGCCACCGACGACGTCTACGCGCACCTCGACACGACGTCGCTGGTGCTTCAGGACGCCGTCGCGGGTGCGCTGGCGGAGGCCGGCGTGCCGCACGTCGTGCAGGCCAACGGGAACATGTTCAGCGTCTTCTTCGTCCCTGAAGGCGTGACCACGGTGCCGGACTTCGCGACCGCGGCGACCCAGCGCACCGACCGGTTCCGCGCCTTCTTCCACGCGATGCTGGACCAGGGCGTCTACCTCCCGCCGAGCGCGTTCGAGGTCTGGTTCCTCTCCGCCGCCCACGACGGGCGAGCGCTCGACCAGATCGTCTCCGCGCTGCCCGCCGCGGCCCGGGCCGCGGCCGCCGTACCGGAGACCGCCGTTGCAGGGGAGAGCGCATGAAGACCGTCGTCCACCTGATGCGGCACGGCGAGGTCTACAACCCCGACGGCGTGCTCTACGGCCGGATGCCCGGCTACCACCTCTCCGACCTCGGCCGGGAGATGGCGCAGCGGGTCGCCGACACGGTGGCGGAGCGCGACGTCACCCACGTGGTCGCCTCGCCGCTGGAGCGCGCCCAGGAGAGCGCGCGGCCGGTCGCCGAGGCGCTCGGCGTCGAGCTCATCACCGAGCCCCGGGCCATCGAGTCGACGAACGTGTTCGAGGGCGAGCAGTTCGGGGTCGGCGACGGGGTGCTCCGCAAGCCGAGGACCTGGCGGCACCTCTGGAACCCGCTGCGGCCGTCGTGGGGCGAGCCCTACAAGCAGGTCGCGGCCCGCATGATGGAGGCGGTGCACGACGCCCGCGAGCGCGCCGCGGGCCACGAGGTCGTGCTCGTCTCCCACCAGCTGCCGATCTGGATCACCCGGCTGCACGTCGAGCAGCGGTCGTTCCTGCACGACCCGCGCCGGCGCCAGTGCAGCCTGTGCAGCCTCACCTCGCTGACCTTCACCGGCGGCACGCTCACCAGCGTGAGCTACTCGGAGCCCGCCGCGGACCTGCTGCCGCTGAAGGACCGGGCCGCCCCGTTCTCCGTCGGCGGTGCGGCGCGCGAGGACCGGCCCCCGGCCGCTCCCGAGGGGCCGAGGACGGCCGACTGACCCGTGCCCGTCCGCCGCCTCCCCGCACTCGCCGCCGCCGCCCTGCTCGGCGCCGCGGCCCTCGCCGGCTGCTCGCACTCGGTCGGCGGCTCCGGCGACCAGGGCTTCGTCGCCGGCCAGGGCGCGATCACCTCGCTGCCGGCGGCCCAGCGCAGCAAGCCCGGCGAGGTGTCCGGCAGGACCATCGACGGCCGGCGCGTCTCGCTCGCCGACTACGCCGGCAAGGTGGTCGTGGTCAACGTGTGGGGCTCGTGGTGCGCGCCCTGCCGGGCCGAGGCGCCGATGCTGGCCGCGGCGGCCAAGGACCTCTCGGACAAGGGCGTCGCCTTCGTCGGCATCGACTCCCGGGACCCCAGCGCGGCCGCGGCGCAGGCGTTCGTGCGCCGGTTCGGGACGCCGTACCCGAGCATCTACGACCAGACCGGGCGCACCCTGCTGGCCTTCCACGGCACCCTGGCCCCCAACTCCGTGCCGAGCACGGTGATCCTCGACCGCGAGGGCCGGGTCGCGGCCAGCGTCGTCGGGGAGATCACCCGCACCACGCTGTACGACCTGGTGCACGACGCGAAGGGCGGCCGCGTCTGATGGTGCTGACCGACGTCGGGGGCTGGTTCCAGGGGACCGTCTCCTCCGGGTCGCTGCTGCTGGCGCTGCCGGTGGCCGCCGTCGCCGGGCTGGTGTCGTTCTTCTCGCCCTGCGTCCTGCCGCTCCTGCCCGGCTACCTCTCCTACGCGACCGGCCTGTCCGGCGCCGACCTCGCGTCGGCGCGCCGGGGCCGGATGGTGCTCGGCAGCCTGCTGTTCGTGCTCGGGTTCACGTTCGTCTTCGTCGTCCTACGGCGCCATCTTCGGCGCGATCGGCAACTGGCTGTTCGACTACCAGCGGCAGATCAACCTCGTGCTCGGCACCATGACGATCGTGGTCGGGATCGCCTTCCTCGGCTACCTGCCGTGGATGCAGCGCGACGTGCGGGTGCATCGGGTGCCGGCGGTCGGCCTGGCCGCCGCGCCGCTGCTCGGAGTGCTGTTCGGGCTGGGCTGGACGCCGTGCATCGGCCCGACGCTCGCCGCGGTGTCGAGCCTGGCGGTCAACCAGGGCACCGCCGGCCGGGGCGCCCTGCTGAGCGTCGCCTACTGCCTCGGCCTCGGCATCCCGTTCATCCTCGCCGGGCTGATGTTCCGCAAGATGCTCGGCGCGGTGGCCTGGGTCCGCCGTCACCAGGTGTGGGTCACCCGGGTCGGTGGCGTGATGCTGATCGTCGTCGGACTGGCGCTGGTCACCGGGCAGTGGAACCTGTGGGTCGCGGACCTCCGCTCCTGGTACGGCGGGTTCTCGGTGCCGGTATGACCACCGCCCCACCCCAGACCGAGCCGGGAGCCGGTGGCGCCGCCGGCAACCCCACGCCGCCGTCCGCGCCCCCGGCCATGGGCCCCGTCGAGCTCGCCCGGTGGGCGTGGCGCCAGCTCACCTCGATGCGCACCGCGCTCGTGCTGCTGTTCCTGCTCGCGCTCGCTGCGGTGCCCGGCTCGGTGATCCCGCAGCAGAACATCGACTCGGTCAAGGTCGGCAGCTGGAAGGACGCCCACCCCGCGCTGACGCCGCTCTACTCCAGGCTCGGGCTGTTCTAGGTCTACGACTCGGTGTGGTTCAGCGCGATCTACCTGCTGCTCATGGTGTCGCTCGTCGGCTGCATCGTGCCGCGGCTGCGGATCTACTGGCGCGGTATGCGGTCCCGGCCCCCGCGGCCGCCCCGCAACCTGGCCAGGCTGCCGGAGAGCCGCACGGTCGAGCTCGACGAGGAGCCCGACGTCGTTCTCGCCCGGGCGCGCGCGGTGCTGCGCCGCCGGCACTACCGGGTCGACGAGCACGGCGACGCGCTCGCGGCCGAGCGGGGCTACCTGCGCGAGGCCGGCAACCTGCTGTTCCACGTCTCGGTGCTCGTGGTGCTCGTGGGCTTCGCCGCCGGCCAGCTGTTCGGCTACAAGGGCGGCGTGATCACCGTCGTGGGACAGGGGTTCTCCAACACCCTGAGCCAGTACGACGACTTCAAGCCGGGCTCGCTGTTCGACCCGGCCGACCTGACCCCGCTGAGCCTGACCGTGAAGGACTTCCACGTGAGGTTCCTGACCAGCGGGCCGCAGATGGGGCAGCCGGAGTCGTTCGCCGCCGACCTGACCTACCGCACCAGTCCCGCAGGACGCCTGCACCGCGACCGGCTCGCGGTGAACCACCCGCTCACCCTGCCGGGCGCGAACGTGTTCCTCGTCGGCCACGGCTACGCACCGGTCGTCACGGTCCGCGACGGCTCCGGCCACGTCGCCTACCGCGGGCCGGTGGTGTTCTTGCCGCAGGACTCCTCGTTCGAGTCCTTCGGCGTGATCAAGGTCCCGGACGCGCAGCCGCAGCAGCTCGGGTTCGAGGGGCTCTTCCTGCCGACGTACGGCTTCACGATGAAGCGGGGCCCCTACTCGCAGTTCCCCGACGCGCTCGACCCGGTGCTGTCGATGATCCCGTACCACGGGAACCTCGGCCTCGACAACGGCGTCCCGCAGTCGGTCTACGACCTCGACAAGGCCAAGCTGAAGACGTTCCCGAGCTCGGACCCGAAGCGGCTCGGGCCGGTGGCGCGGATCAAGCTCTCGGTCGGACAGACCGTCAAGCTGCCCAACGGCGCGGGCTCGATCCGCTTCGACCGGGTGGACCGCTGGGTCAAGCTCCAGGTCAGCAACAGCCCGGGCAAGGCGCTCGCGCTCGGCGGCGTGCTCGTCGGCATCCTCGGCCTGCTGGGCTCGCTGTTCATCCGACCACGGCGCACCTGGGTGCGGGTCACCCGCCGGGGTCGGCGTACCGTGGTGGAGCTTGCAGGGCTGGACCGAAGCTCCGGCGGCAACCTCGCAGACGAGATCGACGAGCTCGAGCGGCTCGTGGCAGAGGGCAGGGAGAGCACGTGACGACAGCCCAGTTCGCGTCGTTCAGCAACCACGCGATCATGTTCGCCTCCATCGTGTACGCGCTGGCGCTGCTCGCGCACGTCACCGAGTGGGCGTTGGCGCGCAGGGTGCCGGTCGAGTCGACGACCCTGGTGGCTCCCGACGGGACCGTCGTGGAGGCGGGCTCCTCGGCCGGCGGCAGCTCGACGGGCGACGCCGAGGACGCCGAGCTGCGGATCGAGAAGTACGGCCGGATCGGGGTCGCCCTCACCGTCGTCGCGTGCGCGCTTCACCTCGCCGGGCTGGTCACCCGGGGCCTCGGGTCGGACCCGATCCGGGTGCCGTGGGGGAACATGTACGAGTTCACGCTCGCCGGAACCCTCGGGGTCAGCGTGATGTACCTCCTGCTGCTGCGCCGCTACGCGCTGCGCTGGATGGGCCTGCTCGTCACCGCGTTCGAGGTCGTCATCCTGATGCTCGCGGTGCTGCTGCTCTACGAGGACGCCGGGCCGCTCGTGCCGGCGCTGCACTCCTACTGGCTCGCGATCCACGTCACCGCCGCGATCATCGCCTCCGGGGCGTTCGCGGTGGGAGCGATGGCCTCGGCGCTGTACCTGGTCAAGAACCGGGCGCTGTCGCGCGGCCGGATGGTCCCGAACGGCTACCTCGCGCGGCTGCCCGAGCTCGGCGTGCTGGACCGGGTCGCCTACCGGGTGCACGCCTTCGGCTTCCCGATCTGGACCTTCGCGGCCCTGGTGGCCGGGCCGATCTGGGCGGAGTACGCCTGGGGCAGCTACTGGAACTGGGACCCCAAGGAGGTCTGGGCGTTCATCACGTGGGTGGTGTACGCCGCCTACCTGCACGCCCGGGCGACCGCCGGGTGGAAGGGGCGGGCCGCAGCGATCATCGCGCTGATCGCCTTCGCCACGCTGCTGTTCAACTTCGTGGGGATCAACTACTTCTTCGGCAGCGGCAGCATGCACTCCTACGCAGGAGGCTGAGCCGCGGGCCTGGTGGGTCGAGCCGCGGGTTCGTCCCTGAACCGCCTCGGTGGTCGGTCCGGTAGGGCGCCACGCGGAGGCCGGCAGCCAGAGCCGGCTCCACCTCAGGCGTCCTCGGAGTCTTCCTTGCTCCGCGACGCCTCGAACCGCGCCGACGCCGCCGCCGCGCGCTGCTGGACCCGGGCCGCGAACCGTTCGCGCGGCGCCTGGAGCAGGTAGTACGACGCCACCGCGGAGACCACCACCGCGATCACGAACGGCCACAGGATCGGGACGCTCCCGGCCACGAGGCGCCAGACGCCGGCCACGAGCGCGAACGACGCGACGAACAGGCCGAGACGGGCGAGCGTGTAGACGGCGAACTCCTTCACGCCTCCAGCGTAGATCGCGAGGTTGGCCCGCCCCTTGCCAGGGCCGCCTACTCTGGGGGTGTGGGAAAGTTCCTGCTCGTGGTTCTCCTGTTCGCGGCGGCCGTGTACGGGCTCTTCTGGCTGCTCGAGCGGCGACGCTCGGGTGCGCTGCGCCGGCCGCGGCCCACCAAGCCACGCCCCCGCACGGTCGCGCCGGACGACGACGAGGACTTCCTGCGCGAGCTGGGCCGCGCGAACCCCGAGGACACCAACGGCAGCGGTCCGACGGACGCGCCCACCTCCTGACCGCGCCGGCAGAGCCCGCGGCTCGATCAGAGCAGGAGGCCGAGGAAGATCCCGGCCGCGTACAGCAGCTCGCCCGTGCCGGTCGCCTTGAGCACGGGGACCAGGTCGCGACCGTGCGCACCCCCGAGCACCGCGCGGGTGGCGGGCGCCAGCGTCAGCGCGGCAGCCACCCCCAGCAGCGCCCAGCGCGTCGTCGCCAGTCCCAGGCCGACGAGCGCCACCGCCGCGAGACCCGCGAGCAGGACGTAGAGGTAGCGGGTGCGCTCGTCGCCGAGCACCACCGCCAGCGTGCGCTTGTCGACGGCACGGTCCGTGGGGATGTCGCGCAGGTTGTTCGCGACGAGGAGCGAGCAGGCGAGGGCCCCGACGCCGACCGCCGCGTAGAGCGAGGGCAGCACGGCAGCGCGCGCGGTCGACCCGGTCTGGACGTACGTCGTGCCCATCACCGCGACGAGCCCGAAGAACACGAACACCATCACCTCGCCGAGCCCGAGGTAGCCGTACGGCCGCGAGCCGCCGGTGTAGTACCAGGCGGCGAGCACGCACAGCAGCCCGACGACCACCAGCCACCACGCGGTGGCCGCCGCCAGGACCAGCCCCGTCACGCAGGCCACCCCGAAGCAGCCGAAGGCGGCCCGCTTCACCGCTCCGGGCGACGCCGCCCCGGAGCCGACCAGCCGCAGCGGTCCGACCCGGTCGGCGTCGGTGCCGCGGATCCCGTCGGAGTAGTCGTTGGCGTAGTTGACCCCGACCTGCAGGGCGAGCGCGACGAGGAGCGCCAGCGCCGCCTTCCACCACACCGCCCCGTCGACGTACGCCGCGACGCCGGTGCCGGCCAGCACGGGGGAGACGGCCGCGGGCAGCGTGCGCGGCCGCGCACCCTCGAGCCACTGTGCAGGGGTTGCCATGGGCAGTGATTGTGGCAGGCATACCGTGATGCACGTGAGCAGCCTCAGCCCGGTGCGCGGCACCGCCGCGGAGATACTCGGCCTGCTCCGTGACTGGGAGGCGTCGGTCACCGAGCCGGCGCCGCTCGTCGTCGAGACCTCCGGCTCCACCGGGGAGCCCAAGCGGGTGGTGCTCAGCCGCCGGGCGATGCGGGCCTCGGCCCGGGCCACGCTGGACCGCCTCGGCGGCCCGGGGCAGTGGCTGCTGAACCTCCCGCCGGCCTACGTCGCCGGGCTGCAGGTGCTGTTCCGCTCGGTCCTGGCCGGCAGCGACCCGGTGGTGCAGGACGGCAGCCTCGCGGAGGCGGCCGCCGCGCTCACCGGCGAGCGGCGCTACGTGTCGCTCGTCCCCACCCAGCTCACCCGGATGCTGAGCCGGCCCGCGGACGCCGAGGCGCTGCGCTCCTTCGACACCGTGCTCGTCGGTGGCGCCCGGCTGGACCCCGCCCTGCGCGGCACCGCCGAGCGCGCCGGCGTCCGTGTCGTGGCGACCTACGGCATGAGCGAGACCTGCGGCGGCTGCGTGTACGACGGGCGGCCTCTGGACGGGGTCGCCGTCGCGACCGGCAGCGACGGCCGGGTGCGGCTCGGCGGGCCGGTGCTCTTCGACGGGTACGCCGGGCGGGCCGATCTCACCGCGGAGGTGCTCCGGGACGGCTGGTTCCGCACCCAGGACCTCGGCCGCCTCGACCACGACGGCCGGCTCGAGGTGCTCGGGCGCATCGACGACGTGGTGGTCAGCGGTGGCGTGAACGTTCCGGCGCCGGCGGTGGCCGCCCGGCTCCGCGAGCACCCCGCGGTGAGCGACGCCGAGGTCGTCGGCGTGCAGGACGCCGAGTGGGGCGCCCGCGTGGTCGCCGTCGTGGTCGGACCCTTGGGCCGTGAGGAGGCCCGGGACTGGGTCTGCGCGGCGCACCCCCGGGCGTGGGCGCCGCGCGAGGTCGTCGCCGTGGACGCGCTGCCGCTGCTGGACAACGGCAAGGTGGACCGTCGCGCCCTGATGCTGCTCGCCACCTCCCGAGCGACGGCGCCCGGAGGACGCTGAGTGCAGGTCTTCTCGATCCCGATGACCACCCGGTTCCGCGCGATCAGCACGCGCGAGGGCGTGCTGCTGCACGGGCCCGCCGGCTGGGGCGAGGTCAGCCCCTTCCTGGAGTACGACGCGCGGGTCGCGGCGCCCTGGCTTCGCGCGGCCCACGAGGCGGCGTACGACGGATGGCCGGAGCCGGTGCGCGAGCGGGTGCCGGTCAACGTCACGGTGCCCGCGGTCGGACCCGCGCAGGCCGCCCGTGTCGTTGCGCACGGCGGCTGCCGCACCGCGAAGGTGAAGGTGGCCGAGCCGGGACAGACCCTGGCCGAGGCGCAGGCCCGGCTCGAGGCGGTCCGCGACGCGCTCGGCCCCGACGGGCGGGTCCGGGTCGACGCCAACGGCCTGTGGGACGTCGACGACGCGGTCGCCGCGATCCGCCTGCTGGACGAGGCCGCCGGCGGTCTGGAGTACGTCGAGCAGCCGTGCGCCACCGCCGAGGAGCTGGCGGTCGTGCGCCGCCGGGTCGACGTGCCGGTGGCCGCCGACGAGTCGATCCGCCGGGCGGCCGACCCCTACCGGGTCCGCGACCTCGCCGCAGCGGACGTGGCGGTCCTCAAGGTGCAGCCGCTGGGCGGGGTGCGCGCCTGCCTGCGGATCGCGGAGGACATCGGCCTGCCGGTCGTGGTCTCCTCCGCCCTCGAGACGTCGGTCGGCATCGCAGCCGGCGTCGCGCTGGCGGCCGCGCTCCCCGCGCTGCCGTACGCCTGCGGGCTGGCCACCGTCCAGCTGCTCACCGACGATGTCGCCGTCCGGCCGCTGCTGCCGGAGGGCGGCGAGCTGCCCGTCGGCCGCCCCGAGGTGGATCCGGTGGCGCTCGACCGGCTGCGCGCCACGCCGGCCCGCGAGGAGCACTGGCGACGCCGGCTCGCCGAGATCGCGGCACTCGACCCCGATCTCCGGCAGGATCTCTGAGCATGCCCCCCGCGAACGCCTCGACCGCCGCCGCGACGGTGCTCGTCGACGAGCTCGTCCGCTGCGGCGTCGCGCACCTCGTCCTCGCGCCGGGGTCCCGCTCGGCGCCTCTGGCGTACGCAGCGTGGGCGGCGGCCTCGGAGGACCGGCTCGCCCTGCACACCCGCATCGACGAGCGGTCCGCCGGCTTCCTCGCCCTCGGCCTCGCCCGGACCAGCCACCACCCGGCCGTCGTGGTCACGACCAGCGGCACGGCGGTCGCCGCCTTGCACCCTGCCGTCCTCGAGGCCTCGCACGCCGGGGTGCCGCTCGTCGTGCTCACCGCGGACCGGCCGGCCCGGCTGCGCGGCACCAACGCCAACCAGACCACCGACCAGGTGAAGGTCTTCGGCGGCGCGGTGCGGCTCTTCGCCGACGTCGCGCCGGGGCACTCCGGCGCCGACGAGCAGCGGCAGGCGGCCGGCTGGCGGGCACTGGTGGCCCGAGCGACCTGGAGCGCCCGCGGCCGGCTCGGTGACCGGCCCGGACCGGTGCACCTCAACCTGCAGCTCGACGACCCCCTGGTCCCCGGAACACCCGACGGCTGGTCGGCCGCCGGCGGAAGCCTGCGGCCGGACGGGGAGCCGTGGAGCGAGCCCGGCGAGCCGGCAGCGGCCGTGCCGCTGGTGCTGGACCCCGCCGTGCCGACGGTCGTGGTCGCCGGCGACGACGCCGGGCCGCCGGCGCGGGTGCTCGCCGAGCGCGCCGGGTGGCCCCTGCTCGCGGAGCCGACCAGCGGCTCGCGCACCGGCGCCAACGCGATCCGCACCTACCGCCTGCTGCTGGGCGACCGGTCGCTCGCCGACCGGGTCCAGCGGGTCGTGGTGCACGGACACCCCACACTGTCCCGGCCGGTGAGTGCGCTGCTCGCCCGCGACGACGTGGAGCTGGTCGTGGTCCGCAGCCCGTCCGGCTGGTCCGACCCCGGCAACCGGGCGCGCCGGCTCGTCGACGCGGTCGCGCCCAGCGACCGGCCGGGCCGCACCGACTGGCTCGAGGAGTGGTCGGCCCGCGACAGTCGGCTCGGCCGCGCGCTCGACGCGCTGCTCGCCGACCGCGACGGGCTCACCCCGCAGGAGGTGGCCGGCGCGGTGAGTGCGGCGGTGCCTCCCGGTGGGCTGCTGTTCGTGGGCGCCTCGAACCCGGTGCGCGACCTCGACCTCATGGTGGCGCCGTACCAGGTCGGCGACCGCCGGATGGTGGTCGGCAACCGAGGGCTGGCCGGCATCGACGGCTCGGTGTCCAGCGCGGTGGGCGCCGCGCTCGGGCGGCCGCACAGCACCCGCGCCCTGGCGCTGCTCGGCGACGTGACGTTCCTGCACGACGCCAACGGGCTCGTGCTCGGGCCGGAGGAGCCGCGCCCGGACCTCACCGTCGTCGTGGTCAACGACGACGGCGGCTCGATCTTCGCCTCGCTCGAGCAGGGCTCCCCGGCGTACGGCGCCTCCTACGAGCGACTCTTCGGCACCCCGCACGGCGTCGACCTGGCGCCGTTGTGCGCCGCTACCGGGACGCCGCACTGGCGGGTGGACTCGCTCGCCGAGCTGCGGCACGCGCTGGCCAACCCCAACGGCGGCCTCGAGGTCGTCGAGGCGACCGTCCGTCGCGACGACCGCCGCGAGCTCGACGCGGCCGTCCGCGACCTGGTGCGGCGGACAGCGCAAGACTGATCAAGCAGCAGTCCGTCCCGGGTCGGCAGGATGGAGCCATGAGCACCGCAGCAGACCACTTCGCGAGCTTCGTGGACCTGCTCGCGCAAGCGCTCGACGACCACGACGCGACCGGGGAGGACCTGGCCGCCCGGCTGTTCGTCTCCCGCTACCACCTCGACCGGATCGTCTCCTCGGTCGCCGGGGAGCCACCGCGCAGGTTCCGTCGCCGGATCCTGCTCGAGCGCGCGGCGTACCGGCTGCTGAGCACCCGGCTGAGCATCCTCGACGTCGCGGTCGAGGCGGGGTACGGCTCGCACGAGGCGTTCACCCGCGCGTTCCGACGAGCCTTCGGGGTCGGTCCCGCGCAGTGGCGCAGGCGCCCGACGACGACGGTGATCCCGGCTCCGAGCGACGTGCACTTCCACCCACCGGGAGGGCTCCGCCTTCCCGCCGACACGAAGGTGACCCCCATGGACCTGATGACCCGGATGGTCGAGCACCACGTCTGGCTGACCGGCGAGATCGTCGAGGCCGCCGCCGAGCTGACCGACACCCAGCTCGACGAGCGCATCGAGCTCTCCGTCGAGGACGACCCCGACCCCGCCACGCTGCGCCGGCTGATGTCCCGGCTGGTCGGCCAGATGGGGATGTGGAACGCCGCGATCGCGCACCGCGCCTACGACTGGTCGGTCGAGGAGCACGAGTCCGTCGACGACCTCCGCAGTCGGCTCGCCGTCGAGGGGCCGACGTACCTGGCCCAGGTCCACGACGTCGTCGAGCAGGGCCGGCTCGGTGACACGTTCGTGGACGCGCTGTGCGACCCGCCCGAGGTGTTCAGCTACGGCGGGATGGTGGCCCACGTCCTGACCTTCGCCGCGCACCGCCGGACCCTGGCGGTGCTCGCCCTCGACAAGCACGGCGTCACGCGGCTGGGCTGGGGCGACCCGATGCGGTGGGTCGCGGAGTCCTGAGGCGGACGGGCCGGGGGGCCCGACCCCGCAGCCGGGGCGGAATGCCTGGTGCCGGCGCTGGTTACATACCACTGTGCACGTCGCGCTGTCCCTCGCCGCCCTGACGACCGCCGTCATCCTCGTGGTCGGTCTGTGCCGGCGCTTCGACCTGCCTGCCCCGCTGGTGCTGGTGGCGCTCGGGGCGGCGGCGTCCTTCCTGCCGGTCGTCCCGGAGGTGCACCTGACCTCCGAGGTGGTGCTGGTCGGGCTCCTGCCCCCGTTGCTGTACGCCGCGGCGCTGCAGACGTCCCTGGTCGACTTCAACGCCAACCGCCGCGCGATCCTGCTGCTGTCGGTCGGGCTGGTCGCGTTCACCGCGGTGGGGGTCGCCCTGGTGGCGCACACCGTCCTGTCGGGGGTGTCCTGGGCCGCCGCGTTCGCGCTGGGCGCGGTCGTCGCACCTCCCGACGCGGTCGCGGCCACCTCCATCGGGCGGCGCATCGGCCTGCCGCGCGCGGATCGTCACGATCCTCGAGGGCGAGTCGCTGCTCAACGACGCGACCGCGATCGTAGCGCTGCGCACCGCGATCGGCGCGGGCGCGGCCGTCTCGGCGCTGGGCGTCGGCGCCGACTTCCTCGTCGCGGCGGTCGGCGGCCTCGCGGTCGGTGTGCTGATGTACCTCGTGGTCGGCGGGCTGCGCCGGATGGTGACCGACCCGGTGATCGACACGAGCCTGTCGCTGGTCACCCCGTTCCTGGCGTACGTCGCCGCCGAGTGGTTCAACGGCTCCGGGGTGCTCGCCGTCGTCGTCGCCGGGCTGCTCCTGGGCCACCGGGCCCCGGTGCTGCAGACGGCCGGCTCGAGGATCGCGGAACGGCTCAACTGGCGCACGATCCAGTTCCTGCTCGAGAACATCGTGTTCCTGCTCATCGGCCTGCAGGCCCGCTGGATCATCGGCGACGTCCAGGCCAGTGGGGTCCCGCTCCGGGACGTGGTGCGGCTGTGCCTGGCGACGTTCGTGGCCGTGGTGGTGCTCCGCCTGGTCTGGGTGTTCCCGGCGCGCTACCTGCTGGTGCGGCCCGCACCGGACCGTGAGACCGGCAAGCACCCGTCCTGGCGGTACACCGCGGTGCTCGGCTGGGCCGGGATGCGCGGCGTGGTCACCCTGGCGGCGGCGTTCGCGATCCCGATGGACTTCACCTACCGCGAGACGCTGGTGCTGACCGCGCTGATCGTGGCCGCCGGGACGCTGTTCGTCCAGGGCTCGACGCTGCCCTGGCTGGCGCGCCGGCTGAGGCTGCCCTCCCCGGACCCGCGCGAGGACGCGCTGGCCCGCGCGGCGCTGTTCGAGAAGTCCTCCGCTGCCGGCCTGAGGTACCTCGACCAGCGTGTCGCGGAGGAGAACGACCCCTTCGAGGTCGTGGAGACCCTGCGCCGGCGTGCCGAGGAGCGCAACACCGCCGCCTGGGAGCGCCTCGGTGGCACCCACCCGGACGAGGAGACCCCGAGCGAGACCTACGCGCGGCTCCGGCTGGAGATGCTGCAGGTCGAGCGGGAGAAGGTGCTCGACGTGCGCAGCACCGGCGCGGTCCCTCACGAGGTGGTCTCCGACGTGCTCGCCTCGCTCGACGTCGAGGAGTCGATGCTGGACCGCGGCAACGAGCGGCTCCCCGAGCTCGACGGGGCCGAGTCGGTGAGCGGCCGGGTGGGGTCGATCGCGCTCTGCGAGCATCTCGAGGCGGCGCCGCGGGACGCCGCCTCAGGCGTCGACGGGGTGTGTGAGGACTGCGTCGCGGAGGGGCTCACCACCTGGGTGCACCTGCGCCGCTGCCTGACCTGCGGACACGTCGCGTGCTGCGACTCCTCGCCGCGGCAGCACGCCACGGCGCACTACCACGAGATCGGGCACCCGGTGATGCGCTCGGCCGAGCCGGGCGAGGAGTGGCGCTGGTGCTTCGTGGACAGCCGGCTGGGCTGAGCGCCCGACCCCGGTCGAGGGGCATGCCGTCGACCGTCCTGGGCATGATGGGCCGCATGAGGATCACGAAGCTCGCTCACGCCTGCGTCCGGCTCGAGCACGACGGGCACGTCGTCGTGGTGGACCCCGGAAGCTTCACCGACCGGGAGGCGGTCGACGGTGCGACCGCGGTCCTGGTGACGCACGAGCACGCCGACCACCTCTCGGTCGACCACCTCCGGGCGACCGATGCGCCGGTCTGGACGATCGACGCGGTGGCCGCGCAGCTCGACGACCCGGAGGTGCGGGAGCGGGTCACGGTCGTGGCGCCGGGGGAGGCGTTCGACGTCGGCGTGCCGGTGCGCGCCGTCGGCGAGTGGCACGCGGTGATCCACCCGGACCTCCCGCGCTTCCACAACAGCGGGTACGTCGTCGAGCTCGGCGGCACCCGGGTCTACCACCCCGGTGACTCCTTCGTCGCGCCCGGGGAGCCCGTCGACGTCGCGCTCGTGCCGATCAGCGGGCCGTGGATGAAGCTCGGCGAGGCCGTCGACTTCGCCCGCGCGGTCGCGGCGCCGCGGAACCTCGCCATCCACGAGCTGATCACCAGCGACCTGGGGCTCACGATGATGGACGACCGGGTCACCGCGATGCTGGCCGAGCGCGGGCTGGACTACCACCGGGTGGCGGCCGGCGAGGACCTGCCCGGCTGAGTCTCCGGCGTCAGACGGCCGGGTCGGGAGCCGGCCCGAGTGCGTCGCGGACGGGCACGAACTTGGCCTGGGCCTCCGCCAGCTCGGACGCGGGGTCGGAGTCCGCGACGATCCCGCAGCCCGCGAACAGCCGCACCGTCGCCCCGCTGACCTCCGCGGAGCGCAGCGCCAGCCCCCACTCGCCGTCGCCCGAGGCGTCCATCCAGCCCACCGGGCCGGCGTAGCGACCGCGGTCCATGCCCTCGAGCGTGCCGATGAGCGACGTGGCCACGCTGGTGGGGGTGCCGCCGACCGCGGCCGACGGGTGCAGCGCGGCGGCCAGCTCGAGCGAGGTGGTCTGGTCGTCGATCACCCCGGCGACGTCGGTGGCCAGGTGCATCACGTTGGGCAGGTGCAGGACGAACGGCGCCTCCGGCACGTTCATCGACGTGCAGTGCGGGGCGAGCGCGTCGGCGACCGAGCGCACGGCGTACTCGTGCTCCTCGAGGTCCTTCGACGACCGGGCCAGTGTGGCGGCCAGCGCGAGGTCGCGGGCGTCGTCCCCGGTGCGCCGGATGGTGCCGGCGAGCACCCGCGAGGTCACCAGGCCGCGCTCGCGGCGCACCAGCATCTCCGGCGTCGCGCCGAACAGCCCGTCGACGTGGAAGGTCCAGCACATCGGGTAGGTCTCGGCGAGCCGGCGCAGCGGCCAGCGGACGTCGACGTCCGACGCGGCGGTGGCGACCAGGTCCCGGGCCAGGACGACCTTCTCGAGGTCGCCGGCCTCGATCCGCCGGACCGCGTCCGCGACCCGGGTCTCCCACGTCGCCCCCGAGATCGCGCCGTCCGCGAAGGTCACCCCCTCCGGCGCCGGGGGAGCGTCGGTGCCGGCCAGGGCCGGCGGGGCGGAGATCGCGCCGGCGCCGGTCGTGGTGACCCAGGTGCTGCCCGCGCGACGGCCCACCACCACCTCCGGTACGACGAGCACGCTGTCGCCCGGCCGGTCGGCGAAGGCGAAGCTGCCGAAGCAGACCAGGCCCGACCCGGGCCGGCGGACCTCGTCGCGGACCACCGCCGCGGCCGACTGCTCGGCCCACCAGGCGCAGGCCTCGCGGAACCGCTCCGGGCCCCTGGTGCGCAGCACGGCGGCGACGCCGTACCCGACCAGGCCGTCGCCTCGGCGCACCCACGCCAGCGCGTCGTGCGGCGGCAGCAGACCGAGCAGCGTCCCGGGGTCCTCGACCGGCACCGAGCGGACGACCAGGGGGGCCGCCGCCTCCTGGGCGCCGGGTGAGATGGTGCGTCCTGTCACGGTGTGCTACGTCCTGTCACGGTGCACGAGCCTACGACCGTCGGGGCCGCCGCGTCCGGGCGACCCGGACGTCACCGCCGGAGACCTCGCGTCGGCCCTGCTCCGAGCCGCTCTAGGGTGGGCCCCGTGACCCGAGCCGACCTGGACAAGCGTCCCGCCGACGTCGCGGCGATGTTCGACGACGTCGCGCGCCGGTACGACGTCACCAACGACGTGCTGTCGCTGGGTCAGGACCGTCGCTGGCGCAGTGCCGTGGTGCACGCGGTCGACCCGCGGCCCGGGGAGCGGGTGCTCGACCTGGCCGCCGGGACCGGCACGTCGAGCCGGCCGTTCCGGGACCGTGGCGCGCTCGTCGTGCCGTGCGACTTCTCGCTCGGCATGCTGCGGGTCGGCAAGCGCGCCCGGTCTCACCTGCCGTTCACGGCCGGGGACGGCACCCGGCTGCCGTTCGCCGACGACACGTTCGACGCGGTCACGATCTCGTTCGGGCTGCGCAACATCGTGGAGCCGGACGCCGGCCTCCGAGAGCTGCTGCGGGTGACCCGGCCCGGGGGCCGCCTGGTGGTCTGCGAGTTCAGCCACCCGACCTGGAAGCCGTTCCGCACGGTCTACGTGGAGTACCTCATGAAGGCGCTCCCGCCGCTGGCCCGCGCGGTGTCGTCCAGCCCGGACGCGTACGTGTACCTCGCGGAGTCGATCCGGGCCTGGCCGGACCAGGAGGGCCTGGCCGAGCGGATCGCGACGGCCGGCTGGCGGCGGCCGGAGTGGCGTAACCTGTCCGGCGGCATCGTCGCGCTGCACCGCGCCACGGCCTGACCGCCGGGCGGGCCGCCGCGCTCCACCCGAACAGGGCCGGGTCGCGGGATGTCACACCGGCCTCTAGACTGTGCCGCGGTTACTTCGTGAAGGTTTTCACGAAGTCACAATGGTGGGGGGAGACGACCTCCGCCACGCTGGGCTGAGGACGATCCAGAAGAGGTGCCCCGATGAGCCGGACCACCGCGGACGAGCGGCAGGCCGAC
This sequence comes from uncultured Actinomycetota bacterium, assembly GCA_963811365.1. Classification (GTDB taxonomy): domain Bacteria; phylum Actinomycetota; class Actinomycetes; order Propionibacteriales; family Nocardioidaceae; genus CAWEQW01. The sequence continues at coordinate 35,923 of CAWEQW010000014.1, read as the reverse complement.
GTCATCGTCGTCGGTGCCGGCCCGGCCGGGTCCACCGCGGCCTACCACCTCGCGCAGGCCGGCGTGGACGTCCTGCTGCTGGAGAAGACCGCCTTCCCACGCGAGAAGGTCTGCGGCGACGGGCTCACGCCGCGCGCGACCAGGCAGCTGCTGGACCTCGGCATCGACCTCGACGGCCCGGGCTGGGTCCACAACCACGGCCTGCGCATCGTCGGTGGCGGCCACCGGCTGGAGCTGCCGTGGCCGGACCTGGCCTCGTTCCCGCCGTACGGCCTGGTCCGGACCCGGCTGGACTTCGACGAGATCCTGGCCCGGCACGCCGAGAAGGCCGGTGCCCGGCTGCACGAGCGGACCTCGGTCACCGGCCCGGTCGTCGACGAGCAGACCGGCCGCGTCGTCGGCGTGACCGCGAAGCCGGTGGACGACCGGGGCCGCAGGGTGGGCGACGAGGTCGCCTTCCGGGCGCCCGTGGTGATCGCCGCCGACGGGGTGAGCGCCCGGCTGGCCCTGGCGCTCGGGCTGCAGAAGCGTGCCGACCGGCCGCTGGGCGTCGCGGTGCGCACCTACTACCGCAGCCCGCGCCACGACGACGACTGGCTGGAGTCCTGGCTCGAGCTCTGGGACGGCAGGCCCGGCGCCTCCAACCTGCTGCCCGGCTACGGCTGGATCTTCGGCGTGGGCGACGGCACCGTGAACGTCGGGCTCGGGATCCTGAACACGTCCAAGGCGTTCCAGAACGTCGACTACAAGGAGCTCCTGCGTCGCTGGCTGGACAACACCCCGCAGGAGTGGGGCTTCCGCGAGGAGAACATGGTCGGCCGGATCGGCGGCGCGGCGCTGCCGATGGGCTTCAACCGCAAGCCGCACTACACCCGCGGCGTCCTGCTGGTGGGCGACTCCGGCGGCATGGTGAACCCGATGAACGGCGAGGGCATCGCCTACGCCATGGAGTCCGGCACGATGGCGGCGGCGACCGTGGTCCAGGCGCTCGGTCGCTCGGGTCCCGGCCAGGAGCGCGCACTGCACGCGTACCCGGCCGCGCTGGACGCGACGTACGGCGGGTACTACACCGTGGGACGGGCGTTCGTGAGGCTGATCGGCAACCCGCAGGTGATGAAGCAGGCGACCAAGTACGGTCTACCGCGGCACACCCTGATGGCGTTCATGCTGAAGCTGCTCGCGAACCTGACCGACCCCCGGGACGGGGACGTCTCGGACCGGATCGTCAACGCGCTGAGCCGGCTCGCGCCGACCGCCTGACGAAGCGCTCCGCGACAGCACACGACGTACCAAGCAGCAGTCACGACAGGCAGAGGGAAGGAGCGAGAGCGATGGTCCTGTACTGGCCGATCCTCGCCCTGTTCATCATCGCCGCCGGCTTCGCGGTCTTCTCGGTCGGCGTCAGCACACTGACCGGGCCGAAGCGCTACAACCGCGCCAAGCTCGACTCCTACGAGTGCGGCATCGAGCCGACGCCGCAGCCGGTGGGCGGCGGCCGGTTCCCGGTCAAGTACTACATCACGGCGATGATCTTCATCGTCTTCGACATCGAGATCGTCTTCCTGTACCCCTGGGCCGTCTACTTCGACAGCATGAAAGCCTTCGGGCTGCTGGAGATGGTGCTCTTCATCCTCACGGTGTTCGTCGCCTACGCCTACGTGTGGCGCCGCGGCGGCCTCGAGTGGGACTGAGCGGGCGGCGGGACGAGAGAGCTGAGCTGACATGGGTATCGAGGAGAAGCTCCCCAGCGGAGTGCTGCTGACGACGGTCGAGGGCGTCGCCGGCTACATGCGGAAGGCGTCCTTCTGGCCGGCGACCTTCGGCCTGGCCTGCTGCGCCATCGAGATGATGACCAGCGGCGGGCCGCGCTACGACCTCGGGCGCTTCGGGATGGAGGTGTTCCGGGCCTCGCCGCGTCAGGCCGACCTGATGATCGTGGCCGGTCGGGTCAGCCAGAAGATGGCGCCGGTGCTGCGGCAGATCTACGACCAGATGCCGGACCCGAAGTGGGTGCTGGCGATGGGTGTCTGCGCCAGCTCGGGAGGGATGTTCAACAACTACGCGATCGTCCAGGGCGTCGACCACGTCGTGCCGGTCGACATGTACCTCCCCGGCTGCCCGCCGCGGCCGGAGATGCTGATCGACGCGATCCTCAAGCTGCACGAGCAGGTGCAGACGGCCAAGCTCGGCGCGAACCGGCGGGCGGAGATCGAGGAGCAGGAGACCGGCGCGCTGACCGCGCTGCCCACCTCGGAGATGAAGGGTCTGCTCCGATGAGCGACGACACCCCCAAGGCGCCCGAGGAGTTCCCGGACGTCACCCCCGGGACGGAGCCCGACGCCACCGACCGCGCTCCGGAGAACGCTCTGCCGGTGGAGCCCGGGCAGCTCGAGCCCGAGGTGGTCGGCGTTCGCCACGGCATGTTCGGGGTGCGCGGGAGCGGTGACACCTCCGGGTACGGCGGCCTGGTGCGTCCGGTCGCGATGCCCGGCGGCAGCGCGCGCCCGTACGGCGGCTGGTTCGACGAGGTCGCCGACCACCTCGAGGCCGCCCTCGACCGCAACGGGATCTCGCACGCGCTCGAGAAGGTCGTCGTGCACCGCGGGGAGATCACCTTCTTCGTGCACCGGGCCGACCTGCTGGCGGTGGCCCAGCACCTCCGCGACGAGCCGGAGCTGCGCTTCGAGCTGTGCTCCGGCGTCTCCGGGGTGCACTACCCCGACGAGACCGGCCGCGAGCTGCACGCGGTCCACCACCTGCTGTCCATGACCCACAACCGCCGGGTCCGCCTCGAGGTGACCTGCCCCGACGGCGACCCGCACATCCCGTCGGTGGTCTCGGTGTACCCCACCGCCGACTGGCACGAGCGCGAGACCTACGACTTCTTCGGCATCGTCTTCGACGGTCACCCCGCTCTGACGCGCATCGAGATGCCCGACGACTGGCCGGGCCACCCGCAGCGCAAGGACTATCCCCTCGGTGGCATCCCGGTCGAGTACAAGGGCGCCACCATCCCGCCGCCGGACACGCGGAGGTCTTACAGCTGATGACGACCGACCAGCAGCCCACGCAGCAGCAGAGCGACCCGTACGGCGCCGCGAGCAACGACACCAGCACCGGCCGGGTGTTCACCGTCACCGGTCAGGACTGGGACTCGGTGGTCTCCGGCATCGCCGACGAGGGCGACGACCACGTCGTGGTGAACATGGGGCCGCAGCACCCGTCCACGCACGGCGTGCTCCGGCTGATCCTCGAGCTCGAGGGCGAGACGGTCACCGAGGCCCGGTGCGGCATCGGGTACCTCCACACCGGCATCGAGAAGAACATGGAGTTCCGCACCTGGACGCAGGGCGTCACGTTCTGCACCCGGATGGACTACCTGGCGCCGTTCCACAACGAGGCGACCTACTCCCTCGGCGTCGAGCGGCTGCTCGGCATCGAGGACGAGGTGCCCGAGAAGGCCTCGGTCATGCGGGTGCTGCTCATGGAGCTCAACCGCATCTCCTCCCACCTCGTCGCGATCGCGACCGGCGGCATGGAGATCGGCGCGCTGACGGTGATGACGATCGGGTTCCGCGAGCGCGAGCTCGTGCTCGACCTGTTCGAGCTGATCACCGGGCTGCGGATGAACCACGCCTTCATCCGTCCGGGCGGGGTGGCCCAGGACATGCCGCCCGGCGCCCTGGACCAGATCCGCGACTTCATCGCGCTGATGAAGAAGCGGCTGCCCGAGTACGCCGCCTTCTGCAACGCCAACCCGATCTTCAAGGGCCGGCTCGTCGACGTCGGCTACCTCGACCTCGCCGGCTGCCTCGCGCTCGGGCTCACCGGGCCGGTGCTGCGCTCGACCGGCTACCCGTGGGACCTGCGCCGCACGCAGCCCTACAGCGGCTACGAGGACTACGACTTCGACGTCGTCACTTGGGACACCTGCGACGCGTACGGCCGGTTCCGGATCCGGCTCGAGGAGATGTGGCAGTCGCTGCGGATCGTCGAGCAGTGCGCCGAGCGGCTTGCCGGCCTCGAGGGCGCGCCGGTGATGGTCGCGGACAAGAAGATCGCCTGGCCCGCCCAGCTCGCGGTCGGCACCGACGGCATGGGCAACAGCCTGGACCACATCCGGCACATCATGGGCGAGTCCATGGAGGCGCTGATCCACCACTTCAAGCTGGTGACCGAGGGCTTCCGGGTCCCGGCCGGCCAGGCGTACGTCCCGATCGAGTCCCCGCGCGGCGAGCTGGCCGCGCACGTCGTCTCCGACGGCGGCACCCGCCCCTACCGGGTGCACTTCCGGGACCCGTCGTTCACCAACCTGCAGGCGACGTCGGTGATGAGCGAAGGCGGCATGGTCGCCGACGTCATCGTCGCGGTCGCCTCGATCGACCCCGTGATGGGTGGAGTGGACCGTTGACAGAGATCCAGGAGAGCAGCTCCCTCGACGCGGCGACGCTCGCCGAGCTGCGGGAGACCACCCGGCGCTACCCGCAGGCCCGCTCGGCGCTGCTGCCGATGCTGCACCTCGTGCAGAGCGTCGAGGGCCGGGTGACCGCGCGCGGCATCGAGGCCTGCGCGGACATCCTCGGCATCTCCGCGGCCGAGGTGTCGGGGGTCGCGACCTTCTACACGATGTACAAGCGCCGCCCGGTCGGCGACTACCACGTCGGCGTCTGCACCAACACGCTGTGCGCGGTGATGGGCGGCGACGCGATCTTCGAGCGGCTGAAGGAGCACCTCGACGTCGGCAACGACGAGACCACGGCCGACGGCACGATCACCCTCGAGCACGTCGAGTGCAACGCGGCCTGCGACTACGCGCCGGTGATGATGGTCAACTGGGAGTTCTTCGACAACCAGACTCCGGAGTCGGCCGTCTCCGTCGTCGACGACCTCCGCGAGGGCAGGGAGGTCCGCTCCACGCGCGGGCCCCTGGTCTGCTCGTGGCGCGAGGCCGAGCGGGTGCTCGCCGGCTTCCCCGACGACCGCGCCGACGAGGGGCCGGCGGCGGGCGAGCCGTCCCTGCTGGGGCTGCGGATCGCCCGCGAGAACGGCTGGACCGCGCCGGGGGCCGACCGCCGGCAGGTCGAGGCGAAGGGCGAGCAGCCCAGCGGCGACCCGACCGCGGCCGACGAGCAGACCGACACCCGGCGCGCCGAGTCCGAGACCAAGGTCGCGGAGTCCGGCTCCGGCACCCACGGCGGGAAGGACGAGGAGAAGTGACCGACACCCTGACCCCGGTCCTCACCGACACCTGGGACTCCGACCGCCCGTGGACGCTGGAGTCCTACGAGCGGTCGGGCGGGTACGCCGCCCTCGACACCGCGTTCGGGACGGCCCAGGACGACGTCATCGCGCTCGTCAAGGACTCCGGCCTGCGCGGCCGGGGCGGCGCAGGCTTCCCCACCGGCATGAAGTGGGGGTTCATCCCGCAGGGTGACGGCAAGCCGCACTACCTGGTGGTCAACGCCGACGAGTCCGAGCCGGGCACCTGCAAGGACATCCCGCTGATGATGGCGACGCCGCACACCCTCCTCGAGGGGGTGATCATCACGTCGTACGCCATCCGGGCCAACCACGCCTTCATCTACGTCCGCGGCGAGGTGCTGCACGTCGTACGCCGGCTGCAGCGCGCGGTCCAGGAGGCCTACCTCGCGGGCCACCTCGGCAGGAACATCCACGGGTCCGGCTTCGACCTCGAGGTCACCGTGCACGCCGGCGCCGGCGCCTACATCTGCGGTGAGGAGACCGCGCTGCTCGACTCCCTCGAGGGTCGGCGCGGCCAGCCGCGGCTGCGCCCGCCGTTCCCCGCGGTCGCCGGCCTCTACGCCTCGCCCACCGTGATCAACAACGTCGAGTCGATCGCCTCCGTCCCCTCGATCGTGCGCAACGGCCCCTCCTGGTTCGCCTCCATGGGCACCGAGAAGAGCAAGGGCATGACGATCTACTCGCTGTCCGGGCACGTCGCCCGGCCCGGCCAGCTCGAGGCCCCGCTGGGCATCACGCTGCGCGAGCTGCTCGACCTCGCCGGGGGCGTGCGCGCCGGTCACCGGCTGAAGTTCTGGACGCCGGGCGGCTCGTCGACGCCGCTGCTCACCGAGGAGCACCTCGACGTGCCCCTGGACTACGAGGGCGTCGGCGCCGCGGGCTCGATGCTCGGCACCAAGGCGCTGCAGATCTTCGACGACACGACCTGCGTGGTCCGCGCGGTGCTGCGGTGGACGGAGTTCTACAAGCACGAGTCGTGCGGCAAGTGCACGCCGTGCCGCGAGGGCACCTGGTGGCTGGTGCAGACCCTGGCCCGGCTGGAGAGGGGCGAGGGCAGCGAGGACGACCTCGAGCTGCTCCTCGACCAGTGTGACAACATCCTCGGGCGGGCGTTCTGCGCACTCGGCGACGGCGCCGTCAGCCCGATCACCTCCTCGATCCAGTACTTCCGCCAGGAGTACGTCGACCACTTCGAGCACGGCGGCTGTCCGTTCGACCCGGCCGCCTCGACCCTCTTCGCCCCGGCAGGAGTCTCGGCATGACGACCCAGCAGTCCCAGGAGGTCCAGAAGACGGACCTGGTCACGCTGACCATCGACGACGTCGAGGTCAGCGTGCCGAAGGGAACCCTGGTCATCCGGGCCGCCGAGCAGGCGGGCATCCAGATCCCGCGGTTCTGCGACCACCCGCTGCTCGCTCCGGTGGGCGCCTGCCGGCAGTGCCTCGTCGAGGTCGCGCTGCCCGGCCCCGACGGCGAGCCCCGCACGATGATGGGACCGCCCGGCCGGGTCAAGCCGCAGGCCTCCTGCACGCTCGTCGCCTCCGACGGCATGGTCGTCAACACCCAGGTGTCGTCCAAGATCGCCGACAAGGCGCAGCAGGGCGTCATGGAGCAGCTCCTGATCAACCACCCGCTCGACTGCCCGGTCTGCGACAAGGGCGGTGAGTGCCCGCTGCAGAACCAGGCGATGTCCAACGGGCGTGGCGAGAGCCGGTTCGAGGAGGCCAAGCGCACCTACCCCAAGCCGATCAGCATCTCCGCCGAGGTGCTCCTCGACCGTGAGAGGTGCGTGCTCTGCGCGCGCTGCACCCGGTTCTCCGACCAGATCGCCGGTGACCCCTTCATCGCGCTCATCGAGCGGGGCGCCCTGCAGCAGGTCGGCATCTACGAGAAGGAGCCGTTCGAGTCCTACTTCTCGGGGAACACGATCCAGATCTGTCCGGTCGGCGCGCTCACCTCGGCGTCGTACCGGTTCCGGAGCCGGCCGTTCGACCTGGTCTCCACGCCGACCGTGTGCGAGCACTGCGCCTCGGGCTGCGCGCTGCGCAGCGACCACCGGCGCGGCAAGGTCACCCGGCGGCTCGCCGGGGCCGACCCGGAGGTCAACGAGGAGTGGAACTGCGACAAGGGCCGGTTCGGCTTCCTGTACGCCCGGCAGGAGGACCGGCTCACCACGCCGCTGGTCCGTGACGAGCCCGGCGGTGCGCTGCGCCCTGCGTCGTGGCCGGAGGCGTTCGCCGTCGCGGCGCGCGGCCTGCAGGCTGCCGGGTCGGTCGGCGTGCTCACCGGTGGCCGGCTGACGGCCGAGGACGCCTACGCCTACGCGAAGTTCGCGCGGGTCGCCCTCGGCACCAACGACATCGACTTCCGGTCCCGCCCGCACTCCGCGGAGGAGGCCGACTTCCTCGCCGCACACGTCGCGGCCACGGCGCTCGAGGTCAGCTACGCCGACCTCGAGAAGGCGTCCAAGGTGCTGCTCGTCGGGCTCGAGCCCGAGGACGAGTCGCCGATCGTGTTCCTGCGGCTGCGCAAGGCCGTCCGCGGGGGCCGGACCTCGGTCTTCTCGGTGGCTCCGTTCACGTCGCGGGGGCTGGACAAGCTGGGCGGCACGCTGCTGCCGGCGGCGCCGGGCGCGGAGCCCGGGGTGGTCGAGGCGCTGGCCCACGACGGCACCGTCGCGCTCGACGCCGGCGGCGTGATCCTGGTCGGCGAGCGGATGGCCACCGTCCCGGGCGCGCTGTCCGCGGTCGGCGCGCTCGCCGCGACCACCGGGGCCCGGCTGGCCTGGGTGCCACGCCGGGCCGGTGACCGGGGAGCGGTCGAGACCGGCTGCCTGCCGAACCTGCTGCCGGGCGGTCGTCCGGTCGCCGACGCCGGCGCCCGCGTGGACCTCGGCAGCCGCCTGGGGCACGACCGTCCCCGCGCGTCCCGGACGCGACGGCGACGCGATCGTCGCCGCGGCCGCCGCCGGCGAGCTGGCCGGCCTCGTGGTGGGTGGCGTGGACCTCGACGACCTGGCCGACCCCCGAGCGGGCCGCGCGGCGCTGGCCGCCGCCCGGTTCGTGGTCAGCCTCGAGATCCGGGCCAGCGAGGTGACCGAGCACGCCGACGTGGTGTTCCCGGTGGCTCCGGTCGCGGAGAAGGCCGGCACGTTCGTGGACTGGGAGGGCCGGCTGCGGCCCTTCGACAACGTCTTCCGGCAGACCAACGCGCTGCCCGACCTGCGGGTGCTCAGCGGGATCGCCGAGGAGCTGGGGGTGGTCCTCGGCTTCCGGACCGTCGCCGAGGCGCGCGCGCAGATGGGCGAGGTGGGCCCGTGGGACGGCGAGCGTGCCGCGGCGCCGACGGTGCTGCCCGAGCCGCTCGCGGCCCCGGAGCGCGGCGAGGCGCGCCTGGTGACCTGGAAGCTGCTGCTCGACGACGGGCGGATGCTCGACGGCGAGGCCGAGCTCAAGGCGACCGGCCGCAGACCCACCGCCCTGGTGTCCGCGACCACGCTCGCGGACCTCGGGCTGAGCGTCGGTGAGCGCGTCCGGCTCACCGGCACCGTCGGCTCGGTGGAGCTCCCGGTCGCGGTCGCCGACCTGCCCGACGGCGTCGTCTGGGCGCCGGCGAGCTCCGGAGGGGTGAACCTCGCGCGCGACGCCGGCGCGACCTCGGGTTCCGTCGTACGAGTGGGAGGTGCCGCATGAGCATCCCGAGCCTGGTGGTCCCGCAGGCGGTCGGCCTGGGCCTGTTCGGGCACGACCGCGCCTGGGTCGTGATCGTGAAGGCCCTGCTGGTCTTCGTGGTCCTCGTCGTGCTGACGCTGTTCAACATCTGGTTCGAGCGCCGGGTCGTGGGCCGCATGCAGCACCGCATCGGACCCAACGTCAACGGCCCGTTCGGCCTGCTGCAGAGCCTGGCCGACGGCGTGAAGCTCGCGCTGAAGGAGGACCTGATCCCCACGGCCGCCGACAAGCTGGTGTTCATCGTGGCGCCGGTGCTGTCGGTGGTGCCCGCGTTCCTGGCCTGGGCGGTGATCCCGTTCGGCCCCGTGGTGCGGATCCCGTGGTCGGGCATCCACACCCCGCTGCAGCTCACCGACCTGCCCGTGGGCGTGCTGTTCGTGCTGGCCACCAGCTCGATCGGCATCTACGGCATCGTGCTCGGCGGCTGGTCGTCGGGGTCGACGTACTCCCTGCTCGGCGGTCTGCGGAGCTCGGCTCAGATGATCTCCTACGAGGTCGCGATGGGCCTCGCACTGGTGGCGGTGTTCCTGTACTCCGGCTCGCTGTCCACCTCCGCGATCGTGAACGCCCAGCAGCGGCTCTGGTACGGCATCATCTTGATCCCGTCGTTCGTGATCTACATCATCGCCATGGTCGGCGAGACGAACCGGGCGCCGTTCGACCTCCCCGAGGCCGAGGGCGAGCTGGTCGGTGGCTTCCACACCGAGTACAGCTCGCTGAAGTTCGCGCTGTTCTTCCTCGCCGAGTACGTCAACATGGCGACGGTCGCCGCGCTGGCCACCACGCTCTTCCTCGGCGGCTGGCGCGCGCCCTGGCCGCTGTCGGCCATCGGCGGCGGGGTGCTGAACACCGGCTACTGGCCGTTCCTCTGGTTCATGGCCAAGGTGCTGCTGTTCATCTTCTTGTTCATCTGGCTGCGCGGCACCCTGCCGCGGCTGCGCTACGACCAGTTCATGCGCTTCGGCTGGAAGCGGCTCATCCCGGTCGCGCTGGTGTGGATCGTGGCGGTCGCCGCGATCCGCACGGTCAGCCTGGAGGGCGGGATCAACCGCAGCTACCTGCTGGTCGCCATCGGCCTGGTCGCGGTGCTGTTCCTGGCGCTGTTCTTCCTCGGCGGCGACCAGTCGGCCGAGGAGCCCGTCGAGGAGGAGCCGGCGCCGTTCGACGCCTTCGCCGCCGGGTACCCGGTGCCTCCGATGCCGGGCGAGGAGCGGGTCCCGGCCACCGTCACGAGCTCGAGCGCCCCTGTGGACGAGACCGACCCGGTCGACCCGCACGCCGGCGCCACGGAGGAGCAACTCTGATGCCCACCCTGAAGGAACAGTTCTGGGACCCGATCGCCGGTTTCGGGGTCACCTTCCGGACGATGTTCAAGAAGGTCGTCACCGAGCAGTACCCGTTCGAGAAGAAGCCCACGGCGCCGCGGTTCCACGGCCGGCACCAGCTCAACCGCTGGCCCGACGGCCTCGAGAAGTGCATCGGCTGCGAGCTGTGCGCGTGGGCCTGCCCGGCGGACGCGATCTACGTCGAGGGCGCGTCGAACACGCCGGACGAGCGGTTCTCGCCCGGCGAGCGGTACGGCCGCGTCTACCAGATCAACTACCTGCGCTGCATCCTCTGCGGGCTCTGCATCGAGGCCTGCCCGACCCGGGCGCTGACGATGACCAACGAGTACGAGCTCGCCGACGACAACCGCGAGGACCTGATCTACGAGAAGAAGGACCTGCTCGCCCCGCTGCTGCCGGGCATGGAGCAGCCGCCGCACGCCATGCTGCTCGGAGACGACGAGACCGACTACTACCGCGGGGCCTTCAAGCCGCACTCCGCGGGCGTACCCCGAGAGAGCGAGGCCTGAGCCGTGGTGACCTTCTGGATCCTCGCGCCGATCATGGTGATCGCCGCGCTCGGCATCCTGTTCTCGCGCAAGGCGGTGCACGCCGCGCTGCTGCTGGCAGTCGTGATGGTGAGCCTGGCGGTGCTGTACGCCGTCCAGGACGCGCCGTTCCTCTTCGCGGTGCAGATCATCGTCTACACGGGCGCGATCCTGATGCTCTTCCTGTTCGTGCTGATGCTCGTCGGCGTGGACGCCTCGGACTCGGTCGTGGAGACGATCCGCGGCCAGCGGCTGATGGCCACGGTCGTCGGCCTGCTGTTCGGCGCTCTCCTGGTGCTGGGCATCGCGCAGGTCTCGCTCGGCACCATCACCGGCCTCGGCGCGGCGAACGCCGGGGGCAACGTGCAGGGTCTGGCGCAGCTGCTGTTCTCGCGCTACGTGTTCGCGTTCGAGGCGACCAGCGCCCTGCTGATCACCGCGGCGATCGGCGCGATGGTGCTCGCCCACCGCGAGCGGCTCAGCCCGAAGCTGTCGCAGGGCGACCTGGCCCGGCAGCGGGTGCGCGACTACGCCGACCACGGCAAGCACCTCGGCCCGCTGCCGTCCCCGGGCGTGTTCGCGCGGCACAACGCCGTGGACACCCCGGCACTGCTGCCGGACGGCACCCCGGCGCCGACCTCGGTCTCCCGCACGCTCGCGGCGCGCGGCACGATCCGGTCGGCCCCGGCGCTCGCCTCCGACATCCGCACGTTCACCGACGACCGCGGCGACCGGCCGGACGAGGAGCGCACGGGCTCCGACGAGGCCACCCCGGCCGGGGAGAGGGGCCAGGCATGAGCGCCACACCGTTCATCGTGCTGTCGGCGATCCTGTTCACCATCGGCTGCATCGGCGTGCTGACCCGCCGCAACGCGATCGTGGTGTTCATGAACGTCGAGCTGATGCTGAACGCCTCGAACCTGGCGCTGATCACCTTCGCGCGGGTCAACGGCAACCTCGACGGGCAGGTCGCGGCCTTCTTCGTGATGGTCGTCGCCGCCGCCGAGGTGGTCGTCGGGCTGGCCATCATCATGACCATCTTCCGCACCCGCCGGTCGGCCTCGGTCGACGACGCCAGCCTGCTGAAGTACTGAAGGAGACCCTTCGATGACAAGCGCCGCCGTGAGTCTCCTCCCGGCCCTGCAGGAGACCGCCCCGGTCGTGCACCCCTCGGCCGCCAGCGGGGTGTTCTCGCTGCTGTGGCTGATCGTCGCGCTTCCCGCCCTGGGCGCCGCGGTGATCCTGCTGCTCGGCAACCGCCGGACCAGCGCCTGGGCGCACTGGCTCGGCTGCGCCACCGTCCTGCTGTCGTTCGCGCTGGGCGTCGTCATGTTCGTCGCGCTGCTCGGCCGCAGCGCGTCGGACCGCTCGGTGGGCCAGCACCTCTACACGTGGATCTCCGCCGGCCGCTTCCAGGTGCAGGCCAACCTGCTCCTCGACCAGCTCTCGGTGGCCTTCGTGCTGCTGATCACCGGCGTCGGCTTCCTGATCCACCTCTACTCCGTGGGGTACATGGAGCACGACGAGCGGCGGGCCCGCTTCTTCGGCTACCTGAACCTCTTCGTCGCCTCGATGCTCGTGCTGGTGCTCGCCGACAACTACCTGCTGCTGTTCCTCGGCTGGGAGGGCGTCGGCCTGGCGTCGTACCTGCTGATCGGCTTCTGGCAGCACAAGCCGTCGGCCGCGGTCGCCGCGAAGAAGGCGTTCGTGGTGAACCGGGTCGGTGACATCGGCATGGCGCTCGGGATCATGCTCACCTTCGCCACGTTCGGGACGGTCTCGTTCGTCGGTGTCTCGTCGCTGTCCAGCCACGCGTCGTCCACGACGATGACGATCCTCGGCCTGCTGTTCCTGCTCGCGGCCTGCGGCAAGTCCGCCCAGGTGCCGCTGCAGTCCTGGCTGCTCGACGCCATGGAGGGCCCGACCCCGGTCTCGGCGCTGATCCACGCGGCGACGATGGTGACCGCCGGCGTCTACCTCGTGGTGCGCTCCAACTTCGTCTACGACTACAGCGAGGCGGCACGCACCGCCGTCGTGGTGGTCGGTGCGGTCACGCTGCTGTGGGGCGCCGTCATCGGCTGCGCCAAGGACGACATCAAGAAGGTGCTCGCCGGGTCGACCATGAGCCAGATCGGCTACATGATGCTCGCCGCCGGCCTCGGCCCGGCCGGCTACGCGTTCGCGATCTTCCACCTGCTGATGCACGGCTTCTTCAAGGCCAACATGTTCCTCGGGGCCGGCTCGGTGATGCACGCGATGAACGACGACGTGAACATGCGGTTCTACGGAGCGCTGCGCAAGGTCACCCCGATCACCTTCGTGACGTTCTCGGTCGGCTACCTCGCGATCATCGGGATCCCGCCCTTCGACGGCTTCTGGTCGAAGGACCGGATCATCGAGGCGGCGTTCGCGGACAACTTCATCGTCGGGCTCGCCGCCCTCGTCGGCGCGGGGATCACCGGCTTCTACATGAGCCGGCTGATGATGATGACCTTCCTGGGGCAGAAGCGCTGGAAGCAGGGCGTGCACCCGCACGAGTCGCCGAGCGTGATGACCGTCCCGCTGATGGTGCTCGCGGTGCTCTCCGCCGTCGGCGGCGTGCTGATCATCAACAACTGGATCGTCGACTGGCTTGCCCCGGTGGTGGGCGAGCTCGTCGAGAGCCAGCTCGGGGTGCCCGCCTGGGTGCTCAGCGTGATCGTCCTGGCCGTGGTCCTCATCGGGGTCGCGCTCGCCTGGCTGACGGTGGGTCGCCAGCCGGTGCCGACGACCGCGCCGGAGCCGGTGTCGGTCTTCACCCGCGCCGCGCGCGCCGACCTCTACGGGGACGCGGTCAACGAGGGGCTGTTCATGCGCCCCGGCGACCGGTTCGTCAACGACCTCGTGACCTTCGACACGGTCGGCGTGGACGGGGTGGTCAACGGCACCGGGCTGACCTTCAGCGGACTCTCGGGTCGGGCGCGCCGGCTGCAGACCGGCTTCGTGCGCTCCTACGCGCTCTCGCTGCTCGCCGGAGCGGTCCTCGTGGTCGTCGCGCTGCTGGCGGTGAACCTCGCATGAGCGTCGCCCTGTCCCTGTCATCCCTCTCGAGGCCCGGTACGGGCGAGAAGCCGAGGCTGGTGTCCAAGTGAGCTTTCCCTGGTTGACCACGACGCTGCTGGTCCCGCTCGTCGGGGCCGCGGTGCTGGTGCTGCTGCCCAAGCGTCCGGGCGGCAGCGGCGGCAGCACGGACCTGCCCCAGAAGGTGGCCCTCGGGTTCTCCCTGGTGACGCTGGTGCTCGCGATCGCGATCGCGGTCATGTACGACCCGAGCGGGGCCCGCTTCCAGTTCGTCGAGGTGCACGTCTGGATCAAGGCGTTCGGCGCCTACTACGCCGTCGGAGTGGACGGCATCGGGCTGACCCTGGTGGTGCTGACCGCGATCCTCTCACCGGTCGTGATCCTGGCGTCCTGGCGCGACGGCGACACCGGCCGGTGGAGCCCCAACGCGTTCTTCGCGTGGATGCTCGCCCTCGAGGGCCTCGCGATCGGCGTCTTCGCGGCAACGGACGTGTTCTTGTTCTACGTGCTGTTCGAGGCGACGCTGATCCCGATCTACTTCCTGATCGGTGGCTTCGGCGGAGCGCGGCGCTCCCACGCCGCGGTGAAGTTCCTGCTGTTCTCGCTGTTCGGCGGTCTGCTCATGCTCGCCTCGGTCGTGGGGCTGTACGTCGCGTCCACCGACGCGTCCGGCACACCGACGTACCTGCTCTCGCAGCTCTCGCACATGCCGATCGACCAGACGACCGGCCGCTGGCTGTTCCTGGGCTTCTTCGTGGCCTTCGCGATCAAGGCGCCGATGTTCCCGGTGCACACCTGGCTGCCCGACGCGGCCGCCGAGGGGACCCCCGGCACGTCCGTGCTGCTGGTCAGCATCCTGGACAAGATCGGCACCTTCGGGATGCTGCGCTACTGCCTCGGCCTGTTCCCGGAGGCCTCGCGGTGGGCCACCCCGGTCGTGCTGGTGCTGGCCGTGGTCAGCGTGCTCTACGGCGCCCTGCTGGCGATCGGCCAGAACAACATCCCGCGGTTGATCGCCTACACCTCGGTGTCGCACTTCGGCTTCATCGTGCTGGGCATCTTCGTGCTCAACACGCAGGGCCAGTCCGGCTCGACGCTGTACATGTTCAACCACGGCCTCTCGACGGCCGCGCTGTTCCTGGTCACCGGCTTCCTGATCAAGCGTCGCAACTCGCAGCTGATCAGCGACTTCGGCGGGGTGGAGAAGACCGCCCCGGTGCTGGCCGGCATCTTCCTGGTCTCCGGCCTCGCGTCGCTGTCGCTGCCCGGGCTCTCGCCGTTCGTCTCGGAGTTCCTGGTCCTGGTCGGCGCGTTCGTGCACACCTGGTGGTACGCCGCCTTCGCGGTGCTCGGCATCGTGCTGGCCGCGCTCTACATCCTGCTGATGTACCAGCGCACGATGACCGGTCCCACCCGGCCGGAGCTCGCGGGGATGCGTGACCTGAACGTCCGCGAGGTCGCCGCGCTGGCTCCGCTGCTCGTGCTCATCGTCGTGCTGGGCTTCTACCCGAGGCCGCTGACCGCGGTGGTCAACCCCGCGGTGCGTGCCACGTTGACCCACGTCGGGGTCCAGGACCCGTCACCGACCGTCCCGGCGGCCGCCGCGGACGCAGAACAGGAGACCTCGCAGTGACGCTCGCCGCCGCGCCCGACTTCCAGGCCCCCAACATCGAGTACGGGCTGCTCTCGCCGCTGCTCATCGTGTTCGGCGTCGCGATCGTCGGCGTGCTCGTGGAGGCCTTCGTGCCGCGCCCGCGGCGCTACGTGTGGCAGACCGCCGTCGCCGTCGTCGGCATCGTCGCCGCTCTGGTGGCGACGGTCGTGGTGGCGCTCAACCTCGAGCCGCACCCCGCCCTGCCCGCCAGCGGCTCGGTGGCCGCCGACGGCGCGATCGCCGTGGACGGGCCCACCGTCTTCATCTGGGGCACCCTGCTCGTGCTCACGCTGACCAGCGTGCTGCTGTTCGCCGAGCGGGCCCTCGAGGGCGGCATCATGTCCTTCGCCGGCCAGGCGTCGGCGCTGCCCGGCACGGAGGCCGAGCGGCAGGCGTCCACGCGGGGCCTCGAGCAGACCGAGGTCTTCCCGCTGATGCTGTTCGCGGTGGCCGGGATGATGCTCTTCCCGGCCTCGAACGACCTGCTGACGATGTTCGTCGCCCTGGAGATCCTGTCCCTGCCGCTGTACCTCCTGTGCGGGCTGGCCCGGCGCCGCCGGCTGCTCAGCCAGGAGGCGGCGATGAAGTACTTCATGCTCGGCGCGTTCAGCTCGGGCTTCTTCATCTACGGCATCGCGCTGGTCTACGGGTTCGCCGGCTCGATGAACCTCGGTGACATCAGCGAGGCGATCTCCGGGCGCATCGGCGGTCAGACGCTGCTGCTCGGCGGCATCGCGCTGATGTCGGTCGGGATGCTCTTCAAGGTCGGCGCTGCGCCGTTCCACGCCTGGACGCCCGACGTGTACCAGGGTGCCCCGACCTCGGTCACCGCCTTCATGGCGGCCTGCACCAAGATCGCCGCCTTCGGCGCGCTGCTCCGGCTCTTCTACGTCGGCTTCGGTGCCGCCCGGTGGGACTGGACCCCGATGATCTGGGTGATCGCGATCCTCACGATGGTCGTGGGCAGCGTCCTGGCGCTGACCCAGTCGGACATCAAGCGGATGCTGGCGTACTCCTCGATCGCGCACGCCGGGTTCATCCTGGTCGGCTTCGTCGGCGCGCACGCCGTGGCCAGCCGCGCCGGCACGCAGCTCTCCTCGCTCCAGGCGGTGCTGTTCTACCTGGTCACCTACGGCTTCATGACCGTGGGCGCCTTCGCGGTGGTCACCGTGGTGCGTGACGCCGGGGGCGAGGCCACCCACCTGTCCCGCTGGGCCGGCCTCGGCCGGACGTCGCCGGTGCTCGCCGCGGTGTTCGCCTTCTTCATGCTCGGCATGGCCGGCATCCCGCTGACCAGCGGCTTCACCGGCAAGTGGGCGGTGTTCACCTCCGCCTGGGCGGGCGGGGCCTGGCCGCTGGTCGTGGTCGCGGTGCTCGCCAGCGCCGTCGCGGCGTTCTTCTACGTCCGGGTGATCGTGCTGATGTACTTCTCGCCAGCGGTGGGTGAGGGACCCACGGTGGCCACCCCGAGCATGCTGACCACTATCGTGATCGCCGTCGGCTTCGCGGTGACCGTGGCGCTGGGCATCATGCCGGGCCCGGTGCTCGACCTCGCGGCGTCGGCAGGCCAGTTCATCCGCTGACCGCCTCGGCGCACCCGGGTCCACCGGTGCGCCGCGGCCGTCACGAGCAAGGAGCAGCACCCCGGTGACCACAACCGCCGACCAGGGCGGCGCGCCTCTCGCGCTGCCCGTCCTCGACGCCGGCCTCGAGGCGCGGCTGCGCGCCCGGATGGCCGAGGTCGAGGCCGAGCTGGAGGAGGCCATCCAGAGCGAGGCGCCGTTCGTGACGCAGGCCGCGCGGCATCTCATGCACGCCGGAGGCAAGCGGTTCCGGCCGCTGCTGGTGCTGCTGGCCGCCGAGACCGGCGACCCGCACGCCGACGGCGTGGTCACCTCGGCCTGCGTCGTGGAGCTGACCCATCTCGCCTCGCTGTACCACGACGACGTGATGGACGAGGCCGCCCTGCGCCGCGGTGCCGCGTCGGCGAACGCCCGGTGGGACAACCTGGTCGCCATCCTCACCGGCGACTTCCTGTTCTCGAAGTCCTCCGAGCTCACCGCCCGGCTCGGCGCCGAGGCGGTGCGGATCCAGGCCGAGACGTTCACCCGGCTGGTCGAGGGCCAGATCCTCGAGACCCTCGGCCCCGGTGAGGGCGAGGACGCGCTCGGGCACTACCTGCGGGTGGTGGCCGGCAAGACCGGCTCGCTGATCGCGACGTCCGCGCGCTACGGGGCGTTGTTCGCCGGGGCCCCCGGAGAGGTCCAGGAGGCGCTGCGGGCGTACGGCGAGCGGGTCGGCAGCGCCTTCCAGCTCTCCGACGACATCCTCGACGTGGCCAGCGACTCCGAGGAGTCCGGCAAGACGCCGGGCACCGACCTGCGCGAGGGGGTGCCGACGCTTCCGGTGCTGATCGCCAGGCGGTCCACCGACCCCGCCGACGCCCGGCTGCTGGAGCTGCTCGACGGCGACCTCAGCGACGCCGACCTGCACGCCGAGGCGCTCGGCCTGCTGCGCAAGCACCCGGCGATGGCAGAGGCGCGGGCCTACGTGCTGCGCCAGGCGGAGGAGGCCCGCGAGCAGCTCCGCGCGCTGCCCGAGGGGTCGGTGCGGGAGGCGCTCGACGCGTTCGCGGTGCTGATCGCGACCCGCACCGCCTGACCGGCCCGGGTCCCGTCCCGGCTGCCGCAGTTTCACCATGGTATGCAGCCGAACCTGACCTTCCCATGGCGTACACCTCGTGGGGAGTGGAGGTACGTCGTGGGGAGTGTGCGGCGAGATGTCGCGGCCCGGGGGCGCGGCTGGGGAGGTTCACCGTGGTATGTCGACGAGCCTGTCCTTCCCATGGCGTACACCCCGTGGGGAGCGGAGGTCCATCTGCATACCATGGTGGACCTCCCACGCGCCGCGAGCGTCCCGCGCACCCAGCGCAGCGACACGCAGGGCGGCGGGCGTGCTCAGACGGAGGCGGTCTCGGCCAGCAGCCTGCTCTGGGTACGCCGGTTGCGCAGCGTCTCGGCGGTGAACAGGGCCAGCGCCAGCCAGATCAGCCCGAAGCCGACCCAGCGCATCGGGGGCATCGGCTCGTGGAACACCAGCAGCCCGAGCAGGAACTGCACGGTGGGGGTGATGTACTGCATCAGCCCGAGGCTGCTCAGCGGGATCCGGGTCGCCGCCCCGCCGAAGCAGAGCAGCGGGACCACGGTGATCACCCCGGTGCCGACCACCAGCGCGACGTGCCCCGCGCCGTTGCTCGCGAAGGTGGAGGCGCCCGTCGCGGTCAGGTAGCCGATGTAGCCGAGCGCGAAGGGTGCCGCCACGGTGGTCTCGACGACCAGGCTCTCCACGGCGCCGGCGTTCGCCTTCTTCTTGGCCAGGCCGTAGCTGCCGAAGGAGAACGCCAGCACCAGCGCGACCCAGGGCGGGTGACCGTACTCCACGGTCAGTCCGAGCACCGCGACGGCCGCGACGGCCAGCGCCGCCCACTGCAGCGCCCGCAGCCGCTCGCCGAGCACCAGCACCCCGAGGAGCACGCTCACCAGCGGGTTGATGAAGTAGCCGAGCGACGTCTCCACCACGTGGTGGTGGTTGACGCCCCAGATGTAGGTGCCCCAGTTGACCGTGATCAGGACCGCGGCGACCGCCAGCAGCAGCCGGGTACGCCGGT
Organism: uncultured Actinomycetota bacterium; assembly: GCA_963811365.1. Lineage (GTDB taxonomy): Bacteria > Actinomycetota > Actinomycetes > Propionibacteriales > Nocardioidaceae > CAWEQW01. The sequence goes on along the minus strand of CAWEQW010000014.1, from coordinate 16,676 downwards.
CCGCCACCGTCGCGCGCACCCGGCGGCCGCGGCGCAGCACCACCACGACGACGGCCATGACGAGCAGGGACCAGACGATGCGGTGCGCGAGGATCTCCACCGCGCCGGCCGGCTCGAGCAGCGGCCAGTAGAGCGGGAAGAAGCCCCACAGGACCCAGGCCGCGAGGCCCAGGACATATCCACGACGCAGGTCAGACACCCCCGCAGCCTACGCCTTCGGTAAGGGGCACACCCGGGCGCGACCAATGACCGGACAGCGGCCTCAGACGACCGTCCAGGTGTCGCTGCCGTACAGCAGCCCGGCCAGCGCGAGCTGCCGGTCGTCGGTGCCCTGCGACGCGACGGTGATCTGCTCACGGGCCAGGTCGTCGTACGTCGCCTGCTCGACCTGGCGGAAGATCCCGATCGGCGACTGGTTCAGCACTCCGCCGTCGGTCAGCCGGGACAGCGCGAAGGCGGTCGTCGGGTCGGGGCTGTGCGCGTCGTGCACGACCGCCTCGTCGACGCTCACGCCGTCGGGGCTCTCGGGACCGGCCAGCGGTGCGACGGTCACGCCGCCGGTGGCCGGGTCATGCACGACCGCCTTCGTCGGGTTGCCGTCCGCGTCCGTCCCGAACGTGATCGGCTCACCGTGCACGAGCGGGATGATCGCCTCGGTCCTGGTGTCGTTGTTCTTGATCGCGTCGAAGGCGCCGTCGTTGAAGATCGGGCAGTTCTGGTAGATCTCCACCAGGGCCGTACCCCGGTGCGCGGCCGCCGCGGACAGCACCGAGGTGAGGTGCTTGCGGTCGGAGTCGATGGTGCGGGCCACGAACGTGCCCTCCGCGCCGAGCGCCAGGGAGACGGGGTTGAACGGGTTGTCGAGCGAGCCCATCGGCGTCGACTTGGTGACCTTGCCGGGCTCGCTGGTCGGGGAGTACTGCCCCTTGGTCAGCCCGTAGATCCGGTTGTTGAACAGCAGGATCGTCATGTTCACGTTGCGGCGCAGCGCGTGGATCAGGTGGTTGCCGCCGATCGACAGCGCGTCTCCGTCGCCGGTCACCACCCACACCGACAGGTCCGCGCGCGAGGTGGCCAGGCCGGTGGCGATCGCGGGCGCCCGGCCGTGGATGGAGTGCATGCCGTAGGTGTCGAGGTAGTACGGGAACCGGCTCGAGCAGCCGATGCCGGAGACGAACACGATGTTCTCCCGGCGCAGCCCGAGGTCGGGGAGGAAGCCCTGCACCGCGGCCAGCACGGCGTAGTCGCCGCAGCCCGGGCACCAGCGCACCTCCTGGTCGCTGCCGAACTCCTTGCGGTTCTGCGGTGCGTCCGCGGACGGGACGTCGCGCAGGCCGGGGAACGGCAGCTCGGCCTTGCCCGAGACGGTCATCGGACGGACTCCTTCTCGACGGTGTTGCGCGGGTCGGACCCGTGGCGCCCGGCGGGGTCCAGCTCGGGGTCGGTCGCCGACACCAGGTCGACGATCGCGTCCGCCAGCTCGGCGGCCCGCAGGGGCAGGCCCCGCACGTGGTTGTAGCCGACGACGTCGACGAGGTAGCGGGCGCGCAGCAGCAGGGACAGCTGTCCGAGGTTCATCTCGGGCACCATCACCGCTTCATACCGCTTGAGCACCTCGCCGAGGTGACGGGGGAACGGGTTGAGGTGCCGCAGGTGCGCCTGGGCGACGGACATGCCCTGGTCGCGGACCCGCCGGCAGGCCGCGCCGATCGGGCCGTACGTCGAGCCCCAGCCGAGCACCAGCACGCGAGCGTCGCCGGTGGGGTCCTCGACCTCCAGGGCCGGCAGCGAGTCGGCGATCCGCTCGACCTTGGCGGCCCTGGTGCGGACCATGTAGTCGTGGTTGGCGGGGTCGTAGGAGATGTTGCCGTGCCCCTCGCCCTTCTCGAGTCCACCGATGCGGTGCTCGAGCCCGGGGGTGCCCGGCACGGCCCACGGGCGGGCGAGCGTCGCCTCGTCGCGCAGGTAGGGCCAGAAGTCCTGGTCGCCGGAGGCCGTGGTGTGGTTCGGCGCGGTGGCGAAGCCGGGGTCGATCGGGGCGAGCTCGGTCACCTCCGGGATCTGCCACGGCTCCGAGCCGTTGGCCAGATAGCCGTCGGACAGCAGGATCACCGGGGTGCGGTAGGTCACCGCGATCCGGGCCGCCTCCAGGGCCGCGTCGAAGCAGTCGGCCGGCGAGCGGGGCGCCACGATCGGCACCGGGGCCTCGCCGTTGCGGCCGAACATCGCCTGGAGCAGGTCGGCCTGCTCGGTCTTGGTGGGCAGACCGGTCGACGGGCCGCCCCGCTGCACGTCGACGACCACCAGCGGCAGCTCGGTCATCACTGCAAGACCGATCGTCTCCGACTTCAGCGCGATGCCGGGCCCCGACGTCGTGGTGACGCCGAGCGCGCCCCCGAACGCGGCGCCGAGCGCGGCGCCGATGCCGGCGATCTCGTCCTCGGCCTGGAACGTGGTCACGCCGAAGCGCTTGTGCTTGCTGAGCTCGTGGAGGACGTCCGAGGCCGGGGTGATCGGGTAGGAGCCCAGGAAGAGCGGCAGGCCCGCCTGCGTGGCCCCGGCGATCAGCCCGTACGCCAGCGCGAGGTTCCCGGTGATGTTGCGGTACGTCCCGGCCGGCATCGGCGCCGGCTTGACCTCGTACTGGACGGCGAACGCCTCGGTCGTCTCCCCGAAGTTCCAGCCGGCCTTGAACGCGGTCACGTTGGCGTCGCGGATGTCCGACGCCTTGGCGAACCTGCGCTCGAGGAACGCGATGGTGGGCTCCACGGGCCGGCCGTACATCCAGGAGAGCAGCCCCAGCGCGAACATGTTCTTGGCGCGACCGGCGTCCTTGCGGGAGAGGCCGAAGTCCCGCACCGCCGCGACGGTCATGTCGGTCAGGTCGACCGACTGCACCTCGTAGTCCTCGAGGGCGTCGTTCTCGAGGGGGTTCTCGGTGTAGCCGGCCCGGGCCAGGTTGCGCGCGGTGAAGTCGTGGCTGTCCACGATGACCGTGGCGCCCTTGCGCAGGTCACCGAGGTTGGCCCTGAGGGCGGCCGGGTTCATCGCGACGAGCACGTCGGGGGAGTCGCCCGGGGTCAGGATGTCGTGGTCGGCGAAGTGCACCTGGAACGACGACACGCCCGGAAGGGTGCCGGCCGGCGCCCGGATCTCGGCCGGGAAGTTGGGCAGCGTCGAGAGGTCGTTGCCGAACGTGGCCGTCTCCTGGGTGAACCGGTCGCCGGTGAGCTGCATCCCGTCGCCGGAGTCCCCCGCGAACCGGATGATCACGCGGTCGAGCCGCTTGACCTGCTTGGTCACGCTGTGCCCTCTTCTTGCTCGTGTCGACGTCTGGTCCACCCATCACTCTACGTCCGAGACCAACCCGGAGGGTGCTCGTCCGGATCGCGGGCCTTTGTCCTTCCCGCTCAGCCACTCGGCGGCCGGGGGCGGTCCACCACGGTATGCAGGCGAACCTGCACTCCCCACGACGTACACCTCGTGGGGAGTGCAGGTCGATCGAGGGGAGCTGATGCTGGTGGGGTCCGGGGCGAAGGCGGAGGGGTCTGGGGCGACTGCTGGTGGGGCCCGGGGGCGAGGGCGGAGGGGGCGCGCGTCGTACGCCGCGCCACGGCCAAGCGCCACGGCCGCGCCACGGCCGCGCCACGGCCGCGCCACGGCGAAGCGCCACGCCGAAGCGCCACACCCACGGGGCGCACCGTCGGTCCGTGAGCCGGGCGGTGTCAACGCCCTAGACTGCCTCGCGTGGCCGACTACTACCGGGCGTACGTCCCCCTGGTGGCGCTGATCGTCATCGGCGTGCTGCTCGTCGCGGCCATGCTCACGGGGAACCGGCTGCTTCGCCCGAGCCACCGGACCCGGGAGAAGCTGCTCACCTACGAGTGCGGCGTGGACCCGGTCGGCGAGGGCTGGGCCCAGGTGCACATCCGCTACTACGTGTACGCCTACCTGTACGTCGTTTTCGCGGTCGACGCGGTGTTCCTGTTCCCGTGGGCGACCGTCTTCGGCGGGCTGGGGTGGAGCACGGTCGTGGAGATGGGCGTGTTCATCGGGTTCATCGCGGTCGGCCTGGTCTACGCGTGGCGGAAGGGAGTGCTGACGTGGACGTGAGCCAGAGTGGGCTGGAGGGGGCCTCGCAGCCATCGGCGACCGACCTCGGGATGCCGCAGCTGGGCACGCTGCAGAAGCTCGCCCCCAAGCCCGCGCGCTACCTGCTCAACTGGGGCCGCAAGTACTCCCTGTGGGTGTTCAACTTCGGCCTCGCCTGCTGCGCGATCGAGTTCATCGCCACGTCGATGGCCCGCCACGACTTCATCCGGCTCGGCGTGATCCCGTTCGCGCCCGGCCCGCGGCAGGCCGACCTGATGGTGGTCTCCGGCACCGTCACGGACAAGATGGCGCCCGCGATCCGCCGTCTCTACGAGCAGATGCCGGAGCCCAAGTACGTCATCTCGTTCGGCTCGTGCTCCAACTCCGGCGGCCCCTACTGGGACTCCTACTGCGTGACCAAGGGCGTCGACCAGATCATCCCGGTGGACGTCTACGTCCCCGGCTGCCCGCCGCGCCCCGAGGCGCTGCTGCAGGGCATCCTCAAGCTGCAGGAGAAGATCGACGGCGAGTCGCTCGACCTCCGCTACCGCGCGGACGGCGCGGCGTCCGTGACCCGCGGGATCGTGGCGCCGCCACCGGGTGCCGTGTCGTGACCCGCGCGTGGCAGCGGTGGCCCGGCCGGGTCCGCGCGGCGTACGCCGACCGGCTCGGCGCCGACGCGACCCTCGAGGAGGGGTTCGGGCCGGTCACCGTCGACGTGCCGGCGGCGCGCTGGGTCGAGGCCGTCGCGCTGGCCCGGGACGCCCTGGGCTGCTCCTTCTTCGACTGGCTCTCCGCGGTCGACGAGCTGGCCGACGGGTTCCGGATGGTCTGCCACGTCGCCCACCACCGCCCCGGGCTCGTCGAGCACCTCCTGCTGCGCACCCTGCTCCCGCGCGAGTCTCCGACGGTCGAGACGCTGACCGGGCTGTACGCCGGCGCCCGCTGGCACGAGCGTGAGACCCGCGAGATGTTCGGAGTGACCTTCACCTCCGACGGCACCCCTTTGGCGCTCGAACCGCTGCTGCTGCCCGAGGAGTTCGAGGGACATCCGCTGCGCAAGGACTTCGTGCTCGCGTCCCGGGTCGCGAAGCAGTGGCCGGGGGCGAAGGAGCCCGGCGAGGGCGGCGAGGGCCACGAGGCGGTGCCCGCGCGCCGCCGGGCCCGTCCGCCGGGTGCTCCGGAGCCCGAGGAGTGGGGCCCGCGGCCGCCGGGGTCCGAACGTCCGGACCCGCTGGCCGTGGCGACGCCCGGTCCCGCCGCACGGCCCCGGCGCACGCCGCGGGCCCGTCCACCGGCGGGAGGCTCCGATGGCTGACGTGCTCGACGTCGCGCTGCGGCTGGTCGTGGTGCTGGTCGCCTTCCTCGTCGTACCGCTGGTGGTCGGCCAGGCCGAGCACAAGGCCATGGCGCACATGCAGGCGCGGGTGGGGCCGATGTACGCGGGCGGCTTCCACGGCTGGGCACAGCTCGTCGCCGACGGCGTGAAGTTCGTGCAGAAGGAGGACGTCGTCCCGGCCGCCGCCGACCGGACCGTCTTCAGGCTCGCTCCCGCGGTCGCCCTGCTGCCCTACCTGGTCGTGCTGCTCGTGATCCCGATCGGCCCCGGGCTGGTCGGCGAGGACCTCGACATCGGGCTGTTCTTCGCCCTCGCGGTGATGGGCGTCGGCGTGATCGGCACCCTGATGGGCGGCTGGTCCAGCGCCAACAAGTTCAGCCTGCTCGGCGGCATCCGGGTGGCGGCCCAGCTGATGAGCTACGAGCTGCCGTTCGTGCTCGCCGCGGCGTCGGTCGCGATGGCGGCCGGAACGCTGTCGCTGACCGGGATCGTCGCGGCATGGCAGCCCTGGTGGCTGGTGTGGCAGGCGGTGGGCGGGCTGGTGTTCTTCACCGCCGGGCTGGCCGAGCTGCAGCGGCCCCCGTTCGACATGCCGGTCGCGGACGCCGAGATCGTCTTCGGCCCGTACACCGAGTACGGCGGCCTGCGGTTCGCGCTGTTCATCCTCGCCGAGTACGCCGGGATCGTCGTGCTCTCCGCGCTGACCACGGTGCTGTTCCTCGGCGGCTGGCACGGACCGTTCGAGGACCGGCTCGGGTGGCTGTGGACGCTCGTGAAGACGCTCCTGGTGGCGTTCGTGGTGATCTGGGTGCGGGTGGCCTACCCGCGGGTGCGCGAGGACCAGCTCCAGCGGATCGCCTGGCAGGGACTCGTGCCGCTCGCCCTGCTCCAGCTCGCGGTGACGTCGGTCGTGGTGGTGGTCTCGCAGTGAAGGTTCCCGGTTCCGGCCTGCTCAAGGGCCTCGCGGTGACGATGCGCACGATGACCCGGCGCTCGGTCACCGCGCACTACCCCGACGCGCTCCCGGAGCTGCCTCCGCGCTCCCGCGGGGTGATCGCGCTGATCGAGGAGAACTGCACCTCGTGCATGCTCTGCGCGCGCGAGTGCCCCAGCTGGTGCATCTACATCGACTCCCACAAGGACGTCGTGCCGGCCGCCACCGAGGGCGGCAAGGACCGGACCCGCAACGTCCTGGACCGCTTCGCGATCGACTTCTCGCTGTGCATGTACTGCTCGATCTGCGTCGAGGTCTGCCCCTTCGACGCACTGTTCTGGAGCCCTGAGTTCGAGTACGCCGAGCTCGACATCCGCAACCTGATGCACGAGAAGGACCGGCTGCGGGAGTGGATGTGGACCGTTCCGGCGCCTCCCGCTCTCGACGAGCACGCCGAGCCTGCCAAGGAGATCACCGCCGCGACCCGCGCCGCGGAGCGCGCCGCACGCAGCCGCCCGGCTCCCGAGCCGCCGTCCGCCCCGTCGGAGGGCTGAGATGGTCCGAACGCTGTTCGTGCTGCTGTCGCTGGCCGCCCTGGGCTCGGCGCTGCTGGTGGTGACCACCCGGACGATGGTGCACGCCGCGCTCTGGCTGGTCGTCACGCTGGGCTCGGTCGCCGGCATCTACCTGCTGCTCGCGGCCGAGTTCGTGGCCTGGGTGCAGGTGCTGATCTACGTCGGCGCGGTGGTGGTCCTGCTGCTGTTCGCGCTGATGCTGACCCGCGCGCCGACCGGCCCGCAGCCGCCGCCCGGCCTCCGGCACACCGTCCCCGCGGCCGCGGTGGGGGTGCTCGTCGCCGGAGTCCTCGGCACCACCGTCGTCGCCGGCTTCCACGACGTGCAGCTCGACCTCCACCACGCGGTGGTCGGCTCCGCGGAGGTGACCGGCTCGACGCTGTTCACCCGATGGGTGCTTCCGTTCGAGGTGCTGAGCGTGCTGCTGCTGGCCGCGGTGGTCGGCGCCATCGTGCTGTCCCGCCGGCCGTCGGCGGACCAGCCCGGGGGGCGCTGATGCCGCTCTGGTGGCCGCTGCTGGTGGCCGGCCTGCTGTTCGGGATCGGCGTGTACGGCGTGCTGGTCCGGCGCAACGCCGTGCTCGTGCTGATGGGCGTCGAGCTGATGCTCAACGCGGTCAACATCAACATGGTCGCGTTCGACGCGCACCTTCGCGACGTGCTGCACGGCGGCCAGACCCTCGCGCTGTTCATCATCGTGATCGCGGCCGCGGAGGTCGGCCTGGCACTGGCGATCGTGCTCATGGTGTTCCGCACCCACGGCCACATCGAGGTCGACGCGCTGCGCGAGCTCGCCGACCGTGACGAGCCGGCCGACGCCGGGGTGGCCTCGTGAGCGCACTGGTGCTGACCATGCTGGTGGTGCCGTACGCCACCGCCGCGCTCGCCGCGTTCCTCGGGCATCGGTCCGAGGGCCCCTCCGACGGCATCGCCAAGGGGTTCGCGCTCGCCGGGTCCGCCGGGGGCCTCGCGATCACGTCGGTCGTCGCGGCGAGCCACCTCGGCGCCGCGGTTCCGTTCCGGCACGTCTACGCCGCGACCACGGGCTTCGGTCCGCCGGTGCAGCTCGCGGTGCGCGTCGACCCGCTGAGCGCGGTGCTGCTGCTGCTCGCCGCCGGGGTGGCGTTCCTGGTCCAGCTGTACTCGCTCGGCTATCTCGAGCACGACCCGCGCTATCCGTCGTACGCCGCGCTGGTGTCGCTGTTCACCGGCGCGATGACGACGGTCGTGGTCGCCGACGACTTCTGGATGCTGCTGGTCGGCTGGGAGGTGATGGGCGCCTGCTCCTACTTCCTGATCGCGCACCACTGGGAGCTCCACGACGCCCGCGCCGGCGCGGTGAAGGCGTTCCTGATGACCCGCACCGCCGACCTCGGACTGCTGTTCGGCATCCTCGTGCTCGGCGGGCGGTTCCACTCGTACCGGATCAGCACGGTGATGGCCGAGGTGGTGCGCGGCGCGTTCCCGCGCGACGACCTCTGGCTGCCCGCGCTGCTGCTGCTGCTCGCGGTGGTCGGCAAGTCCGCGCAGTTCCCGCTGCACACCTGGCTGCCCGACGCGATGCCCGGGCCGACGCCGGTGTCCGCGCTGATCCACGCCGCGACGATGGTCGCGGCCGGCGTCTTCCTGGTCGCGCGGACCTACCCGCTCTTCCTGTCCGCCCCGACCGTGCTGACGCTGCTGGCGGTCGTCTCGGCGGTCACGATGGTCCTGGGCGCGGTGCGCGCGCTGTTCACCGACGACCTCAAGCGGGTGCTGGCCTGGTCGACGGTCAGCCAGCTCGCGTACATGTTCGGAGCGCTCGCGGCGGGCGCCTGGTCCGCCGGCGTGCTGCATCTGCTCGCCCACGGCGCGTTCAAGGCCCTGCTGTTCCTCGCCGCCGGCTCGGTCATCCACGCGGTCGGCGGCGCGACGTCGATGCGGGCGATGGGCGGCCTGCGGGTGCGGCTGCCCGACACCTTCGCGACGATGACGCTCGGCTTCGCGGCGCTGGCCGGCGTGGTGCCGCTGGTCGGCTTCTTCACGAAGGACGCGGTCGTCAGCGGGATGGTCGACCAGGCCCGCGACGGCAACCTGCTCTGGCCCTGGGTCGCCTGGCTGCTCGCCGCGGCCGCGGTGGTGACGGCGGCGCTCACCGCGGCGTACGTCGCGCGGGCGTGGCTGCTGGTGTTCTTCGGCGCCCCGTCGCCCGCCACCGCGACGGCCCACGAGCCCGCGTGGACGATGCGCCTGGCGTTGTACCTGCTCGCCGTGCCGACCGTGCTCGGCGGCCTCGTGGTGCTCGACCCGGCCCGGCTGCTGGGGCCGGCGCACGGCCAGGACCTGTTCCACGCCACGACCGCCGTGCTGATGACCGTGGTCGTGGTGGTGACCGCGCTGCTCGTGCTGCTGCGGTGGCGGCGGCAGGGACAGCGGGACCCGTGGCACCGGCCGGCCGTCCGGCTCGGCAGCGCCGACCGGGCGTACGACGTCACGGTGGTGCGCCCGGTCCGGTGGCTGGCGAGCGTCGTACGCACCGGGGACCGCGACGTGCTCGACACCTGGGCGGACGGAGCCGGAGCGACCACGCGCGGCCTCGGGCGGGTGCTGCGCCTCGCGCAGACCGGCAACGTGCAGACCTACCTGCTCGTGGTGGTGGTCGGCGCCACGGCACTGGCGGTCGTGGCGGGGGTGCGGGCGTGAACGCCGTGCTGCTCGACGGGCTGGTGCTGCTGCCGCTCGCGTTCGCGCTGCTCACCCGGCTGTCCGCACGAGGGGCCGGTGGGCTCGCCGCGGTCGGTGGGCTGGTCGTCCTCGGCTGGTCGGTGTGGGCAGTGGTCGCCGACCCGGGGCTGTACGCGGTGGACCGCCCGTGGATCGCGGCGGTGGACGTGCGCTGGCACCTCGGCCTCGACGGCATCTCCGGACCGCTCGTGCTGCTGACCACGCTGGTCGTGGCGTGCTGCCTGGTGGCTCTGCTGCGCCGGCCCCCGGCGGGCCCGGCGGTCGGCGACCTCGCCGCGCTGCTGCTGCTGATCGAGACCGGGGTGCTCGGCAGCTTCCTCGCGCTCGACATGGTGCTGTTCTTCATGTTCTTCGAGGTCGCGCTCATCCCGATGTGGTTCGTGATCAACTCCTGGGGCGACTCCCGCGACCCGTCCGGCCGGCAGCGCGCGGCCACCCGCTTCCTGGTCTTCACGGTGCTCGGCTCGGCCGTGATGCTGGTCGGCTTCCTGGTCGTGCACACCCGCACCGGGACGTTCGACATCGTCGCGATCGCGGCGCAGCACCCTCCGCTCGGGGCGACGGCGGCGCTCGGCTCGGTGCTCGTCGCGTTGGGGCTCGGCGTCAAGACGCCGCTGTGGCCGCTGCACATCTGGCTGCCCGACGCGCACAGCAAGGCGCCGACGGTCGGCTCGGTGCTGCTCGCCGCCGTGCTGCTGAAGCTCGGCACCTACGGCTACCTCCGGTTCTGGATGCCGATCACCGACCCGGGCTGGCGGCTGGTCGTGCCGTTCTTCGCGGGCCTCGCGGCGGTCGGCATCGTGTACGGCGCCCTGGCATGCCTCGCGCAGACCGAGCTCAAGCGACTGATCGCCTACTCCAGCGTGGGCCACATGGGCTTCGTCGTGCTCGCGGCGGCGACGTTCACGGTGGGCGGCGTGCAGGGTGCGGTGTACGCCAGCGTCGCGCACGGCCTGATCACCGGCCTGCTGTTCTTCGTCGCCGGCGCGGTCAAGGACCGCTACGGGACCGGGGAGCTGGCCGGGCTGAAGGTGCTCTACGGGCGGGTGCCGCACCTCGCGGCGGTGTTCGCGTTCGCTGCGGTCGCCTCGATGGGACTGCCCGGGCTGGCCGGCTTCTGGGGCGAGATGCTCGCCGTGCGGGCCGCGCTCTTCAGCGCCCCGGTGCTGCCGGAGGTCACGTTCGTGGTGCTCGCGGTGGTGGCCGCGCTCGGCGTGATCCTCACCTCGGCGTACTTCCTGTCGGTGATCCGCCGGATCCTCCAGGGGGCGCCCGCCGACGTGCAGCCGGTCAACGCCGGGGTGCCCTCGATCGAGCTGGCCACCGACGAGGTCGACCCGCAGGCCGCGACCGTCCCGCGCGACGTCCGGGCGCTCGAGTGGGTCGCCTGGTCGCCGCTGATCGCGCTCACCGTCCTCCTCGGCGTCGCGCCCGGCCTGCTGATGGACCCGGTGAGCCAGGCGGCCCGCGCGTTCTTCGGGGGCCTGTGATGAGCGGCCTCGTGCAGCACGTCGACTGGACCGCGATCGCGCCGCCGCTGGCGCTCGCCGCCGGCGCGCTCGTCGTACTCCTCGCGGACGCGTTCGCGGGCCCGCCCCGGAGCCGCCGCGCGGCGCTGGTCCCGGCCGGCCTCACCGTGGCGGCGGTGGTCGCGGCGTCCGTCGGCGCGGTGCGGCTGTGGGGCGACCCGCGGGCCACGTTCTGCGTCGTGCGGGCCGGGAGCGGTCCGGTGCACTGCTCGTTCGTGGTCGACCGGTTCACGCTGGTCTTCTGGGGCGTGGTGCTCTTCGGCACCGCCGTGGTCGCCCTGCTCGGCACCGCCTCGGTCGCCGAGGGGGTGACCCCGCAGGGCGAGTGGAACTTCCTGCTGCTCTGCTCGGCGACCGGCGCCCTGACGATCGCCGCCTCGCGCGACCTGATCACCCTCGTGGTCGCGCTCGAGGTGGTCTCGCTCCCCGCGTTCGCGATGACCGGCCTGCGGCGCGGCGACCCCCGCTCGGCGGAGGCGTCGCTGAAGTTCTTCCTGGTCTCGGTGATCTCAACCGCGGTGATGCTGATGGGCGTCTCGCTGGTGTACGGCGCCACCGGGTCGGTGTTCCTCGACGAGGTCGACGCCGCGCTCACGGTCGGGTCGGTCGCCCAGGGCGTGCTGCTGGTCGGCACCGTGCTCACGATCGTCGGGCTGGCGTTCAAGGTGGCCGCCGTGCCGTTCCACATGTGGGTGCCGGACACCTACGTCGGCGCCCCCGTCGCGGTCGCGGCATACCTGTCCGTGGTCTCGAAGGCGGCCGGCTTCGTCGGGTTGATGCTCGTGCTGGTCTTCGCGCTGCCGTCGCAGGCCGACGTGTGGGCGCCGCTGATGGCGGTGCTCGCCGCGCTGACGATGACGGTCGGCAACGTGCTCGCGCTGCGCCAGCAGCACGCCGTCCGGCTGCTCGCCTGGTCCTCGGTCGCGCAGGCCGGCTACATGCTCGTGCCGTTCGGGGCGGCCACCGCCGCGGGAACCGCGATCGGTGCGTCGATGGGCTACCTCGCGGTGTACGCCGTCGTGAACCTCAGCGCCTTCGCGGTCGCCACGGTCGTCGGCACCCGCTACCCGCGCCAGCGGCTGAGCGACTACCGGGGGCTGATCCGCGAGGAGCCGGGGGCCGGCTGGCCGATGGCGTTCGCGCTGCTCGCGCTCGCCGGCCTGCCACCCGGCATCGTCGGGCTGTTCGCGAAGGTCGTGGTCTTCGACTCGGCCGCCGGGCCGGCGACCTGGCTGGCCGTGGTGATGGCCGTGAACGTCGCCATCGGCCTGGTGTACTACGCCCGCTGGCTGCGCGAGCTGTTCCGTCCCGCCGAGGTCGCGGGCGGCTCGACGTACGACGTCCCCAACGGGGTCGGGGTCGCGATCGGCCTCACGTTCACGGCCGGCCTGGTGTTCTCGGTGCTGCCCGGGCTGCTGCTCGACCCGGTGCTCGCCATCCTCACCTGACCCGCCGCAGCCGTGGCGTGTCAGCGGTAGTTGGCGGACGGGGTCTGGGTGCTCGGTGCGTCGCGGTGAGGACTGGTTGAGCGTGAATCGGCGGTCTGGATGTACGCCGCCTGGTGGTTGGTCACGGTTGCTCCTCGATTCTTCTGCGGACTGTGTGCGGACTGCTCCAGCTCCAGGCGAATCGTCGCGATGGCTGCTGGCAGGTCCCCGGTGACGGTCTCGCGGACCCGCGTCAGACTCATGGCCCCATAGCCGTGGGCGATGCGGTGTCGAAGGGCCCGCATGTCGGGCCAGACGCCCGGGAACAGTCGGTCCGCGACGTCATCCGGAAGCCGCGTCAAGGTTTCCAAGCCGGCGAAGGGTCTCATCGAAATGGCATCCAGGATCATCTGCGGGTCCCGGTCGGTACCTGGGCGTACTCGGTGGCTGCGTCGAAGTGGACGAGCGCCTCGGTGAGCAACTCATCGATCGTCCTGCTCACAGCGCCACAGCCTGCCCGAGAACTCGATCCTTGAAGTCGGGCCGAAGGTCGTCAGTGGGCACGATGTCGACAGGTATGCCGACGACCTCCGACACAAGTCGCTCGAGTCGGGCGACCTTGAGCAACCCCATCCTTGGCGGGAGGTCGATGAGTAGGTCAATGTCGGATCCGTCGTGGTCTTGGCCAGTTGCAACTGAACCGAAGACGCGCACGTTGGAACCGCCGGCCTCCTTGACCAGGCCGATGACCTCGGCGCGGTGCTCACGCAGCGCCAATGCCCGCGGGCCGGTGCCGTGGAAGCGAAGCAGCCATGAGACCTCCGGTTGACTGCGGCCGATCTCGTGGGCGATCTCGGCCTGAGTCCGGCCGGCAGCGTGTGCTGCGCGCACCGCGGCAACCAACTCGCGGCGTGCCTGTCCGATCGCCGCGTCGGAGCGGCGAGCTATCTGGGCGAGCGTGGACATGCGCCAATACAGCAAATGTTATGAGACTGTCAGCGGGCGGCTTCGATATGGCCTACCGCAGAGAACCGCACCCGTGCGACCGGCTCATGAGTGGCAGGTCGTCGGTGGCGGTGCCGTGGACGATCTGCGGTGACCGTCGCTGCTTGTACTCAGCTGTCGGCTCAGCTCGGTCCCGTACGCGCGCGTCTGCGAGCGCACGCTACGCGGCATGAGCGGGCGTTGACCGAGAGATTCGGGGCTGAGGTGAGCCTGGGGGCTCCGTGACCGTCGATGGTCGGTGGGTTCGAGCATGCCGGCGGCCGATGAGCAGGAGTACGGCGGTCACGGGCGCCCACAGGATGATGAAGCCGGGACCAAGCCCTCCTGGCCGCCGAGGACGCTGGACAACGCGTATCCGCCCGCGAGTGTCGCGAAGCCGGCCATCACCCAGTGGGCCAACAAGCCGCTCGGCGCGAGCAACCACGCGATGTGCAGGCGGCGGTTGCGCACGGGCCAGCCTGAGGACGATTGTCCGCTCATCACGTCGTGGTCGGGCCTCCCGCGCCGACTGCGGTAGTGGCCGGTCATCGTGGCGAGAGGTGCTCGTCTCACGGCGCGTAAGGGGTGCGAAAGCCCTTGGCGAATAGCCACATCGGCAGAACCAGGAACTCGTACATGCCACCTGGCGCGAGCATGAGGAGTCCCGCTCCGCTTTCGACGTTGATGGCGCCGAGGAGGTCCAGAGGCACGGTCAACATGAGCAGGGCGTATCCCACCAGTCCCAATACCGCGATGGCGCGCGGGACGAGGCCGGAGATGAGGAACAGGTAGTTCAGGATGAGGCCGCCGATGCTGGTGGGGAGGTAGACCCACAGGAGGTGGTTGGGGAACTGCGTCAGTTGAGTCAGCAGGTATACCGCCAAGAGGGCGGAGACCGTGAACTCTGTTACGCGCATGATCGGGTAGCCGAGCGCCCACCGAGGGTCGATCCGCTTCAACACGCGGTACATCAGGAGGCCGATCACCACGATCGCGACGGCTGAGCACATCTCGAGCGCGACGCCCGTTACCAAGGTCGACTTGGCCGAGTCGCCACTTAGGTAGCTGTCGATGAGGGACGAGCCCACGGCGAAGGTGATGATTTGGCCCATGAACAGGGCGCCGACGGTGACGGCGATTCCCCGGTGGCGGGTGCCTGAGAAAGCGATCTGCTCCACGCGCGGGCGCGCCAGTGTCGGTCCGTGTTGCTTCATTGTGGCCTCCGGCCAGAAGTCTCTGCGAGGGCGATTTCGCGGGCAGTTGGGGCGAACCCGCGGGCGATCAGCCAGATGGCGAACGTCAGCTCGAACAATCCACCGGGGATGGCGGCGACGAGCGCGGCGCCCGTTACACCGGACAGCTCAAGCAGGTTGCCCGCGGCGAAGCATGCGTAGCCGATGAAGCCCCAGGCAGCTAGCCAACGCGGCACGAGCGCGGTGCGGTAGAGCAGAGCGCAGAAGAAGAGGCTTCCGATACCGAGCCCGGCCTCGGCGACGTTGTAGAAAGCGGCATTGGCGTCGATGGCGTCGGAGCTGGTGAGGACGATGAGGCTGACGACACCGAGGGCCAGGACGACGCCCTCGAAGATCCGCGCGCCCAGGTAGCCCACGGCTATGGCCTGGTTGTGAACTCGCAGGATCGGGAACATCAGGACACCGATGCCGATCACGATTGCTGAGTTGAGCAGCATCAGCGCGATGCCGGTGACGAAAGACGCGGTGGAGCTGCTGCGGTTATCGGAGTCGACGATGCCCGTTGCGATGAGGTTGCCAACGCCATAGGTCAAGTAGCCCGCTAAGAAGAGGACCCCAACAATGCGGGCGGTCCGGCGCAGGCGTCCCGTGGTTGATGGTGCCGGGGTGACTTGAATGTGAGTGGTTGCGTTCATCGGAGGCTGCTTTCGGTTGGCGTGCAGGAGTTGTGGTTGTTCACGTCGGGGGCTGTCCCTGGGTCCCGGGGGCGGAAGGTCTCCCTCATACGGTGAGGGCGAGCTTGCCGCGGATCTCTCCCTTGGTCAGGAGTCGGATGGCGTCGCTTGCCTGCTCGAGCGGGAAGGTGCGTTCCAGGGTCGGGGCGAGCTGGTGAACTTCGATGAGCTTGGTGAGTCGTTCGTAGTCCGCAGCGCGCTCCCGGGCGAGGAACAAGACCAGCCTCTGCTTCACGAGGGGTGAGAGGAGAGCCCCGCGCACCTGGCGGCTCATCCCGGTCAGGCTGCCGCCGTGCTCACCGCCGACGAACACGACCGTCCCGGTGGACGTGAGGGCGCGCCGCAAGCGATGCACCGGCGGACTGCCGGCGATGTCGAGGATGAGGTCGTAGCGGGGGGTGCCGCCCGCCCAGTCAGCCTGGGTGTAGTCGATGACGTGGTGCGCGCCGAGCCCGGTGACGTAGTCGAGCTTCGCCGTGCTGCACACCCCCGTGACGTCGGCTCCGAAGATGCGGGCGAGCTGGACCGCGTAGCTGCCGACACCGCCCGAGGCGCCGGTCACCAGCACCGACTGGCCAGGCTGAAGCTTGCCCGCGTCGGTGAGGGCCTGAAGCGCGGTGCCGGCCGAGATCGGGACGACGGCAGCCTCGGCGAAGGAGAGGTTGGCGGGCTTCGGCGCGAGCTTGTCCTGGCTCCCCACGGCGTACTCGGCGAACGCCCCGGGTGCCACGCCGTACACCTCGTCACCGGGTGCGAACCGGGTCACGCCCGGACCGACCTCGACGACCGTGCCGGCGACGTCCCGGCCGAGCACCGGGTTCTTCGGCCGCCGAAGGCCGAAGCCGAGCCTCATGGCGTACGGCTTGCCCGTCATCAGATGCTCGGTGCCACGGTCCAGTCCCGCCGCATGCACCTTGAGGAGCACGTGGTCACTCGCAACGGGGGGAACATTCACTTCGGCGAGCCGGACAACCTTGAAGTCGCCGTACCGGTCATGTGTGACCGCGCGCATCGTCGCGGCGCGCTCCCCGGTGGGCCTGGTCTCAGAGCTCATGACGAGCTCCCTTCGAGAGGTGTTGTTGGTCGTCAGCGTGTTGACGTTCTTGGGTGGTGAGTAGTGCGCCGGCAACCTGCGGGAGGGGCTAG
>CAWEQW010000013.1:0-78465 GCA_963811365.1 uncultured Actinomycetota bacterium | reverse complement strand
CCGCGCGTCGACGTAGCAGGCGACCAGTTTGCGCAGGTCGACGCTATCGAGTAGTGCCAGCGGGTCACAGTCGACGGACGGGTCGAACGCGACGTCGAGCGTGTCTAGCACGAGCCGTGCGAAGTATTCTGAGTTGAGCATTCCTATTCCCCCATCGTGGTCGGGCCGGGGTGGCGGCAACCATCCCCGGCCCCTCGTGCGTCTACTCAGCGTCGAAGCCCTCAAGGTCCGCGTTCAGCTCAGCCGCGCGCCGTTCAGCCTCACTCTTTATCCACTCGCCTATTTCACGGCCCTGCGCGACGGTCATGGCCTCATAGCCGAGCGCCTTGATTTGGTTCGCGACATCCTTCGCGGGCACGGCGTGCTTACGGGCGAACTCGTAGAGACGCCGCTGTCCCATCGCGTCGAGCGGCGCGTCCGGGTCGTCGTAGCGCGTGGTCGGCGCAGAAATGGCCTGTGCGGGGCGTTCGCGAACGTCGAGGTTACGAACTCAGCACCGGGGATATCGACCGTCTCAGACTCGTCCAGCAATCCCCAGGCCGCAGATCGAAAGTGTCACCCGGCGCTTGGCTTTGGTCTCCGCCTTCATCAGCGAATTGGCTTTCGCCTCGCCCTTCTGGCCAGCGATGGATCGCGCCGGTCTGACGAGTCGGTGCGCCCGTTGGGCAGCCTCGCCTCAACGCGGTCACCACGTAGCAGTCTTCGATCATCTCGCGACTGGTGATGGAGACCGATACGTCGTTCCGTTCAATTTGCGTAGTTGCTCGGCACACTCACGCAGCGCATAGAGCACCACGCGGCCGTTCAGCTCCAGGTAGGCAAAAGGGCCGGGTGCGGAAGTTAATCCCGATGCTCTGACAGACTGCGCGGTAGTATTCCGACCTGCTCCTGCTCGTTCAGCTTCGGCAGCCCACCGTCGACCAGCACCGGACGCAGCGTGCCGAAGTCCAGCACCGCAGGTTCATTCATGTCGAAGATGGTTGCATTGCTCGTTCAGCCATCTGAACTCTATCCTCTTCTTATCGTCGCCTTGATGTAGGGCGCGCGCTGGACCTGTACCAACGCCTGCACCCATTGCTTGTTCGTGATGACGCCGGCATCAATCAAGTTCTGGACGGTCTGCTTCGTGTCGAAACTCTTGCTGCGGACCAGCGTCACGCCAAAGTCTCCATCCTCCACAAAGTCGATATTTTGACCGGCCATCGCGGCCGTCAACTGTGCCTGTGCCGCCTTCAACTCCTCCTCCAGCGTGGTCCGCTGTGCCAGGATCGGGCTGAACTCCATGTCAAACTCGGTCAGTTCGCGGCGTGCCTCGCTATAGGCAGCCAGCGCCTCGTTGATGGACCTCTCCGTCGCCAGGGCGAGGTCCACGGCTTCCTCGGTCCAAACGGGGCCGGCAAGTCCACCACCATCCGCATCCTCCTCGGCCTGCTGCGCGCCGACGCCGGCGGTCGCGCTGCTGGGCGGCGACCCGTGGCGCGACGCCGTCGCCCTGCACCGTCGCCTTGCCTACGTCCCCGGCGACGTGACGCTGTGGCCGAACCTTACCGGAGGCGAAGTGATCGACCTGCTCGGACGGATGCGCGGCGGCATCGACCCGCCGCGGCGCGCCGCCCTGCTCGAGCGCTTCGACCTCGACCCGCGCAAGAAGGCCCGCACGCTACTCAAAGGGCAACCGCCAGAAGGTGGCGCTGGTCGCCGCGCTGGCCTCCGACGTCGAGCTGCTGCTGCTCGACGAGCCGACCGCCGGGCTCGACCCGCTGATGGAGGCGGTGTTCCAGGACTGCGTCCGCGAGGACGCGGCCGCGGGCCGCACGGTGCTGCTCTCCAGCCACATCCTGGCCGAGGTCGAGGCGCTGTGCGACCGGGTCAGCATCATCCGCGACGGCCGGACCGTCCAGACGCGGTACCCTCGCCGAGCTGCGGCACCTCACCCGCACCACGGTCGTGGTCGAGACCGAGCCGGCCGCCGACGGCGCTCGCCGACCTGCCCGGCGTCGCCCACGTGCCGCACGAGGACGGCACGCGTGTCCTTCGAGGTCGACACCGACCACCTCGACGACGCCATGGACTACCTCGCCGCCGCTGCGGATCAGGCTCGCTGGTCAGCCACCCGCCGACCCTCGAGGAGCTCTTCCTCCGCCAGTACGGCGACCAGGTGCGCCGCGGAGGCAGCGGGTCGCGATGACCGCGTTCACCGGGCGTCGGCCCCCTGGTCCGGCTCGTGCTCCGGCGCGACCGGGTCTCCTCCCGGTCTGGATCCTCGCGATCGTCGGCATGACCTACGCCTCCGCCGTGGCGGTCCGGACCTCCTACGACGACCCCGGCCGAGATCGCGCGTACGCCGGCACGGTCGGCGACTCGCCGGCGTCGATCGCCATGGCCGGGCCGCCCGGTCGCGCTGACCGACACGATGGCGGGATCCTCATCTACGAGACCAGCCTCACCGCGCTCGCTCGGGCGTCGGCCTGATGGCGGTCTTCACGTCATGCGCCACACCCGGCGCCGAGGAGGAGGCCGGCCGCACGAGCTGCTCGGCTCGACCGTGGTCGGTCGCCACGCACGCCGGTCGCCGCGGCGGCGCTGGTCGCCGCCGGCGCCTCGCTGCTGGTCGGGCGTCGGCGGTCACGCTGGCGTTCGTCGCCGAGGCGCCAGCCTCCGGTGGCGGAGTCGCTGCTCTACGGCGCCTCCGTCGCCGCCTTCGGGCATCGTGTTCGCCGCGCGTCGCCGCTTGCGCTCGCCCAGGTGTTGACGCCACGGGCGCGGGCGGTCGGCGGCTCGGCGCTGGCGTGTCTTCGCCGTCGCGTTCGGGCTGCGCGCCGCCGGCGACGTGCGGAGACCGGCTGGTCGTGGCTGTCGCCGATCGGCTGGTCCCAGCAGGCCGCGTGCCTACGACGCCGAACCGGTGGTGGCCGCTGGCCCTGCTCGCTGCTGCGCCGCGGCGCTGCCCTGCTGGTCGCGGTGGCGCTCGTGCTCGCCGGCCCGCGACTTCGGCGCCGGCCTGGTGCCGGCCCGGCCCGGGCGCGCCGAGGCCGCCCGGCGCTGTCCGGCGCCGTCGGCCTGGCCTGGCGGCTGCAGCGAGGCGCGCTGGTCGGCTGGCCGGTCGGCCTCTTGCGATGGGCGCTGTCTCGGGTCGTTCAGCGAGGCGATCCAGGACATGGTCGAGGACAACCCGACGCTGGCGAAGTACTTCGCGCGCCTCCGGGGACGGGACGCTGGTCGACGCCTTCTTCGCCACCTCGCTGCTCCTGCTCGCCGCTCGGCCGGCGGGTTTCGCGGTGTCCTCGGCGCTGCGGACGCGCAGCGAGGAGACCGCGGACCGGCTCGAGCCGCTGCTCGCCACCGCCGTGTCCCGCGCCCGGTGGCTGTTCGGCACCTGCTGGTGACGCTCGCCGGACTCGCGGTGCTCGTCGCGGGCGGGCTCGGCATCGGGCGTCGCCTACGCCGTCACCGCGGGCGGCCGGGCCGAGGTGGTCCGGATGACGGCGCTCCGCTGGTCTACCTGCCCGCGGTGCTGCTGCTCGCCGGGCTGGCCGTCCTCCTGTTCGGGTGGTTGCCCCGCGCCTCGCGGGGCCGTCTGGGCGGTGCTGGCCCTCTGCTTCGTGCTCGGCTGGCTCGGCGGGCTGCTCGACCCGCCGCGGTGGCTGGAGACATCTCGCCGTTCACCCACGTCCCGGCGGTGCCGGCGCCTCGTCACCGCGGCGGCCCGCTCGTCGTCGCTGGTGCCGTGACTGCGTCGCCCTGGCCGGTCGTGGGCGTGGCGCCGGGTTCCGCGCGCCGCGACATCGGCTGACCGGCGGTCCGCGCCGGCGGTCGTGCGCGGGGTCGAGCGCAGCGGTCGCGGCTCGGGAAATAGCTTAGCACAGGTAATGAGTTATGCTAAGTATCATGGCTCCGTCGATCGAGAAGATCGCCCGCACCGACGCCGGGTCTCGCGGCCGCCCTCCGCATCTCCGTCGCCCGGCTCACCCGCCGGCTGCGCAGCGAGCGCGACCCGGACAACGAGCTGAGCATCGGCCAGCTGTCCGTGCTCGGCGCGCTCTTCCGCAACGGGGCCTGCTCGATCGGCGAGCTCGCCGCCCACGAGCGGGTGCAGCCGCCCTCGATGACCCGCACCGTCAACTGCCTCGAGGAGGCGGGTACGTCGTACGCCGGGCCCACGAGACCGACGGCGCCGGCAGGTCGTCATCGAGCTCGCCGACAAGGGCAGCGCGACCCTCGCGGCCGACCGTCGCCGCCGCGACGCCTGGCTGGCCCGGCGACTGCGCGAGCTCACGCCCGAAGAACGTTCCGTGCTGCGTCGAGGCGGCCCCGATCCTGGAGAGGCTGGCCCACGCTTGAGCCCCACGTTCCGCGCCCTGTCGAACCGCAACTACCGGCTGTACGCCGCCGGTGGTGTCGTGTCGAACACCGGAACCTGGATGCAGCGGGTCGCCCAGGACTGGCTCGTGCTGCAGCTGACCGGCAACGCGGCACGGCGCTCGGCATCACCACAGGTCTGCAGTTCCTGCCCATCCTGCTGCTCTCGCCCGTACGCCGGGCTGGTCGCCGACCGGTTCCCCAAGCGGCGGCTGCTCCAGGTCACCCAGGCTTCATGATGGCCGCACCCGCGCTGGTGCTCGGGCTGCTCGCCGTCACCGGCGTCGTCGAGGCCTGGCACGTCTACGCTGCTCGCCTTCGTCTTCGGCATCGGCACCGCCTTCGACGCCCCGGCCCGGCAGTCGTTCGTCAGCGAGATGGTCGACCAAGGACGACCTGCAGCAACGCGGTGGGACTCAACTCCGCCTCGTTCAACGCCGCCCGGATCGTCGGCCCGGCGCTGGCCGGCTTCATGATCGCCTGGCTCGGCGGCGGCGTCGCAGGCCACCGGCTGGGTGATCCTGGTCAACGCGCTCTCCTACGGCGCGGTGATCGTGGCGCTGCAGCGGATGCGGACCGCGCGAGCTGGACACGCCGGACGCCGCAGGCGCGCGAGAAGGGCATGATCCGCGACGGCCTGCGCTACGTCCGCAGCCGACCCGGACATCATGATGATCCTCGCGATCGTCTTCTTCGCCGGCACCTTCGGCCTCAACTTCCAGATGACCTCCGCGCTGATGGCCACCGACGTGTTCGGCAAGGGCGCCTCGGAGTACGGCATCCTCGGCACCACGATGGCGGTCGGCTCGCTGACCGGCGCGCTGCTCGCGGCCCGCCGCGGCGTCGTCCGCGTCACCGCCTGGTGATCCTGGCCGCGCTCGGCTTCGGGCTCGCCGAGGTCGTCGCCGGGCTGCTCCCGTCGTACCTCACCTTCGCGCTGTGGACCCCGGTCATCGGGCTCACCGCGCTGACCATGATCACCGCGGCGAACACCACCATCCAGCTCAGCGTCGCCCCCGCGCTGCGCGGCCGGGTGATGGCGCTCTACATGATGATCTTCATGGGCGGCACGCCCGCTCGGGTCGCCCGATCGTGGGCTGGGTCGGCGAGACGTTCGGCGCGCGCTGGACCCTGATCGGCGGCGGCGCGGCCACCATGCTCGGGACGCTGCTGGCCGTCGCCGTCTTCAGCCGGTCCCGCGGCCTGCTGGACCCGGCGCCGCGCCGGTCGCACGCCGACCCCGACTCCGTCATGCCGCGCACCAGCGACGGCGCGGTCGGTGAGGTGGTGGCCCGCCGCGCCGTCAACTCTCCGCCGCGGCCCTCGCGGGCTGACTGGCGAACCAGGGCTGGTGCAGGTCGAGGAACTGACGTCGTGCGTCATCGCCGCGTCCAGCGTAGTCGCTGCATCTCGCCGCGGCATCCGCGTCTGCTCGCCCTCCCGGGCGGCCGCCTCGTCGGTGAAGGCCACCGTCTCGGTGAAGGTGCCGTCCGCCTCGATCGCGATGGTGGCGCCGAGGATCTCCGGGCGGGCCTCGTGCAGCACCGTGGTCTCGGCGATCACACGCGCGCCTCGAGTCGGCGGGGTCGTCGACCTTGCCCTGGATCACCTGGACGAACCGCGCCGTCGTCGGAGCCGCCGTCCATCATCAGCATGACCTCGTCGGCGTCGTGGAACGTCACCGGGCCGTCGAAGCACTTCTCCACCCGGCCCACCATCTCCGCTGCTCGGGACGCTGCGGAGTTCGCCTGCGCCGTCTCCCGCGAGTCGAAGCGGACCACGCCGACGAACGGTGCCGTCGTCGGTGAAGCCGTAGGTCCCGCCGAGCCAGCCGGTGGACGCGTGGGGCCGATCTCGCGGCTCCACTGCTCGGTCGATGCTCGTGCAGCTCCTCCTGGCGCGGTGCACCTGCCCTGGATGATCTGGATGAACACTGCTGGCCTCCTTAGATCCGTGCAGGCCGCTTCCGCGTGAAGTGGTCTGTGTTCTCCCGACGCGACGCTAGTCCGGCACGGGTGGAGCCTCCATAGCACGATGGGGCTCAAGGCCCGCTCGGATAAACTCGTCCCCCATGAACCCCCGCTACCGCCGCATGGTGATCCCGGCCGCCCTGGCGGCGCTGATCCTCATCGTGGCGGTCGCCGCCCTGGTGCGGGGCTGAGCCTGGCCGAGCCCCTGCTGCGGGCCCTCGCCCGGATGCGCTCCCTGATGCTCGACGACCGAGGCGCTGGTCCGCGCGGTCGCCTCCGGCCGGCAGAAGGGCCGCACGCCCGCGCTGGCGGCGGGTGGAGCTGCGGTACGTCGACCTCAAGGCCGGCCGTCACCTGCAGGTCACGGCGTACGACGCGACGCAGGCGCACACCTCCAACCACGCGGTGCGGCGACTCCGGCGAGGCGCGTCGACGACCTGCTCGACGAGCCGTTCGGCAACTGGCACGTCGACACCGTCGACCGAGACGCCCAGGTCCGGGTGACCAAGAAGCTCGAGGCGATGGTGCACACCGGCCGCGCAGAGCGGATCGACGGCGCTGCGCCCGGCGTGCTCGCGCGCGCACGACCGGCCCAAGCCGCGGCTGCTGCCCGAGGACGACCCGGCGCTCGTCGCGCGTCGGCATCTCCGACGAGCGAGGGCGGGTCAGGCCGAGCAGGCAGGCGAAGTACCGCCAGGTCGAGGAGTTCCTGCGCAGCCTCGGGCCGGCGCTCGACGACGCCCTCGCCTCGGGGCGGCTGCGCACCCCGTCGCCGCGAGGCCCCGCTGCGCGTCGTCGACCTCGGCTGCGGCAACGCCTACCTCACCTTCGCCGCGCACCGCTACCTCACCGCGGGTGCGCGGGCTTCCGGTGCACCTGGTCGGCGTCGACGTCAAGGAGCAGTCGCACCGGCACAACACCGAGGTCGCCGAGCGGCTCGGCATCGCCGGACTCGATGCGGCTTCGTCCAGGGCGACATCGGCGCGGTCGTCGCTCGAGGAGCCGCCGGACGTGGTGCTCGCGCTGCACGCCTGCGACACCGCCACCGACGACGCGCTGGCCCGGGCGGTCGCTCTGGGACGCCTCCCTGGTGCTCGCCGCGCCCTGCTGCCACCACGACGTCGCCGCCCAGCTGCGCAGGACGCCCACCCCGGCGCCGTACTCCCTGCTCACCCGGCACGGCATCCTCCGCGAGCGGTTCGCGGACACCCTCACCGACGCGCTGCGGGCGGGCGTGCTGCGCCTGCTGGGCTACCGCGTCGACGTCATCGAGTTCGTCGAGAGCCAGCACACGCCGCGCAACACCCTGCTGCGCGCCGTGCGCACCGGCGCGGCGCCTCCGCCGGCGGCCCGCGAGGAGCTCGACGAGCTGGTCCGCACCTGGAACGTCCGACCCGCGCCTCGCCGAGCTGCTCGAGGAGCGCCTCGCGTAGCCGGATCCCGATGAGCCGGCGCGCCTAGGTACGTCGCGCTGCGCCGTGCTCGCGGTGGCCCTGGCTGGGCCGGGTGCCGGTGCAGCCTTCGCTCCGACGGGAGCCGTCGGATCGATCGGACGAGGTCGTCGTGACCGCTTCAGCGACGCCGGCATCGACGAGTCCAGCGGGCTGGTCGTGCGCGGCGACCGGCTCTTCACCGTCAACGACTCCGGCGACGGACCGGTGCTCTACGCCGTCGACCTGGCGACCGGCGAGACGGTCGCCGTCACGACGTACGCCGACCAGGACCCCGACGACGTCGAGGCGCTCGCCCCCGGGCCGCACGGCACCGTGTGGGTCGGCGACATCGGCGACAACCGCCGAGCAGCGCCGGGTCGATCCGCGGTCCACCGGGTCCGGCCGGCCGCGCGGGGCGACGGCAGCGTGGACGCGGTCGGCTACGACTGCGCTACCCCGACGGCCCGCACGACGCCGAGACGCTGCTGGTCCACCCCGCGACCGGTCGGCTGTTCGTCGTGACCAAGTCGCTGCTCGGCGGGACCGTGTACGCCGGCTCCGCAGACGCTGCGCGCCGGCGTCGACAACCCGCTCGACCGGTTCGCGGACGCGTGCCGGCGTTGGTCACCGACGGCGCCTTCACTCCCGGACGGCCGGCACGTCCTGCTGCGCCGCTACAGCCTGCCGCGCGTGTACACCTTCCCGGGCTTCGAGGAGGTGGCGGAGTTCAGCTGCCGCGCCAGGACCAGGGGGAGGGGGTCGTCGATCGCGCGGGACGGCCGGGTCTACCTGACCTCGGAGGGCGCGGCGCCCGGGTGCTCGAGGTGTCGCTGCCCGGGCTCGATGACCGGGGCCCTGCAGCCGGCGGCCACCGCCGCTCGCCCGCCGGCGACCCGGTCACCGACGCCCGGCAGCGCCGCCGCCGGACCCGGCGACCGGAGGGTCGTCGGGCCCGGCCGGGCTCGCCGTCGGAGCCGGCGTGCTGCTGGCGGCGGCCGTGGCCGGCTCGGCGTGCGTCGCGGTCAGAGCCGCTCGACGACGTGGTCGACGCAGGCGGTGAGGGCCTCGACGTCGGCCGGGTCGATCGCGGGGAACATCGCCACCCGCAGCTGGTTGCGGCCGAGCTTGCGGTAGGGCTCGACGTCGACGATGCCGTTGGCGCGCAGGCTCTTCGCGACCGCCGTGGCGTCGATGGCGTCGTCGAAGTCGATGGTGCCGATCACCAGCGAGCGCTGCTCGAGGGTCGCTGACGTACGGCGTGGTGTAGGACGTCTTCTCCGCCCAGGTGTAGAGCCGGTTCGAGCTGTCCGTCGTGCGGGCGACCGCGAACTCCAGGCCGCCCTGGCCGTTGAGCCAGTCGAGCTGCTCGGCCATCAGGAACAGCGTCGCGATCGGCGGGGGTGTTGTAGGTCTGGTTCTTGAGCGAGTTGTCGATCGCCGTCGGCAGGTCGAAGAACGCCGGCACCCAGCGGTCGGTGGCGGCGATCTCCGCCGCCCGGTCGAGCGCGGCGGGCGACAGCACGGCGACCCAGAGACCGCCGTCGGAGGCGAAGCACTTCTGCGGCGCGAAGTAGTAGGCGTCCACCTCGCGCAGGTCGACCGGCAGGCCGCCGGCCCCGGAGGTGGCGTCGACGAGCACCAGCGCGCCGTCGTCGGCGCCCTCGACCCGGCGCACCGGCGCCATCACGCCGGTGGAGGTCTCGTTGTGCGCCCAGGCGTAGACGTCGACGCCGGCCTCGGCGCGCGGGTCGGGCGGCTGCCGGGCTGCGACTCGATGACACGGTCGGCTCGCCGAGGAACGGCGCCTGCGTGGCGGCCTTGGCGAACTTCGAGGAGAACTCGCCGAAGGACAGGTGCTGGCTGCTTCTCGCGGATCAGCCCGAACGTGGCGATGTCCCAGAAGGCCGTCGCGCCGCCGTTGCCGAGCACGACCTCGTAGCCGTCGGGCAGGCCGAGCAGCGCGGAGACGCCCTCGCGGACCCGGCCGACGAGGCCCTTCACCGGCGCCTGGCGGTGCGAGGTGCCGAGCAGGGAGGTCCCGGTGGCGGCCAGCGCTCTGCAGCGCCTCGGTGCGTACCTTGCGGGGCCGGCGCCGAAGCGGCCGTCGGCCGGCTTGATCGAGTCAGGGATGGTGATCGCGTCGGTCACGTGGGTTCCTCTGTGATGATCGGCTGATGATCGAGAGCGGGTGACCTGACCCCGTTGTCAGGGTTCTAGTCTGGCACCCACCGATCGACCCGGCCGACGAGGGGCACATCGTGAGCAGCTGTGACCCGCCCGCAGCGCGCGACGTGCTGCCCGAGCCGTTGCGGCTGGTCAGCGTCGCGATCACGCACCCGGACGCGCAGGCGCTCGTCGCGGAGGTGCAGGCCGAGTACGTCGTGCGGTACGGCGGACCGGACGACACCCCGCTCGAGCCGGCGATGTTCGACGCGCCGTCGGGAGCGTTCTTCGTGGGCTACCACGACGGCCGGCCGACGGCGATGGGCGGCTGGCGACGGCGCCCAGACGTCACGGCCCTCGGGCGCGGCGCGGCCGTCGAGGTGAAGCGGATGTACGTCGCCCCGCACAGCCGCCGACGCGGCTTCGCCCGAGCCGTGCTCGCGCACCTGGAGACGACCGCGCGCCGGGCCGGGGCGGACCTCATCGTGCTCGAGACCGGTCTCCGCCAGCCCGAGGCGATCACGCTCTACCAGGCGTGCGGCTACCGCCCCGTGCCGGCGTTCGGGCACTACGCCTGGTCGCCGACCGCCCGCTACCTCGGCAAGCCGCTCTGACCGCACGCCGCCTCGGTCAGGGCGCTCAGGCCGACTGGTCCGCCGGGTCGAGGACGTGTGCCGTGAGCGGCCGGGAGGTGGCCTCCGCGACGGTGCTGTGGATCTCGAAGACCTTGTCGAGGCCGGTGAGCCGGAACAGCTTCAGGAACTGCTCCTGGGTGCAGACCACCGAGAACGAGCCGTGGTAGGTGTGCGCCTTGCGACGGCCACCGATCAGGGCGCCCAGACCGGTGGAGTCGATGAACTCGGTGTCGGACAGGTCGACGACGACGTGCGCGCCGTCCGCCACGCAGAGGGCGTCGATGGTCTCGCGGAGCTCCTTGTGGGTGGCGAGGTCGATCTCGCCGGAGGGGGCGACCACGGCGTAGCCGTTGTCGTGCCGGGTGTCGATGGTGAGGTGCATGCAGACCCTCTCGTCAGTGCGCAGCCCGCTCGACGTCTGAACGCGACTGACGTCGATCTTGACACTTTCGGACACATCACTTCAAGCCGGGCATCCGACGGCCCGGCCTCAGCGCCCCCAGACCGGGTCCCACCCGGGCACCTCGTCGGCGCGCCGGGTCCGCGGACCGGTGTAGATCGCCGACGGGCGGATCAGTCGGCCGGTGCGCTTCTGCTCGAGGACGTGGGCGGACCAGCCCGCGGTGCGCGCGCAGGTGAACATCGAGGTGAACATGTGCGGCGGCACCTCGGCGAAGTCGAGCACGATCGCGGCCCAGAACTCGACGTTGGTCTCCAGGACCCGGTCCGGACGCCGTTCGCGGAGCTCGGCGAGCGCGGCCTGCTCGAGTGCCACCGCCACCTCGTAGCGCGGGGCGGCCAGCTCGCGGGCGGTCCGCCGCAGGACCCGGGCGCGAGGGTCCTCGGCGCGGTACACCCGGTGCCCGAACCCCATCAGCCGGTCGCCGGTGTCGAGGACCCGCCGGACGTAGGCCCGCGCGTCTCCGGTGCGCTCGACCTCCTCGATCATGCCGAGCACCCGTGACGGCGCACCGCCGTGCAGGGGCCCGCTCATCGCGCCGACCGCGGCCGACAGGGCGGCGGCGACGTCCGCGCCGGTGGAGGCCACCACCCGGGCGGTGAACGTCGAGGCGTTCATCCCGTGCTCGGCGGCCGACGCCCAGTACGCGTCGACGGCCCGGACGTGCTTCGGATCGAGCTCGCCGCGCCAGCGCAGCATGAACCGCTCGGTGATCGACCCGGCCCGGTCGACCTGCGACTGGGGCACCCGCGGCTGTCCGAGACCACGGGCGGCCTGCGCCACGAACGACAGCACCATCACCGCGGCCCGGGAGAGGTCCTCGCGCGCCTGCGGCTCGTCGATGTCGTACAGCGGGTGCAGACCCCAGGTCGGCGCGAGCATCGCGATCGCGCTCTGCACGTCGACGCGGATGTCACCGGAGTGCACCGGCAGGGCGTAGGGCTCCGCGGGGGGCAGCCCGGGCTCGTAGGCGCCGTCCACGAGCAGCCCCCAGACGTTCTCGAAGGGCACCCGCCCGACGATCTCCTCGATGTCGACGCCGCGGTAGCGCAGCGCTGAGCCCTCCTTGTCCGGCTCGGCGATCCCCGTCTCGAAGGCCACGACGCCCTCGAGGCCGTGCTGCACCTGCGTCATCTCGCTCCTCAGGGTCGGGTCTGCGTCGGCTGCATTCTCACCCCTCGCGGGCGGCGCGTCACGACGCGACGCGGCGAACCGACCCCCCGATCGCCTAGATTCGAGTCGTGAACGACCGCGAGCTGCGCGACCTGCGCCGGGAGTACGCCCTCGGCGGACTGTCCGAGGGCGACCTCGATGCCGACCCGGTGGCGATGTTCCGGCGGTGGATGCACGACGCCGTGCGGGCGGGTCTCCACGAGCCGAACGCCATGGTCGTCTCGACCGTCGGCGCGGACGCCCGGCCGGCGGCCCGGATCGTGCTGCTGAAGGGGGTCGCCGACGACGGCTTCGTCTTCTACACCAACTACGACTCGCGCAAGGGGGCCGAGCTCGCCGCGAACCCGGCGTGCGCGCTGCTCTTCCCCTGGCACGACCTCGAGCGGCAGGTCCGCGTCGAGGGCGAGGCGGTCCGGTTGAGCCACGAGGAGAACCAGAGCTACTTCGCCGGCCGACCGCGAGGGTCGCGGATCGGCGCCTGGGCGTCGCCCCAGTCGCGGGTGGTGCCGGACCGTGCGGCGCTCGACGCGGCGTACGACGAGCTCAGCCGGCGGTTCGCGGCGACCGACGAGATCCCGGTCCCGCCGCACTGGGGCGGCTACCGGGTGCGCCCCTCGGCGGTGGAGTTCTGGCAGGGCCGGCAGGGCCGGATGCACGACCGGCTGCGCTACCGGCGTGCCGCCGGGACGGCGGCTGGGGGATCGAGCGGCTCGCGCCCTGACCACAGACGCCGCAAAAACCGATTGTGAGTGAGCGCTCACTCACTTAGCATGGCCGGGTGACCCAGGCCCGCGGGCGCCGCGCCGCGCCGATGCCGCCGGACGAGCGGCGCCGCACGATCCTCGATGCGGTGCTCCCGCTGCTCGTGGAGCACGGCCGCGCGGTCACCACCAAGCAGATCGCGCACCGGGCCGGCATCGCCGAGGGCACGATCTTCCGGGTCTTCGACAGCAAGGACGAGCTCGTCGACGCCGCGCTGCGCGACGTCTTCGACCCGGCGCCGCTGATCGCCGAGCTCCGCGCCGTACGCCGGGACCAGCCGCTCGAGGACCGGCTCGTCGACGTCGTACGGATCCTGCAGCGCCGGTTCATCGGCATCTTCCGGCTGATGCGTGCGGTGGGGCTCGTCGCGCCGCCCCGGCACCTCGAGGCCTCTGACGCCCCCGGCACCTGGCGCGCCGAGGTCCGGGAGGTGCTCGAGGAGCTCGTCGGGCCCGACGTGGACCGGCTGCGGGTCTCGCCGCACCTGATGCTGCACAGCCTGCGGCTGCTGACCTTCTCGGCCTCGCACGCCGAGATCGCCGAGAACGACCTGATGACACCCGAGGAGATCGTGGACGTCGTGCTGCACGGCGCGCTCGCGGCCCCGACCGAGGAGGACCGAGGATGCTGCTGAGACTCCTGCGGGAGTACCTGGCCCGCTACAAGGGCTGGCTCACCATGGTGGTGGTGCTGCAGTTCGTGGGCACGATGGCCTCGCTGTACCTTCCGACGCTGAACGCCGACATCATCGACAACGGCGTGGCCAAGGGCGACCCGGGCTACATCGTGCGCGTCGGCGCGCTGATGCTCGCGGTCTCGCTGGTGCAGATCGTGTGCAGCGGCTCCGCGGTCTACTTCGGCGCCAAGACCTCGATGGCCTTCGGCCGCGACGTCCGTGCCGGGATCTTCCACCGGGTCAGCGGCTACTCGGGCCGCGAGGTGGCCCGGTTCGGCGCGCCGTCG
The DNA here is from genome assembly GCA_963811365.1 of uncultured Actinomycetota bacterium. Taxonomy (GTDB): domain Bacteria; phylum Actinomycetota; class Actinomycetes; order Propionibacteriales; family Nocardioidaceae; genus CAWEQW01. Next base: position 64,547 of record CAWEQW010000013.1, on the reverse strand, counting down.
CTGATCACCCGCAACACCAACGACGTGCAGCAGGTCCAGATGCTCGTGCTGATGACGTGCACGATGATGGTCGCCGCGCCGATCATGATGGTCGGCGGCGTCCTGATGGCGATGCGGCAGGACCTGGGGCTCTCCTGGCTGATCGCGGTCTGCGTGCCGGCGCTGTTCCTGGCCGCCGGCTTCATCATCTCCAACATGGTGCCGGGCTTCCGGAAGATGCAGGTCCGGATCGACGCCGTCAACCGGGTCCTCCGTGAGCAGATCACCGGCATCCGCGTGGTCCGCGCGTTCGTCCGCGAGCCCTACGAGACCGCGCGGTTCGCCCGCGCGAACGACGAGCTCACCGACGTGGCGATCTTCACCGGCCGCTGGATGGCCGCGATGTTCCCGACGGTGATGCTGATCCTCAACGTCTCCAGCGTGGCGGTGCTGTGGTTCGGGGGCCACCGCGTCGACTCCGGCCAGATGCAGGTCGGCTCGCTGACGGCCTTCCTCGCCTACCTCGTGCAGATCCTGATGTCGGTGATGATGGCCACCTTCATGCTCGTCATGGTGCCGCGCGCCTCGGTGTGCGCGGACCGCATCGTCGAGGTGCTCGACACCGAGTCGTCGGTGGTCCCGCCCGCCGAGCCCGTCACGTCGCTGTCGGCCACCGGGACGCTCGACCTCGAACGCGTCGAGTTCACCTACCCCGGCGCCGAGGCCCCGGTGCTGCAGGACATCACCTTCTCCGCGCGGCCCGGTCAGACCACCGCGATCATCGGATCCACCGGCGCCGGCAAGACCACGCTGCTGAACCTGGTGCCCCGGCTGTTCGACACCACCGGCGGCGCCGTGTACGTCGACGACGTCGACGTACGACGCCTCGAGCCGGAGCTGCTCTGGAGCAGGATCGGCCTGGTGCCGCAGAAGGGCTACCTGTTCAGCGGGACGGTCGCCGGCAACCTGCGCTACGGCAACCCCGACGCCACGGACGACCAGATGTGGGCGGCGCTCGAGGTCGCGCAGGCCCGGGACTTCGTCGAGGAGATGCCCGGGGGCCTCGAGGCGCCGATCGCCCAGGGCGGCACCAACGTCTCGGGCGGTCAGCGGCAGCGGCTGGCGATCGCCCGGGCCCTGATCCGGCAGCCCGAGATCTACCTGTTCGACGACTCGTTCTCGGCGCTCGACCTGAGCACCGACGCCCGGCTGCGCGCAGCGCTGAAGCCGCTGACCCGGGAGGCCACCGTGGTGATCGTCGCCCAGCGGGTCTCCACGATCGTGGACGCCGAGCAGATCATCGTGCTCGAGGACGGCCGGATCGTCGGCCGCGGCCGCCACGACGAGCTGCTCGCCTCGTGTGCCACCTACCAGGAGATCGTCGAGTCCCAGCTGAGTGCGCAGGAGGCCGCGTGAGCACCCCTGCGAAGCCGGCGGACGGACGGCTCAAGGAGACCGAGCGGGTGGTGACCGGCGGCGGCCCCGGACGCGGCGGCCCGATGGGCGGCGGGATGGTCGGTCAGAAGGCGATGCAGTTCGGACCGTCCGCCCGGCGGCTGCTCGCTCGGCTGGGCCCGGACCGGATGGGTGCGGTCGCCGTCGTCCTGCTCGCCGTCGTGGCGGTCTTCCTGATGTCGCTGGGCCCCCGGATCCTGGGTCGCGCGACCGACCTGATCTTCTCCGGCTACGTCGGGGAGCGGCTGCCGGCCGGGGTCACCAAGGCCCAGGCGGTGGCGGGTCTGCGGGCCCGCGGCCAGGGCACGATGGCCGACATGCTCGCGAGCATGCACGTCGTGCCCGGGCAGGGCGTCGACTTCACCGCCGTCCGCACCGTGCTGACCTGGGCGCTCGTCGTCTACGTCGCGGCCGCGCTGCTGTCGTTCCTCCAGGGCTTCCTGCTCAACGGGGTCGTGCAGAACACCATTCGACGGCTGCGCGCCGACGTCGAGGCGAAGGTCAACGCGCTGCCCCTGCGCTTCTTCGACCAGCAGCCGCGCGGGGAGCTGCTCAGCCGGGTCACCAACGACATCGACAACGTCAGCCAGACCCTGCAGCAGACCATGAGCCAGCTGCTCACCTCGCTGCTCACCGTGGTGTTCGTGATCGTGATGATGTTCTCGATCTCCTGGTCCCTGGCGCTCGTCGCGCTGGTGACGGTGCCGATCACGATGGTGGTGACCGCGCTGATCATGAAGCGCTCCCAGGGCATGTTCATCGCCCAGTGGCGGCGCACCGGCCGGCTCAACGCGCAGGTCGAGGAGGCCTACACCGGCCACGAGCTGGTCAAGGTGTTCGGCCGGCAGCACGAGGTCGAGCAGGCCTTCGCCACCGAGAACGAGGAGCTGTTCCGGGCGAGCTTCGGGGCTCAGTTCGTCTCCGGCCTGATCATGCCGATGATGATGTTCATCGGGAACCTCAACTACGTCGTGATCGCGGTGCTCGGCGGTCTGCGGGTGGCCAGCGGCACCATGAGCCTCGGCGACGTCCAGGCGTTCATCCAGTACTCCCGGCAGTTCACCCAGCCGCTGACCCAGGTCGCGTCGATGATCAACCTGCTCCAGTCCGGTGTGGCGTCGGCGGAGCGGGTCTTCGAGCTGCTCGACGCCGAGGAGGAGCCGGTCGAGGAGCACGCCCCGCTCGCCGAGGGCGGTCGTGGCCGGGTGGCGTTCGAGCACGTGTCGTTCCGCTACGAGGAGGACAGCCCGCTCATCGAGGACCTGTCCCTGGTGGCCGAACCGGGTCACACGGTCGCGATCGTGGGTCCCACCGGCGCCGGGAAGACCACGCTGGTGAACCTGGTGATGCGGTTCTACGACGTGCAGGCGGGCCGGATCACGCTGGACGGCGTGGACGTCTCGGCGATGCGCCGCGCCGACCTGCGCGGCCGGATCGGGATGGTGCTGCAGGACACCTGGCTGTTCGAGGGCACGATCCGGGACAACATCGCCTACGGGCGCCCGGACGCCACCGAGGAGGAGATCCTCGCCGCGGCGCAGGCCACGTTCGTCGACCGCTTCGTGCACGCGCTCCCGGACGGCTACGACACGGTGATCGACGAGGAGGGCAGCAACATCAGTGCGGGGGAGCGGCAGCTCGTGACCATCGCGCGCGCGTTCCTCGCCGACCCGGCGCTGCTGATCCTCGACGAGGCGACCAGCTCGGTCGACACCCGCACCGAGCTGCTCGTCCAGCACGCCATGGCCGCGCTGCGCACCGACCGCACCAGCTTCGTGATCGCGCACCGGCTCTCCACGATCCGGGACGCCGACCTGATCCTGGTGATGGAGCACGGCCGGATCGTCGAGCAGGGGAACCACGAGGAGCTGCTGGCCCGCGACGGGGCGTACGCCGCGCTCTACAACTCGCAGTTCGCCGCTGCCGCGGTCGCCTGACCCGGTTGTCTGCGGTCGCCCCGCGCGGCCTCCGGGCGGGACCGCAGGCGGACGGGGAGGGGCGAGACAGAAAGAGCGACCCGCAGGCGGTGTGTTGCCACATCTCCGGGTCGGACAGCGTCCGGAGCGCCTGCGGGTCGGGTGACTGCTTTCGGATTGCCAGCGAGCGCTGCCCCCTCCGCACGACGGCGGTCAGGAGCACGGGCGCCGGCCCGGTGCGCTGCTAGGAAGCAGCCACCTCACAAGTCCGATAAGAATGCATCTTCTGGACCACCTCCTCTCCTGTGTGCGACCACGGTACGTCCGGGTGCCGGTTGGGGACAAGGAGGTTTCTGCCGGGTGTCGGAGGCGCGATGAGAGGGTGGCGGTCGTGAGATCGCGGCTGCGGGGGCTGGTCACCGACACCCGCCCCCTGCAGGTCTCCGCGCCGTACCGCCGGCTGTTCTTCGGCAACACCGTCGCGCAGCTCGGCCAGCAGATGACGAACGTTGCGGTGGCGATCCAGGTCTACGACCTGACCCGGTCGTCGTTCTACGTCGGTCTGGTGGGCGTCTTCGCGCTCGGTCCGCTCGTGCTGCTCGGGCTGTACGGCGGCGCGATCGCGGACGCCATGGACCGTCGCACGCTCGCCCTGATCGCCTCTGCGGGGCTGTGGGCGGTCTCGGTCGCGCTGGCCGCCCAGGCGTTCGCGCACAGCACCTCCGTGTGGGTGCTCTACGCGCTCATCGCCGTGCAGTCCGGCTTCTACGCCGTCAACAACCCGGCGCGCAGCGCGATGGTCCCCCGGCTGCTCGACAAGGAGCTCATCCCGGCGGCTGCGGCGCTGAACATGGCGTCGTTCAACCTGGGGTTCACGTTCGGCCCGATGCTCGGGGCGCTGGCGATCAAGTGGCAGGGCTTCGGTGCGGCGTACGCCATCGACGTGGTCACCTTCTCGGCCGCCTACTACGCACTGGTCCGGATGCCGCGGATGCCCCCGCTGGCCGACAGCCCGCGCGCCGGACTCCGCTCGGTCGTGGACGGGCTGGGCTTCCTGAGGCGCTCGCCGAACCTGCGGATGACGTTCGTGCTCGACCTCTGCGCGATGGTGCTGGCCCAGCCGCGCTCGCTGTTCCCGGCGCTGGCGTACAAGGTCTTCGGCGGCGGCGCGGCGACCGTGGGGGTGCTGCAGTCCGCGCCGGCCGCCGGCGCCGTCGTCGCGTTCCTGCTCTCCGGCTGGATCAGCCGGGTCCGGCTGCAGGGCCTGGCGATCGTCGTCGCGGTGGTCGTGTACGGCGCCGTGGTCGGCGCGGTCGGCCTGACCACGATCCTGTGGGTCGCGGTCCTTCTGCTCGCCGTCTCCGGGATGGCCGACATGGTGAGCGCGGCGTACCGCTCGACGATCCTGCAGGTGGCGGCGCCCGACCAGATGCGCGGCCGGCTGCAAGGGCTGTTCATCGTCGTGGTGGCCGGCGGGCCGCGTGCCGGCGACTTCCTGGCCGGCTCGGTCGCCACCGGCGTGGGGGAGCGGCTGGCGCTCCTGGTGGGTGGCCTGGCCTGCGTCGCGGGGGCGCTGGTCGCCAGCGCTCTGCAACCGGCCTTCCTGCGCTACGACCGGGACCGACCGGCACCCTGAGCCCAGCCACCGGCGCGGAGCGAGGGCGAGGGTCTCGGGAGCCGTGCCTGTGAGACCAGGATCACCGCCCGGCCAGTTGGTTGCAGAACGCAAACATCAGGTACAGTCCGCGGGTCCCACCCCGTCGTCACCCAGAGGCCATGACCGATACCGCTGACCGCCCCGTCACCGCACGACACCGGGCCGAGACTCCCGCCCGGGAGAGCGCCGACCGTCGCGCCCGCGAGGACCCCGGCTACGTGCCCAGGCACGCCGCCCGGCGCGCCACCTCTCGCCGAGAGCCGGAGCCCGTCGGTGCTCCCTCCGAGGCGCCGGCTGCCGCCGCACCCGCCGACGCGGCGCCCGTCGCGGGCCCGCCGGCGGCTGCGAGCCCTGAGGGCCCGCGTCCCGACGAGGCCGTGCCGATGACGCACCGTGAGGTGCTCGAGGCGCTGTCCGGCCTGCTGCTCGGGCTGTTCGTCGCGATGCTCTCCTCGACCGTGGTGTCCAACGCCCTGCCGCGGATCGTGTCGGTGCTGCACGGCACCGAGTCGGGCTACACGTGGGTCGTGGTGGCCACCCTGCTCACGATGACCGCGTCGACGCCGGTCTGGGGCAAGCTCTCCGACCTGTTCAGCAAGAAGCTGCTGGTGCAGACGGCGCTGGTGGTCTACTCCCTCGGGTCGCTCGCCGCCGGGCTCGCGCCCGACATGGGCTCCCTGATCGCCGCCCGCGCGGTCCAGGGCCTCGGCGTCGGTGGGCTGACCGCCCTGGTGCAGGTGGTGATCGCCTCCATCGTCTCCCCGCGCGAGCGCGGTCGGTACTCCGGCTACATCGGTGCGGTCTTCGCGCTGGCGACGGTCAGCGGCCCGCTCATCGGCGGGCTGATCGTGGACACCTCGTTCCTGGGGTGGCGCTGGTGCTTCTTCGTCGGTCTGCCCGTCGCCGTGGTGGCCTTCGTCGTGCTCCAGAAGACGCTGCACGTCCCGACGATCCGGCGCGAGGTGCGCATCGACTACCTGGGCGCCACCCTGATCGCCGGTGGGGTCTCCACCTTGCTGGTCTGGGTCTCGCTGGCCGGGTCGAGCTTCGAGTGGGCTTCGCCGGCCACCGCCTGGATGGTGGCCCTGGGCGTGCTGCTGCTCGCCGCCGCGGTGGTGGTGGAGCTGCGCGCCACGGAGCCGGTCATCCCGCTGCGGCTCTTCCGGGACCGTACGACGAGCCTGGCGACGTTCGCCTCGGTGATGGTCGGCGTGGCGATGTTCGGCTCGACGGTCTACCTCTCGCAGTACTTCCAGATCGCCCACGGCATGAGCCCGACCCGCGCGGGCCTGATGTCGACCGCCATGGTCGGCGGCCTGCTGGTGGCGAGCATCGGCACCGGGCGGATCATCACCCGCACCGGGCGCTGGAAGCGCTACCTGGTGGGCGGCATGGTCCTGGTCGTGGTCGGCCTCGCGCTGCTGAGCACCATCGACGAGTCGACGAGCCTGCTCCCCGTCGGCTGCTTCATGGCCGTGCTCGGCGTGGGGCTCGGCGCGACGATGCAGAACCTCGTGCTCGCCGTGCAGAACAACACCGCGCAGCGCGACATGGGCGCCGCCAGCTCGGTCGTGGCGTTCTTCCGGTCGATGGGCGGCTCGATCGGTGTCTCGGCTCTGGGCGCCGCACTCAGCCACCAGGTGAGCACCAAGGTGGCCGCGGGCATGGCGGCGCTCGGCGTCACCCGGAGGCAGGCGGGCGACACGGGCGCGATCCCGAACGTGTCGACGCTGCCGGGCCCGGTCCGGCAGGTCGTCGAGGCCGCCTTCGGCCAGGGCATCGGTCACGTGTTCCTGCTGGCCACCCCGTTCGCCGTGCTGGCCCTCGTCGCCGTGCTGTTCATCCGCGAGGTGCCGCTGCGCACCACGATCGCCCGGTCGGACGAGGTCGCCGGAGCCGCTGCCGGGCGGTCCGTGGAGGCCGTCGGAGCCGGCGACGCGGAGCCCGCAGCGGCGCCGGGGGGTGCGGGCGCGTCGGTCTGAGCGCTGCGGCGGCGGTGCGCGAGCGGCAGCGCGGCGATCGCCGCCAGCAGGAGGACCGCCGCCCGGCCGCCGGCGTGCTCCCCGAGGAGCGGGGCGCCCAGCGAGCCCAGCAGCGCGGCGCCGACCATCACGGAGTCTGTGAGCCCGAGCATCCCGGCGCGCGACCGGTCCGGCACGGACAGCTGGATCACCTCGGTGGCCGCGCTCTCCACCTGGACCGCGGCGGCCCCGGCCAGTGCCAGCGGAAGCACCGCCCACGCGAGGTGCGGCGTGAGCGCGACGGCCGCGACCGGCACGACCAGCACGACCAGGCAGCCGCGGACCCGCACCCCCGGGGCCCGGCCCACCCAGCCCAGCAGGGGCGCCGTGAGCGCCCCGAGCCCCAGCGCCGCCGTGGCGACACCGAAGCCCCGCTCCCCCTCCCGCCAGACCTGCTCGGCGAACGGCAGCAGCAGCACGCCGAGCCCGGCTGCGACCGCGTTGACCACGCCCACGGTGAGCACCGCCCGGCCGACCCCGGTCCAGGCGACCAGGCCGCGCAGGGCACCGCCCTGCGACGGTCCGGCATCGCCGCTGCGGGCGGCGGGAAGCCGCACCCGCGCCAGCAGGGCGCCGGCGAGCAAGGTCAGCAGCACGGCTGCGACGCCGGTCCAGGGCCGGGTCGCGGGCGCCAGGAGCAGGCCGCCGACTGCGGGGCCGACCACGAAGGAGCCCGCCTCCGCGGTGACCAGCAGGTCCGTCGTACGGCGCCGGCGCCCGCGGTCGAGCTCGGGCAGGGCGGCGGCCAGCGCGGGGTAGGCGGGGGTCGCGGCGGCCACGGCGGCGGACGCGGCGAGCACGGCGACGAGCGTGCGGCCCTGCGCGAGCGCCAGGGTCGTGATCGTGAGCAGGCCCAGCCGCGCCGCCACGGTGGCCCGGACGATCCGGTCGCGGGGGTACCGGTCCGCCAGTCGTCCGGCAGCCCACGAGCAGGCGACGTACGGCAGCATCCGGGCCGCCGCGGTGAGGGCGATCAGGGCGTCGCTGTGAGTGCTGTCCCAGACGACGAACAGCAGCAGCGGCCACGGCAGCGACATCGCCACCGCGGCCGCCGCGTGGGAGGCGATGAGCCGTTGCGGCATCAGGGCGCCCGCAGCACCGTGGGCAGGGGGGCGAACCCGTTGAACCCCACGGTGGAGTAGCAGGTCGTGTACGCCCCCGCCGAGCGCAGCCGCAGCAGGTCGCCCTCCGCGAGGTCGAGCGGCAGCTGCACCGGGCGGTCCTGGTAGAGCACGTCGGCGCTGTCGCAGGTCGGCCCGGCCAGCACGCAGGGGCCGGCGGGGCCGCCGTCGCGGTCCGTGGTGATCCGGTAGCGGATCGCCTCCTCCAGGGTCTCCACCAGCCCGGTGAAGACGCCCGCGTCGAGGTGGACCCAGCGAGTGCCGCCGCGCCGGAGGACCGCGACGACGGACGCGACGACCTGCCCGGCGTCACCGACCACGCCGCGCCCGGGCTCGACGAGCGTGTGCGGCCGGTCCGCGCCGAACGACCGGAGCAGTGCCGCCTCGAGCGCACGGCCGTACTCCTCCAGCGGAGGGTGGCCACCCTCCAGGTCGGCCGGGAAGCCACCGCCGAGGTCGAGCAGCCACGGCGACAGCCCGGCCTGGCGCAGCGCCGCGAACACCCGGGCGGCCGCCGCGACCGGCGACTCCCAGGCCTGCGGGTCGCGCTGCTGGGAGCCCACGTGGAAGCACACCCCGGCGACGTCGAGCCCCGCCCGGGCGGCGGCGGTGAGCACCGAGATCGCCTCGCCGGTGGCGCAGCCGTACTTGCGGGACAGCGGCCAGTCGGAGCCCGAGCCGGAGGTGAGGAGCCGGCAGAGCACCGAGCTGCCCGGCGCTGCCGCGGCCACCTTGGCCACCTCGGGCAGCGAGTCGACGACGAACAGCCGGACGCCGCGCGCGTGCGCCTCGGCGACGTGTCGGCGCAGCTTGACCGGGTGGGAGTAGACGAGGTCCTCCGGCCCCGCGCCGGCGGCCAGGGCGGCATCCACCTCGGCGGGGCTGGCCACGTCGAAGCCACAGCCGGCCGCGGCCAGCTCGGCGAGCAGCGCCGGGTGCGGGTTCGCCTTGACGGCGTACCGCACCGACGTGCGCGGAAGCGCGCCGCCGAGCCGCCGGTAGGCCGCCACGGCCACGGCGAGGTCCAGCTCGAGGTACGGCGTCTCGTGGGGGACGGGCGGGGTTCGCGCCGGCACGGTGGGGGCGGGCGCGGGCGCCTGCAGCGCGAGGGACATCGGGGGTCCTCCCTGGTGGACGTGCTGTCCTCAGGACGAGGGCCCCGCCGGCGGCTCAGATACCCCGGGTTTCGTCTGCGGCCGCCGCGCACCCGGTGCCAGGCCCGGACCGCGGAGGAACCGGGGTGGCGCGGTGGGGTGGGGCGGCGGGGGTCAGACCGCGACGGCGTCGTGGTCCTCGGCGACCAGCATCACCGGACACGGGCACGCGGCGCTGAGCTCGTCGAGCAGCCCGCTGCGACGGGCCTCCGCCGAGTCGCCGAGGACCAGCATGGAGGCGTCCCGGGCGGCGTCGAGCAGGGCATGCGCGGTGCCGTCACTGGGCGTGGAGACCCGGACCGGCACCCGCGCCTCGCGGCCGGCGATCACCTCGACGACCCACGACTGCGTCCGGTACCGCGCGTCCCGGCGGGCCCGGTCGAGGTCCCGCTCGAGCGCGAGGTCCCGGCGACGGTGCACGTCGAACGCATGGACGACGACGACCTCGCCGCCGACGCGAGCGGCCTCGTCGACGGCCCACTCGAGGGCGGCCGTCCCGGCGGGACTGTGCTCGCCGCTGACCACCAGGCGTCCTCCGGTGCGTCGCTGGTCCAGGCTCGGGTTCGCTGCCGCTGTTGGGTTCACACCTTGATGATCGGCAGCCGCCACCGGCTCACCACAGGGCACGAGGAACCCTGTGCTGGGGACCAAAGACCCATGCCTCCGGGGGTCCGGGCGGCGATTCTTAAGTCACATCGAGGAGGTGTGCGTGATGACGGAACCGGTCGAGCTGACCGCCGAGGAGTGCGTCGAGCTGCTCCGTGGCGGTGTCTTCGGGCGGGTCGCACTGTCGACCCCGGTCGGTCCACGGATCGTGCCGGTGAACTATTCGACGTACGGCAGCTCGGTGGTGTTCCGCACCACGCCGTACAGCGAGCTCGGAACCTACGGCTGGAACGTCGACGCCGCCTTCGAGATCGACGACGTCGACTACGAGCGCCACGTGGGGTGGAGCGTCGTCGCGGTGGGACGGATGGCGATCGTCGACGACGCCGACGAGCTCGCCGACATCCGCCGCGGCTGGGAGCCACGGCCCTGGGCGCAGGGTGCGCGCCGGCTCTACCTCAAGCTCACGTGGCGGGACCTGTCCGGCCGCCGGATCGGCACCGACGCCGTTACCGGCGGCTCCCCGCAGCCGGCGCGCGCGCTCTGAGCCAGGGGTTCGTCCCGGCCCCGAGCCCTAGGCTGTGCGCATGACCGAGCCCGGCGACGTGCCACCGCCCGACCTGCCGGGGAACCGGCTCGAGATGCCGCACGACGCGCGCGCACTGCTCGACGCCGTGGTGGCGATCAGCTCCGACCTCGACATGCACAGCGTGCTCGACCGGATCGTCACGGCGGCCCGCGAGCTGACCGGCGCGCAGTACGGCGCGCTGGGCGTGCTCGGCAACGCCGGCGGCCTGGTGGAGTTCATCACCGTCGGGCTCACCGACGCCCAACGTGCCGCCATCGGGCCGATCCCGCGCGGGCACGGCATCCTCGGCCTGCTGATCGACCATCCCGACCCGCTGCGCCTGCGGCACCTCCAGGAGCACCCGAGGTCCTACGGCTTCCCGCCGAACCACCCGCCCATGCAGCGGTTCCTCGGCGTGCCGGTGCGGATCCGCGGCACCGTGTTCGGCAACCTCTACCTGACCGACAAGGCAGACGGCGAGGACTTCACCGAGCAGGACGAGCTGCTCGTCTCGGCGCTGGCGAGAGCTGCCGGCTTCGTCATCGAGAACGCCCGCACGTACGCGCAGAGCGAGCGTCGCCGCCAGTGGCTGGAGGCCCAGGCGCACGTCGCCGACGCGCTGCAGCCGCCGATCGCCGTCGAGGACGCGCTGCACCAGATCGCGGCCGGCGTGCGCCGGGTGTCGGGCGCGACCGGGGTCGCCGTCGTGCAGCACGACCGCGACGGCGCCCTGCAGGTGTCCGCGATCGTGGGCCAGGAGGGCGACACCCTCCCGCGGCTGGTGCGGGACGTCGAGGAGCACATCAAGCGCGCCGAGGCCGACGGCGACCTGGTGGTGCTGCCCCGGGCGGACAGCACGGTGGTGCTGGTGCCGCTGCGCGCGCACCTCGCGGCCAACGGCGTGCTGTTGGTGTCCCTGCGCGGCGGGCGGGGGTCCCTGCAGTCCGAGGAGGCCGAGCTCCTCGCGTCGTTCGCCGACCAGGCGTCGCTCGCCCTGGACCGGGCGCAGGCCTACTCCGACCGCCAGGAGCTGATGCTGATCTCCGACCGGGACCGGATCGCCCGCGACCTGCACGACCTGGTGATCCAGCGGCTGTTCGCGACCGGCCTGCAGCTGCAGGGAGCCCGTCGGATGGCCGCCAACCCGGAGGTCGCCGAGCGCATCGACGGCGCGGTGGCCGACCTCGACGTGACGATCCGCGACATCCGCTCGACGATCTTCGAGCTGCAGCACGCCCACCGGGAGTCGCTGCGCTCGGAGGTGCGCGGCCTCGTCAAGGAGTACGTGCCGGTGCTCGGGTTCACCCCGCTGGTGCGCACCGCGGGCCCGCTGGACACGGTGGTCGCCCGGGCGCTGGCCGACCAGCTGCTGGCGGTGCTGCGCGAGGCGCTGTCGAACGTCGCACGGCACTCCGAGGCGGCCGCGGCGGTCGTCGAGGTGGAGGTCGCCGACAAGGAGCTCCTGCTGCGGGTCACCGACAACGGCCGAGGGCTGCCGCCCGACCGCGAGGAGAGCGGCCTGCGCAACGTCCGTCGCCGCGCCGCCGAGCACGGTGGCGCGGTACGGGTGCTCGCCGAGGACCCGCACGGCACCCGGGTGGAGTGGACGGTCCCGCTGACCTACTGAGCCGCGACGTCCGACGGGTCGGACGTCGCGGCTCAGCCGAGCAGCTTGGAGGCGAGCACCGCGGCCTGCGTCCGCCGCTCGAGGCCGAGCTTGGACAGGATGCTGGAGACGTAGTTCTTGACGGTCTTCTCGGCCAGGAACAGCCGCTCACCGATCTGGCGGTTGGTCAGCCCCTCGGCGATCAGGGCCAGGATCTTGCGCTCCTGGTCGGTCAGCGCGGCGAGCTCCTCATGGGCCTCCGGGCCGTTGCGCACCCGCTCGAGCACCTTGGCGACCAGGGCGGGGTCGATCAGCGACTGGCCGGTGGCCACCCGCATGATGCCGTCGACGAGGTCCGTGCCGCCGATCTGCTTGAGCAGGTAGCCGGAGGCGCCGGCGAGGATCGCCGAGAACAGCGCCTCGTCGTCGTCGTAGCTGGTCAGGATCAGCGCCTTGATGTCCGGGTCGATCGACCGCACGTCCCGGCAGACGTCGATGCCGCTGCCGTCGGGCAGCCGGGCGTCGAGCACCGCGACGTGCGGCCGCAGCGCCGGGATCCTGGCGGTCGCCTCGGCGGCCAGGCCCGACTCGCCGACCACCTCGATCCCTCCGGAGGACTCGAGCAGGTCGCGCAGGCCCCGCCGAACCACCTCATGGTCGTCGAGCAGGAAGACCCGCACCGGGCTGGGTGTTTCGTTCACTCCCACTTTCTACAGCCCAGCGGGCCACAACGCACGACGAGCCCCGCCGAACGGTGCCGTGTCGCCGCCTGTCCCGCCCGCGTGCACCCACTGGGCGACAGCACCGCGCCATCACAACAGGACCTTCGGCCCCTTGGTAAAGACTGGCGGCTCATGCATCTTTCTCACGGCGGAACAGCCAGGACGACAGGAAGAGGGCCATGAACGCACACGCACCGACGCAGACCCGGCGGTCGCCGGGACTCATGCTGGCACTGGCCACCATCGGCTTCGCCGTCAACTTCTGGGCCTGGGCCCTGCTGAGCCCGCTCGGGCCGCTCTTCCGTGAAAATGGCGTGCTCGGCACCATGAGCGAGTCCCGGGTGGCGCTGATGGTGGCGGTCCCGGTCCTGGTCGGGTCGATCGGGCGCATCGTCGTGGGCGCGCTGACCGACAAGCTGGGCGGCCGGGTGATGTTCCCGGCGGTCTCCGCCGTGACGGTCGTGCCGATCCTGTTCATCGGGCTGCTCGGCCAGACGTCGTACGCCGCCCTGCTCGTCGGCGGCTTCTTCCTCGGCATCGCCGGCACCGCCTTCGCGGTGGGCATCCCGTTCGTCAACGCCTGGTTCCCGCCCGAGCGCCGCGGCCTCGCGACCGGCATCTTCGGCGCCGGCATGGGCGGTACCGCGATCAGCGCGCTGACCACGGTGAAGCTCTGGACCGACGTGGGCGACACGTCGCCGTTCCTGCTGACGGCAGGCGTCCTCGCGGTGTACGCCGTGGTCGCCTGGCTGGTGCTGCGCGACGCCCCCGGCCGGGTCGCGCCGACCATCCCGCTGGGCACCCGCCTCGCGGCCAACGCCCGGCTGCCGATCACCTGGCAGGCCTCGATCCTCTACGCCGTCGCGTTCGGCGGCTACGTGGCCTTCTCGGTCTACCTCCCGGCGTACCTGAAGACCGCCTACGGCCTCGAGCCGGCGGACGCGGCGAACCGGATGGCCGGCTTCGTCGTGGTGGCGGTGCTGATGCGCCCGGTCGGAGGCTGGCTCTCGGACCGGGTCGGTCCGGTCCCGGTGCTCGCCACCGGGTACGGGGTGGTGGCCCTCGGCGCGACCATGGCGGCCACGACGCCGCTGCTCGACGCCTTCGGGGCTGGGTCGTTCCTGGCGATGGCGGCTGCCCTCGGAGCCGGCAGCGGCGCGACGTTCGCGCTGATCGCCCGGGTCACCGAGCCCTCGCGCGTCGGCGGTGTCACGGGTCTGGTGGGCGCGGCCGGGGGGCTCGGCGGCTTCGTCCCACCGCTGGTGATGGGTTACGTGTACGGTCGCACTGACTCCTACGCGATCGGCCTGACCATGCTCGCGGTCACCGCGGTGCTCGCGCTCATGCTGACGCTGACCGTGGTGCGCCGGACGGCGTCCGTGCCCGGGGAGCTGGTCGCCGCCGGCGTCGGCGCGTGAGCGGCGCCCCGGTCCGCAGCACCGCCTCGTCGACTCCGCCTTCTCGGAAGGAACCCGCGTGAGCACAGACGTCCGACCCGATCACACCGAGCACGGTCCGGAGGGCGGGACCGGGGGACGGCCGGACGGACCGCTCACCGACGCGCTGCTGCGCACCAGGCGGTTCTTCACCAAGGCGGAGGTCTCCGACGACCTGCGCACGCTGCACCACCGGGGCGGCCGCGACGCCGACGCGTTCTACCGTGACCGGTGGAGCCACGACAAGGTCGTGCGCTCCACCCACGGGGTCAACTGCACCGGCTCCTGCTCCTGGAAGGTGTACGTCAAGGACGGCATCATCACCTGGGAGACGCAGCAGACCGACTACCCGTCGGTCGGCCCCGACCGTCCCGAGTACGAGCCTCGCGGCTGCCCGCGGGGCGCGGCGTTCTCCTGGTACACCTACTCGCCGACCCGGGTGCGCTATCCCTACGTGCGCGGCGTCCTGCTGCAGATGTACCGCGAGGCGAAGTCCCAGCACGGCGGCGACCCGGTCGCGGCCTGGGCGCACGTCGTCGACAACCCGCTGCGGGCCGGCGCCTACAAGGCCGCGCGCGGCAAGGGCGGGCTGGTGCGGGCCGGCTGGGACGAGGTCACCGAGCTGGTCGCGGCGGCCTACGTCCACACGATCCAGAGGTGGGGACCGGACCGGGTCGCGGGCTTCTCGCCGATCCCGGCGATGTCGATGGTCTCGCACGCCTCGGGCGCGCGGTTCACCTCGCTGATCGGCGGCACGATGCTGTCCTTCTACGACTGGTACGCCGACCTGCCGGTGGCCTCGCCGCAGGTGTTCGGCGACCAGACCGACGTCCCGGAGTCCGGCGACTGGTGGGACGCGGGGTACCTGGTGATGTGGGGCTCGAACGTCCCGGTCACCCGCACCCCCGACGCGCACTGGATGACGGAGGCCCGCTACCGCGGCCAGAAGGTGGTGGCCGTCGCCCCCGACTACGCCGACAACGTCAAGCTCGCCGACGAGTGGCTGCCCGCCCGACCCGGCACCGACGGTGCCCTCGCGATGGCGATGGGGCACGTCATCCTCAAGGAGTTCTACGTCGACCGCGACACGCCGTACTTCTCCGAGTACGTCAAGCGCTACACCGACCTGCCGAACCTGGTCACCCTCGACCCGGTGGAGGGGTCGGCCGGGTACGCGCCCGGCAAGTTCCTGACCGCGGCAGACCTGCCGGCGCACGCCGCGGAGGAGAACGCCGCCTTCAAGACCGTGCTGGTCGACGCGCGCAGCGACGAGCCGGTCGTACCCAACGGCTCGCTCGGCCACCGCTTCGGGGCCACCGGCGAGGGCCGGTGGAACCTCCAGCTGGAGGGCGTGGACCCGAAGCTGTCGCTGATCGACACCGCCGGCGAGCAGGTGCTCGTCGAGCTGCCGCGCTTCGACACGCCCGACGGCAGCGCGGCGGCCCTGCCGCGCGGCGTCCCGGTGCGCCGGATCGGCGGCCGGCTGGTCACCACGGTGCTCGACCTCCTGCTCGCCCAGTACGGCGTCGCCCGGGAGGGCCTTCCGGGCAGCTGGCCGACGTCGTACGACGACGCGTCGGCGCCGTACACCCCGGCGTGGCAGGAGACCGTCACCGGCGTTCCGGCCGCCGCCGCGGCCCGGATCGCGCGCGAGTTCGCGCAGAACGCCGAGGACTCGCGCGGCCGCTCGATGATCCTGATGGGGGCCGGTACGAACCACTGGTTCCACTCCGACACCATCTACCGCGGGTTCCTCGCGCTGACCACGCTGACCGGCTGCCAGGGCGTCAACGGCGGCGGCTGGGCGCACTACGTCGGCCAGGAGAAGTGCCGGCCGGTGACCGGGTGGGCGCAGCTCGCGTCCGGGCTCGACTGGCTCCGGCCGCCGCGGCAGATGATCCAGACCGCCTACTGGTACCTGCACACCGACCAGTACCGCTACGACCAGGTCGGCGCCGACACGCTCAGCGCGCGCACCGGCCGGGGCCGGCTCGCCGGCAGGACCGTCGCGGACCTGATCGCGCAGAGCGCCCGGATGGGCTGGATGCCGTCCTACCCGACCTTCGACCGGAACCCGCTCGAGCTGGCCGACGAGGCGGCCGCGGCAGGGGTCCCGGCCGCCCGGCACGTCGTGGACCGGCTGCGCAGCGGCGACCTGCGGTTCGCGTGCGAGGACCCGGACGCCCCGGAGAACTTCCCGCGGATCCTGTCGGTGTGGCGCGCGAACCTGCTGGGCTCGTCGGCCAAGGGCAACGAGTACTTCCTCAAGCACCTGCTCGGCACCGACTCCTCGCTGCGTGCCACCGAGGCCCCGGAGGGCGCCCGGCCGCGCGACGTCGTCTGGCACGACCATGCGCCGGAGGGCAAGCTCGACCTGCTGCTCACGCTGGACTTCCGGATGACCAGCACGACGATCTTCTCCGACGTCGTGCTGCCGGCGGCCACCTGGTACGAGAAGCACGACCTCAACACCACCGACATGCACCCCTTCGTGCACTCGTTCAACCCGGCGATCGCGCCACCGTGGCAGACCCGGACGGACTGGGACGCGTGGCAGGCGATCGCCACCCGGTTCAGCGAGCTCGCGGCCACCCGCCTCGGCGTCCGCAAGGACCTCGTCGCGGTGCCGCTGCTGCACGACACCGCCGACGAGCTCGCCACGCCGCACGGCGTCGTACGCGACTGGAGGGCCGGCGAGTGCGAGCCGGTGCCCGGGGTGACGATGCCGCGGCTCGTGGAGGTGGAGCGCGACTTCGGTGCGGTGGGCGCGCAGATGACCGCGCTGGGGCCGCTCATGGAGCGGCTCGGCGCGACCACCAAGGGGGTCACCTACGACGTGCACGCGTCGGTGGACTACCTGCGGGCCAAGAACGGCGCGGTGCGCGGCGGACCGGCCGACGGGCGGCCGTCGCTGGTGCGCGACGTGCACGCCTGCGAGGCGATCCTCGCGCTGTCCGGGACCACCAACGGGCACCTGGCGACGCAGGGGTTCCGCACCCTGGAGCGGCGCACCGGCACGCAGCTCGCCGACCTCGCTGCCGAGCACGAGGGCAAGCAGATCACCTTCGCCGACACCCAGGCGGCGCCGACGCCGGTGATCACCTCCCCGGAGTGGTCCGGCTCCGAGACGGGCGGCCGGCGCTACTCGCCCTTCACGATCAACGTCGAGCGGCTGAAGCCCTGGCACACGCTGACCGGGCGTCAGCACTTCTACCTCGACCACGACTGGATGACAGAGCTCGGCGAGGGCCTGCCGGTGTACCGACCTCCGCTGAACATGGCCGCGCTGTTCGGTGAGCCGCGGCCCGGCGAGGTCAGCGAGGCCGGGGTGACGGTGCGCTACCTGACCCCGCACAGCAAGTGGTCGATCCACTCGGAGTACCAGGACAACCTGTTCATGCTGTCGCTGTCCCGGGGCGGCCAGACCGTGTGGATGAGCGAGCAGGACGCCGCCAAGGTCGGGGTGGCCGACAACGACTGGATCGAGGCGGTGAACCGCAACGGGGTGGTCGTGGCCCGTGCCATCGTGTCGCACCGGATGCCAGAGGGCACCGTCTACATGCACCACGCGCAGGACCGGCTGATCGACGTACCGCTCGCGGAGACCTCCGGCCGGCGCGGCGGCATCCACAACTCCCTGACCCGGTTGCTGATCAAGCCGAGCCACCTCATCGGCGGCTACGCCCAGCTGTCGTTCGCCTTCAACTACCTCGGTCCCACGGGGAACCAGCGCGACGAGGTCACCGTGATCCGCAAGCGTTCCCAGGAGGTGCGGTACTCATGAGGGTGATGGCCCAGATGGCGATGGTGATGAACCTCGACAAGTGCATCGGCTGCCATACCTGCTCGGTGACCTGCAAGCAGGCGTGGACGAACCGCGCCGGCACGGAGTACGTCTGGTTCAACAACGTCGAGACCCGCCCGGGGCAGGGCTACCCGCGCACGTACGAGGACCAGGAGGAGTGGAAGGGCGGCTGGACGCTGAACCGGCGCGGCCGCCTGACGCTCAGGGCCGGCGGCCGGGTGCGGAAGCTGCTGACGATCTTCTCCAACCCGAAGATGCCGTCGATCCGGGACTACTACGAGCCGTGGACCTACGACTACGCCACGCTCACCGACGCCCCCGCACAGGAGCACACCCCGGTCGCCCGGCCGAAGTCGCTGCTGTCCGGCGAGGACATGAAGATCTCGTGGTCGGCCAACTGGGACGACGACCTGGGCGGCTCGGCGGCCACGTTCGAGAAGGACCCCGTCCTGCAGCGCATCTCGGACAAGGTCAAGCGGGACTTCGAGTCCACGTTCATGTTCTACCTGCCGCGCATCTGCGAGCACTGCCTCAACCCGTCGTGCGCCGCGTCGTGCCCGAGCGGGGCGATCTACAAGCGGTCCGAGGACGGCATCGTGCTCGTCGACCAGGACCGGTGCCGTGGCTGGCGGATGTGCGTGTCCGGCTGCCCGTACAAGAAGGTCTACTTCAACCACCGGACCGGCAAGGCGGAGAAGTGCACGTTCTGCTTCCCCCGCGTGGAGGTCGGCCTGCCGACGGTCTGCTCCGAGACCTGCGTCGGCCGGCTGCGCTACATCGGGCTCGTGCTGTACGACGCCGACAAGGTCCTCGACGCCGCGTCGACCCCGGACGAGCAGGGGCTCCTCGAGGCGCAGCGCTCGGTGTTCCTCGACCCCTCCGACCCGGCGGTCGTCGCCGCGGCCGAGCGGGCCGGCATCCCGCACGACTGGGTGCTCGCCGCGCAGCGCTCCCCGATCCACGCCCTGGTCAACCGGTTCAAGGTCGCGCTGCCGCTGCACCCGGAGTACCGCACGATGCCGATGGTCTGGTACATCCCGCCGCTGTCGCCGGTGGTCGACGTCGTCCGCGACACCGGTGAGGACGCCGAGAGCCGCCACAACCTGTTCGCCGCGATCGACGCGCTGCGCATCCCCGTGGAGTACCTCGCCGAGCTGTTCACCGCCGGGGACGTCGCGCCCGTGGACCGGGTGCTGCGGCGGCTGGCGGCGATGCGCGCCTACATGCGCGACCTCAACCTCGGGCGCGAGCCGGACGCCTCGATCCCGGCCGCGGTCGGGATGGAGGAGGAGGAGCTCTACGACATGTACCGCCTGCTGGCGCTCGCGAAGTACGACGAGCGCTACGTCATCCCGCCGGCGCACGCCGAGCAGGCGCACGCGCTCGAGGAGCTGGCCACCGAGTGCTCGCTCGACTACGAGGGCGGCCCCGGAATGGGCGGCGAGGGGCTGTTCGGCGAGGGCTCGGGTGCGCCGACCCCGATCGCGGTGGAGAACTTCCAGATGCTGCAGAACCGGCAGACCGCGGAAACGATGGCCTCCCCGGGAGACAAGGCGGCGCGGGTGAACCTGCTGAACTGGGACGGCAAGGGTCTGCCCCAGGGGATGTTCCCTGCCCGGCGCGACGGCGGCCCCTCATGAGCAGGCGGCCGCCGTTGCGGCACCCGGCCCACCAGCTGTGCATCACCTGGCAGGCGGTCTCCCTGCTGCTCGGCTACCCCGACGCCGAGCTGCCGCTGCATCTCGACCTGGTCGACGCGGCCGCGGACACCCTCCCGGAGCCGCTCGGCGGGCCGCTGCGCCAGGCGGTGGTACGGCTGCGCGCCACACCGCTGGAGGAGCTCCAGCAGGAGTACGTCGAGACGTTCGACCACCGGCGTCGCTGCAACCTGTTCCTGACCTACTTCGCGCACGGCGACACCCGCAAGCGCGGGGTGGCGCTGCTGCGGTTCAAGCAGACCTACCTGCGCTCGGGCTTCCTGCTGGACGACTCCGAGCTGCCCGACCACCTGTGCGTCGTCCTCGAGTACGCCGCGACGGTCGATCCCGAGCTGGGCTGGGGCCTGCTGCTCGACCACCGGGCCGGCGTCGAGCTGCTGCGGATCGCGCTGCGCGAGCGCCGGTCGACGTGGGCCCCGCTGCTGGAGGCGCTCACCGCCACGATGCCCCCGCTGCACGGCGACGAGCGGGACGCCGTGCGCCGGCTCGCCGCCGAGGGGCCGCCCGCCGAGGAGGTCGGGCTGACGCCGTACGGGACCCCGCAGCTCGGCCCGCTGCCCGCCGACCCCGCGCAGGACCTGCCGATGCCCACGCTGCCGACCGGAGGCCGCCGATGAACGTCCTGGTGTGGGTGGTCTACCCCTACGTCTGCCTGACGGTGTTCGTGGTCGGACACCTCTGGCGCTACCGCTACGACAAGTTCGGCTGGACGACGCGGTCCTCGCAGCTGTACGAGGACCGGCTGCTGCGGCTCGGCAGCCCGCTGTTCCACTTCGGCCTGCTGTTCGTGGTCCTCGGCCACGTCGTGGGGCTCGGCGTACCGGAGTCGTGGACGTCGGCGATCGGCGTCTCGGAGTCGCTGTACCACCTCTCGGCGGTGAGCCTCGGCGCGGTGGCCGGGGTCTGCACGGTGGTGGGCATGGCGATCCTGATCTACCGCCGGCGCACCGTCGGCCCGGTGTTCTCCGCGACCACGCCGATGGACAAGGTGATGTACGCCGTGCTGGGGACGGTGATCGTGCTGGGGCTGCTGAACACCGCGGTGGCCAACCTGCTCAGCAGCTACGACTACCGGCTCGGCGTCTCGATCTGGTGGCGCGGCATCTTCCGCCTCGACCTGCACCCGCACCTGATGGCCGCCGCGCCGCCCACCTTCCAGCTGCACGCGGTCGCGGCGATGCTGCTGTTCGCGCTCTGGCCGTTCACCCGGCTGGTGCACGTGTTCAGCGCTCCGGTGGGCTACCTGACCCGCCCGTACATCGTCTACCGCAGCCGCGACGACGCGGCGCTCGGCAGCCACCGCCCGCGGCGCGGCTGGGACCGCGTCGGCAGCTGAACCGAGCCGCGGGCGGGCCGAGCCGCGGGTTTCGCCGGGCCGCTACGTTCGGTCCATGAGCAACCCGTTGGAGCTGGCGAGCCTCGAGGAGCTGCGCACGCGGACGAGCGTGAAGTGGCGGGCCCATCCCGAGGACGTGCTGCCGCTGTTCGTCGCCGAGATGGACAGCGTGCTCGCGACGCCCGTGGCGGAGGCGCTGCACGGGGCCGTCGACCGCAGCGACACCGGGTACGCGATGGGCGACCGCTACGTGGCGGCGCTCGCGGACTTCGCGAGGGCGCGGTGGGACTGGTCCATCGACGAGGACCGGGCGGTGATCGTGCCGGACGTGATGCTCGGCGTCGTGGAGATGATCAAGCTGCTGACCTCCGCCGGCGACGCCGTGGTCGTGAACTCGCCGGTGTACATGCCGTTCTACTCCTTCATCGGCCACCTCGGCCGCCGGGTGGTCGAGGCGCCGCTCGGGGCGGACCTCCGCATCGACCTGGACGCCCTCGAGCGCGCCTTCCGCGAGGCCCGGGCCGGCCGCAGCACCGCCGCGTTCCTGCTCTGCAGCCCGCACAACCCCACCGGCACGGTGCACCGCGCCGAGGAGCTCGTCGACGTGAGCCGCCTGGCGGAGGAGTACGGCGTCCGCGTGGTCGTCGACGAGATCCACGCGCCGCTGGTCTACCCGGGGCAGGAGTTCCTGCCCTACCTGACGACACCCGAGTCGGAGCGGGGGATCGTGCTGCAGTCGGCGTCGAAGGCCTGGAACCTCGCCGGTCTGAAGGCTGCGGCCGCGGTCGCCGGGCCGGAGGCGGCGGATGACCTGGCGCGGATGCCGGAGGAGGCGACGCACGGCGCCAGCCACCTCGGGGTGATCGCCCACGAGGCGGCGTACCGGCACGGGACCGGCTGGCTCGACGACCTGCTCGTCGCGCTGGACGCCAACCGGATGCTGCTGGCCGACCTGCTCGCCGACCGGCTGCCCGACGTCGGCTACGTCCCGTCGGCGAGCACGTTCCTGGCCTGGCTCGACTGCCGCGCTCTCGGTCTCGGCGACGACCCGGCGGAGGCGTTCTTGCGCCAGGGGCGGGTGGCGCTCAACTCGGGCCCCGAGTTCGGCACCGGGGGCGCCGGGTTCGCCCGGCTCAACTTCGCGACCAGCCGGACCGTGCTCACCGCCGCGGTGGACCGGATGGCCGCCACGGTGCGCGCCGGCCGCGGCTGAGCGAGACCCGCGGCTCGGCGTCAGGGGCGGAAGGCGGCGGGGTCGACCTCGATCCAGACGTGCTCGGCGCGGGCGACGATGCGGCCGTCGCTGTCGTAGGCGGTGCTCGCGGTGCGGGTCTTGCGCCCGTCGCGGCCCAGCATCACCCCGACGAGGACGTGCTGCTCGCCGACGACCGGCAGCGCGTCGACGCTGGCGGTGATCCGGCCCAGCACCATCGGCCGCCCCACCAGGTCCGTCGACCAGCCGCCGATGCAGTCCATCGCCGCCCACGCGACGCCGATCCCGACTCGCTGCACCCCGTCGACCACGTCGCTGGACTCGGCGTGCCCGGGGTGCGGCGTCCACGCCGCCGCCACCTTGTCACCGGCGCCGACCGGTCCCGGGAAGATCCGCAGCCCGTCGCCCTCCGCGCGCTGCGGACCGCAGACGAAGCAGGTCGGGAAGGGGTGTCCCGCGAGGCCGGCGAAGCGCGCCGCGGCGGCGTCGGCCTCCTCGGCGGGCACGGCCTCGACCGTCACCAGCCGGCGGTCCACCCGCAGCGCCTCGGCCACCACCACGTCGCCGAGCGCCAGCACCGTGCCCTCGCGGCCCTCGCGGCCCTCGTCGGCGTGGGACACCGAGAGGGCGACCTCGAGCGGCGGCGGCTGCCGCAGCGTGACCTCCACCGGTGTGCCCGGCTGGTGCGGCAACCGGTCGGACAGCAGCCCGGCGACGTACCCGCCGTTTCCGGAGCGTGCCGGACCGTTGCAGTACGCAGGGACGGTCAGGTCGGCGTCGTGCCTCATCGTCGGATCCGTTCGTAGCGGGCCAGCGCATCTCGTCGCTCGGTGGCGTGGTCGACGATCGGCTCGGGGTAGCCGGCGGGCACTCCCTCCGGGCGGGTCCACGGCTCGTGGACGTGCCGGTCGTCGACGTCGGCGAGCTCGGGCACCCAGCGCCGGACGTAGCGGCCGTCGGGGTCGAACTTCCTGCCCTGCGTCACCGGGTTGAACACCCGGAAGTACGGCGCCGCGTCGGTGCCGGACCCGGCGACCCACTGCCAGCCGTGCTGGTTGGACGCCAGGTCGCCGTCGACGAGCCAGCGCATGAAGTGCCGTGCGCCGTGCTGCCACTCCACGTGCAGGTCCTTGACCAGGAAGCTGGCCACGATCATCCGCACCCGGTTGTGCATCCAGCCGATGCCGCGCAGCTGCCGCATGCCGGCGTCAACGACCGGGTAGCCCGTGCGGCCCTCGCACCAGGCGGCGAAGCGGCCGCCCGGGTCGTCGTACGCCATGCCGGCGAGCTCCGGCCGGAGGTACTCCCGGGCGCTGCGCGGCTGCGCGAACAGCACGTCGGCGTAGAACTCGCGCCAGGCGAGCTCCGAACGGTACGTCGCCGCGGCCTCGCTCCGCACCGCACCGAGGTCGGCGAGCATCGTGCGCGGATGGATCTCGCCCCACTTGAGATGCACGGACATGTGCGAGGTGCGGTCCAGGCCGGGGCGGTCGCGCGCGTCGGCGTACCCGCCGAGCCCGTCCTCGAGGTAGCGCCGCCAACGCCGCAGCGCGGCCGCCTCGCCCGGCTCCGGGAGCGACAGCCCCCGGGGCCGCTCCGGCTCGGGCAGGGCGTCTGTGTCGACCTCGACCCAGTGCGCGCCCGACGGCGGCTCGACGGGCCCGCGCCAGCCGTGCTCGAGCCAGCTGCGCGCGTACGGCGTGTAGACCTTGTACGGGTCGCCGCTGCCGTTGCGGACCCGGCCCGGCGCCACGGCGTACGGCGACCCGGTGCGCACCAGCTCGACGCCGTGCGCGGCGAGCGCCTTCTCGACCGCGACGTCGCGGCGGTGGCCGTACGGGCCGTAGTCGGCCGCGACGTGCACCTGGTCCGCGCCGACCTCCCGCGCCGCGCGCACCACCTGCTCGACCGGGTCGCCGCGGAGCACGCAGAGCCTGGTGTGGTGCCGGTGCAGCGACGTCGACAGGGCGCGCAGCGACCCGGCGAGATACCACCGGCGCGACGGTCCCGCGGGCTCCCACAGGGCGGGGTCGAGCACGAACAGCGGCAGCACGCCGGTCCCCGCGCAGGCCTCGACCAGCGCAGGGTTGTCACTCAGCCGGAGGTCGCGCCGGAACCACATCACGTGTGTCGTGGACATCGGTCCCACTCTGCCAGGTCGCCCCCGGGTGGGCACCCGCGCGTAGGACACAATGGAGCGGTGAGCGACCTGATCGACACCACCGAGATGTACCTCCGGACCATCTACGAGCTGGTCGAGGAAGGCATCGTCCCGCTGCGTGCCCGGATCGCCGAGCGGCTGCACCAGTCCGGTCCGACCGTCAGCCAGACCGTGGCGCGGATGGAGCGCGACGGGCTGCTCACCGTGGAGGGGGACCGCCACCTCGAGCTCACCGACGAGGGCCTGCGGCTGGCGACCCGGGTGATGCGCAAGCACCGGCTCGCCGAGCGGCTGCTCACCGATGTCATCGGTCTCGAGTGGGAGCTGGTGCACGCCGAGGCGTGCCGCTGGGAGCACGTCATGTCCGAGACGGTCGAGCGGCGGCTCCTCGCGCTGCTCGACCACCCGACCGAGTCTCCGTACGGCAACCCGATCCCGGGTCTCGACGAGCTCGGCGAGAGCTCCGACGGCACGGCGGACGGGGCCGCCAACGTCGCCGACCTGGTGTCGCTCGCCGCAGTGCTCTCCGGCGACGGGGAGGTCCGGGTGCTGGTGCGGCGCATCGGCGAGGAGATGCAGAAGGACGAGGCGCTGATGGCGGCGCTCCGGCGGGTGGGTGCGCTGCCCGACAAGGTGGTGACGGTGGCCGCGGGCGCGGAGGGCGTGCTGGTGGCCAGCGGTGGCGAGACCGCCGAGATCGACCCGGACCACGCCTCGCACATGCTGGTCCGGCGCCTCTGACCCACGCCCGCCGCGCCGGACGGCCGTGTCCCTGCGAGGGCGACGGCGCTCTGCCAGGATCGGAGCATGGGACTCACCGGGCTGCCTGTCGAGGTCGACGGACTCACCAAGTCGTTCGGCGCGGTGCGGGCGCTCGACCACCTGTCCTTCTCGGTGCGGCCGGGCGTGGTCACCGGGTTCCTCGGGCCGAACGGCGCGGGCAAGACGACGACGCTGCGCTGCCTGCTCGGCCTGGTCACTCCCGACGGGGGCACGGCCACCATCGACGGGCGCGCGTACCGCGACCTCGAGCACCCGCTCGGCGTCGTCGGCGCCGCGCTGGAGTCCTCGAGCTTCCACCCCGGCCGGTCCGCGCGGGCGCACCTGCGGGTGATGGCCCTGGCCGCGGGCGTCGACCCGGCACGCTGCGACGAGCTGCTCCGCCAGGTCGGGCTCGCCGAGTTCGCCGACCGGCGGGTCGGCGGCTACTCCCTCGGGATGCGCCAGCGGCTGGCCCTGGCCCAGGCGATGCTCGGGGACCCCGCGGTGCTGGCACTCGACGAGCCCGCGAACGGCCTCGACCCGGCCGGCATCGCGTGGCTGCGCGAGTACCTCCGCGCGCTCGCGGGCGAGGGTCGCACCGTGCTGGTCTCCAGTCACGTGCTCACCGAGGTGCAGCAGACCGTCGACGAGATCGTGGTGGTCGCCCGCGGCCGGCTGGTGCGCCAGGGCAGCCTCGCCGAGCTGGAGGCCGGGCACACCGCCGTACGGGTCCGGACCCCGGCGCCCGAGCGGCTCCAGGAGGCGCTCGCCGCTGCCGGCGCCACGGTGGAGCGGGCCGCGGACGGGCTGCTGCGCGTCCGCGACGCCTCCACCGACGACATCGGCCACCTCGCGTTCACACACGGCGTGGAAGTGCACGAGCTGGCCCGGGAGAGCAGCGACCTCGAACGGGTCTTCCTGGACCTGACCCGCGAGGAGGGAGTCGGATGACCTCGGGACTGGTGCGCTCGGAGCTGCGCAAGATCCTCTCCACCCGGCTGTGGTGGGGGCTGCTGATCGGAGCCGTGGTCTACACGATGATCCAGGCCGGCGCGAGCGCCGCGCTCGCCGGAGCCTCTCCCGGCGCCGGGCAGCAGGCCACCCCCGGGCTGGACAGCGCTGAGGCGATCCGCAGCGTCTACGCGGCCTCGATGTTCAGCGGCACCTACATCTTCGCCCTGATCCTCGGCATCACCGGCATGACGGGGGAGTACCGCTACGAGACGATCACCCCGACGTTCCTGGCCACCCCGCGGCGGGCCGACGTGGTGCTGGCGAAGATGGTCGCGCACTTCCTGCTCGGGATCCTGTACGCCGTCGTGGCCCTGGTCGCGGCGTTCGTGGTCGGCGCGGTCGTGATCACGATCCGCGGCCACGGGCTCGGGCTCGGCGCGGACCGGCTGTTGCCCACCATGGCGCTCAGCGTGCTCGCCGTCGGGCTCTGGGCGCTGTTCGGGATCGGCGTCGGCACGCTGATCCGCAACCAGGTGGCGGCGATCCTGATCGCGGTCTTCGTGACCTTCCTGCTCGAGCCGTTGCTGACCTTCATCCTGGCCAGCCAGGACCTCGACTGGGTCGTCAGATGGCTGCCCACCAACGCCTCCACGGCCTTGATGCAGACCGGGAGCACGCTCGTCGACTACCTGGCCTGGTGGCTCGGCGGCCTGGTGCTGTTGGGCTACGCGGCGGTGTTCGCCGGGCTCGGGGTGGCGCTGTCGGTGCGCCGCGACATCACCTGACCGACCGGACTCGACGGGTCAGCCGTCGGCGAGCAGGCCGAGGAACGGCGTCGTACCGACCTCCAGCTTGTACGTCGCGAGCGGGTCGCCGCGGGTCGCGCCGCGGTTCACGATGACCACGGGCATGGCGTGCTTGGCGGCGTGCCGGACGAACCGGAGCCCGGACATCACCGTGAGCGACGAGCCGAGCACGAGCATCGCCGCTCCCGCCGAGGCCGCCGCCTCCACCGCCGCGTAGCAGCGCTGCACCCGCTCCTTGGGCACGTTCTCGCCGAAGAACACCACGTCCGGCTTGAGCACCCCGCCGCAGGAGCGGCAGCCCGGCACCCGGAACCCGGCGGTGTCGTCGAGCTCCACGTCGCCGTCGGGCCGCACCGCGACGTCCTGGTGCCGCGCCGTCCAGTGCGGGTTGAGCTCCTCCATGCGCTGGTGCAGCCGGGCCCGTCCGGTCCGCTCCCGGCAGTCGAGGCAGACCACCTCCGCGATCCGGCCGTGCAGCGCGCACAGCCGGCGGGAGCCCGCAGCCTCGTGCAGCCCGTCGACGTTCTGGGTGATGAGCATCCGCAGCACGCCGTGCGCCTCGAGCCGGGCCGCCGCGTGGTGACCGTGGTTCGGCACCGCGTGCGTCATCCGCGACCAGCCGAGGTGCGAGCGGGCCCAGTAGCGCTGCCGCGGCGCGGGACCGGACACGAACTCCTGGTAGGTCATCGGCGTCCGGGCCGGTGCGCCGGGACCCCGGTAGTCCGGGATCCCGGAGTCGGTGCTGACGCCGGCCCCGCTCAGCGCCACGAAACCGCGCTCGCGCAGCAGCGTCACGGCCGCCTCCTGCGAGGTGGTCGCGGAGGCGGCGGGAGCGGGACCGGCTGGAGCGGGCACGGTGGAGAGGTCCATCGGCGACAAGCCTACGTCGGGTCCTGCATGGAACGATGGCGTCCATGACGACGCCCCGACCGGTTCGCGCCTGGCTCTCCGACATGGACGGCGTCCTGGTCCACGAGGAGGACCCGATCCCCGGCGCCGCGGAGTTCGTGCGCACGCTGAGCGATCTCGGCAGGCCCTTCCTGCTGCTGACGAACAACTCGATCTTCACCCCGCGCGACCTGAAGGCCCGGCTGCGGCGCTCGGGCATCGACGTACCCGAGCAGTCGATCTGGACGTCGGCGCTCGCGACCGCGCAGTTCCTCGACGACCAGCGCCCCGGCGGCACGGCGTACGTCATCGGCGAGGCGGGGCTGACCACCGCGATGCACGAGATCGGCTACGTGCTCTCCGAGCGCGACCCGGAGTACGTCGTGCTGGGGGAGACCCGCACGTACTCGTTCGAGGCGATCACCACCGCGATCCGGCTCATCGACGCGGGCGCCCGGTTCATCGCGACGAACCCCGACCCCACGGGCCCGAGCGTCAACGGGTCCATCCCGGCGACCGGCTCGGTGGCGGCGCTGATCACTCGGGCGACCGGTCGGCAGCCCTACTTCATCGGCAAGCCGAACCCGTTGATGATGCGCTCGGCGCTGAACCGCATCGACGCCCACTCCGAGACCACCGTCATGGTGGGGGACCGGATGGACACCGACGTCGTGGCCGGGCTGGAGTCGGGGCTGCGCACCATCCTCGTGCTCAGCGGGTCCACCAGGCCCGAGGACATCGACACCTTCCCCTACCGGCCCTCACAGGTCGTGGACTCGGTCGCGGACCTGGTCCCGCTCGTCGAGGAGTGGAACGACGACTCCGACGAGGTCGTGGACTTCGGCTGACCACTCCGACCGGCAGTCGGGCCGCCGAGCGGGGCGGCGCACGCGGCAGCGTCCCGAGGCCCGGCTTCGAGTGCCGGTCGGTGTGGTCAGGCCGGGCCGCCGCGCCACGACGGCATCGGCAGCCGACCCACCGACACGTCGAACGCCGCGCGGGCGAGCAGCCGGGTCGAGTCGAGCGTGGGCAGTGGTGAGGCCTCCGGCGAGACCAGCAGCGGGATCTCGGTGCACGCCAGCGCGACGGCGTCGGCGCCGGCGTCGGCCAGCCGCCGGATCACGTCGACGTACGCCGCGCGCGAGCCGTCGGTGAGCACGCCGTTCACCAGCTCGGAGAAGATCACGTCGTCGACCGTCCGCCGGTCCACGGCGTCGGGGACCACGAACCGCAGCCCCCTTCGGGCCAACGCCTCCCGGTAGACCGGGCCGTCCATCAGGAAGCGGGTGCCCAGCACACCGACGACTCGGTGGCCGGCTCGGACGGCCTCGTCCGCGACCACCTCGGCGATGTGCAGGCCGGGCAGTGCGAGCGGCTCACCGGGCAGCTCGAGCGCCTGGTGCGCGGTGTTGTCGGGGCACGCGAACAGCTCGGCACCTGCAGCCGCCACGCGGCGCACGCTCTCGGCCAGCTCCTCTCGCACGGCAGCCGGGTCGCCGCGCTCCCAGGCCGGCATGCTGCGGGCCAGCGCGATCGCGTCGAGGGTCACGTCGGGGTGGTCGTGCGGACCCATCTCGGCGAACCCGTGGCCGCAGAAGGTGCGCAGACAGAGCGTGGCGCCCTCGATGCTGTGGGCGACGATGCCGAGGTGACGGCCGGCCCCTGACGGTGGGGCCATCTCACGGCTCGACGAGCGGCACGAACAGGTAGTGCCCGTGCAGCTCGACCTCGGGCTCGGCGTCCGGATCGGGGTCGGTCCGGCGCACCACGGCCATCCGGCCGGCGACCGGGACCACCATGACGCCATCGGTGAGGAGCTGGCGGACCAGCGCGCGGGGCACGGTGCCGGACTCGGCGGACACCAGCACCCGGTCGTACGGCGCCGAGCCGGGCAGTCCCAGCACGCCGGGCTCGGCAGCGCGGATCGAGGACCACGGGTAGTCGCAGCCGGCGAGGTTGCGGCGCCCGAAGCCGACCAGCTCGGGAACCACCTCCACCCCGAGCACCTCACCGTCCGGGCCGACGAGGTGCGCCAGGAGCGCCGTCGTCCACCCCGAGCCGCAGCCGACGTCGAGCACCCGCTGGCCGGAACGCAGGTCGAGCAGGCGCAGCATGTCGCGCACGGTCGTGGGCTGGCTCCCGGTCTGGCCGTAGCCCAGCGGCAGCGCCCGGTCGAGGCCGGCGAACCGCTGCTGGTCCGGCGGCAGGAACAGGGTGCGCGGCACGGCGGCGAACGCGGCGTCGAGCCGGTCCTCCGGAGTCATGGTCAGCCGTACCTGGCCACCGAGCGGGCCCTCGCCTTGGCCGCCTCGACCTCCCGGTTCCTCGGGGGCGCGGTCGTGCTCAGCGACTCGAGAAGGTGTCGCGTCGCCTCGGCGACCTCGGCGACCGCCAGGTCGAACGCCGCCTGGTTCGCCTGGGAGGGGCGGGTGCTGCCACTGACCTTGCGGACGTACTGCAGCGCGGCCGCCTGCACCTCGTCGCGGCTGGCCGGCGGCTCGAAGTTGTGCAGCGGACGGATGTTGCGACACATGGTGCGAGCCTACGCGCGACGGACCGGGCTGGCAGAGTGGTCGGCGCTGCACCCCGACCACTCCCGACCTCCAGGAGCCCCGCCCGTGCCCACTGGCCGCGATCACGACCTCGTGCTGCTCGGCGCCACCGGTTTCACCGGGGGCCTCACCGCGCAGTACCTCGCCCGCCACGCGCCGGAGGGCTGCCGCTGGGCGCTCGCCGGCCGCAGCCCCGAGCGGCTGCGGGCCGTGCGGGACCGGCTCGCCGAGGTCGACCCGCGGCTCGCGGACCTGCCGCTCCTGCGGGCCGACGTCACCGACCCGGCGTCCATGGCAGCCGTCGCCGCGTCCACCCGACTGGTGATCACGACCGTCGGCCCCTATCTCGAGTACGGCGAGCCGCTGGTCGCCGCGTGCGCGGAGGCGGGCACGGACTACGTCGACCTGACCGGCGAGCCGGAGTTCGTCGACCGGATGTACACCGGCTACCACGCCCGCGCGGTGCAGACCGGCGCGCGGATCGTGCACGCGTGCGGCTTCGACTCGGTGCCGCACGATCTCGGAGTCCGGTTCACGGTGCTGCAGCTGCCGGAGGGCGTGCCGCTCACCGTGCGCGGGATGGTCCGGGCGAGCGGGACCGTCTCCGGCGGCACCTTCCACTCGGCGGTGACCGCGATGTCCCGGCTCCGGCAGGCCCGTCAGGCGGCGTCGGCACGGCGCGCCGTCGAGCCGCGGCCGGCCGGCCGCCGGGTCCGTGCCGCCGCCCGGTCGGTGCACCGCGACCCGGTCACCGGCTGGTGGCTGGCCCCGCTGCCGACGATCGACCCGCAGATCGTCGCCCGGTCCGCCCGGGCCCTCGACCGCTACGGCCCGGAGCTCTCCTACGGGCACTACGCCGCGGTGCGCCGGCTGCCCGTCCTCGCCGGGGGGCTGGCCGCCGCGGGCACCGTCGCGGCGGCGGCCCAGGTGCCGCCACTGCGGCGGCTGATGCTCAGCCGGGTCGCGGTGGGCGAGGGACCCAGCGACGAGCGCCGCGCGAGGTCCTGGTTCAGCGTCCGCTTCGTCGGTGAGGGCGGCGGGCAGCGGGTGGTCACCGAGGTGTCCGGTGGGGACCCCGGCTACACCGCGACCGCGACGATGCTCGCCGAGTCGGCCCTGAGCCTGGCCTTCGACGACAACCCTCCGACCGCCGGCCAGGTGACCACCGCGACCGCGATGGGCGAGCACCTCACGCACCGGCTCGACGCGGCCGGGATCACCTTCACGGTCCTCGAGCGCGAACCGGTCTAGCGGCGCATCGTCGCCGAGGGGATGTGAGCCGCACGTGCACCACCCGTGCGGACCATCGGCCGTGGTAGCCCGGGCCATTCCTCGGCATGCGGCAGACCGTGGCATTTGGTGCGACTAACGTCGAAACGACCGATGTCATGAGGGTCGAACGGGGACGGGTGGTTCACGCATGCAGCTGCGCCGACCGAGCCGCGTGACCAGTGCCGTGGCCATCGCCGTCGTGCCGATGTCGATGCTCTCGGCCCACCTGATGAACGCCGACGCCGCGTCCACCGGCCCCGAGAGAGCGGCCGCCCGAGAGTCCGCCTCGGCGCCGCCGCCGCAGGCCGTCGCGCCGCACGTCACGATCGAGGGCTCGCTCGACCTGTCCTCGCACAAGAAGGTGACCGTGCACAGCCCCAAGGGCGCCCATGTGTGGACCGCGAGCGCACTGGCCGAGCACGACGTACCCTCCGCGGCGGTGCATGCCTACCGGCGCGCCGCCGCGCGGATGGCGGGCAGTGACCCCTCGTGCCACCTGCCCTGGTACCTGCTGGCCGGGATCGGCCGCGTGGAGTCCGACCACGGGCGGTACGCCGGCTCGGTGCTCGGCAGCGACGGGATCTCGCGCCCGGCGATCATCGGCATCCCGCTGAACGGCCGGGGCGTCGCCGCGGTGCGCGACACCGACCACGGTCGCTGGGACGGCGACAGGGTCTGGGACCGGGCGGTCGGGCCGATGCAGTTCATCCCGTCGACCTGGGCGACCTCCGGTCGTGACGGTGACGGTGACGGGGTGGCGAGTCCGAACGACATCAACGACGCCGCCCTCGCCGCGGCCGGCTACCTCTGCTCCGGGTCGAGCGACCTCGCCACGACGACCGGCCGGAAGGCCGCGGTCTACCGGTACAACGCCTCGGACTACTACGTGGCCCTGGTGCTGGCCTTCGCCAGGGGCTACCAGACCGGCGCCTTCGTGATCCCCTCGCCTCCGGCGCCGGCCGACGGCGGGCACGCCCGGCACCACGCCAAGCAGCACGCGCACAAGGCGCACCGCCCGCGCCACCACGCCGCGCAGCGGCACGTCGCCGAAGCCCAGCCCGAAGCCCAGCCCGAAGCCCAGCCCGAAGCCCAGCCCGAAGCCCAGCCCGAAGCCCAGCCCGAAGCCCAGTCCCAAGCCCAGCCCGAAGCCCAGCCCGAAGCCGCCGCCGGCACAGACGACCATCACGGGCACCTTGGCAGACTGCGGCGACGGCTGTTGGAGCCTGAGCGGCACGCAGCTCGACCTCGGCCCCGCGGCTCAGCTCAGCGCGGGCGCAGCGCACGACTACGACAACAGCGGGACCATCGGGTCGAACGCGGACGAGCTGGCCGGCCTGGTGGGCAAACCGGTGGTCGTGCTCGCGAAGAGCAACAGTGCCGTCGTGCTGACGATCGACGGGGCGAACTATCGCTTCGCCGACGGGTCGTTCGCGCCGCCGGCCTCCTGAGCGGCAGGGCGGCCACGAGCGCCGCGCCGGCTCAGTGCTCGGCGAAGGTCGCGGCGAGGTCCTCGTCGCCATGACCCGCGTCGCGGGCCCGGACCAGGTGGTCGCGGACCGCTTCCAGCACCGTGAGGTCCGCCCCGGCGGCCTGCGCCGCGGTGACGATCAGCTCGGCGTCCTTGGCCGCCCCGTCCAGGCCGAAGGCGGGCGCGAAGTCGCCGTCGAGCATGGCCTTCCCCTTGAGCTGGACGTACGGCGCGTCCATCGCGCCACCCTTGACGACGTCGAGGAACAGGTGCGGGTCGAGGTCGAGCGCCCGCGCGAGCGTCAGCGACTCGGCCACCCCCTCCACGACCGTGAGCACCCACGAGTTCGCGACCAGCTTGAGCCGGGAGCCGGCGCCGGCTCGACCCAGCCACAGCACCCGCGACGAGATCGCCTCGAGGACCGGCTCGACGGT
Organism: uncultured Actinomycetota bacterium; assembly: GCA_963811365.1. GTDB lineage: Bacteria > Actinomycetota > Actinomycetes > Propionibacteriales > Nocardioidaceae > CAWEQW01. The sequence continues at coordinate 30,937 of CAWEQW010000013.1, read as the reverse complement.
GCTGCGAGCGTCGTCCGGGCCCGACGCGAGGACCACCAGAGCACCGTCCTCGGCAGGCTTCTTCGTGCCGAGGACCGGCGCGTCGACGTAGGTCACCCCCAGCTCCTCGGCGAGCCGGAGGGCTCGTCGGTGCCGTCGATGCCGACGGTGGCCTGCTGCAGCCACACCGTCGAGCCGCCGAGGCTGTCCGCCGCCTCGCGCATCACCGTGCTCACCGACTGCACGTCGAACAGCATCGTCAGCACGACGTCCGCACCGTCGACGGCCTCCGGCACGTCGCGGGCCACCGTGGCGCCCACCTCGGCGAGCGGCTCGGCCCTGGCGCGGGTCCGGTTCCAGACGCGCAGCGGGATACCGGCCGCGGCGATGTTGCGGGCCATGCCGGCACCCATCGTCCCGGTGCCCAGCAGGGCGACGGTCGGCTGGTCGGTCATCCGGGGCTCCTTCGGTTGGTGTTTCCTACTGTCTTCCAGGGGTACCCCCCAAACGTATGTCGACTCCCTCGCAGCCGTCCTCGGACCGCGCCTCAGACCAGCAGCCCCACCCCGACCGGTGGCGCGCCCTCGCGGTGACGCTGCTCGTCGGCTTCATGACGCTGCTCGACGTGACGATCGTGAACGTCGCCGTGCCGTCGATCCAGAAGGGTCTCGGAGCCTCCGCCGAGGCGGTCCAGTGGATCGTCTCGGGGTACGCGCTGACCTTCGGCCTGACGCTCGTGGCGGGTGGGCGACTCGGCGACCTGGTCGGGCGACGCCGGATGTTCCTCGGCGGCCTGCTCGCCTTCGTGCTCACCAGTGCCGCCGCGGGAGCCGCGCCGACCGAGCACCTCGTCGTCGTGGCGCGGCTGCTCCAGGGAGCGGCCGCAGGCTTCCTGACCCCGCAGAACACCGGTCTGATCCAGCAGCTGTTCAGGGGCGCCGAGCGAGGTCGTGCGTTCGGCATCTTCGGGACGACCGTCGGGGTCTCGGCCGCCTCCGGGCCGGTGCTCGGTGGCGTGCTGCTCACGGTCTTCGGTGCCGACCAGGGCTGGCGCTACATCTTCTTCGTCAACGTGCCGATCGGCCTGGTCGCGATGGTGCTGGCGGTGCGCCTGCTGCCGACCGCGCAACGGCGCTCGGGACGGCTGCGCCAGCAGGTCGACGTCGTGGGCGCGGTGCTCCTCGGACTGGCCACGCTCGCCGTGCTGCTGCCGGTCATCTCGGCCGAGAGCAACGCCGCCACCCCGCTGTGGTGGCTGGTCCTGCTCGCGCCGGTCCTCGGGCTGGCCTTCGTGCGCTGGGAACGCCGGCTGATCGGGCGCCGCGGCAGCCCGCTGCTCGACGTTCGGCTGTTCACCGAGGCGCCGGGCTACACCTCCGGCATCGCGCTCGGCACGGTCTACTTCTGCGGGTTCAGCGGCATCTGGCTGGTGCTCGCGCTCTTCTTCCAGCAGGGCCTCGGCTACTCGCCGCTGCAGTCCGGTCTGTCGGTGATGCCGTTCGCGATCGGCTCGGCCGTCAGCTCCGTCCTCGCCGGGCGGGCCGTCGACGCCTGGGGTCGGTGGGTCACCGTCGGCGGGCTCGTCCTGGTCTGCCTCGGCTTCGCGGGGCTGGCCGTCCTCATCCCGGCGACGCTGCCGCACCACGCCGCGCTGGTGGCCCTGGTGCCGCTGGTCGTCGCCGGAGTGGGCAGCGGTGCCGTGATCTCGCCGAACATCACGATGTCGCTCGCCGCGGTGCCGCCCGAGATGGGCGGGGCGGCCGGCGGGGCGCTGCAGACCGGCCAGCGCATCGGCAGCGCCATCGGTGCCGCGGCGGTCGCGGCGGCATTCCGGATCACGCTGGGTCAGCACGGGCTCGGCCCGGCCATGGCGGTGACGTTCGGGACCTCCATCGTGTTCACCCTGGCCGCGCTCGCGATGGCGGTGCGGGACCTGCGGGTCCGACGGACATCGGCGGACGAGCAGCAGGAGTCCCCGGAGCGCGCCGACGCCGCGTGAGGCGGCCGGGTCGCTCACCGGGTGCCGAGGATCGTGCGTGGCATCTCCGACGCCACGGGGGTCGCCTCGACGACCAGCTCCATGGCGGCCATGAGGTTGCGGAGGTTCACGATGAGACCGCCGTACTGCGGCCACTTCCGAGCCCGGAGGTCGGCGTCGGACAGGTCCGCCGCAAGCTCGGCCAGCGCCAGCCGTACCCGGGTCACGGCCGCGGAGTCGACGTTCACGATCGCCTCGCCGCCCCGGCGCAGCAGCGCCGTCCAGGGCTCGCCGAACGAGTCGGCCCAGGTCGCCACGTCGAAGAGGTCGTCCCCCAGGGTGCGGGCCATGCTCCGGGTCTCGGCCACCGCCTGCTCCATCCGCCCGAGCAGGTCGCTCCACTCCCTGCCGCTACGCAGCGGGCCGGCCTGCCGACGGGGGTTCAGCCGGGCACTCTCCCGGGCCTGGCGGACCAGCGCCCAGGCGCGGTCGAGGTCGGCGTCGAGGTTCCGGGTGTGCTCGATCCAGCCCCCGACGCGCTCCTCCTCCAGCGGCGCGCACAGCCCGTCGGCCATCTCGACGAGGAGCTCTCCCACCTTCCGCGCGATGTCGTCCATCGCCCGCACGGCGGTACGGCGCTGCAGCGGTGGCCACACCAGCGTGTTGATGACCACTCCGGCACCGATCCCGATCCCGGTGCAGAACAGCCGCGAGAGCAGTACTCCCCGATCGGTGCTCAGGCCGGTCGTCAGTACGATCACGGCCGTGGCGGCCACCGTGGTGCTCTCCTGCTTGAACCACGGCGTCCTGCCGAGGGCCAGTCCGACCAGCACCGCGACCGCGACGCCGAGGGTGTCCATGCCGAGCGCGGTGCCCACGGCCCACGCGATCACGACGCCGGCCACCGCACCGCCGACCTGGCGGGCCCCCTCGGAGAAGGTGCGGTACACCGTCGCGTGGACCACGAGGATCGCCGACCACGGCGCGAGGAACGGCTGCTCGAGATGCAGGACCGGGGAGACCAGGACCCACCCGACCACGGCGGCCGCCATCGTCTTGACGACCTGGGCCACCTCCGTCCACCAGACCGGGTCCCGGCGGCGCCGGGCGAGCCACTCCCGCGGGCGCTCCACGCGGTCCACCTCCCAACCGTCGCCACTCGACCGGTGCCGTGCCCGCAGCGGCGAGCCGGCATACGTGGGCGCGCCACACCTCGTCGGCTGGGTTGCCGTCGGGGCGCAGCCAGGCGCTCCACCGTTCACGACGACGTACCCCATCCGCTCGTAGCCAGCACGTCCGGCTGAGCCGGCCAACAGCACCGCGCGGCTTGCCGGGTCGGCCAGGGCGGCGACGTACCCGGTCCGGACCCGGACGGGTCCGCCGAGGAGGACCGGCGGCCGGCCCACCTGCCAGCGAGCCGTCCCTCAGCCGCTGTCGCGGGGCGGCCCTCCCGCCAGCGGCCGCCTGCTCGGTTCGAGCAGCCTCGCCACGGCGAGCAGCGCGACCGCGACCGCCCCGACCGCGAACACCGGCAGCAGGGAGACACCCAGCCGCCGGAAGCGGGCCGCTCCCACCACCAGGACGAGGAAGCCGGTCAGCAGCAGCACGCCCAGGGCCCGCGCGACCGACGCCGCGCGAGCCGACGCGGGCAGCCGAACAGGGTGGTCGTCGCGAGCATCCATGTCGTTCCCCCGAGAGCTGCGCCGTTCCCGACGCCGGACGGAGCCGACCGGGCCCCGTGGCCCGCTCCTACCCAGGACCGGCGCGGTCACACCCGTGCGGCGCACCGACGCGCGGGCGGGCGGCCGACGCGGGCAGCCCGAACTCCGCGTGCACCCCGTCGCTGAACGCGACCTGGTCCGGCGGCCGGTCGGCGAGGTCGCCGAGGCCCGCGGCGCGGACCAGGCCGTCGTCGAGATGCAGCAGCTCCGCCTCGCGCAACGTCCAGGGCTGGTGGGAGCCGGGGACGTGCAGCGTCCGCCCGAGCCGCTCGACGTGCAGCCCCCAGCGCGCGGACAGGAGCTCCTCCACGGCGGTGGCCCGCCGGACAGCGCCGACGCGGACCGCGATGTGGCTGCGCACCGGCCGGCCGCGCCGACGCAACCGGGTGTCGTAGCGGTGCACGTCACCCTGCACCCGGTGAGCCATCCGGCTCCAGCGGTACGGCAGCCCGAAGCCGGCCCGGGCCCCGGCGACCACGACCGCCCGGTTCGCGTCGAGGCTCAGGAACACGATGCCGCGGCGTCCGGTCGCGTCGACCGAGTACAGCCGCACGTTCGTCTCCAGGAACGTCCCCAGCCAGGGGACTGCAGGGCCACGGCCCACGCCGGCATCGACCATCCGGAACGGGATCAGCCCGACGTAGGTGTGACCTTCGACGGTGTCGGGCCGTACGCCGGACGGCATGAACCGGGCCACCCGGGCCGGCTCGACCGCCCAGTGCAGGAAGGTCAGGTCCCGCCAGTCCTGGTTCATGATCACCGGTCCGCGCAGCGGCGGCGCAGTGGTGGTCACCGGTTCGGTCTCGCCGTGCCGGCCGGGTCCCATGCGGCCATCCAACCACTGTGCGACCGCCCCGGACCGTTTCCGCCGGCATGCGAGGCGCCCGTCCGGGTACCGGCCGGCGGCCCAGCAGACGAGGCCCGGAGCAGCCGGCAGAAGTGAGGCATCGTGGACACCCTGACCTTCGTCGGCACCGCGACGACACTGATCCGGCTCGGTTCCTTCACGGTGCTCACCGATCCGAACTTCCTGCATCGGGGTCAGCGCGCCTACCTCGGCAAGGGACTCTGGTCGCGGCGGCTGACCGAGCCGTCGATGCAGCCCGCCGACCTGCCGCAGCTCGACGCGGTCGTCCTCTCCCACCTGCACGGCGACCACTTCGACCGGGTCGCCCGGCGAGGTCTGTCGCGGGGGCAGCCGGTCCTCACCACGCCGGAGGCCGCGCGTCGGCTGCACCGTTGGGGCTTCGCCACCGAGGGGCTGCAGCCCTGGCAGCAGCAGGTGCTGACGAAGGGAGACGAGACGCTGACCGTCGAGGCACTGCCCGGCATCCACGCGCGAGGAGCGATGCGCTCCCTGCTGCCGCCGGTGATGGGGTCGCTGCTCGCGCACGCCGTGGGCGGCACGGTGCGGCAGCGGGTGTACGTCAGCGGCGACACCCTCGCGGGCGACCACCTCGACGCGATCCGCGAACGGCATCCCCACGTGGACACCGCCGTGGTCCACCTCGGCGGGACCCGGGTGCTCTTCTCGACGGTCACCATGGACGCCGCCCAGGGCGTCGACCTGCTGCGCCGCATCGAGCCCCGGCGCGCGGTGCCGGTGCACCACGACGACTACGGCGTCTTCGTCTCCCCGCTGTCGGCGTTCCTGGAGCTGGCCCAGCGGGCCGGCTTCGGTGCCCGGGTCCGGCCGGTCGCGCGAGGAGAGACCGTCGAGCTGCAGCCCGCAGCGCGCTGAGCGACGCGCCCGCTGCCGTCAATCGGCGAACAAGCCGCTCGGCTCCTGGCAGCATAGATCCGTGCGTGACGTCCAGATCGACGCGATGAAGCTGGACCGCCTCGCCGCTCTGCTGGAGCCGGCGCGGGCAGAACGGCTGCTCGGGTACGCCTCGCTTGCCCGCGAGCTGCTCGACGACCGGCGGGTCTGGAACCTCAACGCCACCGCGCAGGGTGGCGGAGTCGCCGAGATGCTGCAGGCCCTGCTGGCGTACGGCCGCGGCGCGGGCGTGGACACCCGCTGGCTCGTGCTGGACGGCGACCCCGAGTTCTTCACGATCACCAAGCGGCTGCACAACTTCCTGCACGGCTCCCCCGGCGACGGTGGCACGCTCGGGCACCGCGAGCGCGAGCACTACCAGCAGGTCCTGGACGAGAACCTCGAGACCGTGCGGCAGCTCGTCGGCCCCCGCGACATCGTCCTGCTGCACGACCCGCAGACGGCCGGCATGGTCGAGGGGCTGAAGGCGACCGGCGCCCGGGTGGTGTGGCGCTGCCACGTCGGGCGCGACGAGCCGAACTTCCACACCGACGTGGCCTGGGACTTCCTCCGTCAGCCCGCGGAGGGGGCGCACGGCTTCATCTTCTCGCGTCGCCAGTACGCGCCGGTCTGGGCCGACGACGAGCGGCTACGGATCATCGCCCCCTCGCTGGACCCGTTCAGCGCCAAGAACGCCCCGATCGACGAGTCCGACGTCGCCAGGACGCTGCGGATCGCCGGCCTCGTCGACGACACCGCGCATCCCGGTGGCCAGGTGCGGTTCCACCGCCGCGACGGTCGGGTCGGCCAGGTCCGCCGCCACGAGGGGCTGGTGCTGGACCAGGGGCCGCTGCCCGACGACGCCCGGGTGGTGCTCCAGGTCAGCCGCTGGGACCACCTGAAGGACATGGCGGGCGTGATGCGCGGCTTCGTCGACAACATCGCGTCGATGCCCGAGGACACCCACCTCCTGCTCGTCGGCCCCGACGTCCTCGGCGTCAGCGACGACCCGGAGGGTGCGGCCGTGCTCGAGGAGTGCCGCGGCCTGTGGCGGACGCTGGCCCCGGGGGTCCGCGAGCGGGTGCACCTGTCCTGCCTCCCGATGGACGACGTGGACGAGAACGCCTTCCTGGTCAACGCGCTGCAGCGGTACGCCACCGTCGTGGTGCAGAAGAGCCTCGTCGAGGGCTTCGGCCTCACGGTCACCGAGCCGATGTGGAAGGGCCGGGCCGTCGTCGCCTCGGCGGTCGGCGGCATCCGGGACCAGATCGACGACGGCGTCAGCGGCCTGCTCCTCTCCGACCCGACAGACCTCGACGCCTACGCCGCGGCCCTCAGCCGGCTGCTGCGCGACGAGGAGGAGCGCACCCGGCTGGGCACCGCCGCCGAGTCGCGGGTCCGCGACAGCTTCCTCGGCGACCGGCACCTCATCCAGTACGTCGACCTGTTCTCGGTGCTGCTCGCCTCCGAGGGCGTCGCGGCCCCGTAGGTCCGGGGGCGTCGCGGCCCTGTGAGCACGGCGGCGACCGGTCCACCACCGGGCCCCGGGAACCCGGTGTGCCGGACCTGGTCGTGCAGGCTAGCGTCGCCCCATGACCGAACCCCGCAGCCTCAGCCAGGAGGAGGCGACCGTCCGGGCCGCCCTGCTCGCCGTCCACCGCTACGACCTGCACCTCGACCTCACCGGCCTGGCCGAGGGGACCGAGCTCCGGGCGACCTCCCGGATCGAGTTCACCGCGGCGACCCCGGGCGCGCGGACCTTCGTCGACTGCGTGGGCGACGTGGTCTCGGCGACCCTCAACGGGCGACCGGTCGACGCTCCCGCCGGCGAGGGGCGGCTGCCGCTGGACGGTCTGGCCGAGCAGAACGTGCTCGAGGTGCACACCGTGCAGCACCGCACCACGGCGGGCCAGGGCGTGCACCGCGCCGTGGACCCGGCCGACGGCGAGGTGTACGTCTGGATGAGCTTCGAGCCCGACGACGCCCGGTACGCGTTCGCGTGCTTCGACCAGCCGGACCTGAAGGCCGTGTTCGGCATCACCGTCGTCGTACCTGAGCGGTGGACGGTCACCAGCAACACCGGCGACGCCGAGGTCAGCACCGCCGACGGGACGAGCACCTGGGTGTACGCCGACACGCCGCCGCTGTCGACGTACGTCCCGGTCGTCAACGCCGGACCGTTCCACCAGCTGCGAAGCACCCGGGACGGCTACGACCTCGGCCTCTACGCGCGCCGTTCGCTCGCGCCGATGCTGGACCGCGACGCCGAGGAGGTCTTCGACCTCACCGCCCGGGGGCTGGCGTTCTACGGCGAGCGGTTCGCGCTGCCGTTCCCGCAGCGGCGCTACGACCAGGTGTTCGTGCCGGAGATGGGCGGCGCGATGGAGAACTACGGCTGCGTGACATGGAGCGACAGCTTCGTCTTCCGCAGCGACCCCTCGTACGTCGAGCGGGAGCTGCGGGCGCTGGTGCTGCTCCACGAGATGGCGCACATGTGGTTCGGCGACATGGTGACGATGCGCTGGTGGGACGACCTGTGGCTGAACGAGTCGTTCGCCGAGTGGGCCTGCGGCTGGGCGGCGGTGAGCTGCACCGAGTTCACCGACATGTGGGCCGGGATGCTGGCCACCGAGAAGCTCGACGCGTACGCCGCGGACGCAGCCCCGACCACGCACCCGATCCGGCAGCAGCTCGTCGACGTGGCCACCGCGGCCGCCAGCTTCGACGACATCACCTACCCCAAGGGCGCGGCGGTGCTGAAGCAGCTCGTGGCCTTCGTGGGCGAGGACGCGTTCGTGACCGCGCTGCAGGAGTACTTCCGCAAGCACGCCTGGGGCAACACGACGCTCGACGACCTGATGGCCGAGGTGGCCGCCGCGAGCGGCCGCGACATGTCCGCGTGGGTGGCCGGCTGGCTGGAGACCGCGGGCACCGACCGGCTGCGCCTGGAACGTGACTCCGGCCGGCTCGTGCTGCACGCCGAGCCGCCGGCCGGGCGCGAGCCGCTGCCGCACCGGCTGCGCATCGGGGCGTACGCCGACGATGGCGCCGGGTTCGGGCTCGTCGAGGCGTTGTCGGTGGAGGTCGACGGCCGGACCACCGAGGTCCGAGGCGCCGCGGATGCCGCCCTGCTGCTGGTCAACGACGAGGACCTCACCTTCGCCGCGGTCCAGCCCGACCCCGACTCGCTGAGACTGCTGCTGGACCGCGGCGGCGAGCTGCCGACGGCGGTCGGCCGGACGCTGGCCCTGGCCACTGCCTGGGGGATGCTGCACGACGGGGAGCTCGGCGCCGCCGAGCTGGTCGCCTGCGGGGACGGTGTGCTCCGCGCGGAGACCGCCGACTCGGTCATCGAGCCGCTGCTCGGCCGGCTGGTGCAGGCAGCCGACTACTGGGCCCCGACCTCCCAGCGGGCCGCCCTGCTCGAGCGGGTCGCTGACCTGTGCCTCGCGATCGCCGAGGACCCGGCGCGCCGGGTCGCGGCGGTGCGCGGGCTGGCGCAGTGCGCGACGACGGACGCCCAGCTCGCGGCGCTGGCCGACCACGCGACCGAGCCGGACCTGGCCTGGCGACGGCTGGTCCGGCTCGCCGAGCTCGGCCGGCTGCACGAGACCGAGGTCGAGACGCTCCTCGCCGACGACCCGGACCCGGACGCCTGGGTCAACGCGGTCCGGGCCCATGCGGCCGTCCCGTCCGCGGAGCAGAAGGAGCGCGTCTGGGCGTCCGCGGTCGTCGACCGCAAGCTCCCCGTGGGCACGATGGGGCGGGTGGCGCGCGCGTTCTGGCGGCCGGGGCAGGAGGAGCTGCTGGCGCCGTACGCCGAGCGCTTCCTGGGCTCCCTGCCGCAGCTCGGGGACGCCGGGATGCTCTGGGCGATGGTGCTCGCCGGGGGCTTCTACCCGCAGGTCGGCGGCGGCGAGGGCTACGTCGACCGGCTCGAGGAGGCAGCGGCAGGGGACGGTGTCAGCCCCCTGGTGCGGGCCCGGGTCCGTGAGCGCGGCGACGAGCGGCGGCGTCGGGAGGCTGCGCGGCAGAAGGGCTGAGCGGGCGTCACGCCGGAGTCTCAGCCCTCGGCGGTAGACCACGGACCGGGCGATTCCAGGCCCCCTGAGCTCATCGCCGTCGCTAGCCGCGACGACGCCCGACCTCCCAGATCCAGTCAGCCACGACCCCGCCCCATATGCCGTGGTCCACGCGCCGAGGCCGGTTCCGGCTCGGATGCCCCCACGTGCCCGGCGTCAGCTGCCGCGACCGGCCCGTCGACGACCCAGCGGTCAGGACGAGGACACCGTCCGCCGGATCATCGGCGAACTCGACACCCCGGTCCGCGACCTTCTCCAAGAGCTCGTCCGCGACCTCACCCTTCCACCGTCGGACCTCGACGAGCACAGGGCCGCCAACCGCGCCTGGGCGTAACGGGGTGTGGCCCTATTCGGTCGTCGAGCGCGGGACCTGCCACCTTCCGGACCACCGATGAGCGGCTCACACGCTGAACGAGGCCCAGACCTCCTTGCCTCCTTCGACTGGGCGGATCCCCCAGTCCCTCGTGCAGGCGTCCACCAGGGGAAGGCCGCGCCCGCTCAGTGCCCAGATGGACGGAAGGGCCCTGATGGACGGATGGGCGGTGGCCTCGGGCTGCAACGGCTCACTGTCGGCGACGGTGAGCTCGAGGGTGCCGTTCGTGCGGGCCAGCACCACGACGAACGGGGTGCCGGCGTGGACGACGGCGTTGGTGGTCAGCTCGCTGACGACCAGGCTGACGTCGTCCTCAAGGGCCTGTAGCCCGTATGCCTGCAGACGATTCACGACGAAGCGCCGCGCCTTGGAGATGTTCTCGCCTTCACACGGCCAGGCGGCCTCTTGCGACCATTCGACGGCATCCATCTGGGGCCTTCCTTGGGGGCTCGCGTGCAGGAGTCCCGACAAGGCAGGGGCTGGACGGTGACGAGAGCATCAGCCTACCCCGATAGCTGTTCTCGCAGTGGCTGGATCGCGGCGGGCACCGTTGCGCTCCACCGGATGTGCCGCCGCGACAGCCGCGGTGGTCACGGCGACCGTGGGGCAACCCGCAACGTACGACGGAACACCCTGGGCTCCGCCCCCAGGCACCCCTCCGGGCGGCAGTCCTGCACGAGGAGCGGACTCCAACCCCCGTGGGCGCTCCGTGCCGAACTGCCCAGCTGCGACCACTACATGCCTTCGCTCCCCGAGCGCGTGGCAACGAGCTCGAAACGCGGAGAGCCGCTGGAGATCACCCCCGAAGGGTCGCTCCGACCACCCGACCGTGCACAGACCGTGAGTGCCATCGTTCGACCGGCTGCTCACAATGCCGTCGACCACCCAGGCCCCGTGGGCCAAGCCCTCACGTGGGGGCACAGCCCGGCGTAGCCGGCACCCTCCCCTGCGATCGAGCTGTGATACGGCCTCGGTGTCGCGTCTCAAAGACGTCGACACCGACAGCCAGACTCACGCAGCCAAGATCAGGACGACGGTGCCGACTACTCGACGTGGCTTCCCGCTCCGGGCCCCCTCCGGTAGGTCAGGGACCACCAATGGGGTCCGATGTGGTCCTCCCTGGTCCAGCCAGCATCCACGAGCGTTCGGTCGAGCTCCTGAAGCCGTTGGACGGCGGTCTCGATCCAGGCGTTGGGTTCGGTGCGGTCGTTGAGGTCCTGGAGGCGCATCACCGGGAAGGTGGCGCCGACGAACAGGTCGTCACGGGCTGGGTGGTCGGTGCCGGGTGGGCGCGCGACGAAGCGGAACTGGGCGCTGCCGTAGGTGCCGGTGAGGGTGTTGAACAGCGCCTTGAGCCAGGAGTGCTGCCCGAGTTCTTCGAGGTGCACCTCCAGGAGCTCGCCCGGTTCCACCGACTTTCCGCGAGCGCGCTGCCTTTCGTCCGGGTGGGTCGAAAGCGGATTGGTCATGGTTCCTCCTTCGGTTGCGCGCGATGCCGGCTGCATTGTCGGTTCTGTCACCTCATCGGTGCCTCGGTGCGGCAATGAGCAGGCCGGCGGAGGTGAGGATGCACAGCCCGAGGATGGCGGCGGCGCCGAGCAGCGGGGTCTTCAGCGGTTGGGCGACGCTGGGGCCGACCGCAAGGGCTGTGCCGGGGGCTGGGGTGGACTCTGCGTTGACCGTGTAGGTGCCGGGGGTCGCGGCGTCGAACGTCCCGATCGCGGTGCCGAGGTGACCGGCCTTGGCGTCGTACTCCATGTTCAGGCTGGTGCCCTGCGGTGTGACTGCCTCACCTGCGGGTGTGGTGATGCGGATGCCGAGCTGGTCGAGTGAGGCGACGGTGGCGCCGTCGGTGTGCTCGTAGTACACCCATTGGGTGCCGGTGTCGGTGACCTGCACGGTCACTGTGCCCGGCACGGCGCTGCGGGCGAAGTTGTCGGGGGCCCGCCAGGCATTGACGACTCCCGACGCCGCCCAGACGCCGGCGGCGAGTAGGCCGAGAACGAAGATCGTGGCGGCGGCGATGTACCACCGCGTTGGCCGGTGTGGTGCCGGCGCCGTGGTCGGTGGGGCCGACGGGCGGATGCTGTGTCGTTGGGTGGTCATGACGGTCCTCTCCTCAGAGACGGAAGGTGAGGAGGGACTCAGGGAACGCCGTGATGGTGCGGTAGGACGTGTGGGAAACGGTGCCGCTGGGCGGCGGTTCTGCGCCGTTCGCCTTCCGGCTGACTACCACCATTCTTCGTGTCGTGGCCGCCGTGGTGGTAGGTCCCAAGGACCCGCGGCGGCGGTGACGTTCGCCTCTAGGACCTCTGGCGACGGGTGTAAGGCTGAGAGAGACGTCTCGAAGATCGGTGGTGTGCCGTGCAGGCCGCCTTCACACCCCGCCTGGACTCAGGCATCCAGGCGGTTGACCCTCACCCCCACCAGGTCCAGTCACGGCTGTTCTGGGGGTTGTGGGCAGTGACTTCGCTCGTCGGCGCCGCTGTGATCGCGACCTCTCGTGACATCGCAGAGGAGTCGGCGTTCAAGGCGCTGGTCGTGTGGGTTCCCCTGTTGGGGCTGACCGTACTGTTCCTGCGATGGCTCGGCCCCGACGAGCTCCCAGCGGCATCCGGCGCGACGCGCACCTCCCGATGGCACTTGACGTTACTGCTCGTCGCGGTCGTCGTGCCGCTGTTCGCCGTCGGTCTGCTGGGCCCCGTCCTGCTGGTGCCGCTGACCGTCGCCGCGGGCGCCGCGCTGGTGGTGTGGCGTCACGACGTCCGCCGCGCCGAGGTCCCCGTCGCAGCAGGCTTCGCGTTCCTTGCGACCTTGGGTGGGAGCGCGAACTGGTTCGCCAACGGGCAGACCAACGACCTGCTCTTCGCGCTACTGATGTTCCCGCTCGTCTTCTTCTCGCTGCTCACCGGCTGGGCGGCAGCCCGCCGGGCCGGCTGGGCCGGCACCCCGGTGGGGCGCACCCTGGTCCTGACCGACGGGTGGAAGACCGCAGTGAAGGCTTTCGGGTTCGGCGCCCTGATCGGCGTCCCGTGGGCACTGGGCAACATCCCCAACGGCCCCGACGGCGGGGACCCCATGACCACCTGGTGGCAACCGAGCTCGACCCTGATGTTCGGCGTGGCTGAGGAAGCCTGGGCACGAGTGCTGCTCATCGGCGTGCTGTTCCTGCTCTTCCGACGCGTCACCAAGGCACACACCGCACTCCTGACCGCCGCCCTGGTCGCGACCTACTGGTTCGCCTTTGTGCACGTGCCCGGCAACCCCGTCGGCACGCTGCTGCTCGGCACCATCTTCGTGATGCCGATGACCTTCCTGTACCTGCGCCGGGGCCTGGAGGCAGCTATCGGCTTCCACGTCTGCGCCAACCTGGTCAAGTTCACCGCCGCCTACCTGATCACCGCAGACCTCTGGTTCCGGTAGCAGACCCTCGCGGACACGCTCGACCCAAAGGCTCACAGCGGTGGGATCCCGCTGTCCATCACCTTCCCCGGGGCACCTCGCACAGCCTCGCGTTCGCCCGGATCCGTATAGCGTGCTGCACCCAGTTGCCCATGGTCCCCTCGTTCGCCAACCTGGGCGATCGGCTTCCCGGCCTCTTCGACGATCCGGAAAGCACCCTCACGAAACTCCCGGTCGTACTTCGGCTTCTCTGGCATCTCGATCCCCATTGTCGATGCCTCTACGGTCCGGGGGGAACCTCAAACGGTCGGTATGAGCCTCAGCAGGCAGATCGGGCCGGAGCTTCCGGGCGTTCGAGTTCACGCAGTCGGCGCCGGGCGTACCTCGCGGACCGCAGGAGCCAGGGGTACATGGTCCGGCGGGCCGCGGTGCGGCTCGGTCGCTGCGCCTCAGACCAGACGGCAAGCCGTACGTCGCCTCGCTCAGGACCTGCACCCGTACCTGCGGCCGCGGCAGCGGCCTGCTTCTCGCCCGTTTCGTCGACGGGCCGCTCGAGGACCGCCGCGGCACGACCGGGTGACCTGGCACGAACGGCGGTGCACCAGTCCTCGGTGCTGGTGGGCAGGCTGTCCGTCATCCAGTCCTGCGCCACGCTGCGGTGCACGCCCGCGAAGGTCGCTGTGACGGCTCCCTCGTCGCGGAACTCCAGCCGCCACCCGGTGAAGACGTGACTGATCCTCCAGCGTCATCTGCCCTCTCGACTGGTGCCCGTGTAGATGCCGTGGTCCTCAACGAACAGAATGTCCATGCCCAAGCTCCTCATGTGTGGCGATGGGACGGACCTGGCGACGCGGCACGATAGTGAGCCGCATCAGGCGTAGCTCGTCTCGCAAGGCGTACGGCACGGGGTGGCGACGCTCGCCCAGACTCGTGACATACGACTCCAACGCATCCAGAAGCGCGAGGCGCGCGGTCGCCTCCAACTGTCTCTGAGGCAGGCGCCGCTCCTGCGCCAAGGCGGTCCGTGCTCTGAGGACCCTGTCCCACAGGGCCGTGGGTGTGAAGCCGCGCCCGGGACTGGGCGAGACGTCGAGCGGAACTGCTAACGCGAGTTGCTCCGACATGGTCAACAGCCCTTCCAACCGGGTGGAGAGTCTCCCCATTGAAGGCGCCCTGCGCGGCGTCTCCCAGTCTACGGGTCGAACCTGACCCAGATGATCGGCTGCGAACTTCCAGACAGGTTTCCCTCCCCATGCCCGACCTGTTCGCCGGCCCGGAACCTCGACGGGTACGACGACGCCCGCGTCACGTTCCGCATCCAGCACCGGGCCTGATGCGCCCAGATCCCGTTCGTCGCCGGGCAGCGGTACCGCATCTTCAAGACCGCGTGCAGAAACCTCCGCACCGCGACGTTTTCGAGGTGAGCGCCGTTCGCTGCTCGTGACCGCGACGCAGGCCCGCCGCCCACCAGGGCATCGACCCCGGTGGGGCAGCGGTGGGCAACACGCGGGTCGCGTGCCACCCTCCGCCGCCGGTGCAGGACACCCCGGCCGCGCCGCTGCCCGCGGTCAACGACGACCGACCGCGGCCCCGCCGGTCGACGGCTCCGACCATGCTGCCGTGACCGCCACCTTCTTCACCTGGCCACCTGACGCGGCGCCCCCGAAACCGGGCAGCCCGCCCGCGTTCTGGGTGGGCTGGCCCGGGTGGGCCAGCCGCACAAGGACCTCGTCCCCTGTGCTTCGCTCGGTGTCGCGGTCGACACTGGGACTGTCGTCACACATGCGACAAGGGGGATATGAGATGACCAAGATGCTGCCGATCAGCAGCTACTCGGTGTACTACGCCGCCTGCTCGGCCGGCTTCAACGAGTGGCGCAAGAACATCTTCATCCGCACCGAGGACCCGAAGATCAGCGCCGACCTGAGGTTCGTCGACAAGCCCGCGAAGGTGGCCAGCCTGGAGCAGGCCAACGAGACCGGGGTGTCGCTGCTATACCTGAGGGCCGGGGAGTTCAGCGGCTTCCTGGAGGTGCTGCGCACCGAGAAGCCGCTGTACCTGGTCCTGTACGGCGACTCGAAGCGCGCGATCGTGCAGACCGGCCCGGAGCCGCCGGGCGAGGACGAGCCGCCGGCCGCCGGGTAGCTGGTACCCACCCACCGCTGCGCGTTCGTCCCGGTCGACGAGCAGGACCGACTGTGGCGGCGGGCGGGGGTCAGCTGCCGTCAGCGCAGCCGCGCGGGTGGCGCTGCAAGGCACTCCTGAAGCCTCGACGCTCTCCTGTACCCTCTAACCGGCAGCACGGGCATCCATCAGCCATCTCGATGACCTCAATCGCGAGTCCTCTTGACCGATCTCTTGCTGCCCCCGCCCCAGTAGCTCAGTGGATAGAGCAGCCGCCTCCTAAGCGAAAGGTCGCCAGTTCGACTCTGGCCTGGGGCACCTCAGCGGACGTCGCGGTCGACCACGGTGTCGCGGACCACGTGGGACGGGGCCTGCGGGTCGGCCGGCTCCTCGACCGTCGTACGCACCTGCTCGTGCCGGACCCCGTTGCGCGCGTGCGCGATCACGCCGGCTCCGGCGAGCATCAGGATCAGCCCCACGACATGGATGTCGACGCCCGGCACGGTGCCGCGCACGGCGAAGCTCAGGATGGCTCCCACCACGAGGAGCGTGACACCCGGTCCCATAGGTCCTCCTACGGCTGCTGCTCCTTGGGTGATGCCCACGAGAGCACCCGCGAAACCACCCCGACTCCCGGTTCGTATGCGGTCGCCACGGGTGGTTCGCAGGCGGGACCGCAGACGGACTGCGCCGCTTCGTCGGGGTGTCGCGGCGCGCAGGCGATTTCGTGTCGAGGCGTGGACGCGGCATCATTGATAGGAGGTCCGGTCGCGACGACCGGCCCTGGTGCGCGAGACGACACGCGTGAGGCGCTCCCGCAGCGCGCGTGGACGCACCCAACCGGAGGGCTGTGAGCCGTCCGAGCCCGATGCAACCGTACCGAAGGATGCCGTCCCGAGCCATGGCCCACACCCCCCGACAAGCCGACAAGGCGCCGATGAGCAGGAAGCGCGTCGTCCAGGCCGTGGCCGTCTCTCTGGCCGTGGTCCTGGTCGCGGTGCTCGCGGGGGGCTACATGGTCTACCGGCACCTGGACAGCAACATCCAGGTCGTCGACCCGACCAAGGTGCTCGGCAAGCACCGTCCGACGGTCGTCGCCAAGAAGCATGTCCCCCAGCAGCCGATGAACATCCTGCTGCTCGGCTCCGACACCCGGAAGGGCAAGGGCAACCACCTGGGCGGGCAGACGCCCGGGCTGTCCGACACCACGATCCTGCTGCACCTCGCCTCGGACCGGAAGCACGCGTACGGCGTCAGCATCCCGCGCGACTCGATGGTCGACCGGCCGTCCTGCCCGCGCAAGGACGGCAACGGCGTCGACCCCGGCGGTTTCAGCATGTTCAACGAGGCGTTCGCGATCGGTGGCCCGGCGTGCACGCAGAAGACCGTCGAGCAGCTGACGGGGATCCGGATCGACCACTTCGTGGTGATCGACTTCAACGGCTTCAAGCACATGGTCGACGCGCTCGGCGGCGTGCAGGTCTGCGTCCCCGAGGCGGTCCACGACGCCGTGGGCCACATCAACCTGCCCGCCGGCACCTATACGGTGAAGGGCAAGCAGGCGCTCGACTACGTGCGCGTCCGGCACGTCATCTCCCCGAACGGAGACATCGGCCGGATGAAGCGCCAGCAGGCGTTCCTGGCCTCGATGACCAAGAAGGCGGTCTCCGCCGGGACGCTGGCCAACCCGGTGCGGCTGTACAACTTCCTCGACGCCGCGACCAAGTCGATCACGACGGACCCGGCCCTCGGCCACCTGAGCGCGCTGGCCGCGCTGGCGCGGCAGTTCAAGAACATCGGCCTCGCGAACGTGCAGTTCCTCACCACCCCGTTCAAGACCTACGTCCCGGACCCGAACCGGCTGGTGTGGGCGGAGCCGGGTGCGCGCAGGCTGTGGGACCGGCTCAAGAACGACGAGCCGCTGACGAAGCGGCAGTCTCGCGACGTCACCACCGCGCAGAGCCCGACGCCCGCGGCGTCGCCCTCGGCCGGCACCAAGCAGGCCAAGGCGGCGCACGCGCACGCCGTCGAGGTGGCGCGGGAGAACGGTCTCTGCGCCTGACCCGAACGGGCCCGGCGCACGAACGGGCCCGACACCTGGTGGGTGCCGGGCCGTGGCTCGTGCGCCGTCGCCGGCGCGGGTGTGCTCAGGCGAGCGCGTCGAGCAGCTTGTCGTTGAAGGACGGGATGTCGTCGGGGTTCCGGCTGGAGATCAGGTTGCCGTCGACGACGACCTCCTCGTCGACCCAGGTGCCCCCCGCGTTCCGGATGTCGGTCTGCAGGCTCGGCCACGAGGTCAGCGTCCGCCCCTCGAGCACGCCGGCCTCGACCAGCGTCCACGGCCCGTGACAGATGACGGCCACGGGCTTGCCGGAGTCGACGAAGGTGCGGACGAAGTCGACCGCGGCCTTGTCGGTGCGCAGGGCGTCCGGGTTGGCCACCCCACCGGGCAGTACCAGGGCGTCGTAGTCGCCCTGGTCGGCCTCGTCGACAGGTGTGTCGACGTCGAAGCTGTCGCCCTTGTCGAGGTGGTTGAACGCCTGCACCTGGCCGGCCTCCGGAGCGAGCAGCCGAGGTGTGCCACCAGCCTGCTGCACGGCCTCCCACGGACGGGTCAGCTCGACCTGCTCGACGCCTTCGGCGGCGGTGAGGAAGGCTACGGTCTTGCCAGAGATGCTCTGCGTCATGCTTTGCCTCTCTTCCAGGTCGGAGTCACGTTTCGGTTACGCCCGGGTGGTGCCCGATCCGGTCCCGGGCAAACGGGGCCCGCAGCCGTCGCCGACCCGGCTGCCGCGACCCCCAACCGCGCCTCTGCTTCCCACGACGAACCTGCCCTGCCCACGAGGTGCACGCCGTGGGCAGGGCAGGGCGGCCTGCATACCGTGGTGAACCTGCGCGGACGGGGTCAGGGCACCACGATCTGGCCCTTGCCGAGCACGGTAACGCCGCCCTCGCTGACCGTGAAGCCGCGGCGCCGGTCGTCGTCGCGGTCGACGCCGATGAGCGTGCCGTCGGGCACGATGACGTTCTTGTCGAGGATCGCGTTGCGCACGACCGCGCCCTTGCCGATCGTCACGTTGTCGAACAGCACCGTGCGCTCCACCACCGAGCCGGGCGAGACGTAGGTGTGGTTGCCGAGCACGGAGCTGCTCACGTTTGCCCCGGAGACGATCGAGCCCGGGCAGACGATGGAGTCGCGGGCGTAGCCGCCCATCACGAACTTCGCACCGGGCAGCTGCGGGTGGGAGGTGAAGATCGGCCAGTCGGTGTTGTAGAGGTTGAACACCGGCTCCACCGAGACCAGGTCGAGGTGCGACTCGTGGTAGGAGTCCACCGTCCCCACGTCACGCCAGTAGTCGCGGTCGCGCGCGGTGGAGCCGGGCACGGTGTTCTTGTTGAACTCGTAGACGCACGCCTTCCCCTCCTCGACGAGCATCGGGATGATGTTGCCGCCCATGTCGTGGGAGGAGTTCGGGTCCTTGGCGTCGCGCTCCAGCGCGTCGACGAGCACGTCGGCGCTGAACACGTAGTTGCCCATCGAGGCGAACGTCTCGTCGGGCGAGCCGACCACGCCGGGCGGGTCGGCCGGCTTCTCCAGGAAGTCCTCGATCGTCACCCCGTCGTCGGCCGTCTTGATGACGCCGAACTGCCAGGCCTCCTTGCGCGGCACCCGGATCCCGGCGACCGTGACGCCGGCGCCGGTCTCGACGTGCGCCTGCACCATCTGGGAGGCGTCCATCCGGTACACGTGGTCGGCGCCGAAGACGACGATGATGTCGGGGCGGTCGTCGACGATGAGGTTCATGGACTGGTAGATCGCGTCGGCGCTGCCGAGGTACCACTGGGGGCCGCGGCGCTGCTGGGCGGGCACCGGCGTCACGTAGTTGCCGAGCATCGTCGACATCCGCCAGGTCATCGAGATGTGCCGGTCCAGGGAGTGCGACTTGTACTGGGTGAGCACCGCGCAGCGCAGGTAGCCCGAGTTCACGAGGTTGGACAGCGCGAAGTCGACGAGCCGGTAGCTGCCCCCGAAGGGGACCGCGGGCTTGGCGCGATCCACCGTGAGAGGCATCAGCCGCTTGCCCTCGCCGCCGGCCAGCACGATTCCCAGCACTTTCTTCATCGTTCGCTCCTGTCCGAGACGACACGTTGCCCAGGGCCGACCCTAGCCCTAGATTCGGCGCATGCGCGCTGCGATCCTCACTCGGGAGTACCCACCGGACGTCTACGGAGGCGCTGGTGTGCACGTCGACTTCCTGGTCCGCGAGCTGCGCCGGCTCGTGGACGTCGACGTGCACTGCATGGGGGAGCCGCGCGAGGGCGCCACCGCCCACGCCGAGAGGGAGCCGCGGCTCGCCGGCGCCAACGCGGCGCTCCAGGTGCTCTCGACCGACCTCGCGATGACCGCGGGCGTGTCGGAGGCCGACATCGTCCACTCGCACACCTGGTACGCCAACATGGCCGGCCACTGGGCGAAGCTCCTCTACGACGTGCCGCACGTCGTCACCGCGCACTCCCTGGAGCCGCAGCGGCCCTGGAAGGCCGAGCAGCTCGGTGGTGGCTACCGGATCTCGTCGTGGGCCGAGCGGACGGCGTACGAGGCCGCCGACGCCGTCGTCGCGGTCAGCAAGGGGATGCGGCGCGACGTGCTCGCGGCGTACCCGTCGCTGGACCCCGACAAGGTGCACGTCATCTACAACGGCATCGACACCGAGTTCTACCGCCCCGACCCGGACACCGCCGTGCTCGAGCGGATCGGCGTCGACCCGACCCGGCCGTACGTCGCCTTCGTCGGCCGGATCACCCGGCAGAAGGGCGTCCCCCACCTCCTCCGCGCCGGCCTCGACTTCGACCCGTCGCTGCAGATCGTGCTGCTCGCCGGGGCTGCCGACACCCCCGAGCTCAAGACCGAGACCGACGCCGCCATCGCCGACCTGCGCCGCGGCCGCGACGGGGTGTTCGTGGTCTCCGAGATGCTGCCGCGCGCGGAGGTCCGACAGGTCCTGACGGGCGCCCTGGCGTTCCTCTGCCCCTCGGTGTACGAGCCGCTCGGGATCGTGAACCTCGAGGCGATGGCCTGCCGGACCGCGGTCGTCGCGAGCAGCGTCGGAGGCATCCCCGAGGTGGTCGTGGACGGGGAGACCGGCCTGCTCGTGACCTACGAGGAGCGCGACCCGGACGCCTTCGAGAAGGGGCTGGCCGACGCCGTGAACCGGCTGGCCGCCGATCCCGGTCTCGCCGCGCGGTTCGGCGAGGCGGGGCGGGCCAGGGCGGAGTCGCAGTTCGCCTGGGACGCGGTCGCGGCGCAGACCGTCTCGCTGTACCGGCAGCTGGCCTCCGGTCACGACTGACCTTGGACGGACGTGCTCCGTCCAACCCCGCCGACCGCAGGAGATCGGCCGCCATTGCCCCGGTAGACCCGGTTGCCGTTATGCTTCCGTTACCGGGTGCCGTCGGGGGAGACAAGGGACGGTGTCCGGCACGTGAGCTCTGAGTGCGTGTCCGCTGTGCGCTGCGCGCGGGACCGCTGAATCGTCGACGCGGAAGAAGGCCTGACGTGAGGGTCGCAGTCACGGGTGCCACCGGCGTGATCGGCACGGCCGCGGTCGCGGCGCTGGTCGCCGCCGGACACGACGTCGTCGGGATGGCGCGCACTCCCCAGAAGGCCGCCCGGCTCGCGGGCATGGGCGCCGACGCGGCGCTCACCAGCTTCGCCGACCACGACGGCCTGACCGCGATGTTCGAGGGCTGCGACGCGGTCTGCAACTTCGCCACCCACATCCCGGTCGGCTTCGCCGCCGCCCTCCAGCGGTCCTGGCGCACCAACGACCGGCTGCGCACCGAGGGCGTCCGCCGGGTGGTCGAGGCCGCCCGGGCCGCCGGGGTGCGGCGGATGGTGCAGGAGAGCGTCTCGTTCCTGTACGCCGACCAGGGGGAGGACTGGGTCACCGAGGGCAGCCCCGTCGCGATCACGCCGGCGACGGAGCCGGCCTCGGTCGGCGAGTGCCACGTCCAGGAGTACCAGTGCGAGTCGCGGGTGGGCGTGGTGCTGCGGTTCGGCACGATCGTCGGCAACGACGCGCTCACCCGCTGGCAGCTGCGCGCCGTCGCGTCCGGGCGGCCCATCGGGCTCGGCTCCCCGGAGGGCTGGGTGCACGTCGTGCACACCGACGACCTCGGCCAGGCCGTGCTCTCCGCGCTGGCCGCGCCGACGGGGGTCTACAACGTCGGCGCCGAGCCGCTGCGTCGAGCCGACCTGGTCCACGGGTACGCCGAGGCGGTGGGCCGCGACCAGGCCGCCTACGTCGGACCGTTCCTGCGGCGCCTGGCGGGGACCCGTGTCGAGCCGCTGACCCGGTCCATCCGCGTCAGCTCGGACAGGTTCACGACCACCACGGGGTGGAAGCCGGTCCGCGACGTCTTCGACGCCTCCTGGTTCGACGTCGTCGACCGGACGTCGCAGGCGGCATCGTGACCTCCCGGTCAGAAGACGGCCGGGCCGCGGGCTCTGCCGGGGCGGAGCGTCGTCGCGAGGCCGCGCGGGAGCGCCGCCGTCGCGCGGAGGTCTTCGGCGACGTGCTTCCCGACGCCACCGAGGACGACAAGCCCGAGGCCTCGGACGACGGCCCCGCCGCCAGGGACCGGGACGACTGGTACCGCCGCGAGGTCCCGCCGCACCACGGCTGACCGGCCGGGGCCTGTGGACGAGCCACCACGCCGACGGCGGGAACCTCCTAGCCTGCGGTGATGCCCCGACTCGTCGTGCTCCACCGCCGGCTCCGTCGCGCTGTGCTGGCCCGTCGGCGGCTGCTCGCCGCACTGCTCGCGGGCGGCGCGGTGCTCGCCGGCCTGCAGGCTGTCGGACCGCCTCCGGCCGCCCGCGTCAGGGTGCTCACCGCGGCCCACGACGTGCCCGCCGGCACGGTGCTCTCCGCAGCCGACCTGACCCGTACGCCGTACCTCAGCGGCTCGGTCCCCGACGGAGCGGTGCGGATCGACGGAGCGGTGCGGATCGGCCGGGTGCTCGGCCGCACGACGACGGTGCCGCTGCGGCGCGGCGAGCCGGTCACCGACACCCGGCTGCTGGCCGGCTCGCTGCTCGCCGGCTACCCCGGCGCGGTCGCCGCGCCGGTGCGGATCGGCGACCCGGGCGCGGTGGCGCTGCTGCGGGTGGGGGACCGAGTCGACGTGCTCGCCGCGGACCCGCAGGGCCGCCGGGACGCCGAGCTGGTCGCCGCGGGGGTCCCCGTGGTCGCGCTCCCGCGGGAGCCGGCCGCCCAGGAGGGGCTGGCGCAGGGCGGCCTGGTGGTGCTGGCCGTGGACGACCTCACCGCGCGGGCGCTCGCGACGGCCGGTGTCGCGTCGTACCTGTCCGTCGTCGTGGACCGCTAGCGTGCTGTCCGCCCTCTCCCCGCACCGGGTCGGAGGGGCGCCCGAGCGCTTCGGAGGAGACCATGCTCAAGGGATTCAAAGAGTTCATCATGCGCGGCAACCTGATCGAGCTCGCCGTCGCCTTCGTGATGGGCACCGCGTTCGCCACCGTGGTCACCGCCACCGTCAACCTGCTGATGTCGCTGATCGCCAAGGCCAGCGGCGGCCAGCAGCCGAACTTCAACGACTACCAGCCGTGGAAGCTGCCGGTCGGTGCCTGGCTGACCGCGCTGCTGACGTTCCTGGTCCTGGCTGCGGTCGTCTACTTCCTCGTGATGGTGCCCTACATCAAGCTGCAGGAGCGCCGCGCGAGGGGTCAGGAGCCGACGCCGCCGTCGGAGGAGGTCACCGTGCTCACCCAGATCCGGGACCTGCTCTCGGAGGGGCGGACCACGAACCAGCCCTGAGCCGTCACGGGCCCCGCGAGATCAGGCAGCGCTGGAGGAGTCGGCCTTGGTGGGGGCCTTGGTGGTGGAGGCCTTTGTCGTGGAGCCCGGCTGCTCGCTGCTCGAGCCGGACGTGCTCGTGGAGTCGCCCGAGGACGTCGCGGCCGGGACGGCGCCGGCGTCCTTGCGGCTGTCGGTGCGGTAGAAGCCGGAGCCCTTGAACACGACGCCCACGGCGTTGAACACCTTGCGCAGCCGACCCTCGCACTCGGGGCAGACCGTCAGCGCGTCGTCGCTGAAGCTCTGGACCTGCTCGAAGGCATGCCCGCAGCTGGTGCAGGCGTACTGGTAGGTGGGCACCGGACCTCCATGGCTCGCTCGGCGCTGGCACTCGCCGTTTCCGAGTGCCAATCATAGCCGGAACCCGGCCGACGGCCGATCTGTTCCCCTCGGGCGCCGCAAGGCCGGAGCGGGACGCCGGGCAGAATGTCCGGCGTGCCGCAGCCCGCGACGGATCGTCGACCGTTCAGCACCTGGCCCCGCGCCGGGCGCTGGGCGACGTACGTCGCGGTGGCCGTCGCGCTGGCCGTCGTGGCCGCCCTGGTGGCCGGGGTCGTGCTGGTGCGCCGGCCGTTCCCGCAGACCGACGGCCGGATCGGCGTACCGGGCCTCGGGGCGCGCGTCAGCGTGGTGCGCGACCACAACGGCATCCCGCAGATCTACGCCGACAGCGCCCACGACCTGTTCTACGCCCAGGGCTACGTGCAGGCGCAGGACCGGTTCTTCGAGATGGACGTCCGGCGGCACCTCACCGCGGGCCGGCTCTCGGAGATGCTCGGCCGGGACGCGGTGCACAGCGACCTCTACGTGCGCACCATGGGCTGGCGGCGGGTCGCGCAGAAGGAGCTGTCGCTGCTCGACTCGAAGACGGTCCGCTACCTCGAGGCGTTCAGCTCGGGAGTGAACGCGTACCTGCACAGCCACACGACCTCCGAGATGTCCCTGGAGTACACCGTCCTGACCGCCGGTGGCCTCGACTACAGCCCGGAGGACTGGACGCCGGTCGACTCGCTGTCGTGGCTCAAGGCGATGGCGTGGGACCTGCGCGGCAACGTCGACGACGAGATCGCCCGGGCGCTCGCCACCCCCCGGCTCACCCCGGAGGAGATCGCCGAGCTCTACCCGCCGTACCCGTACGCCCGGCACCAGCCGATCGTGAACCAGGGTGCGGTGGTGGACGGCGTCTACGAGCAGGACGCCAGCCGCCCCGGGAGCCGCAACCCGGTGCGGCCGCCGCTGTCGGCGTCCGAGCTGCAGGCGCTCGCCCGGGTCGGTCGCGGGCTCCGGGCGATGCCGCAGCCACTGGGCCACGGCAGCGGCGTGGGCAGCAACTCCTGGGTGGTCGACGGCGCCCACTCCACCACCGGCAAGCCGATCCTGGCCAACGACCCGCACCTCGGCGTGTCCATGCCGGGCGTCTGGTACCAGATGGGCCTGCACTGTCGGAGGCTCACCGCCGGCTGCCCGTACGACGTCACCGGGTTCACCTTCGCCGGCCTGCCCGGGGTGGTGATCGGGCACAACCAGCAGATCGCCTGGGGGTTCACGAACCTGGGGCCCGACGTCACCGACCTCTACCTCGAGAAGGTGCGGGGCGACTCCGCGCTGTACGGCGGTCACTGGGTGCCGCTGCACACCCGCCGCGAGAGCATCGACATCGCCGGCGAGGACAAGCCGTTCCGGTTCACCGTGCGCAGCACCCGGCACGGTCCGCTGCTGTCCGACGTGTCCTCCGAGCTGAGCACGGTCGGCGCCGACGCCCCCGTCGAGCCCGGCGCCCCTCTGCGCGGGAACGGGTACGCCGTGGCGCTCGCCTGGACCGGCCTGGTCCCCTCGAAGACCGCCGACGCGCTGTTCGAGATGGACCGCGCGACCGACTGGGACCAGTTCCGCACCGCCGCGCGCGACTTCGCGGTGCCCGCGCAGAACCTCACCTACGCCGACCGCGCCGGCCACATCGGCTACCAGGCGCCGGGGATGATCCCGATCCGGAAGACCGGGAACACCGGCGACTACCCGGCGCAGGGCTGGCTGCCCTCGGACGACTGGACCGGTCGGTTCGTGCCGTTCGACGCGCTGCCCAGCGTGCTCGACCCGAAGGACGGCTACGTCGTCACCGCCAACCAGGCCGTCGTCGGGCGGGGGTACCCCTACCACCTCGGCGACTCGTGGGACTACGGCTACCGCAGCCAGCGGATCGTCGACCTGCTGCACGGCAGGCGGCGGCTCAGCCCGCAGGACATGGCGACCTTCCAGCTCGACACCCGCAACGGCCTCGCGCCGGTCCTCGTGCCCTACCTGGAGCGGGTGCTCCTGCCGTCCGGGTACGTCGCGGCGGGACAGCGGCTGCTCCAGGGCTGGGACTACTCGCAGCCGCCCGGCTCGGCCGCGGCCGCGTACTTCAACGCGGTGTACAGGAACGTCCTGGCGCTGACCTTCCACGACCAGCTGCCGCGGTCGGTCTGGCCCGACGGTGACAGCCGCTGGTTCGCCGTGCTCAGCCGGCTGCTGCACAGGCCCGGCAACCCCTGGTGGGACAACGTGCACACCACGGGCGTGGTCGAGACCCGGGACGACGTGCTGGCCACGGCCATGGCGCGGGCCCGCAACGAGCTGGTCCGCCGCCAGGCCCGCCGGGCCGTGGACTGGACCTGGGGCCACCAGCACCAGCTGAGCCTCGAGAACCAGACCGTCGGACAGTCCGACGTCGGGCTGGTGCGCTGGCTGTTCAACCGCGGCGGCTACCAGGTCGGTGGAAGCGCCAGCACAGTGGACGCGACGTCCTGGAACGCCGCCTCGGGCGGCTACGACGTCACCTGGGCGCCCTCGATGCGGATGGTGGTCTCGCTCGCGGACCTCGACGCGTCGCGCTGGGTGAACCTGACCGGGGCCTCGGGGCACGCCTTCGACAGCCACTACACCGACCAGACACGCCTCTGGGTCGACGGGGGCACCCTGTCGTGGCCGTTCTCCGCGAGGGCGGTCCGCGACGCCGGCGCCGACACGCTCACCTTGGTGCCGGGAGACTCCTGACGCCGCCGCCCGGCGTGACGACGGCGGTGACCGGGCGGTCGTGGGCGTCGGCGGGCACCTCGTCGACCACCTCGTCGTCGTACAGCAGGGCGCACACGAAGGTGCCGACCGGGACCCGGCCGAGAGCCCGGTCGTAGCAGCCGCCCCCGCGCCCCAGCCGCATGCCGCTGCGGTCGACGGCCACGCCCGGCACCAGGACGACGTCGGCGCCCGCGACGGCGTCCACGCCCAGACGCGGCGCCGTCGGCTCCAGGAGGCCACGCGAGGCGGCCAGCGTGTCCGGGCCCGTGTACGTCGCCCAGTCCAGGTCGAGGTCCGGCAGCACGACCGGGAGGATCACCCGCCGGCCCGACTGCGCGAGCCGCTCGATGAGGGGGCCGGTGCCCGGCTCCTTGCCGATCGAGACGTACGCGGCCACGGTCGCCGCGCGGCGCACCGGCGCGCTGCCGAGCAGGTGCTCTGCCAGCGCGACCGCGTCCTCGGGAACCTCGGCGAGCGAGCGGCGGCGCCGGGCGGTCGACAACTGGTCGCGCAGCGCCGTCTTGCGGGCGCGAACGGCTTGGTCTGGGTCCACGGAGGCGACCTTAGTCGCCACGTCATAGCATCGGGCCATGAGCGACCAAGGACTCGAGGCTGCCCGCGCGAAGATGGCCGATGCCGGTGTGGACCGGACGGCGATCGAGGTGTTCACGCACTACTACCGGCTCGTGGAGAGCGGCGAGACCGGGATGGTTCCCGAGTCGAGCATCGAGCCGATCGAGATCGACTCGCTCGCCGACGCGGACGTCACCGACGACGCCGCGAGCGAGGCGATCCGCCGCACCGCGGTGGTCAAGCTGAACGGCGGACTGGGCACCTCGATGGGCATGGACCGGGCCAAGTCCCTTCTGGAGGTCCGTGGCGGGCTGACCTTCCTCGACGTGATCGCGCGCCAGGTTCTCGCGCTCCGGGAGGCCTACGACGCCCCGCTGCCGCTGATGTTCCTGAACAGCTTCCGCACCTCGCGCGAGACGCTCGCCGCCCTGGAGCGCTACCCCGACCTGCCCGTGCAGGGGCTCCCGCTCGAGCTGATGCAGAACAAGGAGCCGAAGCTCCGCGCCGACGACCTCACGCCCGTCACCTGGGAGAAGGACCCCGACCTCGAGTGGTGCCCGCCCGGCCACGGCGACCTCTACACCGCGCTGCGGGGCAGCGGTCTGGTGGACACCCTCCTCGAGGCCGGGTACACGCAGGTGTTCGTGTCGAACTCCGACAACCTCGGGGCGGTGCCGGACGCCCGCGTGGCCGGGTGGTTCGCCGGCTCCGGTGCGCCGTTCGCGCTCGAGGCGGTCCGTCGTACGCCGTCGGACCGCAAGGGCGGGCACGTCGCCCGGCGACGCAGCGACGGGCATCTCGTGCTGCGCGAGTCCGCCCAGACGCTCGAGGAGGACAAGGAGGCGCTGGGCGACCTGGACCGCCACAGGTACTGCTCGACGAACAACCTGTGGTTCGACCTGGCCGCGATGCGCGACGTGCTCGAGGAGCGCGACGGCGTGCTCGGTCTGGCGATGATCAAGAACGTCAAGCACGTCGACCCCGCCGACCCGACCAGCCCCGAGGTGATCCAGATCGAGACCGCGATGGGCGCCGCCATCGAGGTGTTCGAGGGCGCGCAGACCATCGAGGTGACCCGGGCCCGGTTCGTGCCGGTCAAGACGACCAACGACCTGCTGGTGCTGCGGTCGGACTGCTACGACCTCGGCGAGGGCGACGTCCTCGAGCAGCAGGCGCCGTCGATCCCGTTCGTCGACCTCGACCCCGGGCACTTCAAGGTGGTCGCGGAGTTCGACAAGCGGTTCCCGGTCGGCGTTCCGTCGCTGCGCGAGGCCACGTCGTTCGTCGTGAACGGCGACTGGACGTTCGGCGCCGACGTCCGGGTGGTGGGCGACGGGGTGGTCGGCGACCAGGGCCACCCGGGCCGCGTCGAGGACGGAACGGTCCTCGGCTGAGGCTACTGTGGGGCAATGCCTTCCTACCTCATGCCGGGTGACCGGCTGAGCAGCGTCGACGAGCACGTCGAGCGGGTGCTCGAAGCCCTGTCACCGCTGGCCCCCTACGACCAGCCGCTGCTCGAGGCCCTGGGCCTGCCGGTGTGCGAGGACATCGCCGCGCCGATCGACCTTCCGGCGTTCGACAACTCGGCCATGGACGGCTACGCGGTCTGCTTCGACGACGTCGCGAGCGCCAGCGACGAGCACCCGGTCCACCTGCCGGTCGTGGGCGAGGTCGCGGCCGGCCAGTCGCGGCACCTGGCGCTCTCGCCCGGCACGTCGGTCAAGATCATGACCGGCGCGCCGATCCCGCAGGGCGCCGACGCGGTCGTGCAGGTGGAGTGGACCGACGGGGGCGTCGCGTCGGTGCGGATCTCCAGGGCGCCCGAGCGGGGCCGGCACATCCGCGAGCGCGGCGAGGACGTCCGCGTCGGCGACGTCCTGCTGGAGGAGGGCGCGATCCTGGGCCCTCGCCAGCTCGGCCTGCTCGCGTCGGTCGGCCGCGCCCAGGTCCGCGCGCGTCCGCGCCCGCGCGTGGTGATCATGTCGACCGGCTCGGAGCTGCGCGAGCCCGGCACCGGGCTGGGACACGACTCGATCTACGACGCGAACTCCTACATGCTGGCCGCGGCCGCCCGGGCCGCCGGCGCGATCGCCTACCGCGTCGGCATCGTCTCCGACGACCCGCAGGAGTTCAGCGACGCGTTGAGCGACCAGCTGGTCCGGGCCGACGTCGTCGTCACCAGCGGCGGGGTCAGCAAGGGCGAGTACGACGTCGTGAAGGAGGTGCTGTCCGAGGTCGGCACGGTGTCCTTCGGCGAGGTGGCGATGCAGCCCGGCAAGCCGCAGGGCTTCGGCTTCGTCGGCGAGGACGCGACGCCCATCTTCACGCTGCCCGGCAACCCGGTGTCGTCGTACGTCTCCTTCGAGGTCTTCGTCGTGCCGGCCATCCGGCGGATGATGGGCCGGCTGCCCTACCGGCGCCCGATGGTCGGGGCCCTGCTCTCCAAGGGGTTCTCGTCATCGCCCGGGCGCCGTCAGTTCGTCCGGGCGCTGTTCGAGGTCGACCACCGCGGCGCGCACGTGACGCCGGTCGGCGGCCACGGCTCGCACCTCATGGGCGACCTCGCCGAGGCGAACGCGCTCATCGTCGCCGACGAGGACGCGACGTCGTTCTCGGCCGGGGAGCAGGTGCAGGTTCTCGTCCTGGACCGGGACTTCTGAGATGGCCGACGAGCCGCGGCTGACGCACGTCGACGAGGCCGGGGCGGCCCGGATGGTCGACGTCTCCGCCAAGCAGCCCACCCACCGGGTGGCGGTGGCCGCCGGCCGGGTGCAGGTCTGCGCGGAGGTGGTCCGGCTGCTGCGTGGCGAGGGCGTGCCGAAGGGCGACGCGCTCGGCGTGGCCCGGGTCGCGGGCATCATGGCGGCCAAGCGCACGCCGGAGCTGGTGCCGCTGTGCCACCCGCTGGCGATCTCCGCAGTCACCGTCGACCTCGAGGTGCTCGACGACGCGGTGGCGATCACCGCCACGGTGCGCACCACGGACCGCACCGGCGTGGAGATGGAGGCCCTGACCGCGGTCTCCGTCGCGGCGCTGACCGTCGTCGACATGGTCAAGGCCGTCGACAAGCACACCGTGGTCGGCGACGTGCACGTGGTGTCGAAGGTCGGGGGGAAGAGCGACTCGTCCGCGGTCGCCGCGCGGCCCGGACCGGCTGGATCGCAGACGAACCCGTGAAGGCGACAGTCGTATGCGCCTCGAACCGGGCGGCGGCGGGCGTGTACGAGGACACCACCGGGCCGCTCATCGCCGACGCGCTCACCGAGGCGGGCTTCGACGTCACGGGTCCGATCGTGGTGCCCGACGGCGAACCGGTGGCTGCCGCGATCCGGGAGGCCGTCGACTCCGGCGCGCGCGCGGTGATCACCACGGGCGGCACGGGCCTCACCCCCACCGACCTCACCCCGGAGATGACCCGGCCGCTGCTGGACCGCGAGGTGCCCGGGTCGCCGAGGCGATCCGCGCGTACGGCGTCGCGCACGGCGTGCCCACCGCAGCGCTGTCCCGCGGGCTGGCCGGGGTCGCCGGCCGGACGTTCGTCGTCAACCTCCCGGGCTCGCGGGGCGGTGTGAAGGACGGGCTCGCCGTCGTGCTCCCGCTGCTGCGGCATGCCGCGGAACAGATCGTCGGGAGCGACCACTGAGCGCGGGCTGGCACGTCGACCTGCGTGCCGGCGACGTCGGGCTGCGTCCGCTGGCGATGAGCGACGCGGCCGCCTGGAAGGAGGTGCGCGCGGCGCAACGCCGACTGGCTGCGCGCCGTGGGAGGCGACGGTGCCAGCCGGGGACACCACGGGGCCGCGCTCCTTCCGCGGCCTGGTGCGGCGACCTTCGCCGACAGGCCCGTGACCGGGCGTGCCCTGCCGTTCGCTGATCACCGTGCGCGAGCGCTTCGTCGGCCAGCTCACGGTCACCAACATCGTCGGCGGGTCCGCACGCTGGGGGCAGGTCGGCTACTGGATCGACCAGGCGTACGCCGGCCGTGGCGTCACGCCGACCGCGGTCGCACTCGCCGT
>CAWEQW010000012.1:0-247558 GCA_963811365.1 uncultured Actinomycetota bacterium | reverse complement strand
GGTGCTACGCGACATTTTCGGCCTTTGAATTTGTCTGGGTTCTGGCGGATTTGTCAAACCGGACACCTCGGTTTGACAATCGGTCCCGTTCTCGCTTCTGCGGCGATCTTGGCCATGGCCGCGCGGGCGGCGCGGCCCCGATCATAGGCGCACGATATACCGCTGCACTTCCACCAACGTCCTGCTGGCCGCTGATGGCCATGATCTCGGGCGCGGAGCAGCCGGCCTCCGCCAGCCGCCGGCAGGCCGCCTTGCGCAAGCCGTGCACCGAACAGGCTGAGGGCAAGCCGGCCTCTGACACATTTCCGAGGAACCAGTTGCTGAAAGTGCGACTCTGAAAACGGTCCGCCTTGCTCGGTCATCAAGATCGTGAAATGGTCTTTCGGCGTGATGTCGATGACCGCCGCCAGATCGGCGATGCACGGGGATTTCGACCGCTTGCCCGGTCTTGCGTTGGGTCAGGTGCAATCACGCCGTTGCGAATGTGCTGGCGGCCGAGCCGGATGATATCGCCGCGCCGCTGCCCGGTGTTGAGCGCGATTTCGAGAGCGAGCCGCGCCTGCGTGCCGACTGCATGCGTGTTGCGGAAGGCTGCGATGTCGTCCTCGGTCCAGGTGTAGTAGCCCTCCGTTTTGACGCGCCGGCCTTTGATGCCGAGCATCGGATTGTCGGGGCGCAAGCCGATGGCACGCAATAGGCCATGAAGCCGCGCATGGCCTTGACGAAATGATTGGCCATGACGGGCGTGTGCTTGGCCATCATCTGCTCGACTGGCCGCGCTCCAATTTAGCGATGCGCTTGTCGCCGTGCTCTTGCGAGAAGCGGTCGAGGATGTTGCGGCGGTTGCGCTGGGTTGAAGGCGCCAGCGCGGTGAAGGGTCCGTAGCTCTTGTAACTCGCGATGACGGCGGCGACGGTGCCGGGCGCGAAGCGATCATGGCCGGGCGCGGCCGGCACTTGATCCAGCGCCCGTTGATAGGCGTCCATGGATTCTTCCGAGCCGGGCAGGCCGGGCAGCGGCACGCGCTGTGAAGCCGGGTCGGCGGAAATAGAAGCGCGCCCTGCCGTGGCGGTCCTTAAAACTTTGCACGAAACGCAATTTGATCTTTGCCATAATCCTCATCCCACTCGTTGCCCTCAGCCGCCGCCGGCTGGCCGGCCGTGATGGTGATGATCTTGCCGTCGGGTCGACCTCGACGCGCGCGACCGCAAGGCCGGCCTCGCGCGCCGCCTCGACGTGCGGTCTTTAGGTCGCGCTTTTTGAACGTACAAGGTCCGTGACCCATGGCGGGATCTCGCCCTAAATGGAACTTTGCGGCCTCGCCACCCCCTGATCTCACAAGGTCGCGCGCGCAGGGGGTGGCGTTGCCGGCCGGCCGCAGGCCGGGAAGTTACCGCGCGCGACTCTTTAAGCAGCGACCGCCGTGCCTTAAGCCGGTCACGCGGCAAACGGTGCCGGCCTTGCCAACGGCGGCGAGGCGGCGCCGATCAAGATGCCGTGCCGGTAGCGGCCGACGTGACCTTGCCGGGGCCGAGCCCAATAGACCGGCGCGCCCGCGCTCAATCGGGCCGCGGCGGGCAGGTCATAGACGCCGGTCAAGTGCGATCTCGATTTCGGCGCCGATGGGCGCGTCATATGCGGCGACGCCGAACAGCGAGCCGACCAAAACGCCGTCGCCGGATTTGACGTTGGCGGGCGCGGCGAGCGTGACCACGTTGCCGCTCTGCACATAATTTTTCATGGGGTTAGCTCCATCCAGTTGAGCGCGGGTAGACGTTGCGGATCGGCGGCGTGCCTTGTGCCGCCGCGATTTCGGATTCCAGCGCGGCGATGGCCGCGCGCATTTCGGCATCGCTGGCATATTCGACCGAGAAGCCTTCGATGCCGACGCGCCGCTCGCCTTTGCGGCGCGCGGCCTTCAAGGCCTCAAGGTCCCGCTTGCAGCGTGGCGGTATCGGTCATCGTTACCGCCCCGCGTTGGAATACCAGCCGCGCCAGTCGACGAAGCCGGCGCCGTAGTCGAGCCGCACCTTGACCGAGGCGTTCTTGGACGACCTTGGGGTGTTCGCCGAGCTCGAGCAGCAGCGTGGCGTGGGTGTGCCGGAGGCCTTTGAGGGTTGACGCGGGGCAGGCCCAGGTGTTGAAGACGAAGGTTGGGTGAGCTGGAGAAGGGCAGGAGGTGCGCGGAGAGGGTGGGCAGGTGAGCTGGGGAGGGATACCGCCGGATGACCCGGCCGCGCGGTCAGCCGCGGTCGTGGACGAACACGCCAGCGCGGTTGATCTCCAAGTACCTGTACGTCGCCAGCGCGGCCTCCAGCGCAGACCAGTGCTCGCCGAACAGGGCGAGGAGCTCACCGGTGCCGATGTTGCCGCACGTGACATGGACGAGCCGCGCGGGCGGCTTGGCCAGCAGGTGAGAGATGCGGAAGTCGTCGTCCTTGGTCACGACGAATCGATCCTCGAAGTCAGCCAGGCGTGCGACATCCGAATCGGGCATCGTGGTGCCGCCGGCGTACTCCTTGATGTGACGCGCGTCGTGACCACGCTCGGCCAGGTACGTCGCCAGCGCCATGGGAAGCTGCTGTCGACGAGGAACGAGGTCACGCCCCGATGCGCTGCAGCCGTGCCGAGGAGTCCAGCGCGGCGAACTCGAGCACCGCGAGGATGTCGTCACGCTCGAGCTCGTCGTAGTCGGTGAGGATCTCCTCGTAGGTCATCCCTGAAGCGAGCAACTCGAGCACGTCCTGCACGCGCAGCCGCATGCCACGGATCGTGGGCGCCCCGTGACAGATCGACGGGTCCACCGTGATCCGATCGAGGCGGCTGACGGCTTCGGTCATGGCCGGAGTCTACGCGTCGTCGAGCGTCCCTCATGTGCTAACTCATGTGCTACCGACCCTGTGGGTCGTCGTATCCCAACGATGTAGTTTGCTGTTCCGATGCGGGTTTCACGCTCAGATTGAGCGTGAAACCGGGTCCCGCGGGTATGGGGCGACGAGTCAACCTCGTCAGTTCAAGTCCCCCCTCGGACACCCCGGAGTGGGAAGGTTCCCACGTCTTGGCGTAGCCGGCCCTCGGGGCCGGACCGCCTCCCGACGCTGGCCTCGAACACGGGGCCAGCCCGAAGCTCTGGTCGGTCACCGTCCCGGCCGACCGGCCGTCGCGCGGTCATCTGCACCCGACACCGGTCCGCCCAGGACCCCTTGCGGGCAGGCCCGACCCAACCAGCACCGGATCCATGCCATCGGGCCACGACGCCGAGCGCTCCCCGGCGCACCCGCCGCATCCGGTGCCCCCGCCGCATCCGGTGCCCCCGCCGACAAGCCCGCGGCCGAGGACGCGCCGCCGGTTGCGCCGCTCACCCGCATCCTGCGCCGCCCGGAGCGCTACGAGGGCCAGGTCCCGCCGTTCCGCCGACTGTCTGTCGGCGGGCCGTCTCACCGCCGGTGAGATTGCTGGCCAGCGGCAGCTCCGAGTTCGTCGTCCGCCTCGACCCGATCAACAACCGGATCTCGGTAGCCGACGCGGCCGTCGTCGCGCTCGCGCTTGACCCCCTCGAGCGGCTCGACGACGCCCTGGCTGCAGCGCCCGCTGCCCAGCCGCAGGACTCGCCGCCGCCGCGGCCTGCCTGCGCTCACCCGGCCTGGGCCACACGCCCGAACGCTCGAAGTTGCAGGTTGCAGGTTGCAGGTTGCAGGTTGCAGCCCTGACTGGCACCCGACCCGCGAGGCCGATTCCGTCACCAGACACGCGCCATGGCCCGACCACCCGGGACCCGTCGCCTGCTCCCTCGACGCCGCCCCCGAGCTCTCGGTGTCAGCGGTGACGACCGGGCCGAGCCGGTGATGGTCCGCAGCACCGTGGAGCCGGGTCGCGAGCATCCCACCGACAGATCTGCGGTGGTACGGTAGCTAGGTGAATGGGACACACAACCTGACGATGGGGGACCGCGGGCGAATCGTCGTCCCGGCTGAGGTCCGCGAGCGGGCGGGCCTGAGCGAAGGGACACCGCTGGTGATGGTCGAGAGCGACGACGGACTGGTGCTGATGACGCGCGAGCAGCTCAAGGCTCGGGTGCGCGCGGACCTGGCGGGTCTTTCGCTGGTCGAGGAGCTCTTGGCGGATCGGCGTGCGGCGGCCGGCGGGGAGGACGCTGCGTGAGGGTGGTGCTGGACGCCTCAGCCGTGTTGGCCTTTCTGCGGGGTGAGGCCGGTGCGGCAGTGGTCGAGGAGGCGCTGGCTTCCGGTGGGGCGCGGTGCGGTGCGGCGAACTGGTCGGAGGCGGCACAGAAGGTGCGTGGCGCCGACCGCGACTGGGAGCTGGCCGGGGCGCTGCTGCGCAGCTACGGCGTTGCGGTTGACGCCGTGGGCGTTGCGGACGCCGAATGGGCCGCAGCGCGGTGGCGGCGCGGTGAGGGCCTCTCCCTTGGTGACAGGTTGTGCCTGGCTCTGGGCGCCCGCGTCGAGCTGCCGGTGCTGACCGCAGACACAGCATGGGGCGAGGATCCGCAGCCCTCGCCCGGGCAGCCGCGGGTGCGCCAGATCCGGGAGCCGGGCTAGAGACGTGCTACTCCCCCGGGACCCGCACCAACGACACGTGCGCGCTGGTGCGCATCGGGAGCCTCGGATCCCACCGGCCCCTTGTTGCCTGGACGTACCGGGTCTCAGCCGGTCTCAGCCGGCACCGGCCGGCTCACCTGCGGCGGTGAGGTGCTGTGGCACCGGGCCGGCGGGAAGTGGACAACGGTGTGGCGCTCGCAGACGGCGTTCACCTGCACGGCGGTGGACCGGGTCGGGTTCCCGCACAGCGAGCTGCCGATGCCGTGCGCCCCGCCCCTGACCCCGCGGCCCTGATAAGGAGGCCGTCACCGTCAACTGAGCTGAGCACGCCCCACCGGTCGCCGCCCAGCCTGGGAGGAGGCGGCTCTGCGAGGTGAGGGGCGGTCGAGATGCGCAGTCTGCGACCCGTCGACCTGATGATGTTCGGCTTGTATCTCGTGTGCTGGCCTCCGCGACGCTCGGCGCCGACCTGGCCCAGCGGCGGTCGCTGGTCGCCGGCCACGGCGGCAGCGCGCTCGAGGCTGCTCTGGACGCGCCCGCCCCCACGGTCCGGATCAGCCACGCCTACGCCTACGCCGCATGGCGGGCGTGGCCCCCGCCGTGCTCTACAGCGCCCCGATCATGCGTCCCCGGTTCCGGACGCCGTGGCGCGACCCGGACGACGCCGGCCCGACGGCTGCCGCGCAGCCGGCCGACGAGATCCTCGACGGCACCGGGAGCCGGTTGGAGCGCGTTGTCCGGGTGATCCTGACGGAGTCGTAGTCGGAGGCTGAAGGCCCCTGGGGCGGTGCCGAAACCTGTACCGAACCGACCTGGTACCCCAGCGGTCGACCGGCACCACACCGCACCGCACCGCGACCGCCGCACGATCGGATCGGCGTCACCACCTTGCTGCACACCCCGGCGGGTTGGCGGCGCGTTGCACGCGTTCATGGACGTACCCCATCTCCGTGTTTGCGTCCACCACGACGGGCTGCCGCTCGGTCTCCCGGTAGTCGGCCAGCCAGGTGTCGGCCGTCGCCACCGGACGTTGCACGCGCGGCGGCGACGGCGCTTCCTCCTGGGCGTCACCCGGTCGGGGTGCGACATGTCGGAAAAAGGGGATCCGCACGGTCTGCCCTGGTTAGTGTCGAACACGTGGTGACCCAGACCCCGTGGCCACGATCGCACTTGCACTGTTCGCGAGGCACGGTCCGCACCTGGAGTTCGACATCTTCATGGTCAGCGTCATAGCCCCGGCCTTCGGGGTCACCCGACAACCCTGACGCGGGCGTGGACCGACCTCACCACGGAGCCCCGACCCAGAACCGGGCGCAGCACCGGTCCTATGCGGTCTGGGCTCGACCAATCCCGCTCGGGAGAATCCGCCTTGTCCCTACGCAACATGCTCCGCCTGGGCGCGTCCGCGCTCGCGGCCGCCTGCCTGCTCGCCACCGCGCCGGTCTCGATGACCTCGACGGCCGCCGGCGGCCTCGCCTGCTCGCTCGCGCTCGCGAGGCCCTCCGCCTCAAGCTCGCCGCACCCCAGCCTGCAGTGGTCGACGGGTGCCTGCGCCCGCTCCCAGGTCTCGTGGTTCGACGTGCAGACCGCGGACAACGCCGCCTTCACGGTCAACGTCAAGGCGAGCCACTCCTACGTCCCACGCTTCGTGCCGGCACGGGCCCTCAAGGCCGGCGAACACCACTGGCGCGTGCGCGCGGTCAGCACGGCCGGCGCGACGTCGCCCTGGACGTACGGCACCGTGACGATCAGCGACCCCGGCCCGGTCATCGACGTCCCGGCGGGCGGCTCCATCCAGCGGGGCCTCAACGAGGCGAGGACCGCGGGTGGCGGCGTGGTGCAGCTGGCCGCAGGAGCCACGTACCGGCTGACGTGCCCGACCGGCGCGTCGACGTGTCTGACCGCCAACGGCGAGCGCGACGTGCGGCTCGAGGGCCGCGGAGCCCACCTGCTCGTCACGTCCCCGACCCACGGCCTCATCGACCTTCGCGGCACCCGGGACGTCGTGCTGACCAACTTCACCGTGGACTACGAGACGCTGCCCTACAGCGAAGGCCGCGTCGTGGCCGTCAACCGCACCGCGGGCACCGTCGACGTCACGCTGCTCCCGGGGATGCCCGACATGCTCGCGGCGCACATGACCTCGGCCCCGGTCACCTGGGCGCAGCTGCTCGACCCGGCCATGCCCGGCGTCCTGTCCCCGCACGCGGGCGGCGTCACCGCGGTCAGCAAGGTCGCCCGGCTCGCGGACTCGACGTTCCGGCTCACCACCGCCCTGGCGAAGCGGGCGCAGGTCGGCGACATCCTGCACAAGGAGGCACGCATCAACGGGCTCTCCATCGTGCTGGCCGGACACGCCGCCGACCCCGCGCTCGTCCGCCTCACCGTCTTCGCCTCTCCCTCCGGACTCGTGAACGCACCGGACTCCCACGGCCTGGTCCTGCTTCACAACAAGGTGCTCGTCAAGGCGGGGCGCTACGCCTCGACCGACGCCGACGTGGTCCACATCCCCGACGCGGACCTCGGCCCGTGGATCGAGGACAACTACCTGTGGGGCGGCCTCGACGACTTCGCCAACCTGAGGCCCACGGCTCGCACGATCACCGCACGCACCGCGACCAGCGTCACCGTCGACGACGTCAAGGGCATCGTGTCCGGGAGCTCGATCTCCTTCTACCGTTACCGCAACGGCGCGACCCTGACCCGCACGGTGCTGGCCGTGAGCGGCGCCACCCTCAAGCTGGACGGTGCTCCGGGGGACGGCGAGCACCTCTACCCCGAGGCGACCGCGAACCCGCTCACGGTCGTCCGCTTCAACACCTTCCGTGGCGGCCTGCGCTACGGACTGCTGCTGCGCACCCCGCACGTCGCGGTCGAGGGCAACCTCTTCGACCACAACCAGGGCGCCGCCATCGCGATCGAGAACCATCCCTTCCGCAGTGACGAGGGACTGGTCGCGACCGACGCCTGGCTCGTGCACAACCTCATCCGCGACGACCGAGACACCGCCGGCGCGATCTTCACCCGCGTCATCAAGTGCGACTCCGACGCCCCCTCCCCGTGCAGTCGCACCACCTCCACAGTCTCCCGCGCGGTCTCCGGGCTCCACCTGCTCGGCAACGAGGTCGACGGAGGCTACGGCGTGAGCCTGAGCAACACCGCCGGCGCACAGCTGGACGGCAACATCGCCTCGCCCCTGCGCATCATCAACTCGACGAGCCCCCGGGTCACCGGCACGACGCCGGCGCTGGCGACCACACGACAGGGCGCGAGCGTCGGGCCCGCGCCGACGACGGTTTCGCCCCCGTGACCCGCACCGTCGTCGACAACCCCGACTACAAGCACTTCTCCTCCATCGGGGGCCGACTGGCACCCCGTCGCCTCGAAACCCTCCCCGCGACTGGGTTTGGCGCGCGCGGCGCCTGCTCATCGCTCCGCCATCCAGACAGCGGTCGCCGTGCCCGCACCGTCGGCGGCCACATCAGCCGAAGCGTCGTCGGACGAGGGCTGCGCGCTGACGGCGGCACAGTCCGAGACCCTGCCTGAGCATCGAATCGGTCGCGGCAGCGCCCAGTGCCCGCCGCGTCCGCGCACCGACGTGTGGATCTGGTCCTCCCACGCCCAGGCCGCGCGGGTGGCGCCGCTGGGCGTGGGCGCCACCGCCGGCACCCCGACCGTGCCGGACAGTCGGAGACCGGGCCATCAGCCGCCCGACAGACGACTCCCACCTGCCCCTGTCCCTGCGCTCACCGACGCAGGTCCTTCCGCACGTGGGCTGGGCGTCGGAGACTCCAGAGCGCGCAGCCACGGAAGCGGCACTCGGAGATCGGCGCGTCACAGGGTCCAGACGTGGCCAAGGCGCCATCGGTCCGGGCCGCACGCTCAGGACTGTAGGACCACCACCTTGCCCAGCGCGCGGCCCTCGCCGACGTAGGCCAGCGCCTCCGGCACGTGATCGAGGGCAAAGCTGCGATCGATGTGAATCCTCACGGCGCGGTCGGCGCACAGGTCACCGAGTGGCCTGAAGTGGTCCGGGCCCTCCTTGACCCCGAGCACCCCGATGGAGCGGCCGCTGGCCACGCCGAGCAGGGTCCCAGCAGTGATCACCCGCAGCATCGTGTCCACGGAACCACCCACACATCGATACCGTCCGCGGCGGGCGAGCGCGCGCCGGTAGGCGAAGACCGACCGTTGTGCGACAAGGTCCAGGATCAGGTCGTAGGGCTGGGGAGCTCGAGTGAAGTCGTCCCTGGTGTAGTCGAGCACCTCGTCGGCCCCCAGGGACCGCATGAAGTCCAGCTTCCCGACGTTGTCGACCCCCGTGACATGGGCCCCGGCCCGCTTCGCAAGCTGGATGGCGAATGAGCCGGAGCCACCGCCGGCGCCGTTGATCAGCACCCGGCTACCTGCCGTGGCCCACCGGGTGCCCTGCAGTGCGATCGCCCCCGCCTGTGGAATGGTCGACGCCTGCGCGAACGACAGGCTGGACGGCTTGAGGGCCAGGGCTGACTCCGGCACGACGGCGTACTGCGCGAAGCCGCCCTTGAGAGCCAGGTTGTCGCCATACACCTCGTCCCCCACCCGGAACCGGGTCACGCCGTCCCCGACGTCCTCGACCAGTCCGGCGATGTCGGACCCGAGCGTCCGACGTGCCGGCGACCGCAGGCCACCGATCCGCGCGTACGCCGGGGCCCCGCGCAGGCACTCCCAGTCGCTGAGGTTCACCGCGGTCGCCGCGACCCTGACCAGCAGCTGCCCCGCTGCGGGCGATGGCGTCGGCACGTCCTCGACCCGTAGCTCCTCGGGGCCGCCGTACCGGTCGTAGACGACTGCCTTCAAGAGCGCATCCCTCTTCGCCGCTCGTCGACTCTGCAACGGAGCAGCGAGTCTAGAGGAGAACCGTGCCGGGTCCTGACGGGCCGGCGACGGCCGCGGGCACGGGACTCCGCGCCCCGATCTCCTGCGGAGATACCCCAAGGGGTATAGCATGCGACTGTCACAGCACACTGGGACAGCCGACGCACCGAGGGAACGACCATGGCGCAGGTGAACGAACGCGAGATGGGTCCACTCGTCAACCGCATCAAGCGGGCACAGGGACAGCTCGCGGGGGTGCTGCGGATGCTCGAGGAGGGTCGTGACTGCGACGACATCGTGACTCAGCTCAGTGCGGTCAGCCACGCCCTCACCCGAGCCAGCTTCACGATCGTGGCCAGCGCCCTGGAGCAGTGCCTGTGGGCCGGCGACGACCTGGACGACGTCGAGGTGAGACACCTCGAGAAGCTCTTCCTCTCTCTCGCCTGACTGCGCTCGGGCACCGTGACCGACGTCATACGAGGGCGGTGCGGCGATCCGGGTGCAGGCATACCCCTTGGGGTATACGCTGAGCAGTGCGCATGCGCGAGACAACCCCATCAGCGCGCAGTAGGAGCACCCATGGCCCGCGTCGTCATCCTCGGAGCCGGGATTTCCGGCCACACTGCCGCGCTCCACCTGCGACGGATGCTCGCCAGGGAGCACGAGGTGATGGTGGTGTCGCCCAACTCGCAGTGGAACTGGATCCCGTCGAACATCTGGGTCGGCGTGGGCAAGATGACGGTGAAGGACGTGACCTTCCCCCTCGCCCCGGTCTACCGACGCAAGGGCATCACCTTCCGCCAGGCCAAGGCGGTCGCGCTGTGGCCCGAGGGCGACCGCGACGACGTACGACCCGGGGTGGACGTCGTGCACACCTCACCCGGACAGCAGGGCCGAACCGAGCGGATCCGCTACGACTACCTGATCAACGCGACCGGTCCCAAGCTCAACTTCGAAGCCACGCCGGGCCTCGGTCCCGACGGCAACTCGTGGTCGGTGTGCACCGCCGGCCACGCCGTGCAGACCGCCGACGCGCTGACCCGCGTGATCGACAAGCTGCGCGCCGGGCAGCCGCAGCGCCTGGTCATCGGCATGGGGCACGGCGGCTGCACCTGCGAAGGTGCCGCGTTCGAGTACACCTTCAACGTCGAGGCGGAGCTACGGGCCGCGGGCGTGCGGGACCTCGCCGAGATCGTCTACCTGAGCAACGAGTACGACCTGGGCGACTTCGGTGTCGGCGGCATGGTGTTCGAGCAGAAGGGCGTCATCACGTCGAGCCAGACCTGGACGGAGTCGCTGTTCCGCGAGCGCGGCGTCCGAGCGGTGCTCCGCGCGCACGTCGAGCGGGTCGAGCCCGGCAAGCTGTTCTACGAGACCCTCGACGGGGCGCACGAGAGCCTCACCTTCGACTTCGCCATGCTCCTGCCGCCCTTCCGGGGCGCCGCGCTGACGGCGTACGACGGGCAGGGCGCGGAGATCACCGACCGGCTGTTCGCGCCGAGCGGGTTCCTCAAGGTCGACGCCGACTACACCCCCAGGCCCTTCGACCAGTGGCGCGCGGAGGACTGGCCCTCGACCTACCAGTCGCCGGCGTACCCCGAGATCTTCGGTGTCGGCATAGCGTTCGCACCCCCGCACCCGATCTCGCAGCCGCGCAAGAGCCCCGACGGGACGGTCATCGCGCCGGCCCCGCCACGGACCGGCATGCCGTCGGGGATCATGGGCCGCGAGGTCGCCCGCAGCATCGCCGACATGATCCAGGGGGGCGCCACGTCCCCCACCCACACCGCGTCCATGAGCGACATGGGCGCCGCGTGCGTGGCCTCGGCGGGGACCGGCCTGCGGCACGGCTCGGCGGCGGCGATGACGATGTACCCCGTCGTGCCGGACTACGTACGCTTCCCGCGCGGCGGCCGCAGCCTCCAGGACACCTCCGGCGAGATCGGGCTCGCCGGTCACTGGGTGAAGCACATGCTGCACTTCCTGTTCATCTACAAGGCGAAGGCCCGACCGGGATGGTTCCTCATCCCCGAGTAGCCGCCACCACGTCTGCACCACCACGTCTGCACCACAACGTCTGCACCACAACGTCTGCACCACAAGGGAACCGCCATGAGCGCCACCGACGAACGGATCGCCTCCGCTCCCCTGCCAACCGACAGGGCGCTGCGGATGCGCAGCAACGTGCCCGTACAGCTCTGGCGGTTCGCGCGAATCAACCTCCGGATGGTGCGGATGATCCGCAGAGGGCACGCACCGCTCAGCTCGCAGAACCGCCACACATCGAGGAGCTCACAATGACGCTACGACTGGGCGACATCGCCCCCGACTTCACCGCGGACACGACGAAGGGAACCCTCAGCTTCCACGAGTGGCTCGGGGACAGCTGGGGCGTGCTGTTCAGCCACCCCGGCGACTTCACCCCCGTGTGCACCACCGAGCTCGGGAAGGTGGCTCACCTCGAGAACGAGTTCGCACGTCGCAACACCAAGGTCATCGGGCTCTCGGTGGACTCCGTCGACTCGCACCTGACCTGGGAGCGCGACATCGCGGAGACTCAGGGAGC
The DNA here is from genome assembly GCA_963811365.1 of uncultured Actinomycetota bacterium. Taxonomy (GTDB): domain Bacteria; phylum Actinomycetota; class Actinomycetes; order Propionibacteriales; family Nocardioidaceae; genus CAWEQW01. The sequence goes on along the minus strand of CAWEQW010000012.1, from coordinate 235,576 downwards.
CGTCGTCCGCTACCCGATCATCGCCGACGAGGACCGTCGGGTGTCGGTGCTCTACGACATGATCCATCCGAACGAGAGCGCGTCGGCCACCGTCCGGTCGTTGTTCGTCATCGGCGCGGACAAGCGGGTCAAGCTGATCCTGGTGTACCCGATGTCGACGGGGCGCAACTTCGCGGAGATCCTGCGTGCGCTCGACAGCCTCCAGCTGGTCGACGACCACCCGGTCGCGACCCCCGCGGACTGGCAGCCCGGAGAGGACGTCATCGTGGGACTGGGCGTCTCCTCCGAGCAGGCGGCCGTCGAGTTCCCCGGCTACCGCACGGTCAAGCCCTACCTCCGGTTCACTCCGGAGCCGGCAGCCTGAGTCCGGGAGCCACCGAGACGCGTGACACAGTGGGACCGATGCTGGTCACCAACCACGTGCTCACCGGAGCACTCATCGGCGCCGCGGCCCGACGTGGCGAGCGGCCCCGTCCCCGTGGGGTGGCCGCCGCGTTCGCCGCCGGAGTGGCCTCGCACTTCGTCCTCGACTCGCTGCCGCACTGGGGCGATCCCGAGGACTTCCTGCCCGTCGCGGTCCGGGACGGGATCGTCGGTCTGGTCGCCATGGGGTCGATGACGGCGCTGGCGCCGCGCCGGATGCGTGCACAGGTCCTCGCGGCCATGGTCGGGGCGGCGCTGCCGGACCTCGACAAGCCCGGAAGGCTGTTCGTCGGCCGGTCGCCGTTCCCGGCGGTCGTCGACCGGTTCCACGTCGCGATCCAGCACGAGGCCGAGCATCGGATGCCTCAGGAGCTGGTCGTCGGGTCGCTGCTGGCGACGACGGGGCTGGCCGTGCTCGGATCGGCCCGCCGGCGTCGGCGTCCTGGTCTCCCGTCGAGCTGACCGACCGCCGCTCAGAAACCTCCAAGAATCCGTTCCTACGCTCGACAGCGTCTCGGGCGGATGGAGGAACGGATGTCTCGAAGCGACAGGATTGAGGCGCAACGCGCGTTCCCGCGACGGCTGCGCTTGCGGCGGTTGGTCGTGGGCGTCGTTCTGGTGCTGTTGACGTGGCTGGCCTGGTCGGTCGGCAGCGTCCTCGCGGCACCGGGCACCGACAGCGTTGCGGCGCGGCTCGCCGAGTGGGGCCGCAACCACGGGCTCGGCTTCGCCGTGCTGGGTCTCGAGAAGCTGCAGTACCGGGTCCACCCGCCTGCGACCGGAGGCAGCCCGCCGCCCGGCGAGCTGTCCGCCCGTGGCACGACCCGCTCGCTCCCGCTGGTGCTGCACCACGGCAGCAGCGGCTCGTCCGCGCACCAGGTGGTGATGCGGCCTCGGCTGGCGACGTTCGCCACCGCTGCGCTGCCTGGAGAGGGCGTCTGGCGAGACGCCGTCACCGTGCACGGCCAGCCCGCCGTGCAGACCACCCTGCTCCGACCTGACCGGACCCACACGTCGTACCTGACCGGTGTCGCCTGGATGAGCAGCAAGCTGCTGAGGTTCTCGCTGCACCCGGGGTTCGACCAGCCGGGCGGCACGTGGCCGGTGCCCAACCGCATCGCACCGGGACACCGGCGAGGACTGGCCGCCACCTGGAACGGCGGCTTCAAGCTGGCCGACGCGCACGGCGGCTTCTACCTGGACGGCAGGACCGCGGGGCGGCTGGTGCCCGGCGGGGCGTCGGAGGTGTTCTACCGCGACGGCACGATGACGGTCGGTCGCTGGGGCAGCGAGGTCGCGATGACCCCCCAGGTGGTCGGCGTCCGGCAGAACCTGGGGATGCTCATCGACAAGGGCAGGATCACGCCGAAGGTCGACAACAGCCCGTTGTTCCACTGGGGGCTGACACTGGGGGGCGCCTACTACGTGTTCCGTTCGGGCGTCGGGGTCACGAGGCACGGCGACGTCGTCTACGTCTCCGGCGACGCGCTGTCGGCGCAGACCCTCGCCCGCGTGCTGCGGCGCGCCGGCTGCGTGCGCGCGATGGAGCTGGACATCAACCCCGCGTGGGTGTCGTACATGACCTACCACGCCGCCGGCCACGCAGGCACGCCGAGACCGCACGAGCTGCTGCGCGACTACCAGCGCCCGGCCAACCGGTACTACCAGCACACCTCGCGCGACTTCGTCGCCGCCTACGCCCGCTGAGCGGCGCGTTGACGGATCCCCCCGGGGACCTTAGGTTTCAGTGGCCCGGGTCACGTCCCGGGCTGGTCTCGGAGGGGGATCCGACTCGTGGTCGCTGTGGTTCCGTCAGCCCGTCCTCGCTCTCGCCGGCGCATCGCCGGTGCGCTTCTGGCGGTGGCGCCGCTCACCGTCGCCGGGCTCGCCGGCCCGGCGTACGCCGCGGGCACCCACCCCTCGCAGACCGCAGCCACGCCGGCGTCGTCGGCTCCCGGGGGCCCCGGTGACACCGCGCACTGGACGACCGGCGCCAAGCAGGGCCTCGGCACCTCCGCCGGTACGACGTCCAAGGTCTGGTTCACCCTGGCCCAGGGCGCGATGTCGGAGGTGTACTACCCGCGCGTCGACGTCGCCAACGTCCGCGACCTCCAGCTCGTCGTCACCGACGGCACGACGTTCACCGACCTGGAGGAGCGCGACATGCGGCACCGCGTGCAGCTCCTCGACAGCCGGTCGCTGAGCTACCGGCAGGTCGACACCGACAAGCGCGGGCACTACCGGGTGCTCAAGACCTACGTCACCGACCCGGCACGGTCCAGCGTGGTCGTGCACATCCAGGTGCGGAGCCTCGACGGCGGCCACTACACCGCCTATGTGCTCTACGACCCGTCGCTGGCCAACAGCGGCATGCACGACGCCGGCAGCACGTCCGGTGACACGCTGGTGGCGAGCGACACCAGTGGCGACATGCCGGTCGCGAGCGCGCTCACCGCCCGGCCCGCGTTCACCGCCACGTCCAACGGCTACCAGGGCACCAGCGACGGCTGGACCGACCTCGCGGCCGACCACCGGCTCGACTGGCGCTACCGCTCGGCGGACCCGGGCAACCTCGTGCAGATCGGCCGGCTGGCGCCGCAGCACCACGGGGTGAGCGACGCCACGGTCAGCCTCGGCTTCGGAGCGGACGGCACGGCGGCGCGGAGGACCGCCCGAGCCTCGCTCCGGCAGTCCTTCGACGGCCTGCAGCGCAGCTACCGGGACGGCTGGCACCACTACCTCGACGGGCTCACCCGCGCCCCGGAGAGCGTCCGCCACGACCCGGCCCTGCTCAAGCAGTACCGGGTCGCGGTGATGACCCTGCGAGCCCACGAGGACAAGACCTACCGGGGCGCCAACATCGCCTCGCTCACGGTCCCGTGGGGGGAGGCCGTCAATGCCAACGAGGCGGGGGTGGGTGGCTACCATCTGGTGTGGGCGCGCGACCTCTACCAGGTCGCCACCGCCCAGATCGCCGCGGGCGACACGGCGGCAGCGAACCGCTCGCTGGACTACCTCTTCGACGTCCAGCAGAAGCCGGACGGCTCCTTCCCCCAGAACACCCTGCTCGACGGCACGCCGTACTGGGGAAGCCTGCAGCTCGACGAGGTGGCCTTCCCGATCGTGCTCGCCCACCAGCTCGGCCGCTACGACACCGCCACCTGGCAGCACGTCAAGAAGGCCGCGGACTTCATCGTCGGCCACGGTCCCGCGACCCCGCAGGAGCGGTGGGAGGAGGAGGGCGGCTACTCCCCCAGCACGATCGCCGCCGAGGTCGCCGGGCTCGTGAGCGCGGCGGACATCGCGCGCCGCAACGGCGACGACGGCTCCGCGACGCTCTACCTCGCGGTCGCCGACAGCTGGCAGCAGCACGTCAAGGACTGGACGTTCACCACCACCGGCCCGCTCGGCGACCACCACTACTTCGAGCGCGTCGACGACGACGGCAACCCCAACGACGGCCACCAGCTCGAGATCAACAACGGCGGTGGGACCTACGACGAGCGGGCGGTCGTGGACGCGGGCTTCCTGGAGCTCGTTCGGCTCGGTGTGCTGCCCGCGGACGACCCGGAGGTCGTGGGCTCGCTGCCGGAGGTCGACAGCACCATCAAGGTCGACACGCCGCACGGCGCGATGTGGTACCGCTACAACCACGACGGCTACGGGGAGAAGGCCGACGGCTCGCCGTACGACGGCACCGGGGTCGGCCGGCTCTGGCCGCTGCTGTCCGGCGAGCGCGGCGAGTACGCCTTGGCGTCGGGCCGGAGCGCGGCGAGCTACCTGGCCACGATGGCCGGAGCGGCGAACGCCGGCTACATGATCCCCGAGCAGGTCTGGGACCAGCCCGACGCGCACGGCTTCCGCTTCGGCGAGGGCACCGGTTCGGCCACCCCGCTGGCCTGGTCGATGGCGCAGTTCGTCCGGCTCGCCCGCTCCATCGACGCCGGCGGCCCGGTCGAGCAGCCCACCCTGGTGGCCGACCGGTACGCCCACGGCGCTCCCCCGGCGGGTCCGAGGCTCGACCTGACGAGCCCCGCGGACGGCACGCACACCACCTCCGGCACCGTGACGGTCTCCGGCACGACCACCGGCGCGAAGGGCTACGTCAGCTCTGCCGGCGCCACCACCGAGCTGACCCTGGGCAGCGACGGGAGCTTCTCCGCCGACGTTCCGCTGGTGCTCGGACGCAACACCGTGACGGTCGCGGTGCAGGGCGCCGACGGCGGCACGACCCTGGTCCAGCGGACGGTCGTGTCGACCAACCTCGGCACGCAGGTCGGCCAGGTCGACGACCCGACCGGCGACGACAACGGCCCGGGCAGCTACGTCTACCCCGCCAACGACGCGTTCGTGCCCGGCGCCTTCGACGTGACCCGGCTCGGGGTCTACCGGGACAGCGAGTCGGTCAACTTCGCGGTGAGCATCGCCGGCGACATCACGAACCCCTGGGGCGGCGACCAGATGTCGGTGCAGCGGTTCGACGTCTACCTGAGGCCCGGCGACGCGGCCGGCGGTGCGGCGGTCCCGGCCCGCACCGGGACCAACGCCGACCTCGCGGCGCCGTACTCCTACGTGCTGACCGCCGACGGGTTCAACGGCAGCGCCGTGCGGGACGCCTCGGGCACCGTGGTCGCGTCCGCCGAGCTCACCGCCATACCGGACACTCACCAGCTCGTCGTGTCGGTGCCGAAGGACGCGCTGTCCTCGGTCGACCTGGCCGGGGCGCACTACGCGCTGACGATGATGAGCCACGCCGGGGACGACGAGGGCGCGGGCGGCATCCGGCCGGTCTACGACCTCGGCTACTGGGAGTCGACCGCGGGCACGTCGATGTCGTGGATCCACGACTTCCGCTTCGGCGGCGGCGCCGGCGAGTGGACCGGTGACACGGCCGCCAAGGACACCGACACCTCCGACCCGAACGTGCTCGACGTCCTGGTCCCCGGCGGCACCACCCAGCACGCGGTGCTGGACTGGACCGCCGGAAGCCCGGTGGTGCTGCCCTACGTCACGCTGGCCCCCTGACCCTGGGCAAGCCGGCTCCCGACCCGTAGCGTCCGGTCACCTCGCCTTGCGCTACCTGCAGATCCCCCGCGAGCAGTGACCGGCGCGCCCGCTCACAGCATGTTGATGGCCCGGGCGATCACCAGGGTGGCCAGCGACAGCGAGATCGCCGACTCCACGACCATCATCAGCTTGGCCCAGCGCTTGACGGCCGACACGTCGGTCACGCTGAACGACGTGGCGGTGTTGAACGACGCGGCGAGGTAGTCGACGAACTGCGGATACCAGCCGGAGGGCACGTGCTCGCGCAGGCTCATCTCCGGGAACACCAGAGCGGGCCTGACCCGGGTCGCCCCGGCCGCGCGGTCCGCGGCTCCGCCGGCGTCGAGGTCCCAGTACCACAGCGCGAAGGCGATGACGTTGGTGAGCCAGATGACCGCGCCGATCGTGAGCAGGTCGTGCGCAGAGTCGAACGGGGACCGCGTCAGGATCCCCTTCAGCAGCCGGAGCGCGGCGACGCCGTTGACCACGGTGATCAGCGCGATCAGCGCGCCGGTGAGCACCCGCAGCCACCGGCGCTGCCGGTCGATGCGGCCGGGGTCCCCCACGACCAGCGCCACGAGCAGCACGAGGAGGACGGCCCCGTAGACCCCCCACGAGGTCAGCCGGAAGGAGGACGGCAGGAATCTGTGCAGCACTCCGGCCGCGAGCACGGCCGAGGCCATCGGCCACCGCGACTCCGGACGGCGTGCGCCCGCGGGACTGGAGGCGGGTGGCGAGGCAGCGGTCACGCTCCATCCTCGCGCGTTCTCGGCCGAGCCGCGGGCTTCCGGGGCTGAACCCGCGGCTCGCGGGTCAGGTCAGGGCCAGGTCGTTGAGACCGGCCCGGGTCAGCCGCTCGCGCATCCGCGCCAGCAGCCGGGCCCGGGTCGGGCCGATGCTGCCGACCGGCATCTGGAGATGCCGGCTGATCTCCTGGTAGTTCGGCGAGCCGGACGCGACGAGCATGGTGACCAGCCGCCGGTGCCGGTCCGGCAGCTGGTCGAGCACCGACCGCACCAGCGCCTCGTGCTCGCGGCGCAGCAGCGCCGTCTCGGGGCTCTCGTGGCTGCCGGTCGGCTCGGTGTCCTGCTCCCAGCGCTCGGTGTGGCTGTCGACGAGCTGCTCCCGGCTGGACTCGCGCAGCACCTCCAGGCACGCGCGGCGCGCCGTGGTCCGCAGCCAGCCGGGCACCCGCTCCGGGTCCCGGATCGCGTCGGCGTGCTCGAAGAGCCGCAGCCAGGTGGTCTGCACGGCGTCCGCCGCCTGGGCGTCGTTGAGCCGGAACGAGCGCGCCACCGACCACAGCAGTCCCGAGTACTGCTTGACGATGGCGTCCCACGCCCGCTGGTCCCCGCTGCGCGCCCGCCGGACCAGGTCGGTGACGTCGGTGCGCTGGTTGGTGTCCATGGTGTGAGCTCCTCACGGCCGGCCTCGGTGCCGACCAGAGGAGGGTCGTCGCAGCGCGTTAGCCAGACGACAGCCACGCCACAGCGGGCGTCAGCGGAGACCGAACCGCGCTCAGCGATGGGCACGGAGCTGCCGGCCGAGGGCCAGGGTGCGCGCCTGCGCGGCCACCCCCAGCTCGCGCAGCATCTGCTGGCACCGGCGCAGCGTCCGGTGCGCGTTCACCAGGTCACCCTCGGCGAGGCATCCTGCGACCAGGAGCTGGTACGCCGGCTCGCACCACCGGTCCACCTGGAGCGCACGCTCGGCGTTCTCGCGGGCGCCCGGCACGTCGCCGTGCGCGAGCAGCAGGTCGCCGGCGCGCACCGCGGCCTGCACGAAGCGGCGGCGCAGCCGGTCGCGCTCGAGGTCGAGCCAGTCCGCCGGATGGCCGACGTCGGCGAGGTACTCCCCACGCCACAGCGCCAGCGCGCTGCGGTAGTCGGCGAGCGCATCCGAGGGCCGGCCGGCGCGCTCGTGCCGCGACGCCGCGTCGAGCGCTCGCTCGAACACGTGCGCGTCGACCTCGAGCGCCTCGTCGGCCACCAGCCGCAGCACCGGACCCGCGCTGCGCACGAAGTACGGCGGGTCGAAGTCCGCGCGGTCCGGCTCGAGCAGGTTCTGCAGGTATGCAAGCGTGACCCGCAGGTTCCGGCCGGCGGCGGCCTCCTCCAGGTCCGGCCACAGGTCGGCGGTGATCGCGGCGCGGGTCGGCTGCTCGTGGCCGAGCAGATAGCCGAGGAGCTGTCGGACCCGTTCGCGGCGCAGCTCGGGCGCGGTCAACGGCTCGCCGTCGCGGGTCAGCTCCATCGGCCCGAGCACCCCGAGACACAGCCGGTACGGCGGCGCGGCCGGCATCTCGCGCAGCAGGCTGCGCGCGCAGGCCGCGAGCGGCGAGGCGGCATCGGCGGCGTGCGCGCGCAGCCGGCTGCGCGCCGTACCTCCCAGGTCATCCAGCAGCGCCCGGGCCTGCTCGGCGGCCTCGTCGGAGCCGGAGGCGGCCATCGCGACGGCCAGGTCGACGACCCAGGCCTCGGGAAGCACGCTGCGCACGCTCGCCCGGACGTCGTGCGAGAGGACGGCTGCGGCGGCCGCGGAGCCGTGCTCGCGCACGGCGACCAGCGCCCGGGCAAGGGCGTGCAGGTCGGCGAAGCAGCCGGGAGGCGGGTTGTCGTCCCAGTCGCGGCGGACCTCGGGCAGCAGCACGTAGAGAAGTGGCAACGCGGTGGAGGAGATCTGGACGACGGCCCGGTTGCGCACCACGGACAGGTCGCGCACGGGCTCGAGAGCCGCGGCCGCGGCCCCGTCGTCGCCGGTGGCCGCGGCGTGGAAGGCGCGGGCGAGTGCCGCGGCCACCGGGGCCCAGGACACCGGCGAGCCGTCCACCGTGGAGCGGAACCGGTCCAGCAGGGCCGCGGCCGCGTCGTGGTCGCCGATGACGTCCTGGAGCACCACGGCGTGCGTCACGAGCTCCGGGGAGGTGAGGATCTTCGCGTGGTCGAGGTCGGCGAGCAGGTCCGGCAGCAGCTGCGCGGCCTCGTCGGCGCGCCCCTGCAGGCGCAGCGACTCCATCACCGCCGCCCGGGAGACCGCCCGCATCGTGGGTACGTCGTGAGCCAGCGACCGTCGCGCCAGCGCCTCGCCGAGGGTGAGCTCCCCCAGCTTGGTCAGCACGACATGAGCGTGCAGCCAGTCCTGCACGGGGTTCAGCGGCGGCCCCGCGACGAGCGCCGGCGACGCGAGCGTCGTACGCACCCCGGCCGGCTCGGCCTGCATCAGCGCGGACAGCAGCACCAGCCAGCTGCGGGACCCGCCGTGGCCCTCCCGCGCGAGGTCGGTCAGGCGGCCGGCGATGCGCTTCATGCCGGCCCGGTCCGACCGCCAGAACGCCAGCTGGATCGCCGCGTTGAGGCAGGCGTACCGCACCGGCGGGCCGGCGTCCCCGGCGAGCGCCTCGTCGAGCAGCCGCTCCGCGGCCTCGGGGCTGGACGGCTCCATGACCATGGCCAGCAGGAGCAGCCCCTCCGGGGTGCCGCGGACGTCGGCCGGCATCCGCGCCGACCAGGTCTCCAGGACGTCGGGAGGCACCAGCGGGGTGCACACCTCGCAGACCTCGACGACGACCGCCCGTACGTCGTCCCAGGCCTCGGCCGCCAGCAGCAGCTCCATGGCGTCGTGGTACTGGCGGCGGGCCACCAGCACCAGACCGGCCGTGCGCCGTGCCTGCGCGACCTCGTCCGTGGCCAGCTCCCCCTGCAGGGCGTTGCCCCACAGCGGGTGCAGCGAGCACCAGCCGGACGGAGCGCGCACGACGAGCGGCAGACCGTCCAGCAGCTGGCCGAGGTCCGCCTCCGGGCCCAGCAGCGACCCGGCCAGCTCCTCGTCGGCGCCGCCCGCGGCCACCAGCAGCGCGAGCGCCCTGCGCCGCTGCGCGTCGAGACCCGCGAGGAGCTCCTCCCACACGTAGCCGCGCACCGCGTGCGGACCCACGGAGGCGGTCAGCTCGGCCAGCGCGGGCCAGCGGCCGACGTCGTCGAGCAGCCGGGCCGGGACGCCGCGCGACTCCGCGAAGACCGCGACCTCGTCGCCGGCGAAGCGGAGCTGCTCCTCCCCCAGCACCACGGCGTCGCCCGTGCTGACCAGTCGGGTGACGCCCAGCGGGAGCGGCGGCCGTCCGGCGAGCACGAGGTGCCCGTTGCGCGGGCAGCTCCCGGACCAGATGGGCCAGGAAGTCCGCCCCGACCGAGCCCGCCTGCACCCAGTGCACGTCGTCCAGCACCAGCGAGAGGTGCCGCGGCGCCGCCGCCCACATCGCCTCGGCCGCCATCACCGCCGCCGGCCGGGACTCCTCCGGGACGGCGGCGTCGAGCCCCAGGACGGCGAAGACACCGGCCGCGAGGAACGACAGCGTGCTGTCGTCGGCCTGGCAGGTGAGCCACCGGTCCTCCGCCCCGGCGCCCGGCGGGCGGTCGCGGACCGCCTGCGCGAGCAGCGTGGTCTTGCCGAAGCCGGGCGCGGCGACGACCGCCGTCAACGGTCGCTCGAAGCGGCCGCGGACCAGGTCCTCGAGATGGTGGCGGCGGATCAGCCCCCGCGCGGGAAGAGGCGGGGCGTAGCGCAGAGCCCGGCTCATGCCCCGACTGTAGGGAGTAGCCGGCGGCGGGGACACCGATGTGGTTGCGCACGGCCACGGCGCAACAACATTCCCAGGCGTCCCTCCTGCTGCGAGACTGACCGGGATGCTCGCGCTGATGACGTCCTCGTGGAACGGCCTGGCGACCGCGGTCGGTCGCGGCGGCCGCCGGCTGCTCGATGCTGGCGAACGCGCGTCGGTCACCTGGCCGCAGCAGTGGCTGGACTCGAACGCGCTGAGTGGGCTGGGGCTGCTGCGGCGGCACTGGCCCCTCGCCCGCCTCGGACCGGTCACGGTGGTGACCCGCCGCCAGGACGTGCTCGAGGTGCTGTCGGACGCCGACCGGTTCGGGACGCCGTACGGCGCGCACCTGCCCGGACCGTTCGTCCTGGGGCTCACCGGCACGCAGTACGCGCGGCACCGTGCCGCCCTGCTCCGGGCGATCCGCCCCGAGGACCTGGACGGGGTGCGCGAGCTGGTCGCGGGGTCCGCGCGGCGCCGGGTCGAGGCGCGACGTGGCGGCCGCTGCCTCGACGCGGGGACGGACCTCGTCCACCCGGTGCACACCGACCTGCTCACGTCGTACCTCGGCGTCACCGATCCCGGCGGCGACCGGATGCAGGACTGGGGACGCGCCCTCTTCCAGGACATCTTCCTCAACCCCCGCGACCAGGGAGCGGTGCACGACCGGGCCGTCCGGGCTGCGCAGGAGATGCGCGGCTGGGTCGACGGCCTGATCGCCGGGCGGCACGCGGCCGCGGAGCGCCCGGACGACGTGCTCGGGCGGCTGCTTGCGGACCGGGACACCCACGACGACGCGCTCACCGATGCGGAGGTGCGCGACAACCTGATGGGGCTGGCGATCGGCTGGCTCTGGCACGGCGCCAAGGCCGGGCTGCTCGCCGTCGACCAGCTGCTCGGCGACCCCGAGGCGCTGGTGCAGGCGCGGGCGGCCGCCCGCAGCGGCGACGAGCCGCGGCTGCGCAAGGTGCTGTGGGAGGTGCTGCGGTTCCGGCCGGTGCAGGTCGGCGTGCTCCGCACCTGCAGCAGGGACACCACGGTCGCGTCCGGCACCCCGCGGGAGACCCGGCTGTCCGCTCGGACGCCGCTGCTGGTCGGCACGCACTCGGCGATGTGGGACGAGACGGCGGTTCCGGACCCCGGGCTTTTCGACGCCACGCGCGCCGACCAGCAGTACCTCCTGTTCGGCCACGGCATGCACCAGTGCCTCGGCGAGCAGATCATGCGGGTGCAGCTGCCCGCCATGCTGGCGCCGCTGCTGGAGGACGAGGGGCTCCGCCGCGCCGGGGGCGCCTCCGGACGGCTCCGCTGGTCCGACGGCAGCCCCGACGGCCTCCGGGTCCTCCTCGGTTGAGCCCCGAGGCCGACGCCACCATGACCGTCCCCGGGCGCACCCAGACGCTGACCGTGGTCACACCGCTCGTGGTTACCGGCGTCACCCGGCTGCGCCTGGAGTTCGCCGTCTCGCGGCTGCTCCCCCGGCTGCTCGGGATCACCCCGCTGCGGTCGGTCTACGCGACCCGGTGGAGCGTGGTCACCGCCGCGGTCGACGCGGAGTCCGGTGAGCCGAGGCCGCTCCGCCCGCCGTGCCTGTTCTGGGAGACCACCTTCAGCGCGGCGATGGAGCCCTACATCGAGTCGTTCCTGGTCGCCATCGGCCGGCAGATCGGCCGCACCTGGGGCAGCTCGGTCGGCTTCCCCGGCGTGGGCTCGGTGACCCGGCTCACCGGCTACCTCGCCGCACACACCCGGCCGGCCGCGTCCTCCTGGTCGGCCTACCCGGACGCGAGCGTGCGGATGGTGCTGTCCGCCCTCGAGATCGCGCGAGAACACGACTTCCTGGTCGCCGCCGCCGCGACCTGCAGCCCCGAGGAGTTCGCCGTCGTCTACGACGGGTTCCTCCGGCGCCGACAGGGCGACCTGTGAGCGGGGGCTGGCCGGCGCTGCCCGTATCCGTGCTGACGCCGGTGCTGCCGGGGCGGCTGCCCGAGCTCGAGGCGGCCCTCACCGTGTTCGACGAGGCCGCGCCGTTCGCCCGCTGCGCCGGCACCCACACCGCGACCTGGGTGCTGCTCGCCGGTCCGGCCAGCCCGACCGGCGGTGACCACCTGCTGCTCACGACGCGCGCCAACGGTCCGTTCGAGGCCGTGGTCGAGGAGCTGCGCACCGTGGTCGGCGACGACCTGGACGCGGTGTGGCGGCACTGCGCGGGCTACCCCGGTACGTCGGACGCAGACCCGTTCTCACGCTACGTGGAACGGCACCGGCTCGACGTGGGGCAGCAGTTCACGGCGTACGACGCCTCGGTGCCGGAGGTCCACCGATCGCTGGACCTGCGCCGCCGGCACATCGGGCTGGCCGTGCGCAGCCAGCGGATGACGCCTGCCGAGCTTCTGGCGGCGTTCCGCGAGGAGTTCGGAGGCCAGGCGCCATGACGTCGATCCCCCTCGAGGACGTGCAGGGCAACATCCTGCGCGGCTACGGCTTCGACCACGCCGTGCACCTCCTGCTGCACACCGCCTCGACGGAGGCCGCGCGCCGCTGTCTGACCCGCGTCGTCGACGACGTGGCCGACGCGGTGCTGTGGACCTGGGAGTCCCGGCCCGGTACGGCGCTCAACGTCGGCGTCACCGCGACGGGGCTCGAGCGTCTCGGCGTCCCGGGCCACGTCCTGGCCGACCTGCCCGAGGCGTTCCGTGAGGGGCCCCGGGTTCGGGCCGAGATGCTCGGCGACACGGGGGCCAGCGACCCCGACACCTGGGAGGACGGCCTGGGGACCGGGCGGGTGCACCTCGTGCTCAGCCTGTACGCGCGCGACCCCGACGACCTCGGCACCGAGCGAGCGCGGCTGGAGCGCCTGGTCGCGGACGACGACGGGCTGTCGGTGGTCGCCACCCACGAGGCGCAGATGCTCGCCTGCAGCCGCGAGCACTTCGGCTACGCCGACGGGCTCGCCCAGCCGGACGTCGAGGGTGTGGACGCGGGTCCGCGACGGGCCGCGGTGGCGCGGGGCGGCGGAGTCCCGCTGCCCGACGGGTCCTGGCGGCCGGTGCGCCTCGGCGAGTTCCTGCTCGGCCACGTCGACGAGGACGGGGAGACCAACCTCGACGCGTCGGAGCCGCTGCTGCGCAACGGCAGCTACCTGGTCTACCGGAAGCTCGCACAGCGCGTCGGCGCGTTCCGGCGGGCGCTGTCCGACGCGGCGGCGCTCACCGGTCTGGACCCGGAGCTGGTGGCCGCCAAGGTGGTCGGCCGCTGGCGGGACGGCACGGCGGTCGAGCTGGAGCCCGCGCGGGGCCTCGGCGAGGACCTGTCCGCGGCGCAGGTCGACCAGCCGTCGAACGACTTCCGCTTCGCGCCGGGCGACGCGGACGGTCACCGCTGCCCCGTGGGTTCGCACATCCGCCGCGCGAACCCCCGCGACGGGCTCGACTTCGGTGGCACGGTGCGCGAGAGCGGTCGCCTCACCGCCCGGCACCGGATCATCCGTCGCGGCATGCCGTACGGACCGCCCCTCCCGCCCGGTGCGGAGGAGGACGGTCAGGACCGCGGGCTGCTCTTCGTGTGCTTCAACGCCGATATCGCCCGGCAGTTCGAGACGATCCAGGCGGTGTGGTGCAACGACGGCGACGCGTTCGGCCTCGGCGACGACCGCGACTTCCTGTTCGGGGACACCGGCGGCTCGGGGAAGATCACGATCCCGGTCGCCGGCTCCCGGCCACGCTTCGCCGATTCGCCGCGCGAGGTGGTGGTGACCCGCGGCGCGGAGTACCTCCTGGCGCCCGGGCTCTCCGCGCTCCGCCTCCTGGCAGCCGGCGGAGTCTCGTGAAGCGGATGTATCAGAGGCACCCCGGGCCGGCTCTGTCCTGGTGAGTGCCGAGCGCGGGGGGCTCGGCGCATGGCGGGGCCACGGGGGTGTCCCACCACGCAGGGTGAGCGGCGCGCGTGACCGCTCGCCGGACGTCGCCGGCGCGGTGACCCAGGGTCACCGCGCCGGCGCTCGGCCGGGTCCGGGGAGGGCGGTGCGGGGGCGTCGCGCCGCAGGCGCCGGGAGTCAGCCCTCGACGGTGCCTCCGGTACGCCAGTAGACGTTCGACTCCCGAGCGAGGAACCCCTCGTCGACGAGGTACCGCCGGAGCGCCGGATAGTCCGCATGGAAGGCCACCAGAGCAGCGTCGACCTCGGCCTCCGGGTAGGTCCGCCCGGGCTCGAACCGTTGGGCCAGGTGGTCGAGTACGACGAGTCGCTTGGACCTCTTGGCCGGCACGCGTACCAGCCGGCCCTCCTGGATGAAGGTGTCGAGCACGCGGCGTTCGTCCACGGACGCCAGGCTAGACGGTGAGTGCTTGCCGTCGCCTTCCACGGGCGCGTTCCCCGGCCAGGTTTCGTCCACAGGGCCGGGGTTGTGGGTGGTTGTGCACCGTTCGAAGATGTGTGCTGGGGGGCGGGGGTGGTCGTCTTTAGCGTGGGGGTGTGACTGAGGCCCTGGACCCGCGGGGCGGCTCCGAGGGGGAGCCGCCGGAGGGTGGCGTGCCCGGGTCGGCGGGCGCCGACGGGGCAGCCGATCCTGGGGATCGCGCCCGCCGCCTCGGGGGGTCGCGCCTCGGGGGGTCCGCCTCTGGGGGGTCCGTGGACGGGTCGGGTGGGGTTGGAGAGGTCGTCTGGTTCGCCAAGCGGCTGCATGAGGTGCTCGATCGGGTGGTCGAGGCGCCGACCTGGTCGCTGACGGCCGGGCAGCTCGCCCAGACCCTGGAGGACCTGCACACCGCGCAGTCGCGGATCACCGCCCTGCAGGCCCGGCTGCTGGCCGCCGCCGATACCGTCGACGTGGCCGCCGCCTCGGCGGCGCCCTCGACCACGGCATGGTGGCGCCACAGCGCCCGGATCGGCCACCGGGCCGCCGCCGCCGACCTGCGGCTGGCGCACACCCTGCAGGCCCATCCGGTGACCGCGGCCGCGCTCGCCGCCGGCCGGGTCGACCCGGCCCAGGCGGCCGTGATCACCAGCGCGGTCGACGCGCTACCCGCCACCCTCGACACCAGCGGGCGGCAACGCGGCGAGACCCACCTGGTCGAGCTCGCCGCATCGTTGGACGCGGCCCGGCTGCAGGTCGCCGGCCGACACCTGCTGGAGGTCCTCGACCCCGAGACCGCCGACCTGGTCGAGGGCCGCCGGTTGGCTGCCGAGGAGCGCCGCGCGCGGCGGCGGTGCTACCTGCAGGTCCGCGACAACCACGACGGCACCCACACCGGCCGGTTCCTGATCCCCGACCTGCACGCCGCGATCCTCACCAAAGCCCTGTGGGCACTGACCTCCCCCCGCCGCCGAGCCACCCTCGCCGCCACCGGCGACTCACCCTACGAACACGCCGCCACCGAGAAGACCACCACCGAAGCCGCCGAAGCCGCCGAAGCCGCCGCAGCCGCCGAAGCAGCCGGAGCCGCCGGAGCAGCCGGAGCAGCCGGACCAGCCGGAGCAGCCGGAGCAGCCGGCGACACCGTGTCCAGGAGTGCCCGCGCGGTGCGGCTGACCCGCCCCGAGGTCGCCGGGATCGGGTTCTGCGAGCTCCTCGAACGCCTCACCGACCGTGACCTGCCCGCCGCCTCCGGCGCCGGCGCCACCGTCGTGGTCACCATGAGCCTGGCCCAGCTCGAAGACCGCCTCAACACCGCCGGGATAGCCACCCTGGACACCGGCGGAACCCTCTCCGCCGGCGAGGCCCGCCGACTCGCCTGCACCGCCGGAGTGATCCCCGCCGTCCTCGACAGCGCCTCGGCGGTCCTCGACCTCGGCCGCCGCGCCCGCCTCCACTCCAAGGCCCAACGCCTCGCGCTCACCCTGCGCGACCAGACCTGCACCACGCTCGGCTGCGACCGCCCCGCCGCCTGGTGCGAGACCCACCACGACAACGGCACCTGGGCCACCGGCGCGCCCACCAACCTCGACCACGGCCGCCTCCTGTGCTCCTGGCACCACCACAAAGCCCACGACCCCAGCTACGACATGCACCACCACCCCGACGGCACCGTCCGCTTCACCATGCGCAGATAGGCCATGCCATGAGCGCCCCAGGCACGAGCAGACGGCGTCAGTCGATCCGGGCGATCGGCGACCCCTGGGTCACCGCGGTGTCCTCGGCCACCAGAAGGTGCACGACGCCGGCGGCGGGCGCCGGCACCTCCGCCGAGACCTTGTCGACCTGGACCTCGGCGAGGAGCTGGTCCTCGCGGACCGCGTCGCCCTCGCCGACGAACCAGGTGGCGAGCACGCCCTCCGCGTCCGGAGTCTCCTTGGACAACGGAGGGAAGAGCACGTCCGTCATGCACCGACCGCCTTGCGCACCGCCTGCTCGATGCGGTCCTGTCGCGGCAGGACGGCGTACTCGAGATCGTGGGCGTACGGGATCGGTACGTCGGGAACGGCCACGCGCTGTACCGGGACCCGGAGCATGCCCGGGTCGTGGTCGGTGATCGTCGCGGCGACCTCGCCGGAGACGCCGAAGGACTGGTAGTCCTCGTCGACGACGACGAGCCGTCCGGTCTTCGACACCGACATGAGGATCGCCTCGCGGTCCAGCGGGACCAGGCTGCGCAGATCGAGGACCTCGACGTCGATGCCTTCTCCGGCCAGCTTCTCGGCCACGTCGAGGCTGTGGTGCACCGAGAGCGACAGCGTCACGATCGTGACGTCGCCGCCGACGCGCGCCAACCTGGCCCTGCCGATCGGGACGACGTGCTCGCCCTCGGGTACCTCGTCGAGCGTGCGGGGGTTCTTCACCATCCACGGCAGGCCCATCACGCCCTTATGGAAGATGTAGACCACCGGGCTGTCGTCGCGGATGGCGGCCGTCATCAGCCCCTTGGCGTCGGCCGGGTTGCTCGGCACGACGACCTTCATCCCGGGCAGGTGCGCGAACGTGCCCCACAGGCACTGCGAGTGCTGGGCGCCGTCGGAGTACCCGCCGCCGGCCGCCATGGTGAGCACCATCGGGACCGTGACGTTGCCGCCGGACTCGAAGTGGATCTTCGCCATATGGTTGTAGATCTGGTCGAGGCAGACGCCCATGAAGTCGGAGAACATCAGCTCGACGATCGGGTCGCATGCCTTCCACCGCCGCGCCGATGCCGAGGCCGATGAACGCGGTCTCCGAGATCGGGGTGTCGATGATCCGGTCCGGCCCGAACTTCTCGAGCAGCCCGGTGGTGGAGCTGAAGATGCCGCCGTAGGCGCCGACGTCCTCGCCCATGTAGAAGACGGAGGGGTCGCGCTCCATCTCCTGCGCGATGGCCTCGACCATGGCCTTCGACGTGGTCAGCTTGCGGCTGGTGGCGGCCGCTGTGGTGGCAGAGTCGGTGACAGTCATGGTCTCTCCTCAGGCGAACACGTAGGAGGTGGCGGTCGAGGGGTCCGGGGTCGCGCTTGCCTTGGCGAAGCGGATCGAGTCCTCCACGGCGTAGCTGGACAGGTCCTTGATCTCTTGCGACCTTGGCGTCGTCGAGCAGCCCCGGCTTCGCGCAGGACCTTCTCGTAGCGCGGGATCGGGTCGTGCTCGGGGACCTCCGCCAGCTCCGGCCGGTACCCCTGCGCGTCGCCCTCGAAGTGGCCCCACATCCGGAGGGTGTGCACCTCGATCAGCGTCGGGCCGGCACCCGAACGGGCCCGGGCGACCGCACGTCCGGCGACCGCGTACACCGCCTCGACGTCGTTGCCCTCGACGCGCTCCCCGGGAATCCCGTACGCCGCGGCCCGGTCGGCGTTCGATGCGACGCAGGTGGATGCGGCGCGCGGCACGGAGATGCCCCAGTCGTTGTCCTCGACGACGAACACGACCGGGAGCGACCACAGGGCCGCCAGGTTGAGCGACTCATGGAACGCACCCTGGTTCGCGGCGCCGTCGCCGGTGACGGCGACAGCCACCCGGTCGGTCCCGCGACGCTTGAACGCGAACGCCTGTCCGAGTGCGGGCGGGTAGCCCTCGGCGATGATGCCGGAGCAGGAGAAGTGCGTCACCGGGTCGAACAGGTGCATGTGCCCGCCGCGACCGCGGCCGAGCCCGGCCTCGCGGCCGAATATCTCGGCGGTCATCTTGTCCATGTCGACGCCGTGGGCGATCGCGAGATGGTGCGGCCGGTGCGTCGCGGTGATGGCGTCGTCGGCGGTCAGGTGCGCGCAGATGCCTGCCGCGACCGGCTCCTGGCCTGCGGACAGGTGCATCTCCCCCGGCACCAGCCCCTTGCCGATGTCGAACCCGGGGCCCTTGTCCGCGTGGTACTCACGCAGGATCGCCTCCTCGTAGGTGCGTGACAGCACCATGGTCTCGTACAGCTTGATCCGCGCCTCCGGGCTGAGCGCCGCGGCAGGACGGGTCGCCGCCTGTGTGGTCATACGGGCCTCCCGTGCAGGGGTCTGTTTCTCGCAACCTAGGCCGAAGGTCGCCCCGGTGGCAGGGTCTTTGGTCCGTCGCGGCCGGGGGCCGTGTGGGGGCAGCGACCGTGCGGGGTCGGCAGGGCCGAGGGGGCGAGCGGGCAGGGCCGGAGCGCGGTCGGCAGGGCCGGGGGCGGCAGGGCCGGGGGCGGCAGGGCCGGGGGCGGCAGGGCCGGGCGGGGCGGCAGGGCCGGGGGCGGCAGGCGGCTCGAGACGTCGACGGCTACGAGATGGCGCGCTGGTCCTGGCCGACGATCTGCGGGCGGCCCAGGTAGTACCCCTGCGCCCACGGGACGCCGAGGTCCCGCAGCGCTGCGAGCTCCGCCGCCTCCTCGACGCCCTCGGCGATCACCGTGGCACCGATGTCGGCGGCGAACGCGACGAGTGCGCTGGTCATCGCCCGCTTGGTGCGGCTGCGGTGCAGCCCGCTCACCAGCGAGATGTCGAGCTTGATGATGTCCGGCTCCAGGGCGATGAGGTGCAGGAAGCCGGCGTACCCCGACCCGAGGTCGTCGGCCGCCAGCCGCGCCCCGGACCGTCGGACGTCCTCGAGTGCCCGGTGCAGGGCGCCGTAGTCCTCGACCGGGACGTGCTCGGTCAGCTCGATGACGACCCGCGAGCACATGGCGGGCGGGAAGAGGTCGTGCTCCGGGATGCCCAGCACGGTCGCGGGCGACATGTTCAGCGCGAGGAAGGTGGTGTTCGGCGCGGCGGCGAGGACCTGCAGGGCCTGCTGGATCGCGAGCCACTCGAGCTGCGTGCCGAGCCCGACCTCGAAGGCGTCGCCGAACCAGCCGGCCGGGCCGCGCTCGTGCGGCTGCGGGAACCGGGCCAGCGCCTCGTGACCGACGGTGTCCAGCGACACGGTGTCGGCCACCTTCTGCAGGGCCATGGGCAGCACACCGTCGTCGAGGACGCCCTGCACCCGGCGCCGCACCCCGTCGCTGTCCACGGTGCGGTCGGCCGGGACCGGCCGGAGGCTGTCGTAGAGCCGGCGGGTCTCGAGCAGGTTGGCGACACGCAGGGTGACCTCGTCGAGGTCGAACGGCTTGGTCACGAAGTCCCGGGCCCCTCGGGACAGCGCTTCGTTGCGCGCCTCGCTGGTGGTGTCGGCGGTGAGCACCAGGACCGGCAGGTAGCTGCCCGCCGCGTACCGCACGATGAGGTCGAGCACGGTCAGTCCGTCGAGGTGCGGCATGTGCAGGTCGAGCAGGACGAGGTCAGGGTCGACCTCGCGCAGCAGCTCCTCGGTGTCCCGCGGGTCCGTCGTGCCGACCACCCGCTCCATGCCCTCGGCCATCAGCAGCCGCTGGAGCAGCGCGACGTTGACCGCGTTGTCGTCGACGACGAGCACGGACATCGTCGCGAAGCGCTCCAGCAGGCCGCTCACCGGCCGACCCCTGCGTGTCGCACGTCGGCCGCCACCTCGTCGAGGAGCGCAAGGACCTCGTCGACGTCGATCGGCTTGGTCAGGTAGCGCTCGGCGCCCGCCTCGAGCAGCCGGGACCGCGCCCGGGGGCCCGCGTCGGCGCTCAGCACCACGACCGGGATCCGCGACGTGGTCGGCTCGGCCTTCAGCTCGGCGAGCACCTCCGCGCCGCTGCTGTCGGGCAGGTGGAGGTCGAGCAGCACGAGGTCGGGATGGCGCGAACGGGCGAGCGCCACCCCGAGGCGTCCCAGTCCGGCGTGCTCGAGCCGCACCCCGGGTCGGAGGCGTACGACGGACTCCATCACGCGCACGTTCGGCTGGTTGTCCTCGATGTAGAGCACCGTCGTGACCTGGTCGGGGGCGCCGACCCGCTGCGCCGGCGGTCGCACGACATGCACCGGCGTGGCCGCGCCCGGCTCGGTCGCGCGGAGCTCGACGGCGAACCTCGTCCCCTGGCCCACGGTCGACGTGCACGTGATGGTGCCCTGCATCTGCTCCACGAGCGCCCGCGTGACGGTGAGACCGACGCCGGTGCCCTCGACCTCGCTGCTCTCGGCGCCCAGCCTGTCGAAGGGGACGAACAGCCGGTCGAGGAGGGCGGCCGGGATGCCAGGACCGTCGTCCTCGACGACGAGGGCGTGCCGGTCGCCGTTGCCGCTCCAGGACAGCCGGACGGTGCCGCCGGGACGGTTGTACTTGACCCCGTTCGAGACCAGGTTGAGCAGCACCTGGCGGAGCCGCTGTCGGTCAGCGACGACGAGCACGTCCGGCCCGGGCGCGACCTCGAGGCTCACCGAGGCAGCCTCGGCGAAGGGGCCCATCAGCCGTACCGTCTCCTCCACGCTCTCGGCGACCTCGACCGGCTCGGGGCTGAGCGACAGCTCGCGGGCCTCGATCCGGGCGATGTCCAACACGTCGTTGATCAGGTTGAGCAGGTGCCGCCCGGCATCGAGGACGTGCCGGACCGACTCGCCGTCCGGCGTGCCCGCGAGGCTGCGGTCCAGCAGCTGCCCGAACCCGAGCACCGCGTTGAGCGGGGTGCGCAGCTCGTGGCTCATCCGCGACAGGAACTCGTTCTTCGCCTGGTTGGCGGCCCGGGCCTCGCTCTCGGCCTCGGCCAGTGCCCGGGCGGCGAGGATGCGCTCGGTGATGTCCTCGGTCGTGGTGACCACCCGCTCGGCCGGACCGTGCGGGTTGGGCACCGGCGACGACACCGTCCGGACCCAGCGCACCTCCCCGTCGCGGCGGACGATCCGGTGCTCCGAGCTGACCGTGCCGCCGAGGTCGTCGGTGTCACCCGGGTGCCCGACGGGGTCGCGGTCGAGGTACAGCCGCCGCTCGACCTCGGCCCGGTCCTCGGGGTACAGGACCTCGCGCAGGAGGGACGGCTCGGCGCGCACCTCCTCGGCACTCCAGCCGGTCTGCGCGAGGATCCCCGGGCTCACGTAGAGGTACGCCGGCGGGTCGATCTGGCGCAGGGTGAACACCGTCTCGACGCTCTCCGCGAGCTGGCGCAGCCGGATCTCGCTCTCCCGCAGGGCCGCCTCGGTGCGGCGCTGGAGGGTCACGTCACGGACCGCCGCGATGACCAGTGGCTCGGAGGCGTCCTCGACCGGCGCGAGGCTGACCTCCACCGGGAACGTCGAGCCGTCGCGTCGTACGCCCGACAGCGACAGGCCGCTTCCCATCGGCCGGCCGGCCGGCGCTGCGACGTACCCGGCCCGCCAGCCGCGGTGCTGGTGGCGCACGCCGGCCGGCACGAGCAGCTCGATGTCGTGCCCGACGAGCTCGTCGCGGGTGTAGCCGAACGCGGTGCCCGCCTGGGCGTTCGCGGTGACGATGCGACCGGTCTTATCGACGCAGATCACCGCATCGGGCGCTGCCTCGAGCAGGGAGGCGAAGCGCTCCTCGCTGCGCTCGCGCTCGCTGACCGGTCGCGAGATCGAGGCCAGCCCGACGACCCTCCCGCTGCGCTCCCGGATGGGCGACATGGACATGACCAGGTCGATGTGTCGACCGTCCTTGCGCAGCCGCACGCTGCGGTAGCCGCTCTCCGCGGTGCCCTGCGCGACCCGGGCGTGACGCTCCCGCTCCTCGGCGAGCTGCTCGGGGGGGATGACCGCCTCGAAGCTGCGCCCGACCATCTCCGCTGCGGTGTAGCCGTAGGTCCGCACGGCTCCGTCGTTCCAGGAGGTCACGATCCCGTCGACGGTCTTGGCGATGACGGCGTCCTCGGAGGACAGGACGATCGCCGCGAGCGCAGCCTCCGCGCCGCGGTCACGACCGTCGTCCGACGGCACCCTGAAGTGCTCCGGCACGCCTACCCCCGTGATGCGTCCAGCGCCGCGCCCGGCCCGACGGGTCGTGGGGACGTGGTGCGACGCGCCTCCTCACTATCGTCGGCCGCGGATGGCGTGTCGAGCGATCTGCCGGTCTAGCCGGTGATGAGTCGCCCAGTGAGGAACGCCAGGATCTCGTCGACCGCCTCCTGCTGACGGTGCTCGGTGACGACCGAGTGGCCCTTGCCCTCGAACTCGACGGCCAGGAACCGCTCGCCCAGCTCGTGGCGCAGCGTGTCGAAGCGGGTGCCGGTCGCGGGGTCGTGGCGGTAGCGCAGACCGAGCACCGCGCACCCCGCGGCGGCCCGCCGCTTCACGATCGCCAGGTCCCCCGGCGACAGGTTCAGGTCCGCGGCTCGCCGCCTGCCGATCGCGAACGGCGTGCTCGGTTGGCACACGACCGGCGCGACGACCGAGTCGTCGACCATCATCGCGAGGGCGTAGCCACCCGTGAAGCACATCCCCAGGGCACCCACGCCCGGCCCGCCGAGCTCGTCGTGCAGCCCGGCCGCCAGCGCGCGCAGCCAGCCTGCGACCGGGGTCGTCTCGCCCATCGCGAGCTTGGTGAACTCCTTGTTCACGCACAGCCGCGCCAGGGTCGTCATCGCCGCCGGCGCGCCGGCGGGTCGCTCCGGGGTCCCGAAGAGCTGCGGCATCACCACGGTGAACCCGGCGCCGACGACCTCCTCGGCGAAGGCGATGACCTTCGGCGTGATCCCCGGGATCTCGTGCACCACCACGACGCCGGGCCCGGTCCCCTTGCGGAACGTCGGGTGGGTGGTGCCGTCGGCGGTGTACGACCCGAGGGTCCAGGAGTCGAGCAGGCTCATGGCCCCCATCCAAGCAGCGACCGCCCCGGCCTGCAGGAAGGCGTCCCTGCACTACCGTTGCCACGTGCCACCGTTCCGGATCCGCTTCGTCCCCGGCGTGACGCCGGACAGGTGGCTGCGGACCTGGCGCGAACGGATGCCCCGGTCGCCTGTGGAGGCACGTCTCGTCGAGGTCGAGGACCAGGTCGCGGTGCTCCGGGACGGTACGGCGGACATGGCGTTCGTCCGGCAGCCGGTCGACCGGGAGGGGCTGCACCTCATCCCGCTGTACGACGAGATGCCGGTCGTGGTCGTGGCACGCGAGCACCTCCTCACCGCACTCGACGAGGTCACGGTGGCGGACCTCGCCGACGAGCACCTGCTCCACGACGCACCTCCCATGACCACCCGGCACGCGGTCGAGCTGGTCGCGGCGGGCGCCGGCATCCTCGTGGTGCCGCGGTCGGTCGCTCTGCTGCACGACCGCAAGGACGTCGAGACCCGCCCGGTGGTCGACCTTCCCCGGTCCGGCGTGGGTCTCGCCTGGCGATCGGACACCGCCGACGAGCGGGTCGAGACGTTCATCGGGATCGTGCGTGGCCGCACGGCCCGGAGCAGCCGCCGCTGACCGGGACGGGCGGTCGGCTCCGACAGCCCCGTTCCAGTACCCGAATTTCGTCCGTTTGCTTCCGATTCGTCCATTCCCGGCCTAGAGTGTGAGGGCATCATCCAGTGGCCTTGGGAGGGGTCGATGGAGATCTGTCGCCGGCGCCTGCTGCGCCCGGCCACCGCTCTCGTGGCGGCGGTCCTCGCGGTGTCGATGACCGCACACAGCCAGGACGGCGTCGAGGCGGTGCAGCCACGTCACGGCCACGAGGCGGCTGCCGTCCGGCTGGTCGCCGCCGCGACGATGGCCGCCGCCGAGTCGGACTACGCCGCCCGGGTGGTCGCCCTGGTCAACAAGAGGCGCGTCGACCACGGAGTCAAGAAGGTGAAGCTCAGCAGCTGCGTGCAGGGCTTCGCGGTGGGTTGGGCGACGCACCTGTCGAACAAGAACCTGTTCCAGCACAGCGACCTGATGAAGCTCGTGAAGCGCTGTGAGGTTCCGTACGCCTCGGAGAACATCGCCCAGGTGAGCGAGAGCGTCACCCCCCGGCAGCTGGTGTCGCTGTGGATGGGCTCCCCGGACCACCGGCACAACATCTTGAGCAAGAAGCCCACGCACACCGGAGTCGGCATCCGCTGGGACAGCGACCGGCAGGTGTGGGTGGCCGTGCAGAACTTCACCAAGCGGCCCGGAAGCTACTCGGGCTGACCGGGCTACTCGGGCTGACCGGGCTACCCGGGCTGACCGGGCTACTCGGGCCGACCGGGCTCGCCGGCGGTCACCAGCCGCTCGGCAGCGGCCGACCCTCGTGGAAGCCTGCCGCCGACTGCACGCCGAGCACCGCGCGGTCGTAGAGCTCCGCGAGGTTGCGCGCGCCGGCGTACGTGCAGGCCGAACGGACGCCCGCGCAGATCTGGTCGACCAGGTCCTCGACGCCCGGACGGGACCGGTCGAGGTACATCCGGCTCGAGGAGATGCCCTCCTCGTAGAGCGCCTTGCGGGCCCGGTCGAAGGACGACTCGCTGCTGGTGCGCTGGGCGACCGCACGCGCGGACGCCATTCCGAAGCTCTCCTTGTAGGGCCGACCCTCGGCGTCGACGTGCAGGTCGCCGGGCGACTCGTAGGTGCCGGCGAACCAGGAGCCGATCATCACCGCCGACGCGCCTGCGGCGAGTGCCAGCGCGACGTCGCGCGGGTGCCGTACGCCGCCGTCCGCCCACACGTGGGCGCCGAGCTCGCGGGCCGCCTCAGCCGCCTCGAGCACCGCGGAGAACTGCGGCCGGCCGACGCCGGTCATCATCCGGGTCGTGCACATCGCGCCCGGGCCGACGCCGACCTTGACGATGTCCGCGCCGGCGGAGACGAGCTCGCGCACACCCTCGGCGGAGACCACGTTGCCCGCCGCCACCGGCACGCCGGGTGCGAGCGAGCGGACCGCCTTGAGCGCCTCCATCATCCGGTCCTGGTGGCCGTGCGCGGTGTCCACGACGAGACAGTCGACCCCGGCCTCGAGGAGGCCCGCGGCCTTCGCGGCGACGTCGCCGTTGACGCCCAGCGCAGCCCCCACGCGAAGCCGGCCGGCGGCGTCGACCGCGGGGCGGTAGAGCGCGGAGCGGAGCGCGGCGGTCCGGGTCAGGACACCCGCCAGCCGGCCCTCGGAGTCGACGACCGGCGCGACCCGGCGACGGGCCTGCTCCAGCAGCTCGAACGCCTGGCGCGGCTCGACGGTGTCCGGCAGGGTCAGCGGCGAGACGGTCATCACCTGGTGCACCTGGGTGAACCGGTCCACGCCGAGGCAGTCGTCCTCGGTGACCACACCGACCGGCAGCTCGTCCTCGACCACCACGGCCATCCGGTGCGCCCGCTTGGGCAGCAGGGCCAGCGCCTCTCCGACGGTCTGGTGCGGGCTGAGCGTGATCGGGGTGTCGAAGACGAGGTGCCGCGCCTTCACCCAGGACACCACGTCGCGCAGGACCGGCATCGGGATGTCCTGCGGGACCACGCTGATCGCGCCACGACGCGCGACGGTCTCGGCCATCCTGCGTCCGGAGACCGCGGTCATGTTGGAGACCACGAGCGGGATCGACGTACCCGTGCCGTCGCTGGTGGAGAGGTCCACGTCGTAGCGGGACGCCACGTCGGAGCGACGCGGCACCATGAAGACGTCGTCGTAGGTCAGCTCGTACGGGGGCGTGAAGTCGTTGAGGAAGCGCACGAGGTCACGATGCTACACGAGGCCGCGGGACGCGACCGCCCGGCGCAGCGTCGCGGGGTCGCTCACCACGACCGTGGGCGCTCTCGGAGAAATGTGCCGACGCGCCCGCCCGTAGGGTGAGGCCATGCCTCTCGACAGCCTCGACGCCGGAGAGCCGGCGGCCCTCGCCTCCGGACTCGCCGACCACTTCGCACGGGTCCACGGTCGTGAGCCGGTCGGCGTGTTCGCCGCGCCGGGGCGGGTCAACCTGATCGGGGAGCACACCGACTACAACGGCGGCCTCTGCCTGCCGATCGCCCTTCCGCACGCGACGTACGCCGCGGTGGCGCCGCGCAGCGACGGGCGGGTCACGCTCGCGAGCCTGCAGGAGGACCGACCGTTCGAGGGCCCCGTCGACCGCCTCGGCCCCGGGCAGGTCGAGGGCTGGGTCGGCTACGCCGGCGGGGTGCTCTGGGCATTGCGCGAGGACGGGATCGACGTGCCCGGCATGGACGTCGTCGTCGACAGCCGGGTCCCGGTCGGCGCCGGGCTGTCCAGCTCGGCGGCGCTGGAGTGCTCCGTGGCGCTGGCGGCCTGCACACTCGGTGGGGTCGAGCCGGACGACGGGCTGCGGGGCCGGCTGGTCAGGGCCTGCATGCGCGCGGAGGCCGAGGTCGCCGGGGCTCCGACCGGCGGGATGGACCAGATGATCGCGATGCTCGGAAAGCCCGCGCACGCCCTGCTCCTCGACTGCCGGGACTGGTCGACGTTCCAGGTCCCGTGGGACCCGCGGGCGGCCGGCGTCGACCTGCTCGTCGTGGACACCCGGGCGTCGCACTCCCTGAACGACGGCGGCTACCAGGCCCGTCGCGCCGACTGCGAGGAGGCTGCGGCGCTCCTCGGCGTGGGGGTGCTTCGCGACGTGGCGGACCCCGACGCCGCGCTGCGCGAGATCACCGACCCCCGGGTGCACCGCAGGGTCCGGCACGTGCTCGCCGAGATCGTCCGCGTCGTCGAGGCGGTCGAGCAGATCGAGGCGCACGCCTACGAGGCGCTCGGCCAGACCTTCTGCGCCTCGCACGCCTCGTTGCGCGACGACTACGAGGTGTCCTGCCCGGAGCTCGACCTCGTGGTCGACACCGCCCTGCGGCACGGTGCTCTGGGGGCCCGGATGACCGGAGGCGGCTTCGGAGGGTCGGCGATCGCGCTGGTCCGCCACGAGGACGTGCGGCCGGTGACGGAGGCGGTGGCCGAGGCGTTCGGCTCGGCCGGCTGGGCCGCCCCGGGCTTCCTGACCGCTCCGCCGTCCACCGGTGCCCGGCAGGTCTGCTGAGCCCGCCCCGCCTCGACGGCCGGACATCGTCGTCGAGCGCCTCGACGATGCGCTGCCGACGCTGCTCGGCGGTCCTCAGCCGAAGTGGTCCGGGTGCGGGCCGGTGCGGCCGTCCCGCTCGAGCCCGGCGATCGCGGCCAGGTCGTCGTCATCGAGGTCGAAGCCGAAGACGTCGAGGTTCTCCTTCATCCGCGACGGGGTCACCGACTTGGGGATCACCACGTTGCCCAGCTGGACGTGCCAGCGGAGCACGACCTGTGCGGGGGTCCGGCCGTGCTTGTCGGCCAGCGACAGCAGGACGTCCTCCGACAGCAGCTCGCCGCCCTTCGCGATCGGGCTCCAGGCCTCGGTGAGGATCCCGAGCTCGTCGTCGACCCGACGCACCTCCTCCTGCTGGAGGTAGGGGTGCAGCTCGACCTGGTTGATGACCGGCACGACCTCGGAGCCGTCGAGCAGCCTGCGCAGGTGGGTCGGCGCGAAGTTGGAGACCCCGATGGCGCGGACCCGGCCGTCGAGGTACAGCCGCTCCAGGGCTCGCCAGGTCTCGACGTACTGGTCGCGTCCGGGCTGCGGCCAGTGGATCAGGTACAGGTCGAGGACGTCGAGGCCGAGCCGCTTCATGCTGGCGTCGAACGCCCGCAGCGTCGCGTCGTAGCCGTGGTCGTCGTTCCAGACCTTGGTGGTGACGAAGACCGCGTCGCGGTCGAGGCCGGACTCCCGGATCGCCTCGCCGACGCCCTCCTCGTTCTCGTAGAGCCTGGCGGTGTCGACGTGCCGGTAGCCGGCGTCGAGCGCGGCGGCGACCGCCTGCTTCGTCTCGTCGTGGGGGACCTTGAAGACGCCGAAGCCGAGCTGCGGGATCTCGACGCCGTTGTTCAGGACCAGATGGGGGACGCTCATGATGAGGTCTTTGCCCGGCGGAGCCGGTTTCATAACGTGGGCGCGGCGGCCTGCCGCTCCGTGCCCGCAGGAGGCGACAGCCCGACGTCGTGCAGCTCGAGGACCGCCAGCCGTCGTACGACGTCCTCCTCGCCGCCCAGCCAGGCGGCGACCGGGTCGTCGCTGACCCGCGCCAGGCGGTGCATCGGCTGGTGAGCCATCGCCCGGAGCGCGAACAGGTGCAGGTCCGCCGTCGAGTCGATGAACCGCTGGCCGGCCGTGGCCTCCCGCGCGAACCGCAACCGGAACGGCAGGTAGACCAGCGCCAGCAGCAGGATCGGCACCGCGGCGACCGCCACGCCCAACCAGAACGCGAGGTGCTGCACGGCGGCGACCTGGGCGGTTCCGGCGCGGGCGATCTGCGCGGCCGCGTCGCCGGCCCCCTCGAACGGCGCCCGGACCCGGCTCCCGACCAGCGGCAGCCCGCCGACCGCCGACCCGGCATCGCGGAGCCGGCCGGCCAGCCCGTCCCCTGCGCTGGCGATCTCGCGCCCGGGCGCGGCCAGCGCCATCGTGGCGTCGTGCACGACGAGGGCTACCTTGACCCAGACCACCACCCACACGACGAGGAACAGGTCCCCGACCAGCTGGCGGGCGCGGTGCACGGGGATGTCGGCGTAGAGCTTCATGCCGTCATCGTGCCCGAGCGGCCCGGCTGAGGGCGCCGATCCGCCGGCCACGTCAGGTCGCGTCAGGTCAGCTCGGCCGACGTCCTTCCCAGCAGCCGCCGGGCGATCACCAGCTGCTGGATCTGCCGCCGCAGCGGCCGGCTGGACCATCGGCGGCCGGTCGTGGTGGACGCGGACGCCGGCCTGCTCGAGCAGCGCGGGGGTGACCTCCAGCGCCTCGCACGGGGCGGCGATCACCAGCCCGACGGGGTCGGACAGACGCGGGCCGGGGCGGCTCCGGAGCAGCATGCCTGCACTGCAACTGGCAGTTACGGCTTCTCGACAGCGCCTCCCGGGCTCCCCGCTGACAGCGGCTGGCCGGCCCGAGCCCCGCCGGTCGCACGATCTAGGATCGGCCGCATGCCGAGCCGCTCAGCGCCGTTGCCCGACGGCGGGACGGTGCGCCCGATCGTCCGGTGGGGCGCGCCGGTCATGCACCGCAAGCAGGAGCCGATCACGGCGTTCGACGACGACCTGCGCACCCTGGTGGCCGACCTGGCCGCGACGATGTACGCCGCCGACGGGGTGGGGCTCGCGGCGTGCCAGATCGGGGTCGACCGAGCGGTGTTCGTCTTCGACTGCCCCGACGACACCGACACCCATCGGACCGGGGTGGTCTGCAACCCGGAGCTGTTGCTGCCGCAGGGCCGCGACCGCAAGCTCGACGACGACGACGAGGGCTGCCTCTCGCTGCCCGGCGCGTTCATCGGCTGCCCGCGGCCCGACTACGCGGTCGTGGAGGGGCAGGGCCTCGACGGCGAGCCCGTGCGGTACGGCGGTCGGGGGCTGCTGGCGCGCTGCCTGCAGCACGAGACCGACCACTGCAACGGCACGGTGTTCGGTGACCGGCTCAACAAGCGCACCCGCAAGAGGCTGTTCAAGGCCGCGGACGCGTCCGAGCCTGGCTATCCGGAGGACTGGCCGGTGTCGCCGGCCGTCGGCTGAGCCAGGTCGCGGGCCCCGCTCGCCGGGCCGCGACGTGGCGGGCCACGGCCGCGGCGCGCCCGCGCGAGCTCACCCGGATGGCCCGCACGAGCGTGGTCACCGTGCGGCAGCCGTGGCGTAGAACGCCACCGCCGTCGCCGCAGCGACATTCAGCGAGTCCACCCCGGCAGCCATCGGGATCCGGACCCGCACGTCGGCAGCCCTGCTCACGTTCGTCGGGAGCCCGGCCCCTTCGGTCCCGAACATCAGCGCCAGCCGCTCGGGACCGCGAGCCGCGAGCTCGTCAAGGGTCGTCGAGTCGCCCTCCAGCGTCATCGCGGCCACCGTGTAGCCGGAGTCCTTGAGCAGCCGCAGATCGGCCGGCCAGTCCCACAGCCGAGTCCACGGCACCCCGAACACCGCACCCATCGACACCTTGACGGCACGCCTGTACAGCGGGTCCGCGCACCGTGGAGACAGCAGGACCGCTCCAACCCCCAACGCCGCAGCATTGCGCATCGCGGCGCCCACGTTCGCGTGGTCCACCAGGTCGACCAGGACGGCAACCCGAGCCGGGGGAGTCTCGTCGCGCCCCGCGGTGGTGTGCTCGACGACGTCCTCGCCCACCGCGACGGTCCGCGCCCCGGCCAGGACCTGCTCCACCGAGGGCAGCGGCAGCCGCTCCAGGGACGCGAGCGCCCCCCGGTGCACGTGGAAGCCGGTGACCTGCTCGGCCAGCTCCTCCGAGACGACGTAGCAGGGTGCCCCGGTGCGGGCCAGGACGTCGGCGAGCCCGGCCAGCCAGCGCGGCGCCATCAGCAACGACCGCACCGGGAAGCCCGCCTCGACGGCTCGGCGGACCACCTTCTCGCCCTCTGCGAGGAACAGGCCGTGCTCGGTCTCCAGGTGCTTGCGGAGCTCGACGTCGCGCAGGTCGCGGTAGTCGGCCAGCCGCGGGTCCGCCGGGTCCGCGACCTCGGTCAGCCGGGCCACGGGTACCGGTCCCGGTTCGCCACCGCGACGACGTCGCCGACCACCACGATCGCCGGCGGCCGGACCCGCTCCCTCTCCAGGTCCTCGCGGACCGAGGCCAGCGAGCTGAGCACGGTGCGCTCCCCCGGCATCGTGCCCTCGGACACCACGGCAACGGGCGTCCTCGGCGCCCGCCCGCCGGCGACCAGCCGGTCGGCGATGTGCGGGAGGTTCTGCACCGCCATCAACAGCACGACCGTCCCACGCATCGCCGCCACCGCGTCCCAGTTCACCAGCGAGTCCGGATGGTCCGGCGGCAGGTGGCCCGAGACGACCGTGAACTCGTGGGCCACCCCGCGGTGCGTGACCGGGATCCCGGCGACCGCCGGCACCGAGATCGCGCTGGTGAGGCCGGGGACCACCGTGCACGGCACGCCGGCCTCCGCGCAGGCGATCGCCTCCTCGTAGCCGCGGCCGAACACGAACGAGTCGCCGCCCTTGAAGCGCACCACGCGCTGGCCCTGCCGGGCCCGCTCGACGATCACCCGGTTGATCTCCTCCTGCGCGGCCGCCCGGCCGCGCGGCAGCTTCGTCACGTCCACCAGCTCCACGTTCGAGGGCAGCTCCTCCAGCAGCTCGCGCGGCGCCAGCCGGTCGGTGACGACCACGTCCGCCTCGCTCAGCGCGCGCCGGGCGGCGATCGTCACGAGGTCGGGGTCGCCGGGGCCGCCGCCGACCAGCACGACGCCGGGGGTCCGGTCCCGGTGCGCGTCGGCGTGGATGACCCCGTCGCGCAGCCCGGCGATGATCTCGTCACGCACGGCCGCCGAGCGCTGCGGCTCCCGGTTGCCGAGCACCGCGACGGTGACCCCGGCGTGCCGGCCCACAGCGGGTGTCCAGGCGCTCGCCATCGACGCGTCGTCGGCCCGCACGCAGAACACCCGCTGCCGCTCGGCCTCCTCGCTGACCGCCTGGTTGCAGGCCGGGTCGTCGGTCGCCGCGATGACGTACCAGGCGCCGTCGACGTCCCCGGTCTCGAAGCGGCGCCGTACCCACGCGACCTCTCCGGAGCCGGCCAGCCCCTCCACCGCCGGCGTGACCTCCGGGGAGACCACGACCACCCGCGCCCCGGCGGAGATCAGCCGGGGAACCCGGCGCTGCGCCACCCGGCCGCCGCCCACCACGAGCACCCGGCGACCGCCGAGCCGGAGGCCTGCCGGGTACGGCGGGTGCTCGGCGCTCATCGGGCGGCGTCGTCCTTGTGCGCGACCCCGGCGGAGTCGAACGTGGCCATCTCGCGCAGCGTCGCGCCGGCCGCCTCCACGATGCCGAACGCGAGCACCGCGCCGGTGCCCTCGCCGAGCCGGAGGTCGAGGTCGACCAGGGGCCGCAGCCCGAGCCGCTCGAGCGCGACGGCGTGGCCGGGCTCGACGCTGCGGTGGCCCGCGAAGCAGGAGCCGATCGCCGCGGGGGCGATCGCCCGGGCGACCAGGGCCGCGGCGCCGGCGATCACGCCGTCCAGCACGACCGGGACCCGGCGGGCGGCGGCGCCGAGCACCAGCCCGGCCAGCCCGGCGTGCTCGAACCCGCCGAGCGAGGCGAGGGTCTGCACGGGGTCGTCGCCGGGCGGCCGGTCCCGCAGGGCACGCTCGACGACGGCCACCTTGCGGGCCAGGGTGGCGTCGTCGACGCCGGTGCCGCGCCCGGTGACCACCGCCGGCCGCGCCCCGGTGAACGCGGCCACCAGGGCCGCCGAGGGGGTCGTGTTCGCGATCCCCATGTCGCCGGTCAGCAGGCAGTCGTATCCCGTGTCTGCCAGCCGGTGGGCCACGTCCACTCCGGCCAGCAGGGCCTGCACCGCCTCCGCGCGGGCCATCGC
The DNA here is from genome assembly GCA_963811365.1 of uncultured Actinomycetota bacterium. Classification (GTDB taxonomy): domain Bacteria; phylum Actinomycetota; class Actinomycetes; order Propionibacteriales; family Nocardioidaceae; genus CAWEQW01. Next base: position 202,993 of record CAWEQW010000012.1, on the reverse strand, counting down.
CGGCCGGGTGGCGAGGTCCCGGGTCCCCGGCCGGACCTTGCGGTCCAGCAGGCCCGGACCGGGCTCCAGGGCCGCCGCCACGCCCATGTCGACGACCAGCACGTCGGCACCGGCCTGGCGGGCGAGCACGTTGACCGCGGCACCACCGGCGCGGATGTTCGCCACCATCGTGGCGGTGACCTCCTGCGGCCACGCCGTGACGCCCTGCGCGTGCACCCCGTGGTCGCCGGCGAAGACCGCGACGACCGGGCGGCGCAGCGCATCCGGCGGGCAACGGTGCTGGATGCCGGCGAGCTGCACCGAGGCCGCCTCCAGGGCTCCGAGGGCGCCGGGCGGCTTGGTCAGCTGCGCCTGCCGGGCCCGCGCCGCACGCATCGCGGCGGCGCCGGGTGGCCGCACGGCCGCGACGGCGTCCTGCAGGGCGTTCTCGGCGTCGGTCACCCGACCCATTGTCACCGCTGTCGCGGGGTCTCTGGAACGCGACCACCCTGCGGACTAGGGTCGGCCAGGGAAGCGCACGCAGCACCCGCCGCAGCAAGGAGGACCGCATGAGTCTCGACCGTCCCGTCAGCCCCGACCCCTACGACCTCCTACCGGCGGTGCCGTCGTTCACGGTGACCAGCGAGGACATCGAGGACGGGAAGCCGCTGAAGGACGACCAGGTGGCCGCCGGGGGCAACACCTCCCCGCAGCTGAGCTGGTCGGGAGCGCCGGAGGGCACCAAGAGCTACGTCGTGACCTGCTTCGACCCGGACGCCCCGACCCCGTCGGGCTTCTGGCACTGGGTGCTCGTCGACCTGCCCGCGCAGGTGACGTCCCTGGACACCGGCGCCGGCGCCGAGGGCGCCGGTCTGCCCGGCGCGGCGTTCATGTGCCGCAACGACGGCGGCACGCAGGGCTTCATGGGCGCGGCGCCGCCGGAGGGCGACCAGGTGCACCGCTACTACTTCGTGGTCCACGCGGTGGGCGAGGAGTCCCTCGGCGTCGACGCGGGCGCGAGCCCCGCCTTCGTGTCGTTCAACCTGGCGTTCAAGACGCTGGGCCGCGCGATCCTGGTCGGCACCTACCAGCACTGACCGGCGCTGCGCGGTTCTCAGAGGAGCGCGCGGTAGCTGTCCGAGGCCAGGAACCGGTCGAGGACGAAGGCCGCGCCCGGCGCGAGGTCGAGCGCACGGCCGGTGACCCGGTCCGGGTCGACGAAGACGATCCGGCGTCCCTCCCCGACCACGATGTCGCCGTCGCCGAGGTCGACGCGCGCACACCACACCCGCCAGTGGTCGGCGAGGTGGGAGGAGACCTTGGGACTGTGCTGGACGACCTCGTCGAACCACAGCTCCAGGCCGTCGGCGACCTCGAGGCCGGTCTCCTCGCGGATCTCGCGGTGCAGCGCCTCCTCCCAGCCCTCGCCGGGCTCGACGTGCCCGCCCACCAGGCCCCACTGGTCGGGGGCGACCGGCGCCCGCTCGTCACGCTCCTGCAGCAGCACCCAGCCGCGTCGGTCCACGAGGACGACGCTGGCGAGCAGGCAGTTGCGCGTGGCGCAGTCGTGACCGTCGTCGTCGGCCGGGTGGTCCTTGGCGTCCAGGTCCCGCACGGCGCTCCCCTCGGGTCGGCCCGGTTGCCCCGGGTGCGGCTCTCCGCCAAACTTAGCCCCCGCCGCAGACGGGCCTCGGGAAGGGGAGTCGGTGCTGTACCTCGCGGTGGCGTCGCGCGCCTTCCGGCGCTACTCCACCTACACCACCGCCACGGTCGCCGGCATCTTCACCAACTGCGTCTTCGGGGCGATCATCTCCTTCACCTACCTGGCGGTGTGGCGGCAGAGCCCCTCCGCGGGCGGGTACGACAGCACCGACGCGGTCACCTACGTCTGGCTCGGGCAGGCGATGATCATGACCGTTGCCATGTGGGGCGGTGGGGCGACCGACGACCTCGCCGAGCGGATCCGCACCGGTGACGTCACCGTCGACCTCTACCGTCCGGTGGGCCTGCTCGGCTGGTGGCTGGCGAGCGACCTCGGACGAGCGACGTACCACCTGCTCACGCGGGGGCTGGCGCCGATGCTCGTCGGAGCCCTGCTGTTCGGGCTGCGCTTCCCCACGGGGAGCGGCTGGCTCTTCTTCGCGGTCGCGGTCGTGCTCGCCGTCGTCGTCAGCTTCGGGATCCGCATGCTGGTGAGCGCGAGCGCCTTCTGGCTGCTCGACGACACCGGCCTGAAGAGCCTGGCGGTCGTGCTCGCGACGTTCCTGTCCGGGATGGCCGTGCCGCTGGTGATCTTCCCGGGCTGGGCGCGTGCCGTCGCGATGGCGCTTCCGTGGGCCGCCCTCCTCCAGGTGCCGGCCGACCTCTGGCTCGGTCGTCGCACCGGCTGGGACGCCGTGCTGGCGATCGGGTTCCAGGCGTCGTGGGCCGCGGTGCTGCTGGGGGCGTGCTGGACCGTGCTGCGGGTCGCGGAGCGTCGGGTGGTGGTCCAGGGTGGCTAGCGCAGGCGTGGCGACCGGCGTGCGCGGCTACGTGCTGCTGGCCCGGATGTGGATCCGGGTGTCGTGGGCCTACCGCACGTCGTTCGTGGTCCTGACCGTCGGCCAGCTCCTGATCACGTTGCTCGACTTCGTCGCCATCGTGATCATCTTCACCAACGTCGACGCGCTCGGCGGCTTCGGCGTCGCCGAGGTCGGCTTCCTCTATGGCACGACCAGCCTCTGCCTCGGTCTGGCGGACCTCGTCGTCGGCAACATCGAGCGACTCGGCACCAAGATCCGGCTGGGCACCGTGGACGCGATGATGGTGCGCCCGGTTCCGCTGCTCGCGCAGGTCTGCGCCGACCAGTTCGCGCTGCGCCGGCTGGGGCGCATCGTGCAGGCGCTGGTCGTGCTCGCCTGGTCGGTCGCCGCGGGCGACATCGCCTGGACGTGGGCCCGCGTCGCCATGGTGCCGTACCTCGTGCTGGGCGGCAGTGCGATCTTCCTGGCGATCTTCACGCTGGGCGCGGCGGTGCAGTTCTGGACCAGCGACTCCTCCGAGGTCGCGAACGCGTTCACCTACGGCGGCAACACGGTCACCCAGTACCCCATGACGATCTACCCCCGCGAGCTGGTGAAGGCGCTGACCTTCCTCGTCCCCGTCGCGTTCGTGAACTGGTACCCGGCGCTGTTCGTCCTCGGCCGACCGGACCCGTTCGGGCTGCCGCCGTGGTTCGCGTTCGTCTCGCCGGTGGTCGCCGCGGTCCTCGGCGCGCTCGCCGCTCTCGTCTGGCGTGCCGGGGTGCGCCGCTACCGGTCCACCGGGAGCTAGGAGTCCGATGTCGCTGATCGAGGTCGAGAACCTCTCCCGGTCCTTCGTCGTACGACGTCGCCGCGGCCGGGTCGCGCGCGAGTCCGTCACCGTGAACGCGGTGCACGACGTCTCGTTCACGGTCGAGCGCGGTGAGATGGTCGGCTACATCGGGCCGAACGGCGCCGGCAAGTCGACGACGATCAAGATGCTCACCGGCATCCTGGTGCCGAGCGCCGGCCGGCTCTCGGTCGCCGGCATCGACCCCTCGCGCAACCGCGTCGCCCTGGCCCGCCGCATCGGCGTGGTCTTCGGTCAGCGCACCACGTTGTGGTGGGACCTCCCGCTGCGCGACTCCTTCGAGCTGCTGCGCCGGATCTACCGCGTCGAGCCGAGCCGGTTCCGCGCCAACCTGGCCGAGTTCGTCGAGCTGCTCGAGCTCGGCGAGCTGCTCGACACGCCCGTGCGCCAGCTCTCGCTCGGCCAGCGGATGCGCGGGGACATCGCCGCGGCGCTCCTGCACGACCCGGAGATCCTCTATCTCGACGAGCCGACCATCGGCCTCGACGTGGTGAGCAAGGGGCGGCTGCGGGAGTTCCTGCGCCGGGTCAACGACGAACGCCGGCTGACCCTGCTGCTCACCACCCACGACCTCCAGGACATCGAGCAGCTGTGCTCGCGGGTGATGGTGGTCGACCGCGGTGCCCTGGTCTTCGACGGTCCGCTCCCGGCGCTGCAGGCCCGCGGCACGGCCACCCGGACGCTCGTCGTGGACCTCGTCGACGGACGGGGACCCATCGACGTGCCCGGTGCCACCGTCCGCAAGGTCGACGGCCCCCGGCAGTGGCTGTCGTTCCCGGCCGACGCCTCCGCCGCACCCGTGGTCGCGGCCGTGGTGGCCGGCTACGACGTGGCGGACCTGTCGATCCTCGAGCCGGACATCGAGGACGTGATCCGGCGGATCTACGCGGGCGCCTGAGCCGCCGCCGCGGGCGGTGGTGTCCCTCGGCCGGGGCACGCTGGGGCCGGGCAACCGGGACAGGTCGACAGGCCCGGCCGGGCGGGACCATTGGTTCCCCTGCGCAGGGCCGGCGCGATGGGATGCTGAACCCATGTCCGACACCCCCCGCACCGCGCAGACCGGCATGCCCCGGGAGGTGGGCGTCACGGAGCTGGTCCTGCGCGACGCGCACCAGAGCCTGATGGCCACCCGGATGGCCCTCGAGGACATGGTCGACGCCTGCACCGACATCGACGCGGCCGGCTTCTGGTCGGTGGAGTGCTGGGGCGGGGCGACGTACGACGCCTGCATCCGGTTCCTCAACGAGGACCCGTGGGAGCGGCTGCGGGTGTTCCGCCAGCTGATGCCGAACAGCAGGCTGCAGATGCTGCTGCGCGCCCAGAACCTGCTCGGCTACCGGCACTACGAGGACACCGTCGTGAACCGCTTCGTCGAGAAGTCGGCGGAGAACGGCATGGACGTCTACCGGGTGTTCGACGCGCTCAACGACGTCCGCAACGTGCGCGAGGCGATCGCCGCCGTCCGCCGGGTCGGCAAGCACGCCCAGGGCACGATCTGCTACACCGAGAGTCCGCTGCACACGGTCCAGGGGTACGTCGAGATGGCGCGCGACCTGATGGCCCTCGGCTGCGACTCGCTGTGCATCAAGGACATGGCGGCGCTGCTGCGTCCGCAGCCGGCCTACGACATCGTCAAGGCCATCAAGGACGACCTGGGCCAGGACGTGCGGATCCACATGCACTGCCACGCCACCACCGGAGTCACGCTGGTGAGCCTGATGAAGGCCATCGAGGCGGGCGCCGACGTGGTGGACACCGCCATCTCGTCACTGTCGCTCGGCCCCGGTCACAACCCGACGGAGTCGCTGGTCGAGATGCTCGGCGGCACGCCGTACACGACGAAGCTCGACGACGAGCGGCTGCGCCGGGTCAAGGACCACTTCGCAGCCGTCCGACCGCGCTACGCGGAGTTCATGTCCGGCATCACCGGGGTGGAGACCGAGATCTTCAAGAGCCAGATCCCCGGCGGGATGATCTCGAACATGGAGAGCCAGCTGCGCCAGCAGGGCGCCGGCGACCGTCTGCGGGAGGTCCTCGAGGAGGTCCCGCGGGTGCGCGCGGTGGCGGGCTACCCGCCGCTGGTGACACCGTCGAGCCAGATCGTCGGCACCCAGGCCGTCTTCAACGTGCTGATGGGGCCCTACAAGGTGCTCACCGCCGAGTTCGCCGACCTGATGCTCGGCTACTACGGGGCCACCCTCGGCGAGCGGGACCCCGCGATCGTCGAGGCGGCCCGGCTGCAGACGAACAAGGAGGCCATCGACGTGCGGCCCGCCGACCTGCTCGAGCCGGAGTGGGACCGGCTGGTCGGCGAGGCCGGCGCCCTCGAGGGCGCCGACGGCAGCGACGAGGACGTGCTGACGTACGCGATGTTCCCGGGCGTCGCCGCCGGCTTCTTCCGCGAGCGCGCCGAGGGGCCCCGCAACGTCGGCAGGGACCCGGCGGAGGCGGCCACCGAGCTGCTGTCGGCGACGGCCGGGGCCGGCCCGGTCAAGGGCCCGATCCACTACGCGGTCTCACTGGGCGGGCGCACCCAGACCGTCACCGTCGAGAGGGTCTGACCACCATGAGCAGGAAGAAGCACCGCCAGCCCTCGATGGAGCAGCGCACCGAGGAGCTGCTCGAGCACCGCGCCGCCGTGGAGCGCGGCGGCGGCGAGACCAGGCAGAAGAAGCAGCACGAGCAGGGCAAGCTGACCGCACGTGAGCGGATCGCCGCCCTCCTGGACCCCGGCACCTTCCAGGAGACCGGGATGTTCGCGCGCCACCAGTCCCGGTACTTCGGGCTGGACCGGGCCGACCTGCCCGCCGACGGCGTGGTCACCGGGGAGGGCGCCGTCCTCGGACGCCCGGTGCACGTCGCCAGCCAGGACTTCACGGTGGCAGGCGGCAGCGCAGGAGAGGTGCACTCGGACAAGGTCGCCGCGACGATGCAGGACAGCCTGACCACCGGGACGCCGTTCGTCTTCATCAACGACTCCGGCGGCGCCCGGGTGCAGGAGGGCATCGGCTCGCTCGCCGGCTACGGCCGGGTCTTCTACCACAACGTGCTGCTGTCCGGCGTCGTCCCGCAGATCTCGATCATCGCCGGGCCGTGCGCGGGCGGCGCGGCCTACTCCCCCGCGCTGACCGACTTCATCATCCAGACCCGCCAGGCGCACATGTTCATCACCGGGCCGAGCGTGATCGCCCAGGTCACCGGCGAGCAGGTCACCTCCGACGCGCTCGGGGGCGCTGAGGCGCACATGGCCGTCTCCGGGGTGACGCACTTCGTCGCCGACGACGACGAGCAGGCCGTCCTGGTCGCCAAGAAGCTGCTCAGCTTCCTGCCGCAGAACAACTCCGAGGACCCGCCCGTCGTCGGGGGCGACGACGTGATCGAGCCGGACCCGGGTCTGCCCGACGTGGTGCCGGTGTCCGACAAGAAGGGGTACGACGTCCGCGAGGTGATCGCCCGGGTCGTGGACCGCGCGGACTTCCTCGAGGTGCAGGCGGGGTACGCGGGCAACATCGTGGTGGGCTTCGCCCGGATCGCGGGCCGGACCGTCGGCATCGTCGCGAACCAGCCGATGGTGCTCTCCGGTGTGCTCGACATCAACGCCTCGGACAAGGGCTCGGCCTTCGTCCGGTTCTGCAACGCGTTCAACATCCCGCTGGTCACGTTCGTCGACGTACCAGGCTTCCTGCCGGGGGTCGCCCAGGAGCACGACGGGATCATCCGGCACGGCGCGAAGATGCTCTACGCCTACTCCGCGGCCACGGTCCCGAAGATCACCGTGGTGCTGCGCAAGGCGTACGGCGGCGCCTACGTCGCGATGTGCTCCAAGGACCTCGGCGCCGACCGGGTGTTCGCCTGGCCGACCGCGGAGATCGCGGTGATGGGCGCCGAGGGTGCGGCGGAGATCGTGTTCCGCCGCGAGATCGCCGACGCCGAGGACGCGGCGGCACGCCGGGCCGAGCTGGTCGAGGAGTACCGCGCGACGTTCTCGACGCCGTACGTCGCCGCCTCGCGGGGGCTCGTCGACGACATCATCGAGCCGGCCCGCACCCGCGAGCACGTGTCGAGGGCACTGGAGATGCTGACCTCCAAGCGCGCCATCCGACCCGCCAAGAAGCACGGCCTGGGGCCGACATGAGCAGCGGACCGACCGCGGCCGAGCCGACGACCGGTGAGCTGCTGGCCGCCGTCCGGGCGCTCACCGAGCGGGTCGAGCGCCTCGAGGCCGAGCTGGCGGTCGTCGAGGCCCAGCAGCCGCCGGTGGTCCCCGAGGACGTCGTGCTGGCGGTCTCCGCGGCGATCGCCGCGTTCTTCGGCCACCGGGCCAAGGTCAAGCAGGTGCACTACCGCACCGGCCAGGCCTGGGCCCAGCAGGGCCGCGTCGTGGTGCAGGGTCAGCACAATCCCAGGGTGAGGTAGGGACATGCGTCTCAAGGTGACGGTCAACGGCATCGCGTACGACGTCGACGTCGAGGTCGAGGAGGAGCCGCAGCCCACCCTCGGCGCGATCTTCATGACGGGCGGCACCTTCTCGCCGGCCGCGACACGGTCGGGCGCGGCGCGCGGCGCTGCGGACAGCAGCCAGAACGGTGGCGTCCGGGCTCCGCTGGCCGGCACCGTCTCCCAGGTGCGCGTCAAGGAGGGACAGTCGTTCGACGCGGGTGACGTCCTCGTGGTCCTCGAGGCGATGAAGATGGAGACCGAGATCGCCGCTCCCGAGGCCGGCACCGTCGTGGCCGTCCCGGTGTCCGTCGGCGACGCCGTCACGGGTGGTCAGGTGCTCGTCGAGATCTCCTGACCACCCGCGACCGGAGGTCAGAGGATCGGGCGACCGCCGGTGACCGCGACGCGCGAGCCGGACATGAAGCTGCCGTCGTCGGAGGCCAGCAGCACGTACGCCGGGGCCAGCTCGGCGGGCTGACCGGGTCGCCCGAGCGGCACGTCCTGGCCGAACTGCTCGACCTTCTCCTCCGGCATCGTCGAGGGGATCAGGGGCGTCCAGATCGGGCCCGGCGCCACGCTGTTGACCCGAATGCCCTCGGGACCCAGCAGCTGCGCGAGGCTCGCGCAGAAGTTGGCGATCGCGGCCTTGGTGGCGGCGTACGGCGCGAGACTCGGCGACGGCATGTCGGAGTTGACCGAGGAGCTGCCGATGATCGCGGCGCCCTCGGGCATGTGCGGCAGGGCGGCCTTCACCAGGTAGAACATCGCGTGCACGTTGGTGGCGAAGGTGTGCTCCCACTCCTCGTCGGACACCTCGTCGATCGAGTCGTGGCTCATCTGGAACGCCGCGTTGTTGACGAGCACGTCGATCTTGCCGAACTCCTCGACCGTGCGCTCGACGATCTCCCGGCAGGTGGCGGGCTTGGAGACGTCACCGCGGACCAGGACCGCCTTGCGCCCGGCCTTCTCCACCCAGGCCGCGGTGTCCTTGGCGTCCTCGTCCTCGGCCAGGTAGCCGATCACCACGTCGGCACCTTCGCGGGCGAAGGCGATCGCGACCGCGCGGCCGATGCCGCTGTCCCCGCCGGTGATCACGGCGGTCCTGCCGGTCAGCTTCCCCGATCCCTCGTAGCTCTGCTCGCCACAGTCGGGCACCGGCTGCATCCTCTCCTGGGTGCCGGGGACGTCCTGCTGCTGTGCGGGCTGGCTCATCTGCGTCTCCTGTCGGTGGGGGTTGGACCGCACGTCCACGTGCACGCGCGGCGTACCCGACCCCCGTCCCGTTATGCCGCCTGCCATCGCCGTGTGGCACCGCTGGGGACGTCGTCGCGCCGGGTCTCCCTGCCGGGTCGGTGCGGGCGGAGCCGGAGACTATCCTGGCCCCCGGTCGACACCGGACGGTCCGGGAAGGCCCGGCAGCAGCGAGGAGGTCCCCGGATGACCCGCCCGCCCGGCCACCGCCCGCCCCTGCCCGGGTACGAGTCCGTGCTCGACGTGCTCGGCGAGCCGTACACCGCCGAGACGATCCCGCTCTCCCCCGACGACGAGGGCGAGGTCGTCGCGACGCTGGTCAGCCGCCGTGCCGCCGAGCCGACCGGCCGGGCGGTGCTGCACCTGCACGGCTTCGCCGACTACTTCTTCCAGACCCCGGCCGCCGACCACTGGGTCGCGGCGGGCTACGACTTCTACGCCCTCGACCTGCGCAAGTACGGACGGTCGCTGCGGCCGCACCAGACCCCCAACTTCGTCGCCGACCTCGCCGAGCACTTCGAGGAGCTCGACGCGGCCTGGGACCGGATCACCGGCCGGGACGGCCACGACCGGGTGCTGTTGAGCGGGCACTCGACCGGCGGTCTGATCGGGTCGCTGTGGGCGCACCACCGCTCGCCGGGACTCGCCGGGCTGGTGCTGAACGCCCCGTGGCTGGAGCTGCGGGGCAGCCTCCTGCTGCGGACCGTCGGGACCACCGTGATCGACCGGGTCGGCGGGTGGCGACCGCTGCGCGAGATCCCCCGCTCGGTGACCGGGCTCTACGCCCGGAGCCTGCACCGCGACCACAGCGGCGAGTGGGACTTCGACCTCGCGTGGAAGCCGCTGGAGAGCTGGCCGGTGTACGCCGGGTGGCTGCGCGCCGTGCGCCGCGGGCATGCGGAGGTGCACCGCGGCATCGACGTCGGCGCCCCGGTGCTGGTGGTGACCTCGGCCACGAGCTCCTCCCCGAAGGTCTGGGGCGAGGACGTGCTGGCCAACGACATCGTGCTGGACGTCGACCAGATCCGGCAGTGGGCTCCGCGGCTCGGCGACTGCGTCACCGTCGTCCGGGTGCCCGGGGCGCTGCACGACGTCACGCTGTCCCGGGAGCCGGCGCGGACCCGGGTCTTCGAGGAGATCGGCCGCTGGCACGACGCCTACGTGCGGTGACGCTCGCGCTGTGTCGGTGGTGCCGCCTAGGGTCGCCGACATGACTCTGGACCGCGCGACCTGCCTGACTGCGCTCGCGGCGCACAGCGCCGGCCTGGCCGACGCCGCCACCACCCCCGCCGGCCGCGCCGCTGCTGTCGAGCACTGCCCCGGCTGGAGCGTCGCCGACCTCGTCGCGCACGTCACCGGCGTGCAGTGGTTCTGGGCCACGATCGTCGAGGAGCGGCTGAGCGCGCCGCCCGCGGAGTCCCGCCGGCCGCCGCGGGCCCCCGACGACGGGCTCGCCGACGCGCTGCGCGACGCGACCGACCGGCTGGTCAGGGCGCTCGACGGGAGCGACCCGACGGACGCGTGCTGGACGTGGGCGCCGGGCCGGCAGGACGTCGGGTTCGTGCTGCGCCACCAGGTCCAGGAGGCCGCGGTGCACCACTGGGACGCCGCGCACGCCTCGGGGGGCTCGGTGACGATCGCCCCGGCCGTGGCCGCCGACGCCGTGGACGAGTTCCTGACCTTCTCGCTGTCGTCGGAGGAGGACCCGGCCGACCCGCCGCGGCCCGCCCTCGACGGACGCCTGCTGCTGCGCGCCACCGACACCGGCGACACCTGGCTGCTGCACGACGGCTCGACTCCCGGCACGGTGGCGTTGGACCGCGACGCGGAGCCGGACCGGGTGTCCGAGGTGGCCGCCCCGGCCGAGGACCTGCTGCTGTGGCTCTACGGCAGGCGGGCCGCCGACACCGGCGCCGTGCCCGGAGGCCTCGCCGATCGGTTCCGAGCCCTGATCTTCACCGACTGACCCTCAGGCCAGCAGGAAGCGGCCCAGCGCCACCACGCCGACCACGACGATGACGACCCGCAGGGCCAGCGGCGGAAGCCGGCGTCCGACCCGCGCCCCGAGCACGCCGCCCAGGGTCGACCCGGCCGCGATCAGCCCCGCGATCCGCCAGTCGACGTGGCCGGTCACGATGAAGAGCGCGGCGGCGACGGCGTTGACGAGGCCGGCGAGCACGTTCTTGGTCGCGTTGTTGCGCTGCATGGTCTCCTGCAGCCCGACGCCGAGCACGGCGATCAGCAGCACGCCCTGCGCGGCGCCGAAGTACCCGCCGTACACGCCGGTGAGGTAGACCAGCGCCACCACCCAGACCGACCCGTGCGCCGGCACCGGGCGGTCCTCGGACCGTGCGGCGACCCGACGGCTCAGCGCGGGCTGGAAGATCACGAGCAGCACGCCGCTCGCGATCAGCACCGGCACGATCGCCTCGAACGCTGCCGCGGGCAGCAGCAGCAGGAGCACGCCCCCGGTCAGGCCGCCGAGCAGCGAGGCGATCCCCAGCCGCCGCAGCCGCGAGCCCTGGTCGGCCAGCTCGCGGCGGTAGCCGAGCGCGCCCGAGGCCGAGCCCGGCACCAGGCCCACGGTGTTCGACACGTTGGCGGTCACCGGCGGGAAGCCGAACGCCAGCAGGGTCGGGAACGTGATCAACGTTCCCGACCCCACGACCGTGTTGATGGTGCCGGCGGCGAGCCCCGCGAGGAGGATCGCCGTCACCTCCCACGCAGTCACGTACCCGACGGCCCCGGCGGGTCGGCGTCCGCACCTGAGGCCGGCGGCTGCTGCCGCTCGGGCTCCGGCTGCTCGGGCTCGGCCATCCGGGTGCCCTGCCTGGCCCCGGCCACGGACTCCTCGGCTGCGGCGATCGCCGCAGCCACCTCGTCGTGGGTGTTCTGCAGGGTGCTGTCGCCGAGCTCCGGCACGTCGGGCTCGCTCGCGCCCATGTCGACCCGGGTGCGCGGGCCCTCCACCTTGTCGGGGATGCCGCTGAGCGTGTTCATGGTGGAGCCGAGCCCCTCGAGCGCCTTGCCGATCTCGCTGGGCACGATCCACACCTTGTTGGCACTGCCCTCGGCGATCTTCGGCATCATCTGGAGGTACTGGTAGGCCAGCAGGGACTGGTCCGGCTGCCCGTCGTGGATCGCCTGGAAGACGGTCTGGATCGCCTGGCCCTCGCCCTGAGCCTTGAGGATCCGCGACTCCCGGTCGGCCTGCGCGCGCAGGATCAGCGACTCGCGGTCGCCCTCGGCGTTGAGGATCGCGGCCTGCTTCCCGCCCTCTGCGGTCAGGATCGCCGCCTGCCGCTGGCCCTCTGCGGTCAGGATGGCCGCGCGCTTGTCGCGGTCGGCGCGCATCTGCTTCTCCATCGAGTCCTTGATCGACGGCGGCGGGTCGATGCCCTTCAGCTCGACGCGGTTCACCCGGATGCCCCACTTGCCAGTGGCCTCGTCGAGCACGCCACGCAGCCGGCTGTTGATCTCGTCGCGGCTGGTGAGCGCCTGTTCGAGGTCCATGCCGCCGACGATGTTGCGCAGCGTCGTCATCGTCAGCTGCTCGACCGCCTGGATGTAGTTGGCGATCTCGTACGTCGCCGACACCGGGTCGGTGACCTGGAAGTAGATCACCGTGTCGATCGAGACCACGAGGTTGTCCTCGGTGATCACCGGCTGCGGCGGGAACGACACCACCTGCTCGCGCAGGTCGATCATGTAGCGGACGCGGTCCACGAACGGGACCACGATGTTCAGGCCCGCAGGCAGCGTGGCGCGGTACTTGCCGAACCGCTCGACGATGCCGGCCCGGGCCTGCGGCACGATGCGCACCGTGCGGGCCAGGACCACCACCGCGAGCACGATCAGCAGCACCAGTACGACGAGTACCGGAGTCACGGTTCCCCACTTTCCTGTGGCTGTCGCCAGCCGGTCAGCCGAGCCTCAGTCGAGCTCGGGGATCTTGTGCACCACGGCCATGGCGCCGCGGATCTCGAAGACGTCCACCCTGGCGCCGGGCTCGATGACGGCGTCGTCGTCGAAGGGCCGGGCGGACCAGACCTCGCCGTTGATCCGCACCCGGCCACCCTGGGAGGAGACCTCCTCGAGCACCAGGCCCACCTTGCCGACGAGCTTCTGGTGGCCGCTGACCAGGTCGGGGCCGGAGTGCAGCCGCCGGATCATCTCCGGACGCACCAGGGCGAGCATCCCCATGGCGGTGGCGACCGCGACGAGCACCTGGACCGGCAGCGGCAGCCCGACGAGGCCGGCCAGGGCGCCGACCCCGGCGCCGGCGGCCAGCATCAGCAGGACAAGGTCGAGGCTGAGCAGCTCGGCGACCGCGAGCAGCACGGCCAGTCCGGCCCACACCACCCAGGTGTTGTCGCTGAACCAGTTCACGTCTCCGAGCCTAGTTCAGCGATGTGCACGCAGGCCGCGACGGCGCGCGGTCCAACGGCCGTCCTCGTGGCCCAGCCGCAGCGACATCCCGAAGGTCTCGGAGAGCAGCTCCTCGGTCAGCACCTGCTCGAGCGGTCCGGCCGCGACCACGCGACCCTGGCGCAGCAGCAGCCCGTGGGTGAACCCCGGCGGGATCTCCTCGACATGGTGGGAGACCAGCACGGTGGCGGGCGAGCCGTCGTCCATCGCGAGCTCGGACAGCGTGGAGACGAGGTCCTCGCGCCCTCCGAGGTCCAGCCCGGCGGCGGGCTCGTCGAGCAGCAGCAGCTCGGGGTCGGTCATCAGCGACCGGGCGATCTGCACGCGCTTGCGCTCGCCCTCGCTGAGCGTGCCGAAGGTCCGGTCCGCGAGGTGCCCGACGCCGACGTCGTCGAGCAGAGCGCGGGCGCGGGCGTGGTCGAGCTCGTCGTACAGCTCGCGCCAGCGGCCCAGGACGGCGTAGGAGGCGGAGACCACGACGTCGTGCACGCGCTCGTCGCGCGGGATCCGCTCGGCGAGCGCCGCGCTGGTGAGGCCGATCCGCGGGCGCAGCTCGAAGACGTCGACGGTGCCGAGCACCTCCCCGAGGATGCCGGCGACGCCGGTCGTGGGATGGATCTGCGCGGACGCGACCTGCAGAAGCGTGGTCTTGCCGGCGCCGTTGGGACCGAGCACCACCCAGCGCTCGTCCTCCTCCACGGTCCAGTCGACGGCGTCGAGCAGGGTGGCCCGGCCGCGGCGGATGGAGACGTCGACGAGCTCGAGAACGGCGTCCATGGTGTGCGGCAGGCTCCTGTGCGGGTGGCGGTCGCTGTCCGGGCCCAACCTACGGCACCGGCCCGCGGGCACGGCGGGCGTACCCTCTGCGGCGTGCACGAGACAACAGCCAGGACCGCGCTGCCGATGTCGGCGCGCTTCGCGCTCTGGTTCAGCGGCTGGCGGGCCGGATCGGTCAGCCTCGACGCCGCCCGCGACGCGATCGTCGGCGAGGATGCCGCGCACGACGTGGTGGGGCTGCCCGACCGTGACGAGCCGGTGCCGCTGATCCTCGCGCTCGGCCTGCTGCAGGTCGAGGGCGCGACCGCAGCCGGGCTGGCGCTCCCCGTCCCCGGCGACCCGCTCGGACTGGCCGGACCCGGCGCCTTCAACCACGAGGCGCTCGACGTCGGCGAGAGCGTGGTCCTCGACGGCACGGACCTCGGCCTGGTGCCGCACCGCGCCGGCGCCGGCGTCGTGTGGACCTGCCAGGACGCGGCGTCACGGCGGCAGGTGCCGGACCCCGGCGAGGCCGACACGTCGCTGCGGCACGCACTGCTGCAGGCGACCCGCACGCTGGCCGACCTCGACGTCGCGCGGTGGCGCCCGGAGGTCGCCGACGAGCTGATGTCCCTGCGCGGCCACCTCGACCTGGTGCTGCCGCGCGGCATGGCGCCTCGCGCCGTACGCCTCGCGACGCTGTCGACGCGCTGCCGGGCGATCGTCGACCTGGCGCTCGAGGACGACGGCGGCAGCGTGAGCAGGACCGAGGCGGACGCCCGGCGCGCCGCGCTGGCGCCGCTCGACCACGCTGCGAGACGCGGTCTGGTGGCGGCCTGCGGGCACCCCTGGGAGCGGTAGCCTCGGCCAGGTCATGGCCAGCGCACCCGTCGGCACCGAGCCGACCCGCACCCTGCTGATCACGCTCACCGGAACCGACCGCCCGGGTGTCACCTCGCGGATGTTCTCGACGCTGGCGGCGTTCGGCGTCGAGGTGCTCGACATCGAGCAGATCGTGCTGCGCCGCCGCCTGGTGCTCGGCGTCCTGGTGACCACGCCGCGCGACGGTCGGGCGATGCGCGCTGCGCTGGAGCGGGTGGCCGGCGAGCTCGCCATGCAGGTCGAGGTCGAGCAGGGCACCGGCGACAACCGGGCACGGCCGGAGGGACGCAGCCACGTCACCGTGCTCGGCGCCCCGCTGCGTCCGGCGGCGGTGGCCGCGATCGCCGGGCGGATCGCCGACACCGGCGCGAACATCGACCGGATCGAGCGGATGGCGCGCTACCCGGTGGTCGCGATCGAGCTGCACGTGTCGGGTGCGGACCCTCGCCGGCTGGGGCTGATGCTCGCCGAGGAGGCCGCGGCGCAGGCGGTCGACGTCGCGGTGCAGCCGGCGACGCTGCTGCGGCACGGCATGCGGCTGGTCGTCATGGACGTCGACTCGACGCTGGTGCAGGGCGAGGTGATCGAGATGCTCGCCGAGCGGGCCGGCTGCCGGGCCGAGGTCGCGAAGGTGACCGAGTCGGCGATGCGCGGCGAGGTCGACTTCGAGGAGTCGCTGCGCCGCCGGGTCGCCCTGCTGCACGGCCTCGAGGCGACGGCCCTCGACGACGTGTACGACGCGCTGGAGCTGGCGCCCGGCGCCCGGACGATGGTGCGCACGCTGAAGCGGCTCGGCTACCGGTTCGCGATCGTCTCGGGCGGCTTCACGCGGGTCACCGACCGGATCGCCGCGGACCTCGGCATCGACTTCTCGGCCGCCAACGAGCTCGAGGTCGTCGACGGCCGGCTGACCGGGCGGATCCTCGGCCCGGTGGTGGACCGGGCCGGCAAGGCGGCGGCGCTGCTGCGGTTCGCGGAGCAGGCAGGGGTGGCGCAGGCCGCGACGGTCGCGGTCGGCGACGGCGCGAACGACCTCGACATGCTCGCCGCCGCGGGGCTCGGCATCGCGTTCAACGCCAAGCCCGTCGTGCAGCGCGCGGCGGACACCGCGGTGAACGTGCCGTACCTCGACACGATCATGTACCTGCTGGGAATCAGCCGTGAGGAGGTCGAGGCGGCCGACGAGGAGGCCGGCTTCACGACCCCCGCTCCCCCGCTGCCCACCGCCTGACTCGGCGTCAGCTGGACCGGCCCACGTAGAAGTCGACGACCCGGCCGGTCTCGGCGGCGAGGTCGGCCCACGCCACGTCCACGTCGAGCACGGTGAGCGCGCCGGCCGGGAAGCCCTGGAGCAGCCCGGTCACCGCGTCCGGGTCGCCGTTGCCGTCGTCGAGCAGGTGCGCGAGGTACGCCGCCGTGGGGTTGTGTCCCACGAAGATCAGCGCGCGCGCCTGGCCGGGCACCCCGCGCAGCGCCTCGAGCACCACATCGGGACTGCCGGTGTAGAGCGCCGCGTCCACGACGGTCGTGGCGGTCGCGCCGGAGCCGGTGGCGACCGCGTCCCACGTCTCCCGGGCCCGGGTGGCCGACGAGACCACGGCGTGGTCGGGCACGACGTGCGTGGCCGCGAGGTGCGCACCGGCGTCCGTGGCGTCGGCGACGCCGCGCTCGGTGAGCCGGCGGACCTGGTCCGACGACGCGAACGGCTCGGCCTTCGCATGGCGCATCACGATCAGTCGTCGCGGGGTCGTCACGCGCCCACTCTGGCACCCCGTAGGCTGCCGTGCATGCCGAACCCGCCAGTCGACCATGGCCCTGCGGGCACCCTGATGGTCATCGGCGGAGCCGAGGACAAGCTCGGCAGGCGGGCCGTCCTGCGGGCGTTCGTGGAGGCCGCCGGAGGAGCCGCTGCGCGGATCGCGGTGGTGCCCGACGGCCTCCGCCCTCGGGCCCGAGATCGTCGAGGTCTACGACGCGCTGTTCCACAGGCTCGGCGCCGACGCGGTGGTTGCGGCGCGTCCCGAGAGCCGTGAGGAGGCCGACGACCCGCGCACGGTCGGGCTGCTCGACGACGTCACGGGCATCTTCATGACCGGCGGCAACCAGCTGAAGCTGTCCGCGCGTGGTCGCCGGCACCGCGTTCGGCGAGGCGATCAGGGCCGCGCACGAGCGCGGGGCCGTGGTCGCCGGCACGTCGGCCGGCGCCAGCATCCAGTCCTCGCACATGGTCGCCTTCGGCCCGGGCGGGACCACCCCGAAGCAGCGGATGACCCAGCTCGCCGCCGGGCCTCGGCCTCGTCGACGACTGCGTGATCGACCAGCACTTCAGCCAGCGCAACCGCTACGGGCGGTTGCTGATGCTGCGTCGCCGCAGAACCCGTCGCTGCTCGGCATCGGCGTCGACGAGGACACCGCCGCGGTGGTCACCGGCAGAGCCGCGGGAGCAGGTCCTGCAGGTGCTCGGCCGCGGCGTGGTCACCGTCTTCGACGCCCGGAACGTCGTGTCGAACGCCTACGAGGCCCGGCGTACGGCTCCGCTGCTGGCGTCCGGGGTGGTGCTGCACGTCCTGCCGGAGGGCGGCGCGTTCGACCTCGCCTCGCGGTCCCTGCTGCGCCGGTCGCGCGTCGACGACCCGGCGGAGGCGCAGGAGCTCGCGGTTGCGGGACGCGACCTGAAGCGGTTGGCTCGCGACATCGCCGCCGGCGACGTGTCGCCGAGCGTTCTGCGGCGCCGACGGGCACGCCAGCAACACGAAGGAGACCCCGAATGAGCGAACCGGCACGCAGCGGCGCACGACCCTCCCCCGACCTCGCCATCGTCGAGACCCGGGTCTACCGCGGCGCCAACGTGTGGTCCTACGAGCGGGCGATCCACCTCGTGGTCGACCTCGGCTCGCTCGAGGACTTCCCCACCAGCGCGATCCCGGGTTCACCGACAACCTCCTGCAGGCACTGCCCGGGCCTGCGCGAGCACTCCTGCTCCCGCGGCCGCCGCGGCGGCTTCGTCGAGCGGCTCAACGAGGGCACCTGGCTCGGCCACGTGACCGAGCACGTGGCGCTGGCGCTCCAGCAGGCCGTCGGCCACGACCTCCGGCGCGGCAAGACCCGCCAGGTGAAGGGCGAGCGCGGGCGCTACAACGTCATCTACGGGTACGTCGACGAGCAGGTCGGGCTGGCCGCGGCGCGGCTCGCCGTACGCCTGGTCAACCACCTCGTCGAGGCGGACCCCGAGCTCGACTTCGAGGAGGCGCTCGAGCGAGTTCATCCTGCGCGCGGAGCGGACCGCGTTCGGCCCGTCCACGCAGGCGATCCTGGACGAGGCGATGTCCCGCGACATCCCGTGGATCCGGCTCAACCAGCACTCCCTGGTGCAGCTCGGCCAGGGGGTCCACCAGAAGCGGATCCGTGCCACGATGACGTCGGCCACCAGCGCGATCGCGGTCGACGTCGCCTCCGACAAGGACCTCACCACCCGGCTGCTCGCCGCGGCAGGACTGCCGGTGCCGCGCCAGGAGTCGGTGCGCACCGTGGACCAGGCCGTCGCGGTCGCGGAGCGGATCGGGTACCCGGTCGTCTGCAAGCCGCTGGACGGCAACCACGGGCGGGGCGTCTGCCTGAACCTGCAGGACGCCGAACGAGGTGCGCGAGGCGTTCGCGGTGGCGCAGGAGCAGTCCCGTCGCGGCTGGGTCATCGTGGAGTCGTTCGTCAGCGGCCGCGACTACCGCTGCCTGATCATCGACGGCCGGCTCGCCGCCGTCGCGGAGCGCGTCCCGGCGCACGTCGTCGGTGACGGCCACAGCACCATCGAGGATCTCGTGGAGCTGACCAACGCCGACCCCCGGCGCGGCGTCGGCCACGAGAAGGTGCTGACCCGGATCAAGCTCGACGATGCGGCGCTCGAGCTGCTGTCCGACCAGGGCTACAAGGTCAGCGACGTGCCGCCCGCCGGCGAGATGGTGAAGCTGACCCTGACCGGCAACATGTCGACCGGCGGCATCTCCATCGACCGGACCTTCGAGGCGCACCCGGAGAACGTCGAGATCGCCGAGGAGGCCGCCCGGATGGTCGGCCTCGACATCGCCGGCATCGACTTCATCTGCCCGGACATCACCGAGCCGGTGCGCGAGACCGGCGGCGCGATCTGCGAGGTGAACGCCGCCCCGGGCTTCCGGATGCACACCCATCCGACGATCGGCGAGCCGCAGTTCATCTCCAAGCCCGTCGTGGACATGCTGTTCCCGCCGGGCACGCCGAGCCGGATCCCGATCGTCGCGGTGACCGGCACCAACGGCAAGACGACGACGTCGCGGATGATCTCGCACATCTTCAAGGGCATGGGCCGCAAGGTCGGGATGACCTCCACCGACGGCGTGGTGATCGACGAGCGGCTGGTGATCCGCGCCGATGCGTCCGGGCCCAAGTCCGCCCGGATGGTGCTGCAGAACCCGCGGGTCGACTTCGCGGTGTTCGAGGTCGCCCGCGGCGGCATCCTGCGCGAGGGGCTCGGCTACGAGCGCAACGACGTCGCCGTCGTGCTCAACGTCGCCGCCCGACCACCTCGGTCTGCGGGGCATCGACACCGTCGAGCAGCTCGCGGACGTCAAGGCGGTGCTCGTCGAGGCGGTGCCGCGCGACGGTCATGCGGTGCTCAACGCCGACGATCCGCTGGTGCGCGAGATGCGGCGGCGCTGCTCCGGGCAGGTGGTGTGGTTCTCGATGGCCGACCCCGGGTCCGAGGCCCGCGAGATGATCGACGCGCACTGCCGGCGCGGCGGCAAGGCGCTCGTCCTCGAGCGCACCGACCGCGGCGAGATGATCGTCGTCAAGCACGGGCGCCGGGAGATGCAGCTGGCCTGGACCCACCTGCTGCCGGCGACGTTCGGCGGGCGCGCGCGGATGAACGTGCAGAACGCGCTCGGCGCCGCGGCCGCCGCGTTCGCCGCCGGCGCACCGCTGCACGACATCCGCCAGGGGCTGCGGACCTTCTCGACGAGCTACTACCTCTCGCCCGGTCGGCTCAACGAGGTGGAGGTCGACGGCGTGCACGTGATCGTCGACTACTGCCACAACGCGCCCGGGATGCGGATGCTCGGCGACTTCGTGGACCGCGTCGGGGAGAGCCTGAGCTCCGACGAGCGAGCTGGGCAAGCCGTCCCGCATCGGTGTGGTCGGCGACCGCCGGGGACCGCCGCGACGACGACATGCGCGAGCTCGGCGCGGTCGCCGCCGCAGCACTTCGACGTCGTCGTGGTCCGCGAGGACGTCGCGCTCCGCGGCCGCGAGCGCGGGGCGACCGCCGGGCTGGTCGCCGAGGGCGTGCGCCAGACGATGTCGGCGGGCGGCCGCTGCAAGCAGGTCGAGGTGATCCTCGACGAGATCGCCGCGGTGCGGCACGCCATGAGCCGGTCGAACCCCGGCGACCTCGTGGTGGTCTGCGTCGACAAGCACCCGTCGGTGATGGCCGAGCTCGAGACCTGGTCGCACCAGGCCCAGGCGGGGGCGAGCGCCGGCGACGAGGGGCCGGTCGGCGACCCGGACTTCACCCCGAGCGCGGCCGGCACCGCCTGAGCAGCAGCGGCGGCACCGTGCCGGCGATCGTCGGCCACCGCTGGCGGACCGGGCGGCCGCGCCCTAGCGTGTCGCCGTGACCTTCTCCGCTCACCCCGCCGGCAGCAGCTGGCTCACCGCGGGCGAGCAGGACCTGCCCGACGGAACGGGGTGGCTGAGCGAGCGGGAGGCGGCGTACGCCGTGGCGATGGTGTTCACCAAGCGCCGCACCGAGTACCTGCTGCGCCGGTGGGCCGGCAAGCAGGCGGTCGCGGCCGCCGTCGGTCTGGAGACGGCGCCGAGCGCGCTGGCGCCGATCGAGGTCGGCAACCGTCCCAGCGGGGCGCCGCTGGTGCTGGTCGACGGCGGCCGGCCGGCATCGACGTCTCGCTGACCGACCGGGCCGGGTGGGCGGTCTGCCTCGTCGGCAAGGACCTCGGGGACGTCGGCTGCGACCTCGAGCTCGTGGAGCCGCGCAGCGAGGGGTTCGTCGCGGACTTCCTCACCCCCGCCGAGCAGCGGCTACGTCGCGGCGCTCGACGGTCAGCCGCGCGATCTCGCCGCGAACCTCGCCTGGTCGGCCAAGGAGAGCGCGCTGAAGGTCCTGCAGACCGGCCTGCGCCGCGACACCCGGAGCGTCGAGATCGTCACTCGGGGACACCGACCCGGCGGCCGCCGACGGGGCCTGGTCGCCGCTGCACGCCCGGCTCAGCGAGGGCGGGCTGCTGTCCGGCTGGTGGCGGCGCGACGGCGTCTGCCTGCTCACCGTGCTCGCCCGTCGCAGCCTGCCGCCTCCGGTGGACGCCGCGGGCTCCCCCGGGCTGAGCCGCGCGCAGCCCGCGCACTCCTGGCTCCAGCGGCCGCGGACCGACCGGCCGGACTGACCGGCGCGCGGCCGGCGTGGCCGGCCGGCGGTCACCCTGCCGAGCGCGTGCCGCGCCATCCCCCGCTCGAGCGCGTCGACGACGTACGGCCGCAGCTCGGCGGCCGGGATGATCCGGTCGACCGAGCCGACCGCCAGCGCCCGCTGGATCGTGTGGATCGCGTCGAACTCGTCGGCGACCTCGCCGAGCTTCTCCGAGCGGACCTCCTCGGTCACGTGCAGCAGCTCGGCCCGCAGCGACGCCCGCCTCGCCGCCGGTCGCGTCGGCGATCGCGGCGCGCAGCGCCACCACCCGCGGGTCCCGCTCGGTGCGCGCCCGGACCTCGCGGGCGAACACGGTCGCCGCTGCCGGCGCCCCGCCGATGACCGAGGCGTAGGAGCCCTCGACCGCGGCGATCTCCATGGCCGGGTTGAGCCGCTTCGAGAACACCACGAACGCGCCGCCGTGGTAGCGCGAGACCACCACGAAGACGATCGGGCCGTAGAAGTTCGTGACCGCCCGGCCGATCTCGGCGCCGTACTCCAGCTGCCAGTGCCGCATCGACTCCGGCGAGCCGTCGAACCCGGACAGGTTGGCCAGCACGACGAGCGGCCGGTTGCCGCTGGCCGCGTTGATCGCGCGGGCCGCCTTGCGCGCCGACTGCGGGAACAGCGTGCCCGAGGTCCACGACGGCGGCCCGTCGGCCGGGACGTACCCGCGCCGGGCCAGCGTGCGCGACTCCAGCCCGAGCATGCAGACCGGGATGCCGCCGACGTGCGCGTCCCAGACCACCGACGGTCTCGCCGCCGCGCCAGCGCGCCCAGCGCTCGAGCGGCTCGTGGTCGGTGTCGGCGACCGCGCGCATCACCGACCGGATGTCGAACGGCTTCTTGCGCTCGGGGTTGCGCTCGTCGGAGAAGACGTCGCCGACCACGCGCAGGCCGGCTGCCGGCCACGGTCGGCGTGCGGGGCGGTGCGCACGTCGCGGTCGACCGGGTCGCTGGTCGCCGCCCGCCGCGGGAAGCGCTCCCCCGGCACGACGTAGGTGTGGTCGTAGTGCGCGCAGCAGCACCCGGCAGGCGTCCTCGAGGGTCGGCGCCCAGTACTGCGCCTGCCCGTTGGGCCCCATCACCCGGTCGAAGCCGCCGATGCCGAAGTTGTCCTCGGCCGACACCCCGCCGGAGAAGTCCAGCGCCTGCTTGCCGGTGAGCACCATCGCGCTGGTCGGCAGCATCACGAGGATGCCCTTGGTGTGCATCAGCATCGTCGCCTCGGCGTTCCAGTACGGCTGGCCGCCGACGTTGATGCCGGTGACGACGATGTTCACCTCGCCGCCGGCCTGGGTGAACTCGATGAGCCCGCGCAGCACGGCGGCGATCCAGTCCATGTTCTCGGTGCCGCTGTCCATCGCGATCAGCGCGCCGGAGGAGACCGCGAACCACTCGACCGGCACCCGCATCCGCTCCGCCAGGTCCAGCGCCGCGAGGATCCGGCGGCACTCCGGCTCGGCCAGGTTGCCCAGGCCCTCGGGTCGGGTCGCTGAGCAGCGCGACCCGGGTCATCCCCTCCGGCACCTTCGTCGGTCGTGCTGGTGAGCAGCCCGACGACGACGTTGGCGGTGTTGCGCCCCGGGCTCGCGGTCGACCGGCACCAGCGTCGCCGTCGCTCGTCCAGGTCGTGCTCGACGAAGCTGCCGGGCGGGAAGTCGGCGGACGCACCGGGGCCGGCGGCGAGCATCCGGACGATCTCGTAGGGGTAGGGCACCCCGAACCGCTGCGCGACCAGCACCTTCTGCCGGTACGGCGTCAGCGGCCGCACCGGCTCGTCGCCCAGCGGCCGCTCCGCGACCGTGACGCCGTGCCGCCGACGCCCTCGACGTCCAGGACCGCGTCGCGCACGGACGCCGTCGCCCTCCGGGATCCGGACGCGCAGCAGCACCTTCTCCAGGTCGGCGCCCTCGGCGAGCGGCGCGAACGAGCTCGCCAGCGACGGCCAGGTCTCCCGCGGCACGTCCCACGGCGGGCGCACGTACAGCACGATCCGGTTCGCCTTGGGCCGCTCCCGCGGCGGGAAGCCCGGCCAGCGCCGCGCGCATCGCGGCCAGCGCCTGCAGCCCCATCCGCTCCGAGCCAGGGGTACGACGGCGACCCCGGCGGCGTCGCGGCACCGGCGTGAGGTCGCGCACCTCGGCGAGCGCGAACAGCCGGTGGTCCTTCGGGTTCTCGTGGGCCACGCCGTGGAAGAGGTAGACGTCCTCGGCCGACGCGAGCCGCTCGAGCCGGAAGTTCGCCAGCCGCCACAGGTCGAGCCGCTTGGCCAGCATCGGGTGCAGGTTGCGGTAGAGCAGGTCCTCGCGGAACCCGCCGTCCGGCGGCCGGCCGGTAGCTGAGGTGCAGGGTGCGGAAGTGCTCGGCCGCCTCGCCGCCGGTGCTGGTCACGGTGACGTCCAGCCGCCACGGCGGCCGGCCGAAGTCGGAGGCGGCCAGCAGCGACTCCACCTCGAGGGCCGTCTCGTCGATGGACCGTTGCGCCCCGTCCCGCCAGGACGCGAGGTCGACGACGACCTGCCGGTCGGTCGGCTCCGCGGCGAGGTGCTCGGCGACCGCGGCCGCGACGTCGGGCAGCTCGTCCAGCTCGGCGTAGCCGACGACCAGGTGGATGTGCTTGTTCCCCCAGTCGTAGTCGGTGACGCACAGCAGGTGGCCGCGGTGCTCCACGAAGCGCAGGTCGCGCAGCTCGCGGATGCGGTAGAAGCGGCGGGCGTAGACCTCGAGGATCGTCCGGCGGACGCCGGGGTCGGGCGTGCCCAGCCAGCGGCGGAGCAGCGCCCCCCGCTGCGGGTGCGGCGACCGCGACGAGCCGGGCGACCGCGGCGTCGCGGCCGGGGCCGTCCGGGTCGGCCTCCACGCCGTCGAGCACGGCCTCCGTCTCGGCGTACTCGCCGCTGCACGAGCGCCTCGAGCACCGGCTCGTCGAAGTAGCGGAACCGCACGTCGCGGGCCAGGTCCGCGACGCCCTGGTGGCGGCCCTGCGCGGAGGCGGCCAGCCGGTCGAGCCGGGCGCGCATCCCGGCGTCCGCCGGCCGGCGCCGAACGCGCCGCCCGCCC
The DNA here is from genome assembly GCA_963811365.1 of uncultured Actinomycetota bacterium. GTDB lineage: Bacteria > Actinomycetota > Actinomycetes > Propionibacteriales > Nocardioidaceae > CAWEQW01. The sequence continues at coordinate 178,367 of CAWEQW010000012.1, read as the reverse complement.
GCAGCCTGCGGGTCGAGGACCGACACGCACGACCGGGACGAGCTCGCCGACCCGGCTGAACGACCGGAACATCCACACCACCGCGGCGTCGAGCGCCGGCGTGCGCTCCAGGCCGGTCACGCCGTAGCGGGCCAGCGCCCGCTCGAGCCGCTCCCGGTAGACGTCCGGCAGCCCGGCCCGGTCGGCGTCCATCCACTGCAGGAACGCCAGCAGGTACTCCTGGGTGCTGCTCGCGGTCAGCGCGTCGTCGGGCTGGGTCTCCGTGCGCGGCCGGTAGAGCGCCCCGACCTCGGCGAACAGGTCGAGCAGCCCGTCCTCGCAGCGCAGCAGTCCCGGGTCGGCCGGCGGGCTGATCTCGCCGAGCCGCCGCTGCTCGACCAGCAGCCGCTTGAGCATCGCGGGGTCGAGGTCGTAGCCGAGCAGGTAGTTGCGCAGCGCGCCGAACACCCGCTCGCACGGCGGGGTGCCCGCGGCGGGCCGTGCCTCCAGCCCGCCGAGGTCGAGCACCCCGGTGGCACGCGCGACCGCCATCGCCGGCTCGGCGCCCGGATCCGCAGGAGCGGCGCGCCCGTGCTCGACCTGGGCGTTCGGCACCACGTCGACGGCGGCCACCTCGCCCGCCGTACGGCGCGGTGACGGTGGACTCCATCTTCATGCTCTCGAGCACCACGACCGGGTCGCCCTCGGCCACCTGGTCGCCGGGCTGGACGAGCACCGAGACCGACGAACGCCGGCCAGCCGGCGCGCACGACGCCGCCGTCGTCGCGGGCGACGCGGTGCGTCGTGCCGTCGACGACGATCCGGAACATCGCGCCCTGGGTCACCGCGACGACCCGGTGGTGCCGGCCGCCGCACCGGACCCGCCGCTCGTAGTCGTTGACGAAGTCCACCGCGAGGTCGGCCGCGACGGTGCCCCAGCGGACCCGGTAGGCGCCCGGCGAGGTGCGGTAGACCGACAGGTCGTAGGTCGCGCCCGCGTAGCGCAGCTGCAGGCGCACGCCGATGCCCTCGGGCACCTCCGGGCGCCGCGGCGCGCGCCGGCGTGGAACGCCGCCTGGACCGCCGCGTGGTCGGCGGCGTACGCCTCGACCGCCGCGGCCAGCAGGGCCACCGGCTGCGGGCCGGGCACGTGCTCGCCGGCGGCGGTGAGCCGGTCCAGCCAGCGGTTGTCGACGTCGCCGGAGCGGACCTCCGGCCGGTCCAGCAGGGTGAGCAGGAACGAGCGGTTGGTGGTGCCGCCCTCGACGACGACCGCGCTCTGGGCCAGCGCCCGCCGCAGCCGGGCCAGCGCCTCGTCGCGGTTCTGGCCCCAGGCGACGACCTTGGCGATCATCGAGTCGAACTCGGCCGGGATCACGTCGCCCTCGCGGACCCCGGAGTCGACCCGGACCCCGCTGCCGGTCGGCAGCCGCAGCATCGCGATCCGCCCCGGCGCCGGCACGAACCCCTGCTCGGGGTCCTCCGCGCACAGCCGGGCCTCGACGGCGTGACCCCGTGCGGGCCGGCGGCTCGGCCGGCAGCCGTCCGCCCGCGGCGACGTGCAGCTGGAGCTTGACCAGGTCCAGGCCCGTGGTCGCCTCGGTGACCGGGTGCTCGACCTGCAGGCGGGTGTTGACCTCCATGAACAGGATACTCGCTGGGTCGCCGGGTCGACCAGGAACTCCACGGTCCCCGCGTTGCGGTAGCCGGCCGCCTCGGCCAGCCGCACCGCCGCCGCCTTGATCTCCGCCTCGGCCGCGGCGTCGAGCGCGGTCGACGCGGACTCCTCGATGACCTTCTGGTTGCGGCGCTGGACGCTGCAGTCGCGCAGGCCCACCGCCCAGGTGGTGCCGTACGCGTCGGCGATCACCTGGACCTCGACGTGCCGTGCCGCCTCGACGTACTGCTCGAGGAAGACCGCCGGGTCGCCGAACGCGAGCTCCGCCTCGGCGCGCGCCGAGGCCAGCGCGCCGGGCCAGCTCCTCGGGCGTGCGCACGACGCGGATGCCGCGCCCGCCGCCGCCTGCCGACGCCTTGAGCACCACCGGGTAGCCGAGCTGCTCGGCCTGCTCGGCCGCCTCCTCGGGGTCGTCGACCGGACCGCCGCCCCACGGCACGACGGGCACGTCGGCCTTCTCGGCCAGCCGCTTGGCGGTCACCTTGTCGCCGAGCATCCGGATGGTGGCGCTGTCCGGGCCGACGAAGAGCGATGCCGGCCTCCTCGCAGCGCTGCGCGAACGAGGCCCGCTCGGAGACGAACCCCCAGCCGACCCAGACCGCGTCGCAGCCGGCGCCGACCAGGGCGTCGACGCACGGCGGCCTCGTCGAGGTAGCGCGACTTGCGGTGCCCGTCGTGCGGGTCGAGGTACGTCGCCGGGCCGAGGTCGACTCGCCTCGTCGGCCTCCTGGACGAACCACGCGTCGGCGTCCGGCTCGGTGTAGAGCGCGACGGTGGTGATCGCGGTCCGGCGCGAGCCTCGCCCGCTGGGCGGGTTCAGCTCGGCGACCGCGGTGAGCAGCCGCATCGCCGGCTCGCCGCGGTTGACGATCCCGAGCCTGCGGATGGTGCTCACGGCCGGCTCCGTCCTCCATCGCACGTCGCAGCAGCGGCGCGCGCACCTCGTCGGGCAGGCCGCCCGGGCAGCGGCACGGTGCGGTAGCCCTCGACCGCGAGCAGGACGCGCGCCCTCGGGACCGACGACGCGGCAGTCGAAGACGCCCGGCCTCCGGTCGGCCGGCGCCACCGCCACGGCGCCTCCGGCACCACGTCGGCGACTCCTGCGGCCAGGCAGCGAGCCGGTCGACGTGCGCCGGCAGCGCCAGCCGGCCCTCGGGCCCGGCCTCCCAGAGCCCGGCCACCTGGAAGCACAGCTCCGCCAGCCGCGGGTGCCCGCAGCGACGGCGGTGCGCCGCGCCGGTCCGTCGCCGGTCCGGCGGCAGGTCGCGCGGCAGATCGGCGGCCGGCCGCGCCGCCGTCCGTCGCCCGCCATGCCGGCCGACGACCTGGTAGGCCGGCCCGTGGAAGTACAGCCGGTAGACGTCGTCGTGGCCGACCGCGATCGCGCCGCCCGGCCGCGAGCACGCCGGGTCGCGTCACCTGGCTCGGCGAGCGCGGCCGCGACAGGCGGACCGAGCCCGGTGAAGTGCACGGTGCGCCGCGGCTCGTCGCTGCCGGGCAGCGGCCGCTCGGCCTCGAGCCGGCACTCGGCGACCAGGTCCGCGCCGTCCGGGCGCAGCGCCGCGGTGATGGTCAGCGTGCGCGGCTCGTCGCGGTAGAACTTCACCGGCGCCAGGAAGTCGACGTCCTCGACCGCCACGACCTGCCAGCTCGGGCGCGAGCAGCCGCGGCCACCTCGGCGAACGCCTCCATGCCCATCACGCCGGGCAGCACCGGCGTGCCGTCGATCCGGTGGTCGTCGAGGAAGGGCTGCTCGGCCGGGTCGAGCGTGGTGCGCACGACCAGCCCGTCGAGCACGTCGGCCGCGACCGACCTCGCCCGACCATCGGCCCGGCGTGCCGCGCGTCGACCGCTCGCGGGGTCGAGCCCGCCGGTCGGGTGGTACGCCCTCGGCCATCCGGCCCAGCGCGCCCGGCCACCACCACCTCGCCCGCGGAACGCGTGCGCCGGTCGAGCTCGCGGCGGATCCAGGCGACGCCGGCCTCCGGCGGCAGCATCTCCACCCCGGCCATCTCCATGATCTTGCGGGATCGAGCCCCGGGTCGCCATGCCGATGCCGCCCCACGCGGTCCAGTCGAGCGGCGATCGCGCGGGTGTCGGGCCGGGTGCGGCGGAAGCTGCTGGTGATCTTGCACAGCAGGTCGTTGGCGGCGCGCGTAGTCGGTCTGGCCGGCGTTGCCGAACCGGCCGGCCACCGAGGAGAACACCACCGTGGCGCCGATGGGCAGGTCGCCGACGGCCGTACAGCACGTTGAACCAGCCGTCCGCCTTCACGTCGTGGACCAGGTCGAACTCGCGCGGCTCCTTGTCCGGCAGCGCGCGGCTGACCTCGACTCCGGCGGCGTGCACCACGCAGGTCGATGCCGGTCCGTCGACGCCGCGGACCTCGTCGAGCACCGCGCGACCGCCGTCGGCGTCGGTGAGGTCGACCGCGTGGTAGTGCACGGTCCCGCCGGCCTCCCGCACCGCCTCGATCGCGGCGAGCGCGGCGGCCAGCCGCTCGAAGCGCGCCAGCTCCTTCTCGATCGCCACCGGCGTGGGCCGCTCGCCCCGCTCCTTCATCCGGGCGGCGAGCTCGCCCTTGAGCCCGCTCCGGTCCTCGACGTACCGCCGCAGGTCGGGGTCCTCGGCGTCCGGCTCCGGAGTCGAGGTCGAGCAGGTGGAACGTCGCGCCCGAGGCGCGCGCCAGGTCGGCGGTGATCGCCGCGACGATGCTGCCCGGCAGCCCCGGTCACGAGGACCGTGCTGTCGGGCCCAGCGCATGCGCGCCGGCCTCCGGGGCGTCCTGGGGCGGGAAGGGCCGCGCAGCGAGGCCGACGCCCCAGCGGCGGCCGTCGCGTGGCCGACCTCGACGCAGCCGGGGTCGCGCAGCGTCTCCTCGAGCAGCAGGTCCGCGGTCGCCGCGGTCCTGCGGCTCGCCGGCAGGTCCACGCGCCTTGACCAGCGCGTCGGGGCGCTCCCGCTTGTAGGACTTGGCGAACCCGGTCACCGCGCCGCCCATCGGCGCGGTGGCCCCGGCCTCGTCGTAGCCGTGGTAGCCGCCGAGCCGGGTGCCGGTGACGAGGAACGGGCTCGTCGTCGTACAGCGTGCGCATCGTCGCGTACAGCGCCTTGACCCGGCGGCGCAGCGCCTCGCGCCAGCCGGCGAGGTCGAGCTCCTCGTGCGGCCCCTCGTCGTCGAGGGCGGCGCAGCCAGTAGACGCCCGTGACCGGGCCGCCCGAGCGCCACTCCTGGACAGCGACCACGAGGTCGTCGGTCGGGGTGCCCGGGTCGAGCGCCAGCGTCGCCACGCCGCGCTTCTCCAGCCGCGCGCAGCAGCGCGTCGCGCGACGCCGCCCTCGTCGCGCATCACCACGACGCGGGCCCGCTCGTCGAGCGCGACCCCGGTGGGCAGGCACTGGTCGAGGGCGGGCCGCAGCACCGGCACCGGGACCCGCCGCGGCATCCGGTCGACCGCGTCGAGGTCTCCTTCGACCGTCGTCGGGTGCAGCCACCGCTCCGCCGAGCCGCGGGCTCCGCAGACACGGTGCGCCGGCCGAGCCGTGCTCGGTGCTGCGGCGCCGGTGCTGCGGCGCTCGGTGCGGCGATCCCGGTCCTGTCCCGCACCCAGCCGATCACATGGGTCAGCGTCGGGAAGTCCCGCAGCGACAGCGTCTCGTCACGCTCCACGCCCGAACCGCTCGCGCACCGCAGCGAACACCTCGGCCTGCTTCACCGTGTCCACCCCCAGGTCCGCCTCCAGATCCAGGTCCAGGTCCAACAGCTCCGGCGGATAGCCCGGTCATCTCCGACACGATCCCGACCACCGCCTCGCTCACCTCGTCAACCACCGGCGCGGCCACCTCATCGACGCCGGCGCGGGCGGGGCCGACGCGCGGCACCGCTGCCGAGCCGCGGGCTCCGCAGACACCGGTGCTGCGCGCAGCGCCGGTGCTGCGGCGCTCGGTGCGGCGATCCCGGTCTTCTCCCGCACCCAGCCGATCACATGGGTCAGCGTCGGGAAGTCCCGCAGCGGCAGCTCTCATCACGCTCCACGCCCGAACCGCTCGCGCACCGCAGCGAACACCTCGGCCTGCTTGACCGTGTCCACCCCCAGGTCCGCCTCCAGATCCAGGTCCAGGTCCAACAGCTCCGGCGGATAGCCGGTCATCTCGCGACACGATCCCGACCACCACCGCGTCGTCACCTCGTCACCACCGGCGCACCATGCCACCGGCGCGGCGGCGGCCGGCGCCGGCGGCCGCGCCGGCCGCGGGCTGCCAGCCGAGCGCCGGTCTCGGCACGGCGCGCCGGCGCCGCGGCGCCCGGCTGCGGCGATCCCGGTCTTGCTCCCGCACCCAGCCGATCACGTGGGTCAGCGTCGGGAAGTCCCGCAGCGGCAGCGTCTCGTCACGCTCCACGCCCGAACCGCTCCCGCACCGCAGCGAACACCTCGGCCTGCTTCACCGTGTCCACCCCCAGGTCCGCCTCCAGATCCAGGTCCAGGTCCAACAGCTCCGGCGGATAGCCCGTCATCTCCGACACGATCCCGACCACCGCCGCGGTCACCTCGCATCACCAGCCGGCCACCAGCCACCGGCGCGGCGGCGGCCGGCGCGGCGGCTGCCGAGCCGCGGGCTGCGCAGACCGGGCGCGGCCGACGCCGCCGGCGCCGCGGCGCGCCGGCGCGGCGATCCCGGTCTTGTCCCGCATCCAGCCGATCACATGGGTCAGCGTCGGGAAGTCCCGCAGCTGCAGCTTCTCCTCGCGCTCCACGCCCGAACCGCTCGCGCACCGCAGCGAACACCTCGGCCTGCTTCACCGTGTCCACCCCCAGGTCCGCCTCCAGATCCAGGTCCAGATCCAACAGCTCCGGCGGATAGCCCGTCATCTGCGACACGATCCCGACCACCGCCGCGCTCACCTCGTCGACCACCGGCGCGGCCACCGCATCGACCGCCGGCGCGGGCGGGGCCGGCGCAGCCCGCGGCTCGACCGGTGCGACGGCCGCCGGGGCCTGCGCAGCCCGCGGCTCGACCGGTGCGACGGCCGCCGGGGCCTGCGCAGCCCGCGGCTCGCACCGGTGCGACGGCCGCCGGGGCCTGCGCAGCCCGCGGCTCGGCGGGTGCGGCGGTGGCCGGGGCGCCGGTGTCGACGACCCGCAGCCGCCGGGTGACCACCTCGAGGCGCGCGCCCGGCACGCCGCTGAGGGCGTCCAGCCAGCGCTGCCAGCGCCGCGGGGTCGACGATCCGGTAGGCGTACCCGAGCTCGCTCGGCTGGCGGTGCCGGCCGTCGGGGACCGGCGTCCAGCGCAGCAGCGACATGGCGATCTGCGAGCCGAAGCCGGCAGCCAGCCGCAGCGCGTAGCCGACCGGGTAGGCCCCGCCCTGCGAGAGGTTGAGCTCCCCAGCTCGGGGTCGGGCTCCTTGTAGTTCGGCACCGGCGGCACGATCCCGGTCTCGAGCGCCTTGATCGCGACGACGTCCTCGATGCCGGCGCCCATGGCGTGCCCGGTGAACCCCTTGGTGTTGGTGATCACGATCGAGTCCGCCTCGGCGCCGAACGTCGCGCGGAGGGCGTTGATCTCGGCCGAGGCGCTGCCGCCGCGCGCCGGCGTGTAGGTCTCGTGCGAGACGAACACCGTCGACGGCGGCGATCTCGGTGGCGGTCCACGCCCGTGCCGCTCCGCCTGCGCGACGACGTTCTCCATCACCGAGGCGATGTGGTCGACGTCGAGCCGGGTGCCGTGGAAGGCGCTGTTGGCCGTGACCGTGCCGAGCACCTCGCAGATCGGCTGCAGACCGCGCTCGCTCGGGCCGCCTCCGCGGACTCGACGACGAGCGCGGCCGCGCCCATGCCGACGATCATGCCGTGCCGGCGCCGGTCGAACGGCGTGGCCGCGTCCTCGACCGAGTCGTCGGTGGCGGCGGCGCCGGTGGCGAGGAAGCCGGAGGCGACCCAGGGCAGCAGCGTGTCGGTGGTGACGTCGTCGGCGGAGACCACCACGACGCGGCGGCAGCGCCCGGCCCGGATCCAGTCCTCGGCCAGCGACAGGGCCTGCGTGGTGCTCGCGCAGGCGGCGTTGACCTGGGTGTTCGGCCCGCGGGCGCCGATGATCTCGGCGAACTGCGAGTGCCCCATGGACAGGCACCGGAACAGGAACCGGCGGTCGAAGGTGAACGGCTCGGCCTCCAGCAGGTGCCGCAGCTCGGCGATGCGCCGGTCGACCTCGGCCGCAGCCGGCTCCTCGCCGCGCATCCGGGCGCGCACCGCCTCGAGGGCGAGCAGCTGGTCGCGGCGCCCCCGGTCGGTGAAGTAGCGCTCGAGGTCCTCGGCGAACGAGTCGTAGCCGGGGAACGCCGAGGCGAAGATCACGCCGGTGTCGTCGCGCAGCGCGTCGGGCAGACCCCACCGCTCGGGCAGGCGGGAGCCGAGCGTGGTGGTCTTGTAGCGCATCACCAGGGGGATGCCGGCGTCCCGCAGGGCGTCGAAGCCGGCGCCGATCGGCCAGCCGGGTGACCGCGTCGAGCGCGGCGTCGCGGGCGGCGTCGACGCCGAACTCCTCGACCACGTCGAGCGGCGCGTGCCGGCCGGCGAGCTTGACCACCTCGGCCTCGTCGTCGATCGTCTCGAACGTGGGGTCGCCGGACTCCCGCTTGACCAGCCGGGTGATGTGCAGGTCGACCATCTGCCGTCGGATCCGGTGCGGGATGGTGTCGATGAACTGCTGGCCGTCGAGGATCCGCTGCAGGTTCTCGTCGTCGAAGACGTGCTCGACGCCCGGCAGCCCGAGGGCCGCGCCGGTGACCACCACCGGCTCGGTGTCTCGCGGCTCCGACCGGCGGAGCCGCCGGACGGCGTCGGCCGCCCAGCACGCTCGAGCCCCTGCTCGGAGCGCCCCGGCGAAGATCCGGCCGAGCTCGGCGTACTGTGTCGGCGCTCAGTCCCGGTCCCGACGCAGCAACCGGGGCGGCCTCAGGAGCCACCGGGGCAGCCACCGGGGCGGCCGCCGGGGCGGCATCGGAGGCAGCCACCGGGGTCGCGGCCGGGGCGCGGGCTCGGCCTGTGTCGCCGGCATGCCCAGCCCGCCGCCCAGAGACCGCACAGCGCGGCGTTGAACGACGGCACGTCACCGTTCTTGGGGTGGTTGGTGAACAGCGCGAGCACGTCGTCGTGCTCGCCGAGCACGTCCTCGACGAAGCCGTGCAGCGCCTTCTTCGGACCCGACCTCGACGAACACCCGGGCGCCCGCGTCGTACAGCGTCTCGCAGCCCGCGGACGAACTGCACCGGCGAGGCCACCTGCCGGCCCGAGCAGGTCGAGCATGGTGTCGCGGTCGGCGTCGGCCGGGTAGAACTCGCCGGTGACGTTGGAGACGATCGGCAGACCGGGGCGCGCAGGTCGAGCCGCTCGCAGCGCGTGCTTCAGCGGCTCGCTCGCCGGCGCCACGATCGAGGTGTGGAAGGCGTGGCTCACCGGGATCCGGGCCGCGGTGACGCCGCGCTCGCCGAGCAGCGCGACCGCCCGCTCGACGGCGTCGGTGGCCCCGCCGATCACGGCCTGGCTGAGGCTGTTGATGTTCGCGATGACGACGTTGCCGTCGACCGCGTCGACGACGCGCTCGATCTCCGCGAGCGGCCCGAACACCGCCGCCATCGCGCCGTTGTCCGTCGACGCGACAGCGAGGCCATCTCGTGACCGCGGGCGCTGACCGCCTCCAGCGCGGCGTCGAAGGTCAGCGCGCCGGCGGCGACCAGGGCGCCGTACTCCCCCAGGCTGTGCCCCATCACCATGTCCGGGCGCGACGCCGTAGGCCCCGAGCAGCCGGGTCAGCGCGAGGTCGGCTGGCCAGCACGGCGGGCTGGGTGATCTCGGTCTGCATCAGCTGCTGCTCGCAGCTCGCGCGACCGCGGCCGGGTCGTCGCCGTCGACGAAGATGTACGACGACAGCGGGCCGTGCCGAGCAGCGGCGTCATGATCCGGTCCGCCTCGTCGAAGGTCGCGGCGACGACCGGCTCGACGCGCGCGCAGGTCCTGCAGCATGTTGACGTACTGCGACCCCTGACCGGTGTAGAGGAACGCCACCTTGGGCGCCGGGCCGCGGCCGACGAACACGCCCTGGGCGCGCAGCATCTTCCACATCGCCGGGGTCGCCGGTCGCGAACGCCTTGACCGCCTTGCCGCCTTGGCCGCCAGGTCGGCGGCGTCGGCGTGGTCGATGGCCACGCGCACCGCCGCGTAGCGCCAGCGCCGGGTCGGGCGCCGCCGGGGCCGGGGCGCTGCCGTGCCGCGGCGGCCACCTCCTGCAGCTGGGCCACCACCTCCGCGTCGTCGCGGCCCCCGAGCAGCGAGGGCGCCGCGCAGGGGCGGTTTCGGCGTCGTGACCTGGCGCACGGCACGGTGCTGCGCGGCACCTCCGCCGAGGCGAAGGTGCGCGGCGCCGCTCCGGGCGGTGCCGACCGGGGACGTACTCCTCGAGCACCGCGTGGAAGTTGGTGCCGCCGAAGCCGAAGGCGCTCACCCCGCCGCGGCGGGCGCCGTCCGGGTCGGCCGGCCAGTCGCGCAGCTCGGTGTTGACCCGGAACGGCGTGTGGGCCCAGTCGACGTTGCGGGTTCGGGTCCCGGAAGTGCAGGCTCGGCGCGAGCTCCTTCTCGTGCAGCTGCATCACCATCTTGAACAGCCCGGCCGGCGCCGGCCGCGGCCTTGAGGTGGCCGATGTTCGACTTCACCGAGCCGAGCGCGATGGAGCCCGGGCGCCGCGCTGCCGAAGACGTCGCCGAGGCTGGCCAGCTCGGCGGCGTCGCCGACCCTGGTCGAGGTGCCGTGCGCCTCGACCGCCGAGGCGGCCGCAGGCTTGAGGCCCGCGTGCAGCCCAGGCCCGCTCGACCGACAGCCGCTGGCCGACGGGGTTCGGCGCCGTGATGCCCTTGCCCTTGCCGTCGCTGGAGCCGCCGAGCCCGAGCAGCACGGCGTAGACCCGGTCGCCGTCGCGCTCCGCGTCCGCGAGCCGCTTGAGCACGAACAGGGCCGCGCCCTCGCCCATCACGAAGCCGTCCGCGCCGGCGTCGAAGGGCCGGGTGCCGGTCGCCGACAGCGCGCCGATCTTGCAGAACTTCACGAACGCGTAGACGCCCATGTTGCGGTCGACGCCGCCGGTGACCACGGCGTCGTAGTCGCCGCTCACGAGCCCGTGCACCGCCGCCGACATCGCGGCGAGGCCGGAGGCGCAGGCGGCGTCGGTGGTGAAGTTGGGGCCGCGGAAGTCGAACAGGTTCGCGATCCGGCCGGCCATCACGTTCGACAGCTCGCCGGGCATGGTGTCCTCGGTGATCGCCGGCTCGTGGGCCAGGAAGCGCTCGTGCCACTCGCGTGAGCACCACCTGCGCGCACCTCCGCCGGGAGCGCCGCGAACGACGGCGCCGTGCATCAGGTCCCGGCGAACTCCGGGAACTGGATGCGCAGCGCGGTCCGGTAGTGCTTGTCGCCGCCGATGGCGTTGCCGAGGATCACCGCGACCCGCTCGGAGTCCACCGGCCAGTCCGGCCAGCCCGGCGTCGACCAGGGCCGATCGTGCGCGCGGAGACCGCCCACTGCTGGCCGACGTCCAGCTGCTCGGCGACCTTCGGCGGCACCGGAAGCCGCCAGGCCAGCGGCTCCCAGGGGAAGCTCGCGCACCCAGCCGCCGATCCGGCTGTAGGTCTTGTCCGGCGCGGCGGGGTCGGGGTCGTAGTAGCAGCTCGGGGTCCCACCGCTCCGGCGGGACGTCGCTGATCGAGTAGCGGCCGTCCCGCAGGTTCTGCCAGAACGTGGCGGCGTCCGGGGCGTCCGGCATGATCGCGGCGACGCCGACGACGGCGACCGGAGTGGTGGGCTGCTCGTTCATGGCTGGTTCCTTGCTGGTCGCGTCAGGCGGTGGCGCGGTCGTAGAGGGCGTCGGCGACGGCGTCCATGTCGGCGAGCAGCCCGGCCTGGGCGGCGCGCACCGGCTCGACGGGCAGGCCGGCGAGCAGCGCGGTGGCCGCTCCGGGATCGGCGGCGCCGGACACCCAGCGCACCCCCTCCTCGGCGACCCGGAGCGCGGCCTCGCGGGCGAAGACCCGGCTGATCGCGGCCAGCCCGTCGGCGTCGAACCGCCGGTCCGCCTTGTCGGGCAGCGCTCCCTCCGCCGCCGCGACGGCCCGGCGGACCAGGGCGGCGGCCGCCTCGGCGTAGGCGACCAGCTCGCCGAGCCGCAGCAGGACGTGCTGGTTGCGGGTGAGCCGCCCGACGCGGCACGCCTCGAGGACGCCGGCGAGACACTCCAGGGCGAGTGCCGTCGCGTCCGCGCCCACCGCGGGGTGCCGGCGCGTGCAGGGCGCGCAGCTGCCGCCGCCAGGTCGGGTAGTGCGCGCCTCGCGGTCTTGAGGTGCTGCTGCCACCGGTCGCGCGCGATGGTCATCTCCATGATCTCGGAGGTGCCTTCGTAGATGGTGGTGATCCGCACGTCGCGGCGGATCTTCTCCACCAGGTAGGGGCGGGTGTAGCCGTAGCCGCCGTGCGCCTGGATCGCCGCGTCCGCCGCCGCGACGCCGGCCTCGGTGGCCAGGTACTTCGCGATCGCGCCCTCGGTGTTGAGCGCGCCATCGTCGCCCTCGCCCGCGTCGATCCGGCGTGGCGGTCTCCTCGACGACGGCGCGGGCCGCCTCGAGCCGGACGACGTGCGGGACGACCAGCTTGTGGGTGTAGCCCTGCTTCTCGCTCAGCGGCGCGCCGCCCTGCACGCGCTGGGTCGAGTACCGGATCGCCCGGTCCATCGCCTCCCAGCCGCCGCCCAGCCCGAACGCGGCGACCATCAGACGGGTGTAGCCGAAGACCTGCTGGGCCTGGACGAGCCCGCGCCCCTCGACGCCGCCCACGAGGTCGGTCGGCCGGCACGACCACGTCGTCGAGGAACAGCGCGGCGGTGTTCGACAGCCGGATCCCGTGCTTGTCCTCCGGCGGCGCCGAGGAGAAGCCCGTCCGCGCCGCGCTCCACGACGAACCAGCTACGGGCCGCCCGGGGCCATCGCCAGGACCGTGCAGGCGTCGGCGATGCTGCCGTTGCTGATCCACTGCTTGCGGCCGGTGATCCGGTAGCCGGGGCTGCCGTCGCCGACGTCGTCCACCGGGACCGCCGTCGGTCGTCATCGCGCCGAGGTCGCTGCCGGCCTCCGGCTCCGTGGCGCCGTAGGCGAAGACGATCCCCTGCTCGGCGATCCGGCCCAGCCACTCCTTGCGCTGCTCCTCGGTGCCTCCCATCAGGATCGGGTCGCTGCCCAGGAAGGTCGCGAAGACCGAGGTGCCCAGGCCGATGTCGACCCGGGCCATCCGCTCGCACACCCGGTAGGAGTCGAAGGCGCCGCCGCCCATCCCGCCGTACTCCTCGGGGATGAAGACCAGCTGGACGCCGAGCGCGTCGCTGCACATCGCCCGGACGGTGTCCTCGGGGCAGGTGTCCTCGTGGTCGAGCTCGAGCATCCGGCTCTCGGGGAGCTCGGCGGAGACGAAGTCGCCGAGCGCCTCCAGCATCAGGTCGAGGGTGCCGAGGTCCAGGCCGTCACCGGCGTGGACGGGGGCTGCGGTGGTGTCGGTCATGGCAGGTTCCCTTTCGTCGGTGGGCGGCGGTGGGCGGCGACGTCGCCGGTCAGCCCTTGCGTCGGCGCACCTCGGCGGCGAGTGCGGGCAGCACGGTGTGCGCGTCGCCGACCACGCCGAGGTCCGCGATGGCGAAGATGGGCGCCTTCGGGTCCTTGTTGATCGCCACGATCGTCCGCGACCCCTGCATCCCGGCGCGGTGCTGGATGGCGCCGGAGATGCCGGCGGCGAGGTAGAGCTGGGGCGCCACGGTCTTGCCGGTCTGGCCGATCTGGAAGTCGTGGCCGTACCACCCGAGGTCGGTCGCGGCCCGCGACGCGCCGACCGCGCCGCCGAGCGCGTCGGCGAGCTCGCTCGAGCAGGCCGAACGCCTCGGCGGAGCCCATCCCGCGGCCGCCGGCGACGACGACCGAGGCGTCGGCGAGGTCGGGCCGGCCGGTCCCGCTCTTGGCCGTGCGCGCGACCACCCGCGACGCGCGTGCGGCGTCGCTGAGGCTCGACCGTGACCGGCTCGACGACGGGGCTGGACCGGCGCGGCCTCCGGGGCGACCGCGTTGGGCCGCACGGTGATGATCGGGGTGCCGCGCACGACCTGGCTACCGCGCCGTCCAGGTGCCCGCGAACACCGACTGCGTGACCAGCGGACCGCCGTCGCCGGTGACCACGTCGACGGCGTTCGGTGACGATCCCCGAGTCCAGCCGGACGGCGGCTCGCGCGGCGACCTCGGTGCCCTCCGGCCCGGCCGTCGACCAGCACGGCGGCGGGCGCGGTCGGCTGGACCACGGTCGACGAGGACGTCGACCTTGGGCGCGACCAGGTAGTCCGTCGAGGTCCGGGTCGCTCGGCGACGTGCACGACGGTGGCGCCGTACTCGCCGAGCACCTTCAGCAGCACCGTCGTCGGCGGGTCCGCACACCAGTGCCACGGGCTCGCCGAGCCGGCGCGCGAGGGTGAGCAGCTCGAGGGTGGCCTTGCGGACCACGCCGTCGGTGCGTCTCGGCCAGGACGAGGATCTCGGCCACGACTGTCTCCTTCGCAGGGTGCCGGGGGATTCGGATCAGAGCAGCTTCTGGGCGACGAGGAAGTCGGCGATCCGCGCGGCGCCCTCGCCGTCGTCGACGACGACGGTGCCGGCCTGCCGGGGAGGCGTCGGGGTAACGCTGCGCACCGCGGTCGCCGCGCCGGCGACCCCGACCAGCGCGGGGTCGACCCCGAGGTCCGCCAGGCTACCAGGTCGTCACCGGCTTCTTCTTGCCGGCCAGGATCGCCTTGAAGGAGGGGTAGCGGACCTCGCCGGTCTGGTCGGTGACCGAGACCAGCGCGGGCAGCGGCGCCTCGACCTCCTCGACGGCCGCGTCGCCGTCGCGGCGCACCCGTCACCGACCCCGTCGGCGACGCTCAGCGCTCCGGCGAAGGTCAGCTGGGGCACGCCGAGCCGGTCGGCCAGCATCGCCGGGACCACCGACATCTCGCCGTCGGTGGACGCCATGCCGCAGACCACCAGGTCGAAGCCGATGCGGTCCAGCGCCGCGGCCAGCACCAGCGAGGTGGCCAGGGCGTCCGAGCCGTGCAGCGCGTCGTCGCACGACGTGCACCGCGTCGTCGCCGCCCATGGCCAGCGCCTTCCGGAGACCGTCGACGGCACGCGCGGGGCCCATGGTCAGGCACGTGACGGTGGCCGGCAGCCCCTTCTCGACGAGCGTGACGGCCTGCTCGACGGCGTACTCGTCGAGCTCGGAGAGGTGTCCGTCGAGTGCCGCCCGGTCGAGCGTCCCGTCGTCGGCGTACTGCACCGTCGCCGTCGGGTCGGGCACGTGCTTGACCAGCACCACGATCTTCATGAGGCGAGCTCCTGTCGTCGTCCTGCGCTCTCAAGACGACGCTAGGCAACGAACCGGGCGGCGGTCGGGGGCCGAAAGACCCCCCGGCTCCGACGTTGGTTACTTACCGGCCGGTAGCACGCTTGCCTTCGCGCGCAGGGTGTCCGGGTCGTCCACCGTCGCGCCGTGCGCGCTCAGCCAGTCGTAGACGCCCTGCCGGTCCTCGTGGCACATCACGCCGACCACGTCCCCGGGCTTCGCCTGCCCGGCCAGGTCGGCGAGCGCGTCCACCTCGGTCGGGTATACCGCCAGGTCGGGGACCCCCACCCGCGCCGCCCCGGCGCGGAACAGCGCGTCGAGCTCCTCGGTCGTCCGGCCGCGCAGGTAGCGCTGCTTGTGGGCGACCACCGCGACGTCGGCGTCCCGCGCGCCCATCTCACCGAGCTGCTCGACGAGGTCGTCGGTGCGGTCGCCGACGGCCCCCATGGCGAGCAGCAGCCGCGAGCCCGGCCGCCGTACGCCGGCCATGATCTCCAGCAGCGCCTCGAGACCCGCCTCGTTGTGCGCGAGGTCGACGACGACGGTCACGTCGTCGAGGCTGAACAGGTTCATCCGGCCCGGGTTGTGCTCGGGGTCGGGGCGGAACCCGGCCAGTCCCTCGACGACCGCGGCCCGGGGCAGCCCGACGGCGAGCGCGGCGGACGCCGCGGCGAGCGCGTTCTCGACGTTGAACCGGGACAGCCCGGCGAGCGTCATCGGCACGTCAGCGAGCTCGACCAGCGGGTCCGGGTCGGCGCCGGGGCGCAGCACGCTGACCCAGCCGTCGATCACCGTCGTGGCCCGGCCCCCGTCGGACAGCGCCTCACGGACGGCGGGTGAGTCCGGGTCGCGCGAGAACACCCAGGTCCGCGCCCGCGCCACCGCCCGCATCGCCAGCACCCGTGGGTCGTCCCCGTTGAGCACCGCCCAGCCGTCACGCCGGGTGATGTGCGGCACCACGGCCTTGACCTCGGCGAGCTGGTCGAGGGTGTCGATGCCGTGCATGCCGAGGTGGTCCGCGGAGACGTTGGTGACGACCGAGACGTCGTTCCAGGCGACGCCGATGCCCTTGAGCAGGATGCCGCCGCGGGCGGTCTCGGTGACCGCGAGCTGGACCTCGCGGTGCGCCAGCACGCGTCCGGCGCCGCTGGGACCGGAGTAGTCGCCGTGCTCGACGAGCACGCCGTCGACGTATATCCCGTCGGTGCTCGACCAGCCGACGTGCAGGCCCGCCGTACGGCCGATGTGCGCGACCATCCGGGAGGTGGTCGTCTTGCCGTTGGTGCCGGTGACGGCGACGACCGGCACCCGGGGCCTGAGGGTGGTCGGCGCCGGGCCCGGCTCGGCGTCGCGGACCCGTGCCGCGGCCCGGCCCACGAGGGCGTCGAGGTCGCCGCCTGGCAGCGCGTCGAGAACCTCGGCCACGGCCCGGCCGAGGAGCTCCGCCCGGGTCCGGCCGCGCCACGGGTAGGCCACCACGACCTGGTGCACGTCGTTGGTGGGCCGGACCCGGACCGCGAGCCGGGTGGTGCCGGCCTCGCGGGCGACCTGGCGCAGCAGCCGGGCCACCGCCCGGGTCGCGAACCGCTGCCGGAAGCCGCTGCCCGGAGCGCCGGGACGGGGCCGGGCCAGGGCGACCCGGTCGGCGAACGACGTGGCGCGCTCCTCGCTCGCCTCGACCAGCCCGGTGAGGTCCAGCGTGAGCTTCACGGCCGCCCGGGGGAAGTAGAGGTTCGGCCCTTCGAGGACCCGGAGCTCGACCAGCGCGGACGTCACGGCGGCACGCTACCCCCGATTCGTCTGCGGTCGCCCCCGCGGCGCAGACCGGCGGGACCGCAGGCGACCAGGAAGGGGGTCAGGCGCCCATCGCGTGGTAGCCGCCGTCGACGTGCACGATCTCGCCGGTCGTTGCGGGGAAGAGGTCCGAGAGCAGGGCGACCACGGCGCGGGCGGTCGGCTCCGCGTCGGTGTTGTCCCAGCCCAGCGGGGAGCGGTCGCTCCACATCGCCTCGAGCTGCTCGAAGCCGGGGATCGCCTTCGCGGCGAGGGTCTTGAGCGGTCCGGCGGAGACCAGGTTGACCCGCACCCCCTGCGGCCCGAGGTCGCGCGCGAGGTACCGGGCGCACGACTCCAGCCCCGCCTTGGCCACGCCCATCCAGTCGTACGCCGGCCAGGCGACCGTCGCGTCGAAGGTCATCCCGACCACGGCGCCACCGCCGGCCATCAGCGGCAGGCAGGCCCTGGACAGCGACTTCAGGGAGTACGCCGACACCTGGACGGCCTGGGCCACGTCCTCCCAGGGACCGTCGAGGAACCTGCCGCCGAGCAGCGTCTCGGGGTTGCCGTAGGCGATCGAGTGCACCACCCCGTCGAGCCCGTCGACGTGCTCACGGACCAGCTCGGGCAGCCGCTCGAGGTGGTCGGGGTCGGTGACGTCGAGCTCGAGCACCGGCGTGGGCTGAGGCAGCCGTCCGACGATCCGCCGCGTGATGCCCAGCGCCCTGCCGAAGTTCGACACGAGCACCGTCGCGCCCTGCTCCTGCGCGATCCGCGCCACGGCGAACCCGATGGAGGTGTCCATCGTGACCCCGGCGACCAGGATGCGCTTGCCCTCGAGAACTCCCATGTCGTCGTGCTCCTTCGTGTGTGTGAGGTCAGTGGCCCATGCCGAGGCCGCCGTCGACCGGGATGACCGCTCCGGTGACGTAGCCGGCGCCGTCGGACGCCAGCCAGGTCACGACCGAGGCGACCTCGTCGGTGGTGGCGTAGCGACCGAGCGGGATCTGCGCCTGGTACTGCGCCTTCGTCTCCTCCGGCAGGACAGCGGTCATCTCGGTCTCGACGAACCCGGGAGCCACCACGTTGGCGGTGATCGAGCGGCTGCCGAGCTCGCGGGCGAGCGAGCGGGCCATCCCGACCAGGCCGGACTTGCTGGCGGCGTAGTTGACCTGGCCCGCCGAGCCGAGCAGGCCGACGACCGAGGAGATGAAGATGATCCGGCCGCGCCGCTGCCGCAGCATTCCCTTGGCCGCCCGCTTGGCGACCCGGAAGGACCCGGTCAGGTTGGTGGCGATCACGTCGTCCCAGTCCTCGTCGCTCATCCGCAGCATCAAGGTGTCCTTGGTGATCCCGGCGTTCGCGACCAGCACCTCGACCGGGCCATGGGTCTGCTCGACCTGCGCGAAGGCGGCCTCGACCGAGGCGGCGTCGGTGACGTCGCAACGGACCCCGAGCATGCCCTGCGGGGGCTCGCCGCTGCGGTAGGTGATCGCCACCTTGTCGCCTTCGGCGACGAACGCCTCGGCGATCGCACGGCCGATCCCCCGGTTGCCGCCGGTGACGAGTACGGACTTGCTCACGGGTTCCCCTCTCACGGGCCTGGGCAGGTGTCCCGGGTGTCTGCCCGCCGACGCTAGCGGCTACCGGTGGGTTACCTGTAATCGGTCGGCGGCCCGGGCCCGGCCCCGAGCCGCCCGCGAGTCGTCGGCTCCGAGGCGGCCTGCCGGAGCAGCCCGTCCGCGATGACCTCGAGCATCGGCTGGACCGCGTCGGCGGGGAGGTCGCCCCGGTCGGCCACCGTCGCCACACCACCGACGCCTGTCCGCCGCGTTCGTCGCCTCGGCGGCCGTCGCGGTGGTCGCGGTGGTCGCGGTGGTCGCGGTGGTCTCGACTCTCGCGCTCCGGCGGTCCGGCTCAGTCGTCCTCGAGCCGGAAGCCCAGCTTGAGGCCGACCTGGAAGTGCTCGACGGTCTCGTCCTTGACCTGGCCGCGGACCTGGGTGACCTCGAACCAGTCGAGGTGCCGCAACGTGCTCGACGCCCGCTCGATCCCGTTGCGGATGGCCTGGTCGATGCCGTCCGGCGACGTGCCGACGATCTCGGTGACGCGGTAGGTACGGTTCGTCATGAAGGGCTCCTCGGATGGGTGGTTTCCGGCGTGACCTTCGCATCGTAGAGCGGCGCTGTGATCCCCGGAGCCGACGACGTACGGTGGGCCGCATGGCTCGCAGGGAGCCGGAGCCGATCCGGATCACCACCGCGGCCCGCACCAGTCGCAGCGACGACATCAGCGGGCGGCAGCGTCGCTACGTCATCTCGATGTCGATCAGGACGCTGTGCTTCGTGCTGGCAGTCGTCTTCCGCGGGCACTGGTACATGTGGGCCTTCATCACCGCCTCGTTCGTGCTCCCGTACGTCGCCGTGGTGATGGCCAACGCCGGTGCCCCGACCGACCCCGGCGGCCCCGAGCCGTTCGACGTCGACGCCGACCGGCGTGCCCTCGACGGGGGGCACGCGGACTGAGCGCGGTCCCCCGCTGCGCCGCGGGACGTGCTGGTCCAGACACCTCCACGCGGCGCCGCCCGGTGGAGGTGTCCGGGACCCTGGTGTTGCCCCGGGGTGCGTGCAAGACTTCCCGACGAGCGCGGGCTCAGCATCCCCCGTCTGCGTCCGCGCTCAGCGGTGCCGGACGGCTTCCCCCGTGGCTGTCCGGCACCGCCCTGCGAGGGGGATCGATGCCGCGATGCCACTGACCTGCTCCGCCAAGGGCTGCACCCGCGACGCCGCCTGGTCGCTGCTGTGGAACAACCCGAAGCTGCACACCCCGGACCGGCGCAAGACCTGGCTGGCCTGCGACGAGCACCGGGAGTCGCTCGCGGCGTTCCTGTCGGCGCGCGGCTTCCTGCGCGACGTCGAGCCGGTCGGCTGAGGCCGGTCAGCCGCCGATGGCCGACATCGGCCGGCTCGGCTGGAGGAACGTCACGTCGTCGATGCCGTGGCCGGGCCGCTTGCCGAGCATCGCCACCCGCCACCGGTCGGCCAGCTCCTCGTCGCCGGCCCCCTCGCGCAGCGCCGTCCGCAGGTCGGACTCCTCGCGCGCGAACAGGCAGTTGCGGACCTGCCCGTCGGCGGTCAGCCGGACCCGGTCGCAGTCGCCGCAGAACGGCCTGGTCACCGACGCGATCACGCCCACGGTGCCGGGGCCGCCGTCGACGGTGAACAGCTCGGCCGGCGCGCTCCCGCGCGGCTCCTCGGCCGGCTTCAGCAGGAACCGCTCCTGGAGGGAGCAGAGGATCTCGTCGGCCGTGACCATCGTGTCGCGGCGCCAGCCGTGCTGGGCGTCGAGCGGCATCTGCTCGATGAACCGCAGCTCGTAGCCGCGCTCCAGGCACCAGCTCAGCAGCTCCGGCGCCTCGTCGTCGTTGACGCCGCGCAGCAGCACCGCGTTGATCTTGACCGGCCCGAGCCCCGCCGCCTGCGCCGCCTCGAGACCGGTGACCACGTCGTGGTAGCGGTCGCGGCGGGTGATCTGGGCGAACACGTCGGGACGGGTGGTGTCCAGGCTGACGTTCACCCGGTCGAGCCCCACCTCGGCGAGCACCGTGGCGGTGCGCTCGAGGCCCAGGCCGTTGGTCGTGATCGAGGTCTCCGGGCGCGGCTCCAGGGCGGCGGTGCGGCGGACGATGTCGACCAGCCCGCGGCGTACCAGCGGCTCGCCTCCGGTGAACCGGACCTCGCGTACCCCGAGCTGCTCGACGGCGACCCGGATCAGCCGGACCACCTCGTCGTCGGTGAGGACCTCCGCAGTCGGCATCCAGTCCAGGCCCTCGGGCGGCATGCAGTAGGAGCAGCGCAGGTTGCACCGGTCGGTCAGCGACACCCGCAGGTCCGTCGCCGTCCTCCCGAACCGGTCGGTGAGTTCGCCTGTGCTCATTGGCCAATCCTATGCGCACGACGCAAGGCCTTTGCCCTGGCAGCCGGTGCGCGTCGGCCCGGCGCTACTGTCGAGGACGTGAGGTTCCTGTTCAGCCGGCGGTGGCTGCTGTTCGCGCTCACCGTCGTCATCCTCGCCTACGGCTGCTTCCTGCTGGGGCGCTGGCAGTTCCACCGGCTGCACGACCGCAAGGCGGAGAACGCCCAGATCACCCGGAACCTGCACGCGCCGCCGAAGCCGGTCGCGGACGTGCTGTCCGTCCACCACGCCGCATCCCCGCAGACCGAGTGGCGGCGGGTCACCGCGACCGGGACGTACGACGGCGCGCGCAGCGTGGTGGTGCGCTACCAGACCCGCAACGGCGGCTCGGGCGTCGACGTCGTGACGCCGCTGCGCACCGCCGGCGGGCCGGCCCTGCTGGTCGACCGCGGCTGGGTCCAGACGAGCAACAGCGGCGCCGCCCACGTGGCCGCTCCCCCGCCGCCTCCGGGCACCGTGACCGTCGTGGGATGGGTCCGCCAGGACGCGACCGGGGGCGCGACCGTGGTGACCGACGGCTCCACCCGCGCCGTCTCCAGCGCCAGCATCCGGCGCACGCTGCCCTACCCGGTGTACCGCGGCTTCGTGGACGCGGACACCGAGTCGCCCCGGCCGGCCCACCCGCTCGTCAAGGCGGAGCTGCCGGACCTCGGCAACGGCCCGCACTTCTTCTACGGGCTGCAGTGGTGGTTCTTCGGGCTGCTCGCGGTCTTCGGCTTCGGCTACCTGGCCTACGACGAGCGCCGGAAGGCGCGCGCGACCGCACGGACGACGACCGAGGACCGCGAGGACAGCGAACCGGTCCCGACCCGCTGATCCGGAGCGGGCGGCTCAGATCGTCCTGAGCATCCCGCCGTCGACCGGCAGCATCACGCCGGTCACGAAGGACGCGGCCGGGGAGAGCAGGAACGCCGCCACCGCGCCGAACTCCTCGGGCCGACCGTAGCGGCGCAGCGCGATGGTCGCCGAGGAGCGCCTCTTCGCGGCGACGGCGTCACCGGTCTGCTCGTCGAGCCAGCGCACCCGGTCGGTCTCGATGCGGCCCGGCATCAGGCCGTTCACCCGGACCCCGCGCGGGCCCAGCTCGTCGGAGAGGTCCTTGGCCACCATCGCCAGGCCCGGCCGCAGGCCGTTGGAGATCGCGAGGCCGCCGATCGGCGACTTGACCGAGGACGACAGCACGTAGGCGATCGAGCCGCCCTCGCCGAGCGCGGCGCCGAGCTCGCGACCGAGCCGGACGCCGCCGAGGAACACCGACTCCCAGGCCTTCGTCCACGCCTCGTCGTCGAGCTCGAGCACGGTGCCGCCGGGCGGGCCGCCGACCGAGATCAGGGCCCCGTCCAGGCGGCCGAACCGCTCCCGCGCGGCCGCCACCAGGCGGGCAGGGGTCTGCCGGTCGGCGTTGTCGGCGACCACGGCCGCCGCCCGCTCGGCGCCCAGTGCGGTGACGGCGGCGTCGAGCGCCTCGCGGCCGCGCCCGGACAGCACCACCTTGGCGCCGTCGGCGACGAGCGCCTCCGCCGTGGCCAGGCCCAGTCCTCCGGAGCCTCCGGTCACGACGTAGACGCGGTCCTCGAGTCCGAGATCCATCTGGCGTTCCACCTCCGGGGAGCGAGCGGGGTCAGGCGCTGTGCACCGCGAACTGGGTCGTGTAGAGCGAGCCGTAGAGGCCGCCCTCGGCGAGCAGCTGGGTGTGCGTGCCCGACTGCACCACACGTCCGTCGTCGACCACAAGGATCAGGTCGGCGTTGCGCACCGTCGACAGCCGGTGCGCGATGACCAGTGACGTGCGTCCCTCCAGGGCCTGGTCGAGCGCCCGCTGCACGGCGACCTCGGACTCCGAGTCGAGGTGCGCGGTGGCCTCGTCGAGCACCACGATCGACGGGGACTTCAGCAGCAGCCGGGCGATCGCCAGGCGTTGCCGCTCCCCACCGGAGAGACGGTAGCCACGGTCGCCGACCACCGTGTCGAGCCCTTCGGGGAGGGTGCCGACCAGGCCGGCGATCTGGGCGGCCTCCAGGGCCGCCCAGATCTGCTCGTCGGTGGCCCCCGGGCGGGCGTACTGGAGGTTGGCCCGGATCGTGTCGTGGAACATGTGCGCGTCCTGCGTCACGTAGCCGACCGCATCCTCCAGGGACTGCAGCGTCGCGTCGCGTACGTCCACGCCGCCGACGCGTACGGCGCCGTGGGAGACGTCGTACAACCGGGCGACGAGGTGCGTGATCGTGGTCTTCCCGGCGCCGGACGGCCCGACCAGCGCGACCATCGCGCCCGGCTCTGCGGTGAACGCGATGTCCTTGAGCACCAGGCCGGTGTCGCGGGACTCGGCGCGGGCCACGGACTCGAGGCTGGCGAGCGAGATCTGGTCTGCGCGGGGGTACCGGAAGGCGACGTGGTCGAACTCGACCCGGGCGGCGTCGCGCGGCAGGACCGTGGCGGTGGGCCGCTCCTGGACCATCGAGGGCAGGTCCAGCACCTCGAAGACGCGCTCGAAGCTGACCAGCGCGGTCATCACGTCCACGCGGACGTTGGACAGCCCCTGCAGCGGGCCGAGCAGCCGCAGCAGCAGGGTCGCCAGGGCGAGCAGCGTGCCGATCGTGAGCCTCTCGTCGATCACGAGGTGGCCGCCGACGCCGTACACCAGGGCGGTGGCCAGCGACGGGATCAGCAGGAGAGCCGCCCCGAAGACTCTGGTGACCACGGTGATCCGGACGCCGAGGTCGCGGACCGTGCCCGCCTTCGCCGCGAACAGCGCGTCCTCCTCCTCGCGCCGGCCGAAGAGCTTGAGCAGCATCGCACCACCGACGTTGAACCGCTCGGTCATCACGTTGCCCATGTCGGCGTTGCCGTCCATCTGCTGCCGGGTCAGCGCGGTGAGCCGGTGACCGACCCAGCGGGACGCGACCAGCAGGAACGGGAACAGCAGCAGGCAGAGCACGGTGATCTGCCAGCTGAGTGCGAGCATCGCGATGCCGACGACCACGGCGCTCACGGTGTTCGACACCGTGCTGGACAGGGTCGTGGTGAACGCCCGCTGGGCGCCGATCACGTCGTTGTTGAGCCGTGAGACCAGAGCTCCGGTCTGGGTCCGGGTGAAGAAGGCCAGCGACATCCGCTGCACGTGCGCGAACACCGCGGTCCGCAGGTCGTAGATCAGCCCCTCGCCGATGCGCGAGGAGAGGTAGCCCGAGACGAGCGAGAGGCCGGCGTCGAGGATGGCGACCAGCGCGACCGCGAGAGCCAGCAGCGACACGGTCCGCGCGTCTCCAGGGGTGATCCCCTTGTCGACGATCTGCTTGATCAGCAGGGGCGGGACGATCACGAGCGCGGCGTCGATCACGGTGATCACGAGGAACACCGTGATCGGCGCGCGGTGCGGGCGCGCGAAGCCGATCACCCGGCGCACGGTGTCGCGGGACAGCCGCTGGCCGGCGACGCTGCGGTCGGTGCGCAGGTTGCGCCAGGCCGGGCCCATGTGCGAGGTCATCGACACTGTCTGCCTCCCGTGTGGGTCACTCGCCGGTTCACTGGCCGAGCAGGGCGGCGAGCTCCCGGAACCGGCGTACCTGGGCCTCGCGCTCCAGCCGCCGCTGCTCCTCCAGGTCGTGCGAGGACACCTGCTGCAGCAGAGCCTTGGTCTCCGACACCGCACCGTACAGTGGTGCGGTGAGTGCGGCGACGAGGTCGTCGACCGTGGCCTGGAGCTCCGCGCGGGGGACCACTGCGGTCGCCAGACCGAGGGCGGCCGCCTCCTCGGCGGACACCCATCGTCCGGTGGCGCAGATCTCCAGCGCGCGTGAGTAGCCAACCAGGTCCACCAGCGGTTTTGTTCCCGTGAGGTCCGGGACGAGGCCCAGCATCGGCTCGCGCATGCACAGCTGGGCGTCGTCGGCGAGCACCCGCAGGTCGCAGGCGAGGGCCAGCTGGAAGCCGGCGCCGACGGCGTGGCCCTGCACGGCGGCGACGCTGACCAGGTCGGGGCGCCGCAGCCACGTGAAGCCCTCCTGGAAGCCGGCGATGGTCTCCGCGAGCTCCGCGTCGGGCATCTCCAGCAGGCTCAGCAGTGAGGCCTCGCCCTCGACGCCCGCTGGCGTCAGCATCCGTCGGTCGAGGCCCGACGAGAACGTGTCCCCCGCGCCGCGGACCACCACGACCCGTACGTCGGAGCCGAGCGTCGCGCCGATCGCCCGGAGCGCGTGCCAGGTGGCGGGGGTCTGCGCGTTCTTCGTGCGTGGCCGGTCCAGCGTGACGGTCGCGACGTGCCCCGCCTCGTCGTACGCCAACCCGGCACGGGCGAGCAGGTCGGGGTCGAGCGCCGCGGGGTCCATCTCTGCAGCCTAGTCAGGCGAGCGCCACCAGCTCGGCGTAGTCGGCGCTCCAGAGGTCCTCGACGCCGTCGGGCAGGATCAGCACCCGATCCGGCTCGAGCGCGGTGACGGCACCCTCGTCGTGGGTCACCAGGATGATCGCGCCCTCGTAGCTGCGGATCGCGGCGAGCACCTCCTCGCGGGAGGCGGGGTCCAGGTTGTTGGTCGGCTCGTCCAGCAGCAGCACGTTGGCACTCGACACCACGAGGATGGCCAGCGCGAGCCGGGTCTTCTCGCCGCCGGAGAGCACGCCGGCGGGCTTGGTGGCGTCGTCGCCGGAGAACAGGAACGAGCCGAGCACGCTTCGGGCCGCGGTGTCGGTGAGGTCCGGCGCGGCGTGCCGAAGGTTCTCGAGCACCGATACCGAGGTGTCGAGCGTCTCGTGCTCCTGGGCGTAGTAGCCGAGCTTCAGTCCGTGGCCCGGACGGACCTCGCCGGTGTCCGGCCGGTCGATGCCACCCAGGATCCGCAGCAGCGTGGTCTTCCCGGCGCCGTTGAGGCCGAGGATGACCACCCGGCTGCCCTTGTCGATCGCGAGGTCCACGTCGGTGAAGACCTCCAGCGACCCGTAGGACTTGGACAGCTCGGCCGCGGTGAGCGGGGTCTTGCCGCAGGGCGCCGGCGCGGGAAAGGCGATCCGCGCCACCCGGTCGGCGCGGCGCTCCTCCTCGACGCCGGCCATCAGCCGCTCGGCCCGCTTCATCATCGACTGCGCGGCCTGCGCCTTGGTCGCCTTGGCCCGCATCTTGTTGGCCTGCTCCATCAGCGTGCCGGCCTTGCGCTCGGCGTTCTGCCGCTCGCGGCGGCGCCGCCGCTCGTCGGTCTCCCGCTGCGTGAGGTACGACGTCCAGCCCATGTTGTAGACGTCGACCTCGGCCCGGTTCGCGTCGAGGTGCAGCACCTTCGTCACGCACGCCTCGAGCAGCCCCACGTCGTGGCTGATCACGATCAGGCCGCCCTTGTGCGAGCGCAGGAAGTCCCGCAGCCAGACGATGGAGTCCGCGTCCAGGTGGTTGGTCGGCTCGTCCAGCAGCAGCGTCTCGGCGCCGGAGAACAGGATCCGGGCCAGCTCGACCCGGCGCCGCTGCCCGCCCGAGAGGGTGTGCAGGGGCTGGCCGAGGATCCGGTCCTCGATGTTCAGGCTCGCGGCGATCTGACGCGCCTCGGACTCCGCCGCGTAGCCGCCGCCGGCATGCAGCTCGGCGTCGGCCCGCTCGTAGCGGCGCATCCCCTGCTCACGGCGGCTCGGGTCGTCGGAGGCCATGTCCTGCTCGGCCCCGCGCATCCGGCGCACCACGTCGTCGAGACCGCGCGCCGAGAGGATCCGGCCCAGCGCGCTGACGTCGGGATCGCCGGTCCGCGGGTCCTGCGGGAGGTAGCCGACGGCGCCGGAGGTGGTGACGCTGCCGGCGGCGGGCTGCGCCTCGCCGGCGAGGATCCGGGTCAGGGTGGTCTTGCCGGCTCCGTTGCGGCCGACCAGGCCGACCTTGTCGCCGGCGCCGACGCGGAAGCTGACGTTGTCCATCAGCAGGCGTGCGCCCGCGCGGACCTCCAGGTCGTGGACGGTGATCATGAGCTGCGGACCTCGGTACAGGTAGGGACGGTCTGGACGGCGTCGTCCGAACTAGTGGGCCGCGGATGTCATGTCGCCAGTCTACGCGCCACGCCACAAGTTCTGCAGGAGGCGACCATTGGGACCGGCACTCGACGACCGGCCGTCCGAACCTTCACGTCTGCAACCAGCCGACACCGACCGCGACTGCCGGTCCGAACGGTCACAGTCCGCGGCGTCCGACCTCTGAGCCGGCGGCCGCCCGGGCCTACACTGCGGTCGGCCCTCGACGAAAGGCGTCCCGTTGTCAGCTCTGCGGTCCTCCCGCCGGCCTCGCCGCCGCAGCACCTCACGCGACATCGCCCTGGTGGCGACCTTCTGCGGCATCGTCGCGGCGCTCGGCCTCGTCCCCGCGTTCAGCGCTCCCGGGTCGTCCGTGCCGATCACGGCCCAGTCGCTGGGGGTGATGCTCGCCGGCGGGATCCTCGGCGCCCGGCGCGGCTTCCTCGCGATCGCGCTGCTCCTCGTGCTCGTCGCGGTCGGCCTGCCGCTGCTCGCGGGTGGGCGCGGTGGCCTGGGCGTCTTCGCCGGCGCCAGCGTCGGCTTCCTGGTCGCGTGGCCGTTCGGCGCGTTCGTGACCGGCTGGCTGACCGAGCGGGGCGGGCCGACTTACCACCTCGGCTGGGGCATCGTGGCCAACGCCGTCGGCGGCATCCTGGTGGTCTACCTCGGCGGGATCCTGGGGTTGATGCAGGTCGCCGACATGTCGCTGCATGCGGCACTGACCGCGATGCTGCCGTTCGTCCCGGGCGACCTCGCCAAGGTCGTGGTCGCCGCCTTCGTCGCCCGCGGCGTGCATGCCGCCTACCCGGGTCTGCTCGGCGAGCCGGAGGCCGCGGCGCAGGACGTCTCCGCTGTCTGAGCCGGGCCGGTCCGGGCCGGGCGCGGTCCCCGTCGGCGACCCGGACGCGTTCCTGCGGGCGCACGCCGCCGGCCTCCCCGTCGCGCTGGCCACCTCAGGCAGCTCCGGAGCGCCGCGCTCGGTGGTCCGGACGACCGCGTCGTGGACCGGGTCGTTCTCGCACGTATCCCGGCTGACCGGCGCGTCGGCGCAGTCCCGGGTATGGGTGCCCGGACCGCTCACCGCGTCCATGAACCTCTTCGCGGCCGTGCACGCCCGGCTCACCGGCGCGAGCCTCGTCGCGAAGCCGCACACGATGACGCACGCCCACCTCACCCCGGTCCGGCTGCGCCGCTGCCTGGACGACCGCGTGCCGCTGGCCGGCGCCACGGTTGTCGTCGCCGGCGACCGGCTCTCCCCCGCCCTGGCCGAGGAGGCGGAGTCGGCGGGCGCCCGGGTCTGCCACTACTACGGCGCCGCAGAGCTCTCCTTCGTCGCCTGGGGCCGGCACGCCGAGGACCTGCAGCCCTTCCCCGAGGTGGAGGTCGTCGCCCGCGACGGCGAGCTCTGGGTGCGGTCGCCGTGGGTCTGCCTGGGGTACGACGGACCGCCCGGCCCCCTGCGCCGCGACGGCGACGGCTACGCCACCGTGGGTGACCGTGGCCGGCTCGTCGACGGCAGGGTGCTCGTCACCGGGCGGCCCGGCGCGGTGACGACCGGCGGGGCGACCGTCGTGGCCGCCGACGTGGAGGCCGTGCTGCGCGAGGCGGCGCGCGGGGAGGTGGTCGTGGTCGGTCTGCCGCACGGCGTCCTCGGGGAGGTCGTCGCTGCAGTCCTCACCGACGCGCGCGACCACGGGCCGCTGCGCGAGGCCGCCGCCGCTCTGCCGTCCGTGGCGCGGCCGCGGGTCTGGTTCCACGTCCGGCGTCTCCCGCTCACCACGGCGGGCAAGGTGGACCGGCTCGCCCTCGCCGGCGTCGCCGCGGCGCCCGGCGCCGTACGCCTGGTCTGACCGCTGTGGGCGCGAGGGCTCCTCGCGCCACGATCGCCGACGCGCCCTGGTCCGCGCTGCTCACCGTCGTGCCCGGCGCCGTGTCGCGGCCGGGGCCGGGCCCGCCCGGTCGGGGCCTCCGCCCAGGGAGAGGCTGGCGAGCAGGCCGAGGGCGAGGAAGCCGGCGGCGCTGAACGCGGCGTACCGGGTGGCGTCGGTGAACGCGACACGGGCCTCCTCGGCGACGGGTCGGGTGGCCGGGGTCCGGTCCAGACTGCTGATCGCCGCTCCGGCGCTGCCCACCACGGCCGACACGACGCGGTCGCGCTGCGCGGCGGGAAGCGACGGCCGGCTGTCCAGCCGGTTCCCGAGGACTGCCCCGAGGCTCACGAAGAGCACGGTGCCGAGCACGGCGATGCCGAGTGCGGAGCCGATCTGTCGGAAGGTGCTCTGCGTGCCCGAGCCCTGTCCGCTCTGCTCGACGGGCACGTCGACGAGGACGACGCCGGTCAGCTGCGCCGTGGCCAGCCCCACGCCCATGCCGTAGACGAACAGGAGGGGCACGGACACCCACCAGGCCGCGTCGGGCCGCAGCACCACGCCGATCCCCGTGATGCCGACGATCTCGAGCACGATGCCGAGGCGTACGACGAAGGGCGCACCGCGCCGCTGGGCGAGCTGACCGCCGAACCCGCTGGCCATGAAGCTGCCGATGGCCAGCGGCAGCAGCGCCAGGCCCGTCTCGAAGGCGCTGTAGCCGCGGACGTTCTGGAACCACAGCGGCAGTGAGAACAGCAGCCCGAACTCACCCAGGCTGACCACCGCAGCGGTCACGTTGCCGTTGCGGAACGAGGTGATCCTGAACAGCGACAGGTCGAGCAGGACCACTTTGCCTGCGCGGTTGCGCCGGGTCTCCACGACGGCGAAGACGGCAAGGGCGACCAGCCCGATCACGAGTGCCACGGGGACCGGGGACGTCGCGGGCGCCCAGCGCAGCGGCCCGATCTCGAACGGCGCGATGGCTCTCCACCAGCCGTAGTGGCGGCCCTCGATCAGGGCGAAGACCAGGCCTCCGAAGCCCACGACCGACAGCAGCGCCCCGGCGACGTCGACGCCGCGGCGGGTGTCGGACTCGCGCGACTCACCGACGAAGGCGAGGACGCCGGCGAGCACCGCGAGACCGATGGGAATGTTGATCCCGAACGCCCACCGCCAGGAGTAGGTGGTCGTGAGCCAACCGCCCAGCAGCGGGCCCAGCGCCGCCGCCCCACCGATCGTTGAGCCCCAGACCGCGAAGGCGATGCCCCGCTCGCGGCCGCGGAACGTGGCGTTGAGCAGGGACAGTGACGTGGGCAGCATGGCCGCGCCGCCGATGCCCTGCAGGATGCGTGCGCCGATCAGCGCGCCGCCCGCAGGACTGACCGCGGCCAGCACGCTGGCCACCGCGAAGACCACGACTCCGCCGGTGAACAGCCGCCGTCGACCGTACCGGTCGGCCAGTCGACCGAAGGTGAGGAGCAGGGCGGCGAAGACGAGTGTGTACGCCTCCTGCACCCACTGCGCATCGGTCGACGTGATACCGAGGTCACGGATGATCTGCGGCACGGCGACGTTCACGATCGTCGCGTCGACGATGATCATGGCCACGCCGAGGCTCAGGAAGAACAGACCGGCCCATCGGCGCCGCGACTCGTTCACTGGGGCTCCTCTCTCACCGCGATGGCTTCGCATGCTGAGTGTTCGTACCCGTTGTGCCTGGGGATGAGTCAGCCGGGCGGCTCCCGAGCAGGTCGTACCGTGGTCTCGAGATGGCACACGAGGAGACCTCGGACGAGCTGGCCGACTGGCCGATGGGCCGGCTGCTGTCGACGGCGGCCAGGCTCGTGGAGCACGAGTGGAACGCGGCGCTCGCCCGGCTCGACCTCACGCACGCCGGCCTGCTCACCCTGCATGCGCTGGACCACGGGCCGCAGAGCCAGCGGCAGCTCGCCGGACTGTCCTACGTGGAGGAGCAGACCATCAGCCGGGTGCTGGACCGTCTCGAGCGCAGCGGCTACGTGACGCGCGCGCGAGATCCGGGCGACCGGCGCCGGCTGCTCGTGGAGCTCACCCCGCAGGGCGCGGCCGCCTACCGCACCGCCGTCGACGGCGGCACGGCGGACGCGCTCGTGAGCGAGCGGGTCGCCGATCCGGAACGCTTCAGGGCCGACCTCGTCGGCCTGGTGCGCAGGCTGCTCGCCGAGCACCCGCCCGGGCGAGTCAGCATGTAAGGCAACGAACCCCGCCTCGGCGACCTTCCGAACGTCGGCGAGGTCGACTCGAACGGGACGATCCGGGTCAGCACCCACGAGGCGCGGTTTGGCCACGGCCCCACGCGCTGCTCGGGCTGCAGGTCGACCACCACCTCGAAGCCCGGCGCCGGATGGTGCGCAGCGAGGCCGCAGGCTTGCCGCCCTGCTCGGCGTGCGGGCCGTCGAGCTCCCCGGCGACCACGGCGGCTTCTCCCGCTGCGAGTGGGCGCCGCTGAACGACCCGGCCGCCTTCGCCGAGCGCCTGCGCGAGGTGCTCGACGCCGGATGGCGCCGCGGGCTCGGCGCCCGCGAGGGCCCGCTACCGTGGGGACGCCATGACCACGCCGCACCGTCCGCCCGCCGACGCGTCCCCGTTGGTCGTGGGCGCGCTGCGGTCCCCGATCGGCACGGCAGGCCGGGGCCTCGCCGGCGTGACCGCGCCCGACCTGGCGGCCCCGGTGATCCGGGCGGTGTGCGGCGTCGACTGGCTCGACCCTGCGGACCTCCTGGACGTCGTGCTCGGCAACTGCATGGGCCCCGGGGGCGACGTCGCCAGGGTCGCCGCGCTGTCCGCGGGGCTGCCCGTCTGCGTGCCGGCGCTCACGGTGGACCGGCAGTGCGGCAGCGGGCTGGCCGCCGTGGCGCTCGGCGCGGCGGCCCTGCGCAGCAGCGCGGGTGCACTGGTCGCCGGCGGCGTCGAGTCGGCCTCCACCGCGCCGTGGCGCTTCTGGCCTCCGCAGCAGGGCGGCGAGCGCTACGAGCGCGCACCGTTCGCGCCCGCCGAGCTCGGGGACCCCGACATGGGCCTCGCCGCGGACCTGCTCGCCGAGGAGCGCGGGATCGGCCGCGAACGACAGGACGCCTACGCGGCCCGCTCGCACGCGCGCGCGGTGGCCGCCGCCGAGCAGGGCCGCTACGCGGCCGAGGTCGTCCCGGTGGCGGGGGTCGCCGTGGACGAGCGTCCCCGCGCCGGGCTGGGCGTCGAACGGCTCGCCCGGCTGCGGCCGGCGTTCCGCGACCAGGGCACCGTGACGGCCGGCAACGCCTGCGGCGTCAACGACGGCGCCGCGGCGGTGCTGATGGTGGACCACGCGACCGGGTCCCGGCTCGGCCTGCCGGGGCTGCGGGTGCTGGCGACCGCGACCGCCGGGGTCCCGCCGACCCGGCCCGGCCTCGGGCTGGTTCCCGCGGTGCGCGCCGCGCTCGACCGGGCCGGGCTGACCCTCGACGACCTGGATGTCGTCGAGCTCACCGAGGCGTTCGCCGGTCAGGTGCTCGCCTGCGGCGACGAGCTCGGTGTCGACGAGCAACGAGTCTGCGTCGAGGGCGGTGCCCTGGCGCTCGGCCACCCGTGGGGCGCCTCAGGGGCGGTGCTGGTGGTCCGGCTGTTCTCCCAGCTGGTGCGCGCCGGACGCGGGCGGTACGGCCTGGCCGCGGTCAGCGTGGGTGGCGGACAGGGCGTCGCGGTGGTGGTCGAGCGATGCCCGTGATCGAGGTGCAGGAGGTCAGCCACGCCTTCGGGCGCCGCAGGGTGTTGGACCGGGTCTCCGTCCGGCTCACCGAGCAGCGCGTCGGCGTGGTCGGAGCCAACGGGTCGGGCAAGTCCACCTTCGCCCGGCTGCTCAACGGGCTGGTGCTGCCGGACGCCGGCACCGTCTCCGTCGACGGGCTGGACACCCGTGACCGCGCCAAGGACGTCCGCCGCCGGGTGGGGTTCTGCTTCACCGACCCGGACGCGCAGATCGTGATGCCGACGGTGGCCGAGGACGTGGCCTTCGGGCTGCGCCGTCGCGGCCTCTCGCGCGCCGAGATCGCGGACCGGGTGCAGCGGGCGCTGTCGACGTACGGCCTCTCCGACCACGCCGACCACCCGGCGCACCTGCTCTCCGGCGGCCAGAAGCAGCTCCTGGCGCTGGCCTCCGTCCTGGTCACCGAGCCCTCCGTGCTGGTGCTCGACGAGCCCACCACGCTGCTCGACCTCCGCAACGCGACGATGTTCGCCGGCGTCGTCGCCGCGCTGCCGCACCAGGTGCTCCTGGTCACCCATCACCTCGACCTGTTGCACGGGTTCGACCGGGTGCTGGTCTTCGACGCGGGACGCGTGGTCCACGACGACGCACCGGAGCCGGCCGTGGCGTTCTACCGGGAGCTGATGCGGTGAACCCGCTCGGTCTCTACGTCCCCGGCCGCTCGGTGCTGCACCGCACGCCGGCCGGCGTCAAGCTCCTGGTGATGCTGCTGGCCGGCGTGGTGTCGGTCTTCGTGCGGACCCCGCTCCAGGTCACCGTGGCGCTGCTGGTGGTGGCCCTCGGGTACGTCGTGGCCCGGCTGCCGCTGCCCACCGTGGTCGGGCAGCTCCGGCCGCTGCTGTGGATCGGGCTGGTCACCGTGGTGTTCCACGTCCTGGTCAACGGCTGGGCGCGCGCGTACGTCGTCGTCGGAGTGATCGCCGCGCTGGTCCTGCTGGCCGGCCTGGTCACGCTGACCACCCGTACCACGGCCATGGTGGACGCCGTGGTCGCCGGGTGTCGTCCCCTGCGCGCCGTCGGGGTGGACCCGGACCGGGTGGGGCTGGTGATCGCCCTCGGCATCAGGTGCGTCCCGGTCGTCGTCGGGCTCGCCGAGGAGGTCCGCGACGCGCAGCTGGCCCGTGGCCTGGCGGCCAGCCCGCGGGCGTTCGCGGTGCCGCTGATCGTGCGCTCGCTGCGGCACGCCGACACCCTCGGCGAGGCGCTCGTCGCCCGTGGGCTGGAGGACTGAGAGCTGCACTGGCCTGCTCAGGCAGCCCGCCGGGGAGCCAGCATCACGATCGCAACGACCGCGGCCGCCCAGAGCAGGTGCAGCGCTCCGACCTGCGCCGGGTGCGCGAACCACCAGTGCGTGAGGCCGTTCGTCGTGGTGAGCCGATGCGGGTAGTCCAGCACGAACGGCTGCCACAGGGCGACGACGGTGACCAGCGTCGTCCAGGGCACCGTCCAGCGGGTGCCGAGCAGGTCGAACACCACCGCCGCAAGCGCGGCGCTGCCGGCGTAGTAGGCGTTGTCCTGCGGGTCCAGCGTCAGCCGGACCGCGACCGCCACGAGAAGCACGCCCGGCCAGCGACCGAGCAGCGCGGCCACCAGCGCCGCGGCCGGGGCCACCACGAGCTGCAGGGTGCGGCCCCAGGCAGGCACCAGCCGGCCTCGCACTCCCAGTGTGTGCAGGCCGGAGCCCGGCACCAGCGCCACCGGCGGGTGCAGCGCGGCCAGGGTGCCCCGGTCACCGAGCACGAACGGCAGCCAGGCCACGGCCGCGCCGAGCACGGCCACCAGCAACGCCCGCACCCGCGCCCGCGGCAGCGCGACGACCAGCGGCACGAACCCGACCGCCCACGGCTTGGCGGCCATCGCGCCGGCGAGTGCCAGTCCGGTCAGGACAGGTCGCCGGGTGGCCACCGCCAGGACGGCGCCCACGGCGCAGGCCATCGCGAGCACGTCGTCGAGGTGGCTCCAGCGGACGGTCAGCACCGTCCATGCCGGCACCAGGACGAGCACGCCCAGCAGCAGCCGCAGCCCGCGGCGCGGCTCGGCCACGACCGGCGCGAGCGCCAGGACCAACAGTGGCCCGGCGGCGAGCATCACGACCTGTGCGGTGTGCAGCGCTGCCGCCGGCGGGAGCCCCCGCAGCGCCGCTGCCAGCAGCAGGGCCAGCGGCCCGGTCTGGAGCTCGGGATGCGCGGCGTACACGTGCACCCCCGGTCCGCCGACCAGCAGCCGGCCACCGTCGGCGAAGAAGTGCCAGGAGAGCCCGGACACGGCCCAGGATCGCCAGGCCCACCACGTCGTCCACGCGACGGCCAGGAGCAGGCCGGCAGTCAGGCCGAGCCGCCCGCCCGGGCGCGCCGCGGTGCGGGTCATGCACCGACCGTACGACGCGGTCGCGGCCCCCCGGCGCGGAACGGCGGAGCGCGTCAGGCGTCGGCGGGCACCCCGTCCTCGACCGGCCGCCGCTGCTCGCCGACCGTGGGAGCGGCCTTCGGTCTGCCCGAGCGGTGGTCCCACAGGTCGCGGGCGACCACCTGGATCATCCCCGCCACGGGGATCGCGAGCAGCGCCCCGAGGATGCCGGCCAGCTCCACGGCGACCAGGATCGCCACCAGGACGGTCAGCGGGTTCAGCTTCACCGTCCGGGAGAGGATCAGCGGCTGCAGCAGGTGGTTCTCGAGAAGCTGGTAGACCACGAAGAAGATCGCCATCACGATCATCGCCGGGATCGAGTGGATGACGGCCGCCACGATCCCGACGATCGCGCCGATCGTGGCGCCGACCATCGGGATCAGGTCGGCGATCGCGACGAACAGGGCGATCAGCCCCGAGAACGGCACGCCGCTCACCTTCAGGGCGACGTAGGTCAGCACGCCGCAGATCACCGAGATCAGCAGGTTCCCGGAGATGTAGCCGGTGACCGACTTGGCGCAGTCGGCGCCCACGGTGCGGACCCGGTCCCGGCGGTCCTCGCGCAGCAGCCCCAGCGTGCCGTCGACCAGCTTCGGGCCCTCGAGCACCATCAGGAAGGCGAGCACGAAGATCGTCACGACACCCGCGATGCCGCTCGCGACCCCGGCGAGAACCCCGGCGGCCGGGGTGGTGAGCCCTTGCGCGAAGGACCTGATCTTGTCCTGGTGGTCGTGGATCCAGCTCAGCGCGTGCGTGCGCTGCAGGAAGTCCCCCACGGGACCGCGGCCGTGCTGGGCGTCGTTCACGAGCTTCGGAAGCCGATGGGCGAACGTCGTACCCTCCTGCGCGAGCGGCACCGTGAACGCCGCGAGCAGGCCGCCGATCACGAGCAGGACGACCACGAAGACCAGCAGGGTGGCCAGGGTCCTCCGGCACCACGTGACCCGCCGCTGCACCCACCCCACCACCGGGTGGAGCGCGACCGCGAAGAACGCCGCGACCACGATCCAGGTGAGGATCCGGCGGACGTCCCACACGACGAGCAGGAGGAGCGCGGTGCACAGCACCATCGCGATCGTGGCGACGATGGTGCGCACGGGCACCCGGTCCCGCTGGGCCGTGGCACCGGGTGCGGGCGCAGAGCTGGTAGGTCTGTCCATGCTGTCCGGTTACCCGGGCACACGGATCGGCATGCTCGTGCGGGTTTCCGGCGTCCCCGGACCGTGACGGCCTGTCGAGTCTCGAAGGAGCTCCACATGACCGAGTCACCGAACCGCGGACAGCACGTCGTCGGCAGTGTCAGCTCCGCTGACGGCGTCGGCGTCGTCCGCGTACAGGCCCGGTTCGACACGGACATCATCGACCTGTGGTCCGCCCTGACCGTCCCCCCCGGCTCGCCGAGTGGTACGGCAGGGTCAATGGTGAGCTGCGTCCGGGGGGACGGTTCCGAACGTACGTCGAAGCCGCCGACATCGAGAGCACAGGACGCGTGGAGGCATGCGAGCAGCCGCGGCGGCTCGAGCTGACGATCCGCGAGACCGAGGCGTCGTACGCTCGAGGTCAGGGTGTGCCGCCCCATGACACATGTGTCGACATCGCCCTGACCACGGTCGGCGACCAGACGGACGCCACCATCGAGGTCCGCGGGATGCCGTCGGAGAAGGTCGCCTTCTACGGTGTCGGCTGGCAGGTCCAGATCGAGAACCTCGCCCGCTAGCTCGCGGGGCGGGAGCGCGGCGATACCGAGGCGCGTTGGCACGAGCTGCTGCCCTCCTACCTGGCGTTGGCCGACGAGTGCGGTCAGCCGTCCAGCGACGCTCCGGGTGGACTACCGGCTGCCAGGGCAGTCGGCGCCTCCCCGGCACGCGCGGCCCGGTGGATGCACGCCAAGCTGCGGAGTCCCTGATCCTGGATCGCGCACGATCGCACTCCAGGTATACGCAAGGGTCCTCAACGAGCTTCTCCTGCAGCTCCTCTGAGCCGCGCACGCCGGAGATCCGTCTTGGCTGTGGTGACCACATGGCCATCGCGGTGTCCGAGGGTGGTCCCAGCCAAGTCGCCTGCGTCCATGACCGGCATCTTCTTCCCCGCCCGGTCCCCAGCCCTCGGGACCGTTCGACTGGCACCGACCGCCCGAGCTCGTCATCTCGAGGACGATGGGTCAGCCGGGAGTGCGACGGGGCGCCGGCGGCTTCGTGCGTGTGAGGGGTGACACTCGGTCTGGGATGCACGTGCCCGGCTACACCGTGACGCCGGCCGTCTCGAGCAGCCGGCGGTCCGGAACCGGCAGGTCGGTGCCGAGATGGTGGGTGCCGTCGCGGTCGACCCGAGCCCAGTAGCCGTAGCGGTTGCGCCAGTAGAACACGCCGGGCAGCGGTTGGTGGACCCGCCAGCCGAGCGCGTGGGTCTTGATCCGATGCTCGTGGCGGGTGAGCTTGCCGAGGTTGCCGGACCGGGTGCGGCCGCCGAGGCTGCCGGCCCTCGCCTGACCGACACCGTGGTAGGCGATGGTGTGGTCGTAGTCGACGGCACGTGAGGTGCTGGCGGACCAGGGGTGGGCCGACGCCGGGCTTCTCAGATGCACGGCCTCACGCATCGTGGCGGGGACCTCGTAGGAGTCGACGGCAGCCGTGCTCTCCGGATCCAGGACCGGGACCACTCGCACCCGGTGATGGCGCAGGAAGGCGCGCGCCTGCTCGACGGTGATCGGCCCGACGCCCTCGACGCGGGCGACGCCCTCCTTGCCGCGGGTGAACGCGGTCCGGTTGACATGGACGTACAGGACTGCGCGACTGCGCAGGCGCTCAGGGTCTACGACGGGTCGAGCGCAGGACGGGGACGCGCCCGCGCGGGCGGGGAGGCTGCCGCTCCCCCGGCACGTCGGGCAGGGGCCGTCCGGGGGATCGTCGGCATCGTTGTCGGCCGGATGGAGGTCTCGCTCCCACAGCAGGTCATCGGCGGGTTGTTCGTCCGCGGGTTGCACGTCGGCCGCAGCATTCCCCTGGGCGCCCGGGGACGAGTCCGCAGGAGGGCCGACGGACGCTCCACGGACGGCGTACTTCTCGAGCAGCAATGCGGCGAGGTGCGGGGTCGCCATCAGGCGCAGCGCCTCGGCCTGCCTCTGGCCCAGAGGCCGGGTGTCGCCTTCCAGGCGAAGGATCTCGGCGAGCTGGTTGACCCGCGCCAGCACCGCTATCACGACCGGAGCGGGCGCGCGGGCGATCAGGGTCCGGAGCCCGTTGTCGCGGTCGCGCCCCGTCCAGACGCCCTGCTCACGGTCGGCCGCCTGCCGACGGCGCTCGGCCTCGGCAGGGTCCGCGGCGATGATCCGGCTGAGCAGCACCGGCTCGAGTCGGCCCCAGCAGAGCCTCGTCGCGCGGTCGGCGATCTGCGCGTCGACCCAGCGAGCCTGCTCCAGGGTCAACCCGGCCGAGGCGGTCGCCATCGTGATCTTCTTCGCCGCCCAGGCGCGCAGCCGCCCGGCCTGCACGGCCTTCCAGCATCGCGGATGACGGTGACGCAGGTCGAGGGCGTCGCGGATCCGCAGCGCGGCGGTCACCGGCGCCACCTGCAGGAGGATCGCGAGATCGGCCGCTGCGAACTCCGCAACCTCCGGGGTGCCGTCCGCGCCGTACTGCTTGACGCGCTCGGTCCCGGGTAGCACGCGGCCAGTGCCGTCGCGACGCTGCCGGACCGAGTCCGGACCGTGCAGATCGGCCCAGGCCGCCGCCAGCGCGAGCTCTCGCGCCTCGGCTGCCCGAAGCGCCGACTGGTTCTCGACCACGGCAGCGCACAGCCCGGCGGCATCGACGTCGTCCACGTCGAGTCCGAGGGTGAGCGGCTGGTCCATGGGGCCAAACTACCCAGCGCCACCGACAGTCTCGGGCCCTCCCTTACCCAGTTTCCCCAGACCTGCTTGGGGAAAGGCGACGGACCTCAGCCGGATGCCCCGTCCGGCTCCGTCACGGCGATCCGCACCGACCGACCGTCGACCGCGGCCTGCTCGAGAACCGCCCGACGCGGATCGGGGACCGGCAGCCAGGGCTCCACCCGCAGCGCGGAGAGCCCGCGCAGCCGAGGGTCGGACAGGACCGCCTCCACGGCCTGGTGGTCGCCACCGCAGACCAGCGCCATCAGCCGCGCCCCGACCAGGATCCGGGCGGCGTGCTCGGCCGCGGCCTCGTAGGCCTGCCTGGCCTGGTTGTCGCGCCGCCGCGCGAAGCGCTGCTGGCTCTGGCCGCCGGCCTTGGTGCGGCCCTGGACGTGGCGCTGGCCGACCTTGGACGTGTGCAGGACGCTGCCCTGGACGGTGGCCACCGCGAAGCCGCCCTTGCGGACCAGCAGCAGACCCCAGGCCCGGGGCGAGACCGCCCGGCCGGCGAAGTTGACCACGTCGGCGGGACCGTCGTACTGCTGGCCGAACGGCAGGCCCGCGGTCGCGGTGGCGCCGTCCGCGGCGCGGGCCACGAGCGACCCGTCCGCCACCGAGAGGGCGACCTCACCGTGCCGGGTGCCGAAGTTCTCGAACCAGCGGGGCAGCCGCTCCGGCGGGACGAGGACCATTCGGCCCTCAGACGTTGAAGCCCAGCGCGCGCAGCATCTCGCGGCCGTCGTCGGTGATCTTGTCCGGGCCCCACGGCGGCATCCAGACCCAGTTGATCGTGACCTCGTTGGCCAGTCCCTCCAGCGCCTGGTCGGTCTGGTCCTGGATCACGTCGGTGAGCGGGCAGGCCGCCGAGGTCAGCGTCATGTCGATCACGACGTTCGAGCCCTCGTCGACGTGGACGCCGTAGACCAGGCCGAGGTCCACGACGTTGATGCCGAGCTCGGGGTCGACGACGTCCTTCATCGCCTCGGTGACGTCGTCGACCGTGGCCGTGCCGGCGGGGCTTCCGCCGGTGAGGTCGACGTCGGGCAGGTCGGTGTGCGCGTCGGTCATCAGCTCTCCTGGGTGGTCGTCTCGGGGGTGCCGGTCGTGGTGGCTTGGGCTGTGGCGTCCTTCCAGGCCATCCAGGCCAGCAGCGCGCACTTCACCCGCGCCGGGAACTTCGCCACGCCGGCGAACGCGATGCCGTCCTCGAGGACGTCCTCGTCGGGCTGGACGGTCCCGCGACCCTGCATCAGGGTCAGGAACTCCTCGTGGACCGCCATCGCGTCCTGCACCCGCCTGCCGATCACGAGGTCGGTCATCACCGAGGTCGAGGCCTGGCTGATCGAGCAGCCCTCGGCGTCGTACGACACGTCCTCCACGACGGCGTCGCCGCCGCGGCCGCTCAGGTGCACCCGCAGGGTGACCTCGTCGCCGCAGGTCGGGTTCACGTGGTGCACCTCGGCCTCGTAGGGGTCGCGCAGGCCCTTGTGGTGCGGGTTCTTGTAGTGGTCGAGGATGATCTCTTGGTACAAGGCGTCGAGGTCCACGGCTCTCAGTCCACTCGGAAGTACTTCTTGGTGTACTCCAACCCCTCGACGAGCGCGTCTATCTCGGCCGGGGTGGTGTACAGGTACGACGAGGCGCGGGTGGAGCTCTGCACCCCGAACCGCTTGTGCGCCGGCTTGGCGCAGTGGTGCCCGGCCCGCACCGCGATCCCCCGCGAGTCGAGCACCTGGCTCACGTCGTGCGGGTGGATGCCGGCGATCTCGAAGGAGAGCGCTCCGCCGCGGTCGTGCGCCGCGGCCGGACCGAGCACGGTGAGGTTCCTGACCGTCGCCAGCCCCTCCAGCGCGTAGCGCGTGATCGCCTCCTCGTGGGCCCGCACCTTGTCCATGCCGATCGAGGCGAGGTAGTCCACCGCGGCACCGAGCCCGACGGCCTCGACGATCGGCGGGGTGCCGGCCTCGAACTTGTGCGGGATCCCGGCGTACGTCGAGCGCTCCATCGACACGGTGGCGATCATCTCGCCGCCACCGAGGAACGGCGGGAGCTGCTCGAGCAGCTCGCGACGGCCCCACAGCACACCGATGCCGGTCGGGCCGGTCACCTTGTGGCCGGTGAAGACCAGCACGTCCGCGCCGACCTCCTGGACGTCGACCGGCATCTGCGGCACCGCCTGCGCCGCGTCGACCACGACGACGGCGCCGACCTCGTGGGCCCGGCGGGCGATCTCGGCGACCGGGTTGATCGTGCCCAGCATGTTCGACACCCAGGTCAGCGACACCACCTTGGTGCGCTCGGTGATCAGCCGGTCGATGTCGGACAGGTCGAGCCGGCCGTCGTCGGTGAGCCCGAACCAGCGCAGCGTGGCGCCGGTGCGCTCGGTGAGGAGCTGCCACGGCACGATGTTGGAGTGGTGCTCCATCTCGGTGACGAGCACCTCGTCGCCCGGGCCGACCCGCAGGTCGCCGGTCGCCCAGGCGAGCGTGTTGGCGACCAGGTTGAGCGCCTCGGAGGCGTTCTTGGCGAAGATCACCTCGTCCCGCGACGGGGCGTTGAGGAAGTCCGCCACCTTGTCACGAGCCTGCTCGTACGCCGCGGACGACTCGGCCCCGAGCTGGTGCATCGCGCGCGCGACGTTGGCGTTGTGCCGCTCGAGGTGGTCGACCATCGCGTCGATCACGACCTGCGGCTTCTGCGAGGTGTTCGCGCTGTCCAGGTAGACCAGCGG
This sequence comes from uncultured Actinomycetota bacterium, assembly GCA_963811365.1. Classification (GTDB taxonomy): domain Bacteria; phylum Actinomycetota; class Actinomycetes; order Propionibacteriales; family Nocardioidaceae; genus CAWEQW01. The sequence goes on along the minus strand of CAWEQW010000012.1, from coordinate 136,865 downwards.
GAAGCCGTCCGCGAGCGTCCGGGTGAGGATCGGGAAGTCGGCCCGGATCAGGTCGAGTCCGTCCAGCAGCCCGGGCAGGCCGGTCGGGGTCGGGGTCAGGGTCACCGGTCCTCCTGTCAGGCCGTGGCGCGGACGTAGCGGTCGTAGCCCTCGGCCTCGAGCCGGTCGGCCAGCTCCGGGCCGCCCTCCTCGGCGATCCGGCCGTCGACGAAGACGTGTACGAAGTCGGGCGTGATGTAGCGCAGGATCCGCGTGTAGTGCGTGATCAGCAGCACGCCGCGCTCGCCTTGGGCACGGAACCGGTTGACCCCCTCCGACACGATCTTCAGAGCATCGATGTCGAGTCCGGAGTCGGTCTCGTCGAGGACCGCCACCTTCGGGTCGAGCAGCTCGAGCTGGACGATCTCGTGGCGCTTCTTCTCGCCGCCGGAGAACCCCTCGTTGACCGAGCGCTGGGCCATCGCGGTGTCCATCTTGACCCGCTCCATCGCCCCGTTCACGTCCTTGATCCAGGTGCGCAGCTTGGGCGCCTCGCCGTCCACGGCGGTCTTCGCGGTGCGCAGGAAGTTCGCCACCGAGACGCCGGGGACCTCGACCGGGTACTGCATCGCGAGGAACAGGCCGGCGCGGGCTCGCTCGTCCACGCTCATCGCGAGCACGTCGGCGCCGTCGAGCGTCACCGAGCCGCTGGTGACGTGGTACTTGGGGTGTCCGGCGATCGAGTAGGCGAGCGTGGACTTGCCGGACCCGTTCGGTCCCATGATCGCGTGGGTCTGCCCGCCGCCGATCGTCAGGTTGACGCCCTTGAGGATCTCCTTGGGGCCGTGCTCGGTGTCGACGCTGACGTGCAGGTCGCGGATGTCCAGGGTGGCCATCAGGTGTGTCTCCGTATCGCTGTCGTGGGGTCAGTCGGTGAGTGGGCTCGTGACGTCGACGAGCACGTCGTCGCCCTGCACCTGCACCGGGTAGATCGGGACCGGCTCGGTGGCCGGGAGGCCGGTGGGCTTGCCGGTGCGGAGGTCGAAGCGCGAGCCGTGCAGCCAGCACTCGATCTCGCAGCCCTCGACCTCGCCCTCGGAGAGCGCGATCGCGGCGTGCGAGCACTCGTCGTGGATCGCGTAGAAGTCGTCGCCGTCGCGGACCACCGCCACGTCGACACCGTCCACGTTCACCGCGAGCGGGGTGTCCGGGGCGACGTCCGCGACGGCACAGGCGCGGGTGAGGCTCACGAGGTGCTCACCGGCCCTCCGACGTTCTTCTCCAGCTCCGCCTCGACGGTGGCCAGGAGCTTCTCCTCCAGGGCCGGGACGCCGATCTTGCGGATGATGTCGGCGAAGAAGCCGTGCACCACGAGCCGGCGCGCCTCCTCGGCGTGGATGCCGCGGGACTGCAGGTAGAACAGCTGCTGGTCGTCGAACCGGCCGGTGGTGGAGGCGTGACCGGCGCCCTGGATCTCCCCCGTCTCGATCTCCAGGTTCGGCACCGAGTCGGCGCGGCAGCCGTCGGTCAGCACGAGGTTGCGGTTCGACTCGTAGGTCTCGATGCCCTCGGCCACCTTGCGGATCAGCACGTCGCCGATCCAGACGGCGTGCGCCCCCTCGCCCTGCAGCGCCCCCTTGTAGTCGACGTTGCTGCGCGTGCGTGGTGCGTTGTGGTCCACGAACAGGCGGTGCTCGAGGTGCTGGCCGGCGTCGGCGAAGTACAGCCCGAGCAGCTCGGCCTCGCCGCCGGGGCCGGCGTACCGGACGTCGGAGTTGAGCCGCACGGCGTCGCCTCCGAAGGAGATCGCGGCATGCCGGTAGGACGCGTCGCGACCGACGCGCGCCTCGTGCTGCCCGACGTGCACGGCGTCGTCGTCCCAGTCCTGGATCGTCACGACCGAGACGTGCGCGCCGTCGCCGACGACGACCTCGAGGTTGCCGGCGTGCACCCCGGAGCCCTGGTGCTCGAGCACGAGCGTCACGGTGGCGTGCGCCCCGACCTCGAGCACGGTGTGCGCGAAGGTGCGGGAGCCGGCCCGGCCGGCGTAGCCGAGCCGCACGGGCGCGGACAGCTCGGCCTCGGCGGGCACCGGAGGTGCAGACCCTGAGGGGTGTGCAGCGAGGCGATCGCCGCCGCCCGGTCACCGGGCACCAGGGCGGAGCCGCGCGGCCCCTCCCCCGGCGCCAGCGCGCCGACGGTGACCTCGTCGGGGGCGTCCACCGTCCAGGCGATCTCGCTGGTGCCCTCGCCCGGCTGCTCGTCGAGCACCCCCTGCAGGCGCTTGAGCGGGGTGAACCGCCACACCTCCTCGCGCCCGGTCGGCATCGGGTGGTCGGCGAGGTCGAACGACGCGACCGGGTGCAGGTGGCTGGCCACCGTGTCGGTGGTCTCCACCGCCCCTGCCACGGCAGGCGTCTCCGTCTCCGTAACTGTCACTTCTCCGCTTCCTGGTGCTCGGTGGTGCTCGGTCGTCGTCCGGGATGTGGCAGGGCGGTCAGCCGACCGCACCCTCCATCTGCAGCTCGATCAGCCGGTTGAGCTCCAGGGCGTACTCCATCGGAAGCTCCTTGGCGATCGGCTCGACGAAGCCGCGGACGATCATCGCCATCGCCTCGTCCTCCTCCATGCCCCGGCTCATCAGGTAGAACAGCTGGTCGTCGCTCACCTTCGAGACGGTCGCCTCGTGCGCCATCGACACGTCGTCCTCGCGGACGTCGACGTACGGGTAGGTGTCGGAGCGGCTGACCTGGTCGACCAGCAGGGCGTCGCACTTGACGATGCTCGAGGAGTGGTGCGCGCCGTCGTTGACCTGCACCAGCCCGCGGTACGACGTCCGACCGCCGCCGCGGGCCACGGACTTGGAGATGATCGAGCTCGAGGTGTGCGGCGCGGCGTGCACCATCTTGGAGCCGGCGTCCTGGTGCTGGCCCTCGCCGGCGAACGCGATCGACAGCGTCTCCCCGCGTGCGTGCTCGCCCATCAGGTAGACGGCCGGGTACTTCATGGTGACCTTGGAGCCGATGTTGCCGTCGATCCACTCCATCGTCGCGCCGGCCTCGCAGGTGGCCCGCTTGGTGACCAGGTTGTAGACGTTGTTCGACCAGTTCTGGATCGTCGTGTACCGGCAGCGGGCACCCTTCTTGACCACGATCTCGACGACCGCGGAGTGCAGGGAGTCCGAGCTGTAGATCGGCGCGGTGCAGCCCTCGACGTAGTGCACGTAGGCGTCCTCGTCGACGATGATCAGGGTCCGCTCGAACTGGCCCATGTTCTCGGTGTTGATCCGGAAGTAGGCCTGCAGCGGGATGTCGACGTGCACGCCCTTCGGCACGTAGATGAACGAGCCGCCGGACCACACGCGGGTGTTCAGCGCCGCGAACTTGTTGTCGCCGACCGGGATCACCGTGCCGAAGTACTCCTTGAAGAGCTCCTCGTGCTCGCGCAGCGCGGTGTCGGTGTCGAGGAACAGCACGCCCTGCTCCTCGAGGTCCTCGCGGATCTTGTGGTAGACGACCTCGGACTCGTACTGCGCCGCGACGCCGGCGATCAGCCGCTGCTTCTCGGCCTCGGGGATGCCGAGCTTGTCGTAGGTGTTCTTGATCTCGGCCGGCAGCTCGTCCCAGGTGGTGGCCTGCTGCTCGGTCGAGCGGACGAAGTACTTGATGTTGTCGAAGTCGATGCCCGCCGAGCTCGGCGCCCCACCGCGGCATCGGCTTGCGGTGGAAGAGCTTGAGCCCCTTGAGGCGAAGGTCGAGCATCCACTGCGGCTCGTGCTTCTTCCCGGAGATGTCGCGCACGACGTCCTCGTTGAGACCGCGCTTGGCGCTGGCGCCGGCGACGTCGGCGTCGGCCCAGCCGAACTCGTAGCGGCCGAGGCCCTCCAGCTCGGGGTTCCTCTGGTCGATCGTGGTCATCAGCTCAACCTCTCCTGTGCGGACGGTGCTGCCGCGCCCCCGTGGACGACGGTGCGAAGGGTGGTGCGGGAGTCGTGGGACTGCGGGCCCGGGGCGGGCCCGGACACAGCCCCCGGAACGGGTGCTGTCATGGGTGCCGGGATCGAGGTGGTGCACACCCCGTCGCCGTGCGCGATCGTGGCCAGCCGCTGGACGTGCCGTCCGACGAGCCGACCGATCAGCTCGGTCTCCGCCTCGCAGAGCTGCGGGAACTCGTGCGCGACGTGCGCGACCGGGCAGTGCTGCTGGCAGAGCTGGTCGCCCAGCGGCGCCCTGCGCACCGAGGCAGCGTAGCCGCCCTGCGTCAGAGCCTCCGCGAGGGCCTCGGCCGGGACCAGCGCGGGCCGGGCGGCCACGACCGCGCGGTAGCGCCTCTCGAGGTCCTCGACGCGGCGGCGGGCGAACGCGCCGACCGCCTGCTCGCCGCCGGTCTCGGCGAGGAAGCGCAGCGCCTGGGCGGCCAGGTCGTCGTACTGCTGGTCGAACCGGTCGCGGCCGGCCTCGGTGAGCGCGAACACCTTCGCGGGACGACCGCGCCCGCGGGCGGCCTGGGTGCGCGGGCGGCGCACCTCCACGACCCCCTCGGCGGCGAGGTGGTCGAGGTGGCGTCGGACGGCCGCCGCGGTCAGGTCCAGTCGTTCCGCGAGGCTCGCGGCCGTGCTCGGCCCGAGCTCGAGGATCGACCGGGCCACGCGCTCGCGCGTCGGGCTCTCTGCCGAGTGAGCCGCCTCGTCGATTTCCACAACACGAGTGTGCCGTTAATGGGGCCTCCCATTCAAATAAGGCTCGCCTAAGCCCGCCGCGACCGCGCCTGGTTCCTACACTCGACGGGTGACCTCCACACCGACCTCCGAGCCCGCGGTGGTCGTCGAGGACCTCACGATGAGGTACGGCGACACGGTGGCGGTCGACGGGCTCGGGCTCCGCGTCGAGCGCGGCAGCATCACCGCGGTGCTCGGCCCCAACGGCGCGGGCAAGACGACCACGCTCGAGACCTGCGAGGGCTACCGGCGACCCCAGGCCGGGCGGGTGCGGGTTCTCGGGCTCGACCCCCAGGCGCAGCGCCGTGCGCTGCTGCCGCGGATCGGCGTGATGCTGCAGTCCGGTGGCGCGTGGTCGGGCGTGCGCGCCGAGGAGATGCTGCGGCACATGGCGTCGCTGCACGCGCACCCGCTGCCGGTGCCGATGCTGGTCGAGCGGCTCGGGCTCGCGTCGTGCGGGCGGACGCCGTACCGCAGGCTCTCAGGCGGTCAGCAGCAGCGACTCGCGCTGGCGATGGCGGTGGTCGGCCGACCCGAGCTGGTCTTCGTCGACGAGCCCACCGCGGGCATGGACCCGCAGGCCCGCCGCGACACCTGGGCGCTGCTGGAGGAGATGCGCGGCGACGGGGTCACGATCGTGCTGACCACGCACTACATGGAGGAGGCCGAGCGGCTGGCCGACCGGGTGCACGTCATCGACCACGGTCGGCTGATCGCCTCCGGGTCACCCTTCGACCTGACCCGCGGCGGCTCCGAGAGCACCATCCGGCTGGTCGTCACCGAGCCCTTCCCGCCCGAGGCGCCGGTGTCGCTGAGGGCGGCGCTCGGCGAGCAGACCGAGGTGCAGGTGGTCAACGCGCACAGCCTGCTGGTCACCGGCCCCGCCGACGCGACGACGCTCGCCAAGGTCTCGGCGTGGTGCGAGGAGACGGGGGTGCTGCCGGAGTCGCTCAACCTCGGCCAGCGCACCCTCGAGGACGTCTTCTTGCAGATCACCGGACGGGAGCTCGGATCGTGACCACCGGACCCGCAGCTTCCTCGGCCCCGTCGCCGGGCACGTTCGTGCCCGCGCCGGGAGCCGCGCCGCTCGGCCGGCAGATCCTCGCGCAGGCGCGGATGGAGACCCGGCTGCTGCTGCGCAACGGCGAGCAGCTGCTGCTCGCCCTCGTCATCCCGCTGATCGTGCTGGTCGGGGGCATCCTCGCCGCCGACCACCTCGACATCTCCTTCCCGCACAGCCCCGTGGACACGCTGACCCCCGGCGTGCTCGCGCTCGCGGTGATGTCGACCAGCTTCACGTCCCTGGCGATCACGACCGGCTTCGAGCGGCGCTACGGGGTGCTCAAGCGGCTGGGCGCCTCGCCGCTCCCCCGGGCCGGGCTGCTCGGCGGCAAGGTGGGCGCGCTGCTGTTCGTCGAGGTGCTGCAGATCGCGGTGATCTCGGTCGTGGCCGTGCTGCTCGGCTGGTCGCCGACCCTCACCCCGGCCGGGGTGCTGGGCGCGGTCCTCACGGTCGTGCTGGGCAGCGCCGCCTTCGCCTCCTGGGGCCTGTTCATCGCCGGGGCGCTGCGCGCCGAGGCGACGCTTGCGGCCGCGAACCTGATCTACCTGCTGCTCCTCGCCGGCGGCGCGGTCGTCTTCCCGACCACGTCGTACGGCCCGGCCGGCGGGGTGCTCCGGCTGCTGCCCTCGGGGGCGCTCGGCTCCGGCATGCGCGTCGCGCTGCTCGACGGCGCCGTCCCGTTCCTCGACCTGGCGGTGCTCGCCGGGTGGGCGGTCGTCGGCACCGTCCTGACCGCCCGCACCTTCGCGTGGGAGTGACCATGAGCGATACCCGCGCGGCAGACCTGCCCGCCACCCGGCCGGCCAGCTGGGCCGCTCGATGGATCCGGCCGCTTGCCTGGGCGTCGCTCGCCGTGAACATGCTGATCGTGGTCACCGGCGGCGTGGTCCGGCTCACCGGCTCCGGGCTGGGCTGCCCGACCTGGCCGCGGTGCGAGGCCGGCTCGTTCGTGCCGCACCGGGCGCTCGGCGTGCACGGCGTCGTGGAGTTCAGCAACCGGATGATCACCTTCGTGCTGGCCGCCGTGGCGATCGCCACGTTCGTGGCGGCCCTCCGCCTCGGCCGCCGGTCGCTGGTCCGGCTCTCGCTGGTGCTCGCCCTCGGCGTACCCGCCCAGGCGGTGATCGGCGGAGTCACGGTGCTGACCCACCTGAACCCGTGGATCGTCGCCTTCCACCTGCTGGTCTCGATGGCGATGATCGGCGTCGCGGTGGTGCTGCTGCGCCGGCTCGACGAGGGCGACGGCCCGCCGCGGCCCCTGGTGCCGGACCAGGTCGCCTGGCTGGTCCGCGGCACCTTCCTGGCCGGGTGGTGCGTGCTGTACGCCGGCACGGTCGTCACCGGCAGCGGGCCGCACGCGGGAGCCGTGTCCGCCCCCCGCAACGGGCTCGACCCCCGGGCGCTCAGCCAGCTGCACACCGACCTGGTGTTCCTCCTGGTCGGGCTCACCGTCGCCGCCGTCCTGGTGCTGCGCGCCGTGGACGCCCCGGACCGGGCACGCCGAGCCGCGACGGTGCTGCTCGCGGTCGAGCTCGCCCAGGGGGTGGTGGGCTTCGTCCAGTACTTCACCGGTCTGCCGGTCGCCGTGGTGGCCCTGCACCTGCTCGGCGCCGCGCTGCTCTCGGCGACGATCACCTGGCTGCTGGTGTCGGTGCGGGTGCGCGACACCGCGGCCGTGCCGGGGCTCGCCGCGCCGCCGCGGGCGGCTGACCCCGAGCCCCGCTGACCAGCGACTACCGCCCGGCGCCGCGCGCGGCCACGCGCAGCGCGCCGAACGCCTCCGCGAGAGCCGACGCCGACCAGTGCGCGTTCAGCCCGCTGGGGTTGGGCAGCACCCAGACCCGCGTGTCACCGATCCCCGGACCCTGGGCACCGACGGTCGCCTTCGGCGCGGCGAACGCGACCCGGTAGGCCGTCACGCCGAGCACCGCCAGCCAGCGAGGCCGGTGCCGCAGCACCTTGTCGCACAGGGCGAGACCACCGGCCACGAGCTCCGCCGAGGCGAGCTCGTCCGCGCGGGCGGTGGCTCGCGGCGCCACGTTGGTGATCCCCAGCCCGGCCGCCACGAGTGACTCCTGCTCGGAGGGGGCGAGCCGCCGCTCGGTGAAGCCGGAGCGGTGCAGCGCGGGCCAGAAGCGGTTGCCGGGACGGGCGAAGTGGTGACCGGTCGCCGCCGACCACAGCCCCGGGTTGATGCCGCAGAACAGCACGTCGAGTCCGTCGGCGAGCACGTCGGGGATGGTGCGGTCCCGCGCGGCCTCGAGCTCGGCGGGAGTCACCGGGTCAGCAGGGGGTCCAGCGCGACGGCTACGAAGAGCAGCGAGAGGTACATGTTCGACCAGTGGAACAGCCGCATCGGCAGCAGGTCGACGACGTCGTCGCTGCGCGCGGGCCCGGCCGAGCAGCCGCCGCGCCTCGACCAGGAAGGCGGCGCCCAGCGCGCCGGCGACCACGGGGTAGAACCAGCCGGTGCCGGCCACCGGCCACAGCAGCAGCGAGGTGGCCACCATCACGACCGAGTACGCCACGATCTTGCGGGCGACGGTGAGCGCGTCGGCCTTCACCGGCAGCATCGGGACGTCGGCGGCCGCGTAGTCCTCCCGGTAGCGGATCGCCAGCGCCCAGAAGTGCGGGGGCGTCCAGAAGAACACCACGAGGAACAGCACGACCGGCGCCCAGGCGAGCTGCCCGGTCACGGCGGTCCAGCCGATCAGGGCCGGGAAGCAGCCGGCCGCGCCTCCCCAGACGATGTTCTGGGTGGTGCGGCGCTTGAGCAGCATCGTGTAGCCGACGACGTAGAACGCGTTCGCCGCCAGCGCCAGCCAGGCCGACAGCCAGTTCACGAGCAGGCCGAGCATCAGCGTCGAGAGCACCCCGAGGGCGAGCCCGAACACGAGCGCGGACGCCGGGCTCACGACGTGCCGCGGCAGCGCCCGGCGCCGGGTGCGGCGCATCCGCTCGTCGATGTCGCGGTCGTAGACGCAGTTGAGCGCGTTGGCGCTGCCGGCCGAGAGCGTCCCGCCCAGCACCGTCGCGACGACGAGGCCAAGGGGCGGGACGCCACGCTCGGCGAGGAACATCACCGGGACGGTGGTCAGCAGCAGGAGCTCGATGATCCGCGGCTTCGTGAGACCGACGTACGCCGACACCACGTCGGCCACCGTCGCCCTGCCGGCGTCCGCCCCGGCCGCCCCGTCGGTCCCGCCGCCGGTCGCTCGTCGGGTCGCCCGACGGCTCGGGGACAGCTGCGACGACACTGCGACTCGGGGATCGACGGCGGTCAAGAAGAACCTCGCGGGGAACGACGGCGGCGCCGTCCGGGGTCCGTGTCGCACGCGACGCGAGCCGGGGCGCCTTCTGGGCACGCCCGAGTGTAGTGCGCCGACCACGCGTTCATCCGGGTGGGGCGCGCGGTCCGGTGCACCGAGCGACCTGCGCTGCCACCCTGCCCGTGGCCCCCCGGCGTGAGTAGGCTCGCCTCCGTGTGCCGCAGACCGGAGATGACCACGTTTAGGTCGGCGCCGCGCGTGGCACTAGCCGGTGAGCCCTTCGGCACTGCCCCCGCCCGCTCTGAGAGGAACGCACGCCTGTGAGCACCTCGACCACGCTCGAGCAGTTGGACTGGACCGACCTGGACCGCCGCGCCGTCGACACGGCCCGGGTGCTGGCGATGGACGCGGTGCAGAAGGTCGGCAACGGCCACCCGGGCACCGCGATGAGCCTCGCCCCGGTCGCCTACCTGCTGTTCCAGAAGGTGATGCGGCACAACCCGGCCGACCCCGACTGGGCGGGCCGGGACCGGTTCGTGCTGTCCTGCGGGCACAGCAGCATCACCCTCTACACCGAGCTCTACCTGGCCGGCTTCGGTCTCGAGCTCGACGACCTCAAGGCGCTGCGCACCTGGGGCAGCAAGACCCCGGGGCATCCCGAGTACGGCCACACCGCGGGTGTCGAGACCACGACGGGGCCGCTCGGCCAGGGGGTCGCCAACGCGGTCGGCATGGCGATGGCCGCGCGCCGAGAGCGCGGCCTGCTCGACCCGGAGACCGCGCCCGGGCAGAGCCTGTTCGACCACCACGTCTACGCGATCTGCAGCGACGGCGACCTGGAGGAGGGCGTCAGCGGCGAGGCCTCGTCGCTGGCCGGCCACCAGCAGCTCGGCAACCTCACCCTCATCTACGACGACAACGACATCTCCATCGAGGGCGACACCGACATCGCCTTGAGCGAGGACGTGGCGGCGCGCTACGAGGCCTACGGCTGGCACGTCCAGCGCCTCGACTGGACCAACGACGGCAAGGAGTACGTCGAGGACGTCGAGGCCCTGTACGACGCGATCCGGGCCGCGCGGGAGATCACCGACCGGCCGTCGTTCATCGCGCTCAAGACCGTCATCGCCTGGCCGGCGCCGCACGCCCAGGGCACCGGGAAGGCGCACGGCTCCGCGCTCGGCGCCGACGAGGTCGCGGCCACCAAGAAGGTCCTCGGCTTCGACCCGGAGCAGACCTTCGAGGTCCCCGCGGACGTGCTCGAGCACACCCGCAGCGCCCAGCGCCGCGGCAAGGAGGCGCAGGCGGCCTGGCAGCAGGAGCTCGAGGCGTGGTCGGCACGCGAGGAGAACGCCGACGCGGTGGCGCTGTTCACCCGGATGCGCTCCCGCACGCTCCCCGACGGCTGGACGGCGGCGCTCCCGACGTTCCCGGCCGACGAGAAGGGGATGGCCACCCGCAAGGCGTCCGGCGAGGTGCTCACCGCGCTCGCGCCGGTGCTGCCCGAGCTCTGGGGCGGCTCCGCGGACCTGGCGGAGTCCAACAACACCACCCCGAAGGACCAGCCCTCGTTCATTCCCGAGGAGCTCTCCACCAAGGACTTCTCCGGCGACGAGTACGGCCGGGTGCTGCACTTCGGCATCCGCGAGCACGCCATGGGCTCGATCATGAACGGGATCGCGCTGCACGGCGGCACCCGCGTCTACGGCGGCACCTTCCTGGTGTTCTCCGACTACATGCGTCCCGCGGTGCGGCTGGCGTCGCTGATGCGGCTGCCGGTCACCTACGTGTGGACCCACGACTCGATCGGGCTCGGCGAGGACGGCCCGACGCACCAGCCGGTCGAGCACCTCGCGGCGCTGCGCGCGATCCCCGGGCTGGACGTCGTACGCCCGGCGGACGCCAACGAGACCGTCGCGGCCTGGCAGACGGTCCTGTCGCACGCGGACCGCCCGACCGGGCTCGCGCTGACCCGGCAGAACGTCCCGGTCCTGCCGCGCGGCACCGACGGCTTCGCCGACACCGAGCACGTCGCGAAGGGCGGCTACGTGCTCGTCGACGCAGAGAGCGGCTCCCCCGACGTCATCCTCATCGGCACCGGCTCCGAGGTGCAGCTCGCGGTCGCCGCCCGCACCATGCTCGCGGAGCAGGGCATCGACGCGCGCGTCGTCTCGATGCCGTGCCGGGAGTGGTTCGACGCCCAGGAGCAGTCCTACCGCGACACCGTGCTGCCGCCCATCGTCAAGGCCCGGGTCAGCGTCGAGGCCGGCGTCGCGCTCGGCTGGCGCGAGGTCGTCGGCGAGCACGGCCGGATCGTCTCGCTGGACCACTTCGGGGCGTCCGCGGACTTCGCGACGATCTACCGCGAGTTCGGGATCACGGCCGACGCCGTCGCGCTGGCGGCGCAGGAATGCGTGGCGGCCCTGCGCGCTTGACCCCAGGGCGGGGCCCGTCTCGCCCACCTTCTGACCCGACCCTCACACCGACCCCGGGAGGTACCGATGTCGAACCGCCTCAAGGCTCTTGCCGACGCAGGAGTGTCCATCTGGCTGGACGACCTGTCCAGGGAACGCATCGAGACCGGGAACCTCGTGGACCTGGTGAAGAACAGCTCGGTGGTGGGGGTGACGACCAACCCCACGATCTTCGCCGCGGCGCTCAGCGACGGCGAGCGGTACGACGCCCAGGTGCGCGAGCTCGCCGAGCGCGTCGAGGACGTCGAGGAGGCGATCTTCGAGATCACCACGACCGACGTACGCGACGCCTGCGACGTGCTCATGGAGACGTTCGACGCCACAGGCGGCCGGGACGGCCGGGTCTCGATCGAGGTCTCCCCCGACATCGCCTTCGACACCGACGCCACCGTGACGATGGCGAACAAGCTGTGGAAGGCCGTCGACCGGCCCAACCTGTTCATCAAGATCCCGGCGACCACCGAGGGCCTGCCTGCGATCACCGCGACGCTGGCCACCGGCATCAGCGTCAACGTCACGCTGATCTTCGGCCTGGAGCGCTACCGCGGCGTGATGGACGCCTACCTCGCCGGCCTCGAGCAGGCCCGCGACAACGGCGAGGACCTCAGCAAGATCCAGTCGGTGGCGTCGTTCTTCGTCTCGCGGGTCGACACCGAGATCGACAAGCGGCTCGACGCGAGCGACGCCGCGGACGCCGCCGACCTCAAGGGCAAGGCCGCGGTCGCCAACGCGCGGCTCGCCTACCAGGCGTTCGAGGACGTCTTCAGCGACGACCGCTTCACGGCGCTGAAGGCCGAGGGCGCCAACCTCCAGCGACCGCTGTGGGCCTCGACCGGCGTCAAGAACCCGGAGTACGACGACACGCTGTACGTCTCGGAGCTGGTGGTGGCCGAGACCGTCAACACGATGCCGGAGAAGACGCTGCACGCCTTCGCCGACCACGGCGAGGTCCGCGGCGACACCGTGACCGGGAACTACGACGACGCCCGGTCGGTCATGGACCGGCTGGCGGCGGCCGGAGTCGACTACGACGACGTCATCGCCACCCTGGAGAAGGAGGGCGTCGACAAGTTCGTGGTCTCCTGGCACGAGCTCGGTGACACGGTCCGCGGACAGCTCGAGAAGGCCCGCGGCGGCGACACGGAGGCCGGCCGGTGACCGACGCCCTGGAGGTGACCGCCACGGGGGCCGCCGCCGACGCCGTCGCCGAGCACGTTCCCGGCCTCGTCAAGGAGCAGTTCGCCAGCCGGCTCTTCGACCGCGACGCCCGCCTCTGGGGACCGGACGCGGAGTCCGAGGCATCGGTCCGGCTCGCCTGGGTGGGCCTGCACCGCAGCTCGCGGCACCTCGTCGGCGAGGTGTCGGCGCTGCGCAGCGAGCTCGCCGAGGACGGTGTGGACCACGTCGTGCTCTGCGGCATGGGTGGCTCGTCGCTGGCGCCGGAGGTGATCTGCGCGACGGCGGGCGTCGAGCTGACCGTGCTCGACTCCAGCAGCCCGGACCAGGTGGGCGCCGCGCTCGCCGACCGGCTCGATCGCACGGTCGTGGTGGTCTCCAGCAAGTCCGGCTCGACGGTGGAGACCGACTCGCAGCGGCGCGCGTACGTGGAGGCCTTCGAGAGGGCCGGGATCGACCCGACCCGGCGCATCGTCGTGGTCACCGACCCCGGCAGCCCGCTGGACCAGCAGGCGCGGGCCGACGGCTACCGGGTGGTCAACGCCGACCCGCACGTCGGCGGCCGCTACTCCGCGCTCACCGCGTTCGGCCTGGTGCCGAGCGGGCTGGCCGGCGCGGACATCGCCGGCCTGCTCGCCGAGGCCGACGCGGTCGCCGACCTGCTCGCCGAGGACGACGAGGCGAACCCCGGCCTGCGGCTCGGCGCCGCGATCGGGGCGACGTCTCCGCTGCGCGACAAGCTGGTCATCGCCGACCAGGGCTCCGGGCTCACCGGGTTCGCCGACTGGGCCGAGCAGCTCATCGCGGAGAGCACCGGCAAGCAGGGCACGGGCATCCTCCCGGTCGTGGTCGGCGACACCTCGGCCCCCGAGGTCGCGCTGCCGCCCCACGACGTCACCGTCGCGCACCTCGTGCCCGACGCCGGCGACGAGCAGATGTCGTCGGTCTCCGGCGGCTCCGACGTCGCGGTGACCGGTCCGCTCGGCGCCCAGATGCTGCTGTGGGAGGTCGCCACGGCGGCCGCCGGGCGGCTGCTCGGCATCAACCCGTTCGACCAGCCGGACGTCGAGAGCGCCAAGAAGGCGGCCCGCTCGATGCTCGAGGGCAGCCCCGAGCGCTCCGACCCCGCGTTCGTCGACGGCCCCGTCGAGGTCCGGGCGCTCGGCGGCGACTGGCTCGGCGACGCGGCCACGGTCTCCGACGCGGTCGGTGCGCTGCTGGCCCGCCTCGACGAGGAGCGCGGCTACGTCGCGGTGACGGCCTACCTCGACCGGCTCGCCGTGCCGGACCTGGCCGGCGTCCGCGACTCCCTCGCGGTGCGGACCCGGCGTCCGGTCACCTACGGCTGGGGCCCGCGCTTCCTGCACTCCACCGGCCAGTTCCACAAGGGCGGCCCCGCCGAGGGTGTGTACGTCCAGGTCACCACCGCGCCGGTGCAGGACCTTCAGGTGCCCGGACGCGACTACACGTTCGGGACCCTGATCGCGGCCCAGGCGGCCGGCGACGCCACGGTGCTCGCCGAGCACGGGCGGCCGGTGCTGCGGCTGCACCTGACGGACCCGGCCGCCGGCGTCGAGGTCGTGCGAGGGGCTCTTTCGTGAGCCCCGCCAGCAGTCGCGCCCACTACACGGACACGACCGGCACGAGCTTCGTCAACCCGCTGCGCGACCCCGAGGACCGCCGGCTGCCGCAGATCGCCGGGCCGTGCGGCGTGGTGATCTTCGGGGTCACGGGCGACCTCGCCCGCAAGAAGCTGATGCCGGCGATCTACGACCTGGCCAGCCGCGGGCTGCTGCCGCCGGGCTTCTCCCTCGTCGGGTTCGCACGCCGGGACTGGGTCGACCAGGACTTCGCGCAGATCGTGCACGACTCGGTCAAGGAGCACGCCCGCACCGAGTTCCGCGAGGAGGTCTGGGACCAGCTCGCGGAGGGCTTCAGGTTCGTCCAGGGCGACTTCGACGACGACGTCGCGTTCGAGACCCTTCGGCAGACCATCCAGGACCTCGACCGGGTCCGGGGCACGGGCGGCAACCACGCGTTCTACCTGTCGATCCCGCCGCGGTTCTTCTCCACGGTGATCGGCCAGCTCAAGGAGCACGGCCTCGCCGAGCAGAGTCCGGACTCCTGGCGCCGCGTGGTGGTCGAGAAGCCGTTCGGCTCGAACCTCAAGACAGCGCGCGAGCTCAACGCGATCATCTCCGAGGTGTTCCCGCCCGAGTCGGTGTTCCGCATCGACCACTACCTCGGCAAGGAGACCGTGCAGAACATCCTGGCGATGCGGTTCGCCAACGCGATGTTCGAGCCGATCTGGAACGCCAACTACGTCGACCACGTGCAGATCACGATGGCCGAGGACATCGGCATCGGTGGGCGGGCCGGCTACTACGACGGCATCGGCGCCGCGCGCGACGTGATCCAGAACCACCTCATCCAGCTCATGGCGCTCGTGGCGATGGAGGAGCCGACCTCGTTCGACGCCCGCAGCCTGCGGCTGGAGAAGCTCAAGGTGCTGGAGTCCGTCGTACTCCCCCGGCGGCTCGACCTGTTCACCGCCCGCGGGCAGTACGGCGCCGGCTGGGCCGGCGGCGAGAAGGTCAAGGGGTACAAGCAGGAGCAGGACATTCCCGCGGACTCGGCGACCGAGACGTACGCCGCGATCAAGCTGGAGGTGGAGACCCGGCGGTGGGCCGGCGTCCCGTTCTACCTGCGCACCGGCAAGCGGCTGGGCCGGCGGGTCACCGAGGTGGCGGTCGTGTTCAAGCGCGCGCCGCACCTCCCGTTCTCGGACACCGCGACCGAGGAGCTGACCAAGAACGCCCTGGTGATCCGGGTGCAGCCCGACGAGGGTGTGACCCTCAGGTTCGGGTCGAAGGTGCCCGGTACGGCGATGGAGATCCGCGACGTGAACATGGACTTCGCCTACGGCGGGTCGTTCACCGAGTCGAGCCCGGAGGCCTACGAACGACTGATCCTCGACGTGCTGCTCGGGGAGCCGCCGCTGTTCCCGCGCCACGAGGAGGTGGAGCGGTCCTGGAAGATCCTCGACCCGATCGTGGACTACTGGGCCAAGCACGGCACTCCGGAGGAGTACGAGTCCGGCACCTGGGGTCCTGCCTCGGCCGAGAAGATGCTCGCCCGCGACGGGCGGACCTGGAGGCGACCGTAGATGATCGACCTGACCGACACCAACTCCAGCGCGATCGCCGCGGAGTTCCTGCGTGCCCGACGGCGGGCGGGCAGCCCGGCGATGGGCATGGTGATGACGCTGGTGTTCGTCGCCGACGACAACGTGGCCGGCGAGGCGATGAGCGTCGCACGCACGGCGGCTCGCGAGCATCCCGCCCGGCTGCTCGGCGTGGTGCTCGGCAACCCGCGCGGCCCGGCGCGCGTCGACGCCGAGGTCGGCATCGGCTCCGGCGCCTCGGGCGAGCGTGCGCTGATCCGGCTGCACGGCGAGGTGACCCGGCACCCGGAGTCCGTCGTCCTCCCGCTGCTGCTGCCGGACTCCCCCGTCGTGGTCTGGTGGCCCGGTCGTGCTCCCTCCGACCCGGCGTCCGACCCGCTCGGCAGCCTGGGACGCCGGCGGATCACCGACGCCGCCGCCGTACCCACCGGCAAGGCGAAGGCGATGCTCACCCAGTGCCGCTCCTACGCGCCCGGCAACACCGACCTGGCGTGGACCCGGGTCACCGGCTGGCGGGCGCTGATGGCCGCGGCCCTCGACCAGCACCCCGGCCGCGTGGTCGCCGCGTCGGTCTCCGCCGAGCGGATCAGCCCGAGCGCCGACCTGCTGTCGGCCTGGCTCGCGGACCGGCTGCACCTCGACGTCGCCCGGCACAACAGCGAGGGTCCCGGGATCACCGACGTCACCCTCGAGACCAAGCAGGGACCGGTGAAGCTGACCCGCTACGACGGCAAGCTGGCCACGCTGTCCACGCCGGGGGCGCCGGACCGGCCGGTGGCGCTGAAGCGGCGCGAGCTCGCCGAGCTGCTGTCCGAGGAGCTGCGCCGGCTCGACCCCGACGACGTGTACGCCCGGACCGTGAAGTCGCTGCTGCGCTCCCACGACCGGCACAACGGCACCGGCAAGGGCAAGACCAAGGGCCAGACCAAGGGCCGGGCCGCCTCCGTGAGGGCGCCGGCCTCCGCAGGCTCGGAGCGGGCCGCGAAGACCGCCGCCTCCGCTCGTTCGGCCGGCCGGCAGACCGCGGACGCCGGCGAGCACCGTCCCCCCGACGACGCCGCTCCCGCGGCGGACAACGGCTGAGATGGCCGGCGACACGGAGCCGGCCGGCGGCGTGGAGCTCCGCCGGCACGCGGACGCCGAAGACCTCGCCCGCGAGGTGGCGGATGCGCTGGTGTCCCGGCTGTCCGGGATCCAGCGCGAGGGCCGGGCGCCGTCAGTGGTGCTGACCGGCGGGACCATCGCCGACGCGATCCACGCGGCGGTGGCCGGCTCCCCGCGCCGCGGCGAGGTGGACTGGACGCGGGTCGACTTCTGGTGGGGCGACGAGCGGTTCGTCCCGTCCGACAGCACCGACCGCAACGCGGGGAAGGCCGAGGCCGCCATGCTGGGCAGCCTGCCGGTCGACCCGGCGCGCGTGCACGTCATCCCCGCCTCCGACGGGCCGTACGGCGACGACGTCGACGCGGCCGCCGCGGGCTACGCCGACGAGCTGGCCGCCGCGGGCACCGACGGCGACGGCCAGGCCTTCGACGTGCTGATGCTCGGCATCGGGCCGGACGGGCACTGCGCATCCCTGTTCCCGGGCCGCACCGAGCAGCTCGACGAACGCCCTGCGGTGGCGGTGCGCGACTCCCCCAAGCCTCCTCCGGTGCGGATCTCGCTGACCATGCGGGTGCTCAACAGCGCCCGGGAGGTGTGGTGGGTGGCGTCCGGCGAGGGCAAGGCCGAGGCGGTGCGCGACGCCGTACACGGCGCCGATCCGATCCAGGTGCCGGCGGCGGGACCGAAGGGCGCCGACCGCACCGTGTGGTGGGTCGACGACGCCGCAGCCTCCCGTCTCTGAGCCCGGGTCAGAAGATGATCTCGCCGCGCTTGCGGCGGTCCCGCAGCGTCTGGATCGCCTCGGCGAGGATGTCGGCCGCCTCCTGGTCGGACCGTCGCTCCTTCACGTAGGCCAGATGGGTCTTGTAGGGCTCGATCTTCGGCGGGGGCGGCGGGTTGTCGGAGTCGAGGCTGGCCGGCAGCCCGCAGCGCGGGCAGTCCCACGACTCGGGGATCTGCGCCTCCATCGCGAACGTGATCACGGACTCGTGCTCGTGGGCGCAGAAGTACACCACGCGCTGCCGCGGGGCGGTCTCTCCGCGCTCGGCCTCGCCCATGGGTCCCGCGCCGACCCGGCTTCCCCGGATCGCGTTGCCGCCGCCAGCTGCCACCGCTCGTACTCCTCGTCAGATCAACTGCCGGCCTTGAGCAGGAAGCCCAGGGCGACGACGCAGGCGAACCAGATCAGACCCGCGCCGATGGTGATGCGGTCAAGGTTGCGCTCGGCAACAGACGAACCACCGAGCCCGCTCGAGACGCCGCCTCCGAACATGTCGGAGAGCCCGCCGCCCCTGCCCTTGTGCAGCAGGACCAGCAGGATCAGCAGCAGGCTCGTCAGCACGAGGAGCACGGTGAAGGTGATGACCACGGTGGGAAAGCCTAACTCACGAGTCGGGAATCAGAGGACAGGCATGTCGTAGAACCGGCAGATGCCGCCGAACTCCTCGACCTGCAGGCTCGCGCCGCCGACGAGGCAGCCGTCGACGTCCGGCTTCGCCATGATGCCGGCCACGTTGGCCGCCTTGACGGAGCCGCCGTACAGGATCCGGACCGCGGCGGCGGCCTCGGCGGAGAACGTCTCGGCGACCCGGCCGCGGACCGCCTCGCACACCTCCTGGGCGTCCTCGGGCGTGGCGACCTCGCCGGTGCCGATCGCCCAGACCGGCTCGTACGCCACCACGAGGTCGGCGACCTGCTCGGACGTGAACCCGGCCGAGCGAGCCGTCGAGCTGCGCGAGGGTGTAGCCGACCTGCTCGCCGGCCCTGCGCACCTCGAGACCCTCGCCCACGCAGACGATGGGGGTGATGCCCGCGGCGACCGCCTTGTGCGCCTTGGCGTTCACGAGCGCGTCGGACTCCTGGTGGTACTCGCGGCGCTCGGAGTGGCCGACCACGACATAGCTGACGCCGAGCTTGGCGAGCATCGCCGCGGAGATCTCCCCGGTGTACGCGCCGCTGTCGTGCTGCGAGACGTCCTGCGCGCCGTACCTCACGTCGAGCCGGTCCCCGTCCACCAGCGTCTGGACGCTGCGGATGTCGGTGTACGGGGGCAGCACGACCACCTCCGCCTTGGCGTAGTCGTGCTTCTTGTCCGACAGCGTCCAGGCGAGCTTCTGGACCAGCACCACCGCCTCCTGGTGGTTGAGGTTCATCTTCCAGTTGCCGGCCATCAGCGGGACGCGCGGGTTCGTGGGCATGGGGTCGCTTCCGTCGAGGGGTGGGATGGGGGCTGACCGGCGGGTCAGGAGAGCACGTCGATGCCGGGCAGGTCCCTGCCCTCGAGGTACTCCAGGCTCGCGCCGCCGCCGGTCGAGATGTGCCCGAACGCCGCCTCGTCGAAGCCGAGCTTGCGGACCGCGGCCGCGGAGTCGCCGCCGCCGACGACGGAGAGGCCGTCGATCCCGGTCAGCGCCTCGGCCACCGCGCGGGTGCCACCGGCGAACGCGTCGAACTCGAAGACACCCATCGGGCCGTTCCAGAAGACCGTCCGCGCGTCCGCGAGCGCGGCGGCGAACGCCTTCCCGGACTCCGGCCCGATGTCGAGGCCCAGCTTGTCGGCCGGGATCTCCGCGGCGGGTACGACGGACGGCTCGGCGTCGGCGGCGAACTCCGAGGCGACCACGATGTCGGTCGGCAGCACGATCTGCACGCCGGACTCCTCGGCGCGCCGGAGGTACTCGCGGCAGGTGTCGAGCTGGTCCTCCTCGAGCAGGCTCCTGCCGACCTCGTGACCCTCGGCCTTGAGGAAGGTGAAGACCATGCCGCCGCCGATCAGCAGCCGGTCGGCCTTGCCGAGCAGGTTGTCGATCACCCCCAGCTTGTCCGACACCTTCGAGCCGCCGAGCACGACGACGTACGGCCGCTCCGGGTCCTGGGTCAGCCGGCGCAGCACGCCGATCTCCTTGGCGACCAGGCCGCCCATGGCGTGCGGGAGCCGCTGCGCCACGTCGTACACGGAGGCCTGCTTGCGGTGCACCACGCCGAAGCCGTCGCTGACGAAGGCGTCGGCGAGCGCGGCGAGCTGGTCCGCGAACGCGCCGCGCTCGGCGTCGTCCTTGCTGGTCTCGCCCTTGTTGAAGCGGACGTTCTCGAGCAGCGCGACCCGGCCGTCCCCGAGCCCCGCGACCGTGCTCCTGGCGCTGTCCCCGACCGTGTCGGTGGCGAACGCCACGTCGGCGCCCAGCAGCTCACCGAGCCGCCGGGACACCGGAGCCAGCGAGTAGCGCGGGTCCGGCTCGCCCTTGGGCCGGCCGAGGTGCGCGGTCACGACGACCCGGGCGCCCGCGTCGGCGAGCTCCTTGATCGTCGGGACGCTGGCCCGGATCCGGCCGTCGTCGGTGATCCGGTCGCCGTCGAGAGGCACGTTGAGGTCGGAGCGGACCAGGACCCGCTTGCCGCGTACGTCGCCGAGGTCGTCCAGGGTGCTCATCGGGGATCTCCTGTCTGGTGGTCCGTCTGCGGTCGCGCGGGTCATCGCCCCGGGGCGACCGCAGACGAACCGGGAGGGGTGCGGGAGCTCAGAGGCTCTTGCCGACGAGACCGACCAGGTCCACCAGACGGCAGGAGTAGCCCCACTCGTTGTCGTACCAGCCGATGACCTTCACCTGGTTGCCGATGACCTTGGTCATGCCGGCGTCGAAGATGCACGACGACGGGTCGGTGACGATGTCGCTGGAGACGATCGGGTCCTCGGTGTACTTCAGGTAGCCCTTGAGCGGGCCGTCGGCGGCGGCCTTCACCGCTGCGTTGACCTCCTCGACGCTGGTCTCCCGGCCGGCCTCGAACGTCAGGTCGGTGGCCGAGCCGGTCGGCAGCGGAACGCGCATCGCGAACCCGTCGAGCTTGCCCTTGAGCTCCGGGAGCACCAGGCCGATCGCCTTCGCGGCGCCGGTCGAGGTCGGCACCATGTTGAGCGCGGCGGCGCGGGCGCGGCGCAGGTCCTTGTGCGGCGCGTCCTGGAGGTTCTGGTCCTGGGTGTAGGCGTGGATCGTCGTCATCAGGCCCTTGACGATGCCGACGCTGTCGTTGAGCGCCTTGGCCATCGGTGCGAGACAGTTGGTGGTGCACGACGCGTTGGAGATCACCGTGTGCGCCTCGGCGTCGTACTGGTCGTCGTTGACGCCGAGCACGACGGTGAAGTCCTCGTTCTTCGCCGGGGCGGAGATGATCACCTTCTTGGCGCCGGCGTCGACGTGCGCGCGGGCCTTGGTGGCGTCGGTGAAGAAGCCGGTGGACTCCACGACGACGTCGACGTTGAGGTCCTTCCAGGGCAGCGCGGCCGGGTCCTTCTCGGCCAGGATCTGCAGCGTCTTGCCGCCGACGGAGATGCCGCCCTCGGTGGCCTCGACCTCCTCGGGGTAGCGCCCCAGGATCGAGTCGTACTTGAGCAGGTGTGCCATCGTCTTGACGTCGCCGAGGTCGTTGGCGGCCACGATCTCGATGTCGGCGCCGGATGCCTGTACGGCACGGAAGAAGTTGCGGCCGATGCGGCCGAAGCCGTTGATGCCCACGCGAACAGTCACGGGTGTCGCTCCTCGTCAGCTGGTCTTGGAAGGGCACCCGCGTGGGGTGCCACGCGTCCGACCCTACCGGTTGTCCAAGCGCGGGGAACGGGCCGTTCGTCCTACGTCCCGGTAACCGGGGACGCCGCTCCTGGAGCCCCCCGCTACTGCTGCTCGGCGAGCATCTCCGCGCTCAGGCCGGCCTCGGTGTCGGGGACGCCCAGGTCCTGGGCACGCTTGTCGGCCATCGCCAGCAGCCGCCGGATCCGGCCGGCGATCGCGTCCTTGGTCAACGGCGGGACGTGCAGCTGACCGAGCTCCTCCAGCGAGGCCTGCTTGTGCTCGAGGCGGAGGTCACCGGCCATCTTCAGGTGGTCCGGGACCTCGTCCCCGAGGATCTCCAGGGCGCGGTCCACGCGGGCCCCGGCGGCAACCGCGGCGCGGGCCGAGCGGCGCAGGTTCGCGTCGTCGAAGTTCGCCAGCCGGTTCGCGGTCGCCCGCACCTCCCGGCGCATCCGGCGCTCCTCCCAGGCCATCAGCGACTCGTGCGCCCCCAGCCGGGTGAGGAGTGCGCCGATCGCGTCGCCGTCGCGGATCACCACGCGGTCGACCCCGCGCACCTCGCGGGCCTTGGCCGGGATGCCGAGCCGGCGGGCCGCGCCGACCAGCGCGAGCGCCGCCTCGGGGCCCGGACAGGTCACCTCGAGCGCCGACGAGCGGCCCGGCTCGGTCAGCGACCCGTGGGCCAGGAAGGCGCCGCGCCAGGCCGCCACCGCGTCACAGCCGGCACCGGAGACGACCTGCGGAGGCAGCCCGCGCACCGGCCTTCCCCGCCCGTCGAGCAGCCCGGTCTGCCGGGCGAGCGCCTCGCCGTCGCGCACCACGCGGACGACGTACCGGCTGCCCTTGCGGATCCCGTTGCCGGAGACCATGACGACGTCGCTCGGGTGACCGTAGACCTCGGAGATGTCCCGGCGCAGCCGTCGCGCGGCGGCGCCGGTGTCGAGCTCCGCCTCCACGACGATGCGGCCGCTCACGATGTGCAGACCACCGGCGAACCGAAGCATGCTGGACACCTCGGACTTCCGGCAGCAGGTCTTGGTGACTGTCGTGTTCGCCAGCTCCGCCTTCACCTGTGCCGTCATCGCCATGCGTCCGATCCTGCCACGAGTGTGTGCGTCCCGATGGTGTCGGGCGTCCCCCGACACCGTCCGCGCCGAAGCGTCTCGGTTGGTGTCGCGGACACCCTATGCCTGCGCCATGAGAGCCGTGTACGCATTGGCCAACTTGGCCGAGTCGTGCCGAGGGCTGCCGTCGTCGACCCCCACGTCGGCCACCACGAGGCGGGCGCCGAGCCCGCGGGCGGTGTCCTCCAGGCGGGTCCGGTCCACGACGGTACGGCGGTCCACCACGACCGCGTCCAGCCGCAGCTCCGGGGCGTGCGCGGCGAGCACCTCGAGGTGCTTCTCGGGTGAGAACCCGGCAGTCTCGCCCGCCTGCGGCGCGAGGTTCAAGGTGACGACCCGGCGGGCCGACGTCTTCGCGAGCGCGCTCCGCAGCCCCGGCACCAGGAGGTGCGGGATCACGCTGGTGAACCACGACCCGGGACCCAGGACCACCCAGTCGGCGGACTCGACGGCGGCCAGCGCCTCGGGGCAGGCCGGCGGGTCGTCGGGCTCCAGCCGGACGGCGAGGACCCGTCCCGGGGTGGAGGCGACCTCGACCTGCCCACGGATGCTGCGCACCTCGTCGGGGCGGGCGGGATCGGCGCCTCGCACCGAGGCGGTGATGTCGATCGGCGAGACCGACATCGGCAGCACCCGGCCGTGCGCCCCCAGCAGTCGGGCCACCCAGTCCAGGCCGGTGACGTGCTCGCCGAGCAGCTCCCACAGCGCCACGATCAGCAGGTTGCCGACGGCGTGCTCGTTCATCTCACCACTGCTGGTGAACCGGTGCTGGAGCACGTCGGCCCAGGTCCGGCCCCAGTCGTCGTCGCCGCAGAGCGCCGCCAGCGCCTGCCGCAGGTCCCCGGGAGGCAGCACGCCGAACTCGCGCCGCAGCCGCCCCGACGACCCGCCGTTGTCGGCCACCGTGACGACGGCGGTGAGGTCGGACACCACCTGGCGCAACGCGGCCAGCGAGGCGGCCAGCCCGTGGCCACCGCCCAGGGCGACGACCCGGAGGTCGGCGAGACCGTCCCGCGCGGCGGAGGCCCAGGGCACCGGCTCACTCACGACCCAGGTCCCGATGCATCGGTCGGGCCGCGATCCCCCGGTCGCGCAGCCGGGCGGCGACCTCCTCGGTCATCGCGACGCTGCGGTGCTTGCCGCCCGTGCAGCCGATGGCGATCGTCATGAACCGCTTGCCCTCGCGCAGGTAGCCCGCGATCACCGTCTCGACGAGCGGAACGTACCGCTCGAGGAACTCCTGGGCCTCCGGCCGGTCCTTGACGTACGTCGCCACCGCCTCGTCGCGCCCGGAGAGCGGACGGAGCTCGGGCACCCAGTGCGGGTTGGGCAGGAAGCGCATGTCCGCCACCAGGTCCGCGTCGACCGGGATGCCGTACTTGAAGCCGAAGCTCACCACGGTGGCCTTCAACGACGTGGTGTGCTCGGTGCCGAAGAGGTCGGCCACCTTGTCGGTCAGCTGGTGGACGTTGAGGTTGGACGTGTCGATCACCAGGTCGGCGTCGCTGCGCAGGTCCGCGAGGACCGTCCGCTCCCGGCGCAGGCCGTCGAGCAGCCGGCCGCCGTCCTGCAGCGGGTGGGGGCGGCGGGCCGCCTCCTGGCGGCGCACCAGCACGTCGTCGTTGGCCTCGAGGAACAGCAGGGTGGCGTGCCGGCCGGTCTCCCGGTGGGCGACGAACTCCTGCAGGGAGGCGAAGAACGACCCGGACCGTACGTCGACGACGACCGCGATCGGCTGCAGCGGCCCCTGCGACTCGTCGACCAGGCGCACGACCTGGGGGACGAGCTGGGGCGGCAGGTTGTCGACCACGTAGAACCCGAGGTCCTCGAGCTCCTTGGCCGCGGTGCTGCGGCCGGCCCCGGTCATCCCGGTGACCACCACCAGGTGGCCGCGCTGCTCGTCGTGCTCCGCACCGGCCTGCGCCGCCATCAGGACTCCTCGATCTCACCGGTCGCCGTGTTGACCGTCACGGCCTGCGGCCCGCTCTGGGCAGCCGCCAGGGCCACCGCGATCGCCTCGGCGGTTCGCGGGCCGATCCCGGGCACCTCGGCGATCTCGTCCAGGGTCGCAGCCCGCAGCTTCTTCAGCGAGCCGAACCGCCGCAGCAGCGCCTTGCGACGCACCTCGCCCAGGCCCGGGACGTCGTCGAGGACGCTCTCGACCATGCTCTTGGAGCGCCGTGACCGGTGATGGGTGATCGCGAACCGGTGCGCCTCGTCGCGAACCCGCTGGAGGAGGTAGAGCCCCTCGCTGGTGCGGGGCAGCACGACCGGGTCCTCCTGGCCGGGGACCCACAGCTCCTCGAGCCGCTTGGCCAGTCCGCACACCGGGATGTCGTCGATGCCCAGCTCGTCGAGCGCCCGCTGCGCCGCCGCGACCTGCGGCGGGCCGCCGTCGACCACCACGAGCCCGGGAGCGTAGGCGAACTTCCGCGGCCGGCCGGTGTCGGGGTCGACGAGCATCGGGGCCCCGGGGCCGTCCTCCGCCGAGTCGGCCAGCTCCATCTCGGGCATCTCCGCCCGTTCGTCGAGCAGCCTGCGGAACCGGCGGGTGATCACCTCGTGCATCGAGGCGACGTCGTTCTGGCCCTCGACGCCGCGCACCACGAACCGGCGGTACTCGCTCTTGCGGGCCAGCCCGTCCTCGAAGACCACCATCGAGCCGACCACCTCCGTGCCCTGGAGGTTGGAGATGTCGTAGCACTCGATGCGCAGCGGCGCCGACGGCAGGTCGAGCGCGGTCTGGATCTCCTCGAGCGCGCGGTTGCGGGTGGTCAGGTCGCTGGCCCGCTTGGTCTTGTGGAGCGCGAGGGACTGCAGGGCGTTGCGGCCCACCGTCTCCTGCAGCGCCTTCTTGTCGCCCCGCTGCGGGACCCGGAGCGAGACCCGGGCGCCGCGGAGCCCCGTGAGCCACTGCTCCAGCACCGGGGCGTCGTCGGGCAGTGCGGGCACCAGGACCTCGCGCGGGATCGCGTCGCCGGCCTCGCCGTCGTAGAGCTGGAGGAGGAAGCGCTCGACGAGCCCGCCGGTGTCGGCGTCGTCGGTCTTGTCGGCCACCCAGCCGCGCTGGCCCCGGATCCGGCCGCCGCGGACGTAGAAGATCTGCACCGCGACCTCGAGCGGGTCGTCGGCGAACGCCACGACGTCGGCGTCCGTGCCGTCGCCCAGCACCACGGCCTGCTTCTCCATCGCCCGGTTCAGCGCGCCGATGTCGTCGCGCAGCCGGGCCGCCCGCTCGAAGTCCAGGTCGGCCGACGCGGCGTACATCTGCTTCTCGAGGCGCTTCACGAACGCGCTCGTCTGGCCCGCCATGAAGTCGCAGAAGTCCTCGACGATGTCGCGGTGCTCGTCGGCGGAGACCCGGCCCACGCACGGCGCCGTGCACTTGCCGATGTAGCCGAGCAGGCACGGCCGGCCGATCTGCGCCGACCGCTTGAAGACGCCGTTGCTGCATGAGCGCATCGGGAACACCCGCAGCAGCAGGTCCACGGTCTCGCGGATCGCCCAGGCGTGGGAGTAGGGGCCGAAGTAGCGCACTCCCCGCCGCTTCGCGCCGCGCCCGACCATCACGCGCGGGTACTCCTCGTTGACGGTGACCGCCAGCCACGGGTAGGACTTGTCGTCGCGGTACTTGACGTTGAACCGCGGGTCGAACTCCTTGATCCAGGAGTACTCCAGCTGGAGCGCCTCGACCTCGGTGTTGACCACGGTCCACTCCACGCTCGCGGCGCTGGTGACCATCGAGGCCGTGCGGGGGTGCAGGTTGGCGAGACCCTGGAAGTACGACGTCAGCCGGGCCCGCAGGTTCTTCGCCTTGCCGACGTAGACCACCCGGCCTCGCTCGTCGCGGAACCGGTAGACGCCCGGCGAGGTGGGGATCGACCCCGGGGCGGGACGGTAGGTCGACGGGTCGGGCACGCGCCAACCCTACGGGGCACCGGGGACGGGGCACCGGGGACGGGGCACGGCCGGCCGCCGGGCCCGTGACCCTCACTTCGAGCCACTCGGGCACCAACGCGGACCATCGGCCGCTGGCACCATCGGACCCCGTGAGCGCGGGCCCAACGCCCCCTGTTGTCCCGTTCGGCAGGACTACGGGTCGCGGGTGACTAGCGTCTGACGTCAAGGAGCCCGACTCATGCTCCTTGACCGGTGGAGACCCCGGCCATCCTCGACGCTCGGAACCGTCCGAAACCCCTATACCCGGCCTGCCGGGTGGACGTACCGCGCGCTCGGTCGGCCCTGACCGTGCAGGATGGCCGGCGCTCCGGCCCTGGCGCCCCCCAGGGCCGGAGCGGTCGGCGGCTCAGCCCACCTCGACCTGACCACCCGAGACGGACACCTTCTTGGCCGGCAGCGGGGTCGGGGCCGGACCGGAGAGCACCGCTCCGTCCTTGATGGAGAACATGCTGCCGTGGCACGGACAGATGATCTTCTTGTCCTGGACCTGCGAGACCTCGCAGCCCATGTGCGTGCAGATCGCCGAGAAGGCCCTGAACTCGCCCTTGGTCGGCTGGGTGACCACGACCCGGTCGGCGGCCAGGATCGTGCCGCCCCCGACCGGGACCTGGGACTCGGCGACCCTGGCGCCCCCGGCGCCGCCGGCGCCGCCGGCGCCTCCGGCGCCACCCGAGCCACCTGACGAGGATCGGTTCGACGGGTCCGAGGAGCCCCCGGAGGCGCTGCTGGAGCCGCAGGCGGCCAGCAGCGGGAGCGCTGCACCGCCCACGGCGGCGCCGCGCAGCAGCGACCGGCGGGTCACCTCCGAGGTGGTCGACTCGCGCTCACCGGTCATGGGTGCTCCTCGTGTGGCGGGGATGGTTGTCCCGTCAATCTATCCGGGCGGACGACCCCGCGCCTGAGAGCGGCCTGAGAGTGCCCGAGCCCGGGGCCGCCCCGGGCGGGCCACCGCGCACTAGGACGAGCGGCTCGCGGTCCTCGTACGAGCCCCGGCCCGCGCCGTGCGCGTGCTCTTAGGGACGGTCTGCTGGGCCGGCTCCTGCTGGGCGGGCTTCTTCTGGGCAGGCTTCTGCTGGGCGGGCTTCTGCTGGGCGGGCTTCTTCTGGGCGGCTCCCCCGCCGCGCAGGCTCGGCGGCCGGGCGGTCGGCGAGCAGCGGCCGCAGGAACTCGCCGGTGAAGCTCTCCGGGTTCGCCGCGACCTCCTCCGGCGTGCCCTCGGCGACGACCAGGCCCCCGCGGCTGCCGCCCTCGGGGCCCATGTCGATGAGCCAGTCGGCGGTCTTGATGACGTCGAGGTTGTGCTCGATGACCAGCACCGTGTTGCCCTGGTCGACCAGGCGGCCCAGCACCAGCAGCAGCTTGCGGATGTCCTCGAAGTGCAGCCCTGTCGTCGGCTCGTCGAGCACGTAGACCGTGCGCCCGGTCGAGCGCTTCTGCAGCTCGGCGGCCAGCTTGACGCGCTGCGCCTCGCCTCCGGACAGCGTCGGCGCGGGCTGGCCGAGCCGCACGTAGCCCAGCCCCACGTCCACGAGGGTCCGCAGATGCCGCGAGATGGCCGGGATCGCCTCGAAGAAGTCCACCGCCTCCTCGATCGGCATGTCCAGGACCTCCGCGACGGTCTTGCCCTTGTAGTGCACCTCGAGCGTCTCGCGGTTGTAGCGCGCGCCGTGGCAGACCTCGCAGGGCACGTAGACGTCCGGCAGGAAGTTCATCTCGATCTTGATCGTGCCGTCGCCGGCGCAGGCCTCGCAGCGGCCGCCCTTGACGTTGAACGAGAACCGGCCCTGCTGGTAGCCGCGCATCTTCGCCTCCGGCGTCGAGGCGAACAGCTTGCGGACGTGGTCGAAGACGCCGGTGTAGGTCGCGGGGTTGGACCGCGGGGTACGCCCGATCGGGGACTGGTCGACGTGGATCACCTTGTCGACGTGGTCGAGCCCCTCGATGCGGCGGTGCCGGCCGGGGACCGTGCGGGCGTTGTAGATCTGCTTGGCCAGCTGCGTGTAGAGGATGTCGTTGACCAGCGTCGACTTGCCCGAGCCGGAGACGCCCGTGACCGCGACGAACATGCCCAGCGGGAAGGTGACGTCGACGTCGCGGAGGTTGTGCTCCTTCGCGCCGACGACCTTGAGGCTGCGTCCCGGCGTCCGCGGCCGCCGTACCCCCGGCACCGGGATCTGCCTGCGGCCGGACAGGTAGAGGCCGGTCAGCGAGTCGTGGTGGTCGAGCAGCTCCTCGACGGTGCCGGACACCACCACCTGGCCGCCGTGCTCCCCGGCACCGGGACCGATGTCGACGACCCAGTCGGCCACCTTGATGGTGTCCTCGTCGTGCTCCACCACGATCAACGTGTTGCCGAGGTCCTTCAGCCGCACGAGCGTCTCGATCAGCCGGTGGTTGTCGCGCTGGTGGAGGCCGATCGACGGCTCGTCCAGCACGTAGAGCACGCCGACCAGCCCGGCGCCGATCTGGGTCGCCAGCCGGATCCGCTGCGCCTCGCCCCCGGACAGCGAGCCGGATGGACGGTCCAGGGAGAGGTAGTCCAGGCCCACGTCCAGCAGGAACCTGAGCCGCTCCTGGATCTCCTTGAGCACCCGCTCGGCGATCTGCTTCTCCCGCTCGGTCAGCTGGAGCGAGCGCAGGAAGTCGGCGGTCTCGTTGATCGGCAGCGCGCAGACCTCGGCGATGCTCTTCCCGCCGAGGGTGACCGAGACCGACACCGGCTTCAGGCGGCTGCCCTTGCACGCCGGGCAGGGCACCTCGCGCATGAAGCCCTCGAAGCGCTCCCGGCTGGTGTCCGACTCGGCCTCGCGGTGCCGGCGCTCGATGTAGGGCCGGACGCCCTCGAACGAGGTGTAGTACGAGCGCTCACGGCCGTAGCGGTTGGTGTGCCGGACGTGCACCTTGGTCGGGTGCCCGTCGAGGATCGACCGGCGGGCCTTGGTGGGCAGGTCCTCCCAGGGCGTGTTCAGGTCGAACCCGAGCTCGTCGCCGAGCGCCGCGAGCAGCCGGACGAAGAAGTCGGCGACGTGCGCCCCGGACCACGGCCCGATGACCCCTTCGCCGAGTGTCGCGGCCGGGTCGGTCACGACGAGCTCCGGGTCGACCTCCATGCGGGTGCCGAGCCCGTGGCACTGCGGGCAGGCGCCGAACGGCGAGTTGAAGGAGAACGAGCGAGGCTCCAGGTCGTCTGTCTCGATCGGGTGCTCGTTGGGACAGGCCATCTTCTCGGAGAACCGCTGCTCGCGGCCCGGGTCACCGGCCGGGAGGTCGACGAGGTCGAAGACGACGAGGCCGGACGCGAGGCCCAGAGCCGTCTCCACCGAGTCGGTCAGCCGACGCTTGGCGGACTCCTTGACGGCGAGCCGGTCGACGACCACCTCGATGGTGTGCTTCTTCTGCTTGTCGAGCTTGGGCGGCTCGCTCAGCGGGTAGGTCTCGCCGTTGACGCGGGCCCGCGAGAACCCTTGCGTCTGCAGCTGGCGGAACAGGTCGACGTACTCGCCCTTGCGGCCCCGGACGACCGGGGCGAGCACCTGGAAGCGGGTCCCCTCCTCGAGGGTCAGCACCCGGTCGACGATCTGCTGGGGGGTCTGGCGGGAGATCGGCGCGCCGCAGGTCGGGCAGTGCGGTCGACCGGCGCGGGCGTAGAGCAGCCGCAGGTAGTCGTAGACCTCGGTGATCGTGCCGACCGTGGACCGCGGGTTCTTCGAGGTCGACTTCTGGTCGATGGAGACCGCCGGCGACAGCCCCTCGATGAAGTCGACGTCGGGCTTGTCCATCTGGCCCAGGAACTGCCGTGCGTACGCCGAGAGCGACTCGACGTACCGGCGCTGCCCCTCGGCGAAGATCGTGTCGAACGCCAGGCTCGACTTGCCGGAGCCGGACAGGCCGGTGAACACGATCAGGGCGTCGCGGGGCAGGTCGAGCGAGACGTCCTTGAGGTTGTGCTCCCGCGCGCCGCGGATGATGAGCTGGTCGGCCACTGCACTTCCCTTGTCATCGGTCGGGTCGGACAGGCTGGACACAGCGTCTGCGACGTCGAACATGCGTTCGCGATCCTATCTGCTGGCCCAAGGCGGCGCACCGACGGTTAGATGGGGGCATGGACGACGAATCGAGCCCCATCGCCATCCCCCATCTGGTCGAGATGGTGGTCGCCTCCACACGCTATCTGGGGGCACTGACAGTTCTCACCGACGACGACATGCGGGGCCCCTCGCTGCTCCCCGGCTGGACCCGCGGACACGTCGTCACCCACCTCGCCCGCAACGCCGACGCCTTCTGCAACCTGGTCCACTGGGCCGAGACCGGGGTCGTGACGCCGATGTACGCCTCGCAGGACCGGCGCGACGCGGACATCGAGGCCGGGGCCGGCCGCAGCGCGCACGACCTGCGTGTCGACGCGGCCGCCTCGTCGGGCCGGCTGCTCCAGGCGGTCAACGAGCTCGACGTCCGGCACGAGCAGGTCCAGGTCTCCCGGGAACCCGGCTCTCCCACGTTCCCGGTGCGCGAGGTGGCGACGCGCCGGCGCCTCGAGCTGGAGGTGCACCACGCCGACCTCGACGTCGGCTTCACCCACCGGGACTGGGACGTCGCCTTCGCCGGCGTGCTGCTCGACCGGGTCCGCGAGGACCGCGCGGCCGGGCCGCCGTTCACGCTGCGCGCCACCGACACCGGTGGCAGCTGGACGTACGGCGCGGGCGAGGGTCCCGTCGTGACGGGGACGGCCGTCGACCTCGCCTGGTTCGCGCTCGGACGCGGGGACGGCGCAGGTCTCGAATGCGGCTCCGGGGACCTCCCCGAGCTGCCGAAGTGGCGGTGACTGCGATGACCTACCACGGCAAGGTGAAGCCGGGCGGACCGCCGGCCGTCCACGAGCTCGCCGGGCTGACCATCACCAAGGTCTCGGTCGGCCCGATGGACAACAACGCCTACCTGCTGCGCTGCCAGGACACCGACGAGCAGGTGCTCATCGACGCGGCCGCCGAGCCCGACCGGCTCCTGGAGGTCGTCGGCGAGGACGGCCTGGCCCGGGTGGTGACGACCCACCGCCACGGCGACCACTGGCAGGCGCTGGCCGAGGTGGTGGCCGCCACCGGGGCCGAGACGGCCGCCGGGGCCGAGGACGCCGACGAGATACCGGTGCCGACCGACCGCAGGGTGGTGCACGGCGACCGGATCGCGGTCGGCGACCGCTCGCTGGAGGTCATCGAGCTCGTCGGCCACACGCCCGGCGCCATCGCGCTGCTCTACGACGACCCCACCGGCGCGCCGCACCTGTTCACCGGGGACTCGTTGTTCCCGGGAGGGCCCGGGCGGACGGCGAGCCCACGGGACTTCACCTCGCTGATGGACCACCTGGAACAGCGCGTCTTCGACAGGCTGCCGGACGAGACGTGGGTCTACCCCGGCCACGGTGACGACACCACGCTGGGCGCCGAGCGGCCGCACCTCCCGGAGTGGCGGGCGCGCGGCTGGTGATCCTCAGCCGTTGGTCCAGATGTCGTTGAAGTTCGCCAGGTACTGGCCGTAGGCCGTCGGGCTCTCGATGCGGACGATCAGGTCGTCGCGCCTCAGCGCGCCGTCGGACCAGTTGTGCGAGCCGGTCCACACGATCTTCGACGTCGGGTCGGCGCCGTACCAGCCGTTGACCAGCAGGTACTTCTCATGGGTGCGGATGCCCTTGTGGGTGCCCGCGCTGAGCGGCACCCTGGCGCGCGACAGGACCCTCTTGACCCCGGCGCCCATGCCGACGCCGTAGATCACCCTGACGTCGCAGCCGGCGGTCTCGAGAGCGGCCACCTTGCGCGCCAGGTAGACGCCGCGGGTGCCGTTCCAGGCATGGTGGGAGATCCGGACCGTCGTCCTCCCCTTGGAGCCGGCGCCCGCGGGGACGCCCGTGCAGGTGATCTGGTCCAGAGCGCCGAGCACCGGGTCGGTCGTCTGCGTCACCCCTGGAGCCGGGTAGAACTGCGGCTCGAAGCCGTTGACGTCGGCCCGGATGTACGGCCTGGTGACCGCCCGGTCGTACTTCATCTGGTCGAAGACACCGGCGTAGGTGAAGTAGAGGGCGGCGTCGTCCACCACGGTGTACATGTCGCTCCACTGCCGCTCGGCGTTGTAGCCGGTCAGGTTGTCGGAGCCGACCATGACCACGTTCTGCGCCCGGCCCGCCTGGCTGAACAGGAACAGCTTGTCGTGCATGTTGCCGCTGGTGCCGCGGCAGCTCAGGTGGCACAGCACCGTGAACGACAGCCGGTTCGGGTTCGCACCGAGGGCCGAGCGCAGCCGGGCCTCCTGCGCGTACACGATGTGGTCGTCGAAGATCAGCTGCACGTTGACCCCGCGGCTGTGCGCCGCGATCAGCTTGTCGGCGGTGGCCTTCTCGGAGAACGAGAACACCGCGATCCTGATCGTCGAGCCGGCCGGCGCCGCGTCGATGCTGTGGTTGACCACCGTGAAGATCGCCCGCTGCTGGACGGGTGTCCCGACGGGCCGGTTGAACGTGGCGCCGGCGACGGGCGTGAAGTCGAGCACCTTCTGGCTCGCCGGGGTGGTGCGCAGCGCCAGCGGCGACGAGGCGGTGGCCGACCAGACGAGCGCCGTCACGAGGACGGTCGCGATGGCGATCACGAGGCCCCGACGGGCCAGGAAGACGAGGAAAGTCACGGCAGCCACTCCCTTGAGACGACGTCACAACCACACCAATTGTCACAGCGGTCCCAGGTGGCTCGCGGCCGGTTTCGGGAAGAACAGGTCTGTAATTCGCAAAGCGCGCATTCGGGATTGCGCGGACGGAACGCCCCGCTCGCCCTAACCTCGGGACATGGGCAAGTTTTCGGGTCTCCTGGTGACCATCGTCGTCTCTCTGGCGTGCGGCTTCCTGGGAGCCTTCGGCGCGGTCGCGGTCTTCGGCGACCAGCTTCAGGGACCCCAGGGCGCGACCGGACTGCGCGGCGCCCCCGGGGAGCCGGGCGCCGTCGGCCAGGACGGCCTCGACGGCCTCGACGGCAAGGACGGCGCCCGGGGGGCCCGCGGCCCGGCGGGCAGGCCCGGCAAGGCCGCCACCGTCAAGCCGGTGAACCTCGGCGCGACCGGGTGCCAGGGCTCGTCGGTGCGGGTGGTCACCGACGTGACCATCGCCAACCAGAAGATCCGGCTCACGAAGGGCGACGTCTGCGCGGTGAAGTAGGCCGCCGCAGCCTCAGCCCGGCTCCACCAGCCACCCTCGCACCGGGTGGCCGAGCTCGGCGTGCAACCTCGTCCGGCTGTCCGCGCAGGGCGGCCCGCCAGGCCAGCGCGCAGGTGGCACAGCCAGTGCGCCGAGCGAGGTCGACGCGGCGTTCCCGGGCACGAGCTCACAGGTCCCGCTGGTACGCGGCGGCGGTGCCGAGCACCCGGTAGCCGAGGGCCTCGTTCACCGCCACCATGTGCGTGTTCGACGCCGCGTTCCAGGTGTCGACGGTGCGCAGCGCCGGCTCGGACTCCCGCAGCCACCGGACCATCTCCGCCTTGAGCAGCAGGCCGAGCCGGTGACCGCGATGGGCACGGACGACCGACGTGTCGTGCTGGTGTCCGATGTGCGGGCGCTCCTCCTCCACGGCGACCACCGTGTGGCCGGCGAGCTCCCCGGTGTCCCGGTGCCGGGCGACGAGCCGGCGCAGCCGCTGGCGCCGGGCGAGCGTGGCGGCCTCGTAGCTGCGCACCCGGTCGGTGGTGAACACCTCGTCCTCGACGTCCAGGTCGTCGGTGGGGGCGTCGTTGATGGCCGCGACCGCGGCGGCGAGGTCCTCGATGAGCGACTCGGGGGTGCGCCCCTCGATCGCCACGAGCTCGTAGTCGGCCGCCGCCGCGCGCGCCTCGGCGAGGATACCGGCGAGCACCGCCTCGTCGAGGCTGTCGAGGTCCTGGCGTCGGTTGACCTCCGTGGCCCGGCGGGCGAACCCGTGGTGCGTGGCGAAGCCGTCGACGTGGTCGGCCGCCCAGCCGTCGCCGCCCATGCTCGTGCAGCCGTGGGCGCGCGCCTCCTCCTGGAGCCTCGCGAGCATCGCCGACGCGTGCCCACGGCGCCGCGCGTCGGGGTGCACGACGACCTGTGCCCAGGCGAGGTGGACGTTGTCCCAGTCGCTCGTCCAGAGCTCGCCGAGCGCGACCAGCCGGTCGCCGTCCCGACCGGCGAACCCGCGCGGGGGCTCCCCGTCCCAGCCGTGCCGGAGGGTCCCCTCGAGCTGGGTCCGCGTCGTCGGGTGCGCCCACGGGGAGTCGACCTTCCCGACCGCGTCGAGCAGGTCCACCGCCGCGCGCACCGTCGCCGCGTCGGCTGCGGTGAGGGACCGGATGTCCATGCCCCCAGCGTCCTCGGGACCCCGGCGGGACGCGAGCGATTTTCCCAGCGGCCCGCTGACCTGCAACGCGTTCCCGTCGCCCTGGCTAGGCTGACGACGTGTCGTACCGCAGTCGTCAGCTCCTCGTCGCTGCGCTCACCGCCAACGCCGTGAGGCCGCTGCCGGGCTACTACACCGGCATCCCGGTCATGGTGGCGGGCTGGATGACCAGCGAGCTCGCTCCGCACCTGGCCGCGGCCTCCGCTCTGGACACCGGTGTGCAGCTCGCCCGCGGGCGCCGCGACCCGGTCGGCCTGGCGCTCGCGGCCGGCAGCCTCACCGCGCTCGGAGCGATCGTCGCGGTCTCCCAGTCGGCCAAGGGCGACGTGGAGCGGGCGCTCTGCGAGGCGCTCGGCGAGGAGTACCGCGACCGGCTCAGCGCCACCTACGCCCAGCTCGACCTCTCCACCCCGCTGCGCGAGCTGGCGATGCCGTTCCGGCTGCACCGCGACGAGGTGGAGATCCTGCGCGACATCCCGTACGGCGAGCACGGCCGTCGCGGGATGCTGGACCTGTACCGGCAGCGCGACGCCGACCTGAAGAACGCGCCGGTCCTGCTCCAGGTGCACGGCGGCGGCTGGGTCCTCGGCCGCAAGGAGGACCAGGGCGTGCCGCTCATGCTGCACATGGCGGCCCGCGGGTGGGTCTGCGTCGCGATCAACTACCGCCTCAGCCCCCGGGCGCGCTTCCCCGACCACGTCGTCGACGTCAAGCGCGCCATCGCCTGGCTCCGCGAGCACGGTTCGGCGTACGGCGCCGACCCGGCGTTCCTGGCGGTCACGGGCGGCTCCGCGGGCGGGCACCTCGCGGCGCTGGCCGCCCTCACGCCGAACGACCCGGAGTACCAGCCCGGGTTCGAGGACGCGGACACCTCGGTGCAGGCCGCCGTCCCGCACTACGGCGTCTACGACTTCGCCGGGACGACCGGCCGCCGGGCGGTGCAGATGCGGGACCGGTTCCTCGGACCGCGGGTGCTGTTCAAGGACCCGGCCTCCTCCGTCGCCGACTTCGAGCGGGCCTCGCCGCTGCTGCGGGTCACCGACGAGGCGCCGCCGTTCTTCGTCGTCCACGGCCGCAACGACAGCCTCGTCGACGTCGCGCAGGCGCGGGCGTTCGTGCAGCGGCTGCGCGCCGTCTCGCACCATCCGGTGGCCTACGCGGAGCTGCCCGGCACCCAGCACGCCTTCGACGTCTTCCCGTCGGTCCGCAGCGCCCACGTGGTGCGCGGCGTCGACCGCTTCCTGCGCTGGACGTACGCCGAGGCGGTCCGGTGACCGGCATGCCCGCCGCGATGCTGGCGCACGCCCGCGCCGCGAAGGGGTTCATGCCCGAGGACGAGGGCGACCTGCTGCACCAGGTGGCACGCGAGCGGCTGCCCCACGGGCCGGCGGTCGAGGTCGGCAGCTACTGCGGCAAGTCGGCGGTCTACCTCGGCGCCGCCGCCCAGGCCGTGGGCGGCACGGTGTTCAGCGTGGACCACCATCGCGGCTCGGAGGAGAACCAGCCCGGGTGGGAGTACCACGACGGCAGCCTCGTCGACCCGGAGGCAGGCCGCATCGACACCCTGCCCTGGTTCCGGCAGACGATCACCCGCGCCGGCCTGGAGGACGTCGTGGTCGCCGTGGTCGGCCGGTCCACGACCGTCTCGGTGTGGTGGCGCACGCCCCTGTCGTTGCTCTTCGTCGACGGCGGGCACACCGACGAGCACGTCGGCCACGACTACGAGGGCTGGGGCCGCTGGGTGGCGGACGGCGCCGCCATGGTCGTCCACGACGTGTTCGCGGACCCCGCGGACGGCGGCCAGGCGCCGTACCGGATGTACCGGCGGGCGCTCACCAGCGGCACCTTCGAGGAGGTCGACGCGCGAGGGTCGATGCGGGTGCTACGCCGGGTGGCCGGAGACGCCGGCGACCCGGTCGGCTGACCGGCAGCCGCACGTGAGCCCGATCTCGGGCACGCTGCAGGCCTGCCGAGCCGGCCTGAAGATCCCCGCGCCCGGTGTGGTGTCGCTGAGCGCGTCCACCGTCAGCACGACCGCCGCCGCCGTCCAGGTGCTCCGCTCCTCGGGCCAGCGGGCGTCGTCGGGGTAGACGAACCCGGTCCAGTAGGACCCGTCGGGGTCCCGCAGGTGCTGCACGTCCGCGAGCAGCACCCGGGCGTCCTCCGCACGGCCGAGTGTCTCGAGGGCCAGCGCCAGCTCGGCGGTCTCCGCGCCGGTGACCCAGGGCCGGTCCGCGACGCAGCGGATCCCGAGCCCCGGCACCACGAACTCGTCCCACCGGGCAGCCAGCCGGTCGAGCGAGTCGCTACGGGTCAGCGCGCCGGAGAGCAGCGGGTAGTACCAGTCCATCGACCAGCGGGACCGCGGTGCGAAGAGGTCCTCGTGCTCGCGCAGCGCGTGTCCGAGCCGGCCCGCCGCGAGCTGCCAGCCGGGCTGGGGCTCGTC
Source organism: uncultured Actinomycetota bacterium (assembly GCA_963811365.1). GTDB lineage: Bacteria > Actinomycetota > Actinomycetes > Propionibacteriales > Nocardioidaceae > CAWEQW01. Next base: position 99,420 of record CAWEQW010000012.1, on the reverse strand, counting down.
GACGAGCCGGGCCAGCGACAGACCGCACCCGAGCGCGTGGTGGATGCTCGAGCTGCCGGTGACCAGCGCCTCGTCCCAGACCGCGCCCTCGGGGTCGCGGGCCCAGGCGATGCCGCCGAACGGCAGCTGGAGGCCGACGGCCAGGTCCAGCGCCCGGCGTACCACCGGCCAGGCCTCGCGGACGAACGCCTCGTCCGCACGCACCAGCCAGTGGTGCCAGACGCCGACCGCCAGGTAGGCGCACATGTTGGCGTCCGTCGCGGTGTCCTCGGCCACTCCGCCGGTTACCCGCATCGGCCAGGAGCCGTCCTCGCGCTGGGTCGCGAACAGCCACCGGTAGGCCCGGTCGGCGGCGGTCTGCTCACCCGCCACCAGCAGCGCCATCGCGCACTCGACGTGGTCCCACGGGTCGACGTGACCGCCCGGGAACCACGGCACGGCCCCGGACTCCTCCTGCACCGCCGCGATGGCAGCGCCGGTGGCCCGGACCGCGTCGCGGTCGAGCAGCCCCGGCAGGTGCGGCAGGTCGGAGGTCACGGGGTCACGGCTTCGTGAAGTACAGCACGGCGCTCTTGCCGATCAGGGGGTCCAGCAGCTGCTCGGCCGTCCGGGTCGGCCACGGGCGGCGCATGATGTCCCAGACCAGCAGCCGGTGGTAGGCGCGGACGAGCACGTGGTCGTCGTCGTGCACGCCCACCGCGCACTTGAGCCACCAGTACGGCGCGTGCAGCGCGTGCACGTGCGCATGACCGTCGTACCGCAGGCCGGTCGCGGCGACCTTGCCCACCAGCTCGCCCCGGGTGTAGATCCGCACGTGACCGCCCTCGACCTCGTGGTAGGCCTCCGACAGCGCCCAGCAGATCCGCTCGGGCAGCCAGCGCGGGACCGTCACGGCGAGCCGCCCGCCGGGCCGCAGGACGCGCACCAGCTCGGCGATCGCCTGCTCGTCGGCGGGGATGTGCTCGAGCACCTCGGCAGCGACCACCCGGTCGAACTCACCGTCGGCGAACGGGAGCTGGAGCGCGTCGCCCTGCTTCGCGTCGGCCTCGGCGCCGGCCGGCACCTCTCCGGCCCGGCGCATCGCGGCGAACATCTCCGAGACGGCGGCGAGCTCGTCGGCGTCCTGGTCGAAGGCCACCACGTCGGCGCCCCGGCGGTAGAGCTCGAAGGCGTGGCGTCCGGCGCCGCAGCCCATGTCGAGCACCCGATCCCCCGGGCGCACCCCGAGCCGGTCGAAGTCAACGGTGAGCACGGCGCTCCTCCACGGCCCTCGCGTACGCCGTTGCGGTGGCCTCTGCCACGGCCCGCCAGCTGAAGCGCTCGAGCGCGCGCTCGCGCCCGGCCCGCGCCCATCCGCCGTCGGCGCTCGGGGTCGTCGAGCAGCGCAGCGAGCGCGTGGGCCAGCTCCTCGACGTCGCCCGGGGTCACCAGGTCCGCACAGCTGCCGTCCTGGCCCACCACCTCCGGGATCGCGCCGGCGCGGCTGGCCACGAGCGGGGTGCCGCAGGCCATCGCCTCGACGGTGGGCAGCGAGAACCCCTCGTAGAGGGACGGCACGCAGGCGACCTCCGCCGAGCCGACCACCCGGGCCAGGTCGGTGTCGGACAGCCCGCTCACGAAGCGCACGTCGTCCTTGATCGCCAGCCGCTCGATGAGCCGCTCGGTGCGCCCGCCCGCCTTCGGCCGGGTGATCAGCAGCAGCTCGACGTCACGCTCGGTGCGGAGCTTCGCGAACGCCTCCAGCAGCGTGGAGACGCCCTTCATCGGGGTGTCCGCGCTCGCCATCGCGACGATGCGGCCGGGGACCCGGGGCGGCTCCGGCAGCGAGAAGACCTCCGGCTCGACACCCAGCGGCACCACCTCGACCGCCTCCGGGCGGACCCCGAAGTCGGTCACGATGTCCCGCTTGGAGGACTCCGACACCGTGAGCAGCCGGGGCAGCCGCCGGGCGACCGCCCCCTGCATCCGCACGAAGCCGTACCACCGCCGCAGGGTGATCCTCTTGAGACCGGAGGCCGCGTCGAGGTCGTGGCGACGGTCCACCGTGATCGGGTGGTGGACGGTGGTCACCAGCGGGATGCCCGTGCCGGCCAGCCGCAGGATCCCCCACCCGAGCGTCTGGTTGTCGTGCACGACGTCGAACTGCGCGAGCCGTCGGCGCAGGATCCGGTCCGCGCGCAGGCTGAACGTGAGCGGCTCGGGGAAGCCCGCCGTCCACATCGTCGCCACCTCGAGCACGTCGACGGCGTCGCGGATCTCGCTCGGGCGTGGCAGCCGGAACGGGTCGGGCTCCCGGTAGAGGTCCAGGCTCGGGACCTTGGTCAGCCGCACTCCGGGGTCCAGCTCGGGGTAGGGCTGCCCGGAGAACACCTCCACGTCGTGCCCCAGCGCGACCAGCTCACGGCTCAGGTGCCGGACGTAGACGCCCTGGCCGCCACAGTGCGGCTTGCTGCGGTACGACAGCAGGGCGATGCGCACTGCGACCTCCTCGGCGGGCGCTCCGGTACCAGGACACACGTCGTCCGGGCGGGCGCCCGGACGACTGCAACGCGTTCTGGTCGAGCACGCTGCCGGTGCTAGCCTACGGGAGGCGACGGGACGGCGAACGGGACACAGTGACGACGATCAGCTCGCTCACCTACGAGGACCTCGGGTCCGAGGCCCAGCGCGACCGACGCCGCCGGATCCTCGAGGCGGCCCGCCGGCTCGCCACCGAGGGCGGTTTCGAGGCGGTGCAGATGCGCGCGGTGGCGCAGCGCGCGGACGTGGCCCTCGGCACCCTCTACCGCTACTTCCCCTCCAAGATCCACCTGCTCGTCTCGGTGCTCGCCCTCCAGCTCGAGCGGGCCAACGCCACCCTGGAGCGCCGGCCGGTGCCCGAGGGGACCGCGGCCGACCGGGTGGTGCACGTCCTGGAGCGGGCCACCCGCAGCCTGCAGCGCGAGCCGCTGCTCACCGAGGCGCTGACCCGTGCGTTCATGTTCGCGGACGCGTCGGTGACCAGCGAGATCGCCGACGTGGCCCGGGAGGTGACCCGGCTGCTGACCCGGGCCATGCACGGCACGGCAGCGCGCTGCGTCCGGGCCAGTCCCGAGGACGCAGCGGTCGTCAAGGTCATCGGGGACGTGTGGCTGGCCAGCCTGGTGCAGTGGGTCACCGGCCGGGCGTCCGCGGCGGACGTCACGCACTCCCTGGACGTCGCGGTGCGGCTGCTGCTGCGCTGACCCGCTCAGCGGAGCAGCTTGGCGTGGTCCCAGCTGGCGACCTGCGCGGCGTGCACCCGGACCGCCACCCGCTTCGCCGCCTGGCGATCGACCTCCACCTCCCCCGCCTCGTCCAGCGGCTCGCCGCCGAGCATCCGGACGGCCACGGCACGGCCCAGCCGGCGTACCTCGTCGACGTCGCGGACCAGCTCGGCGCGACCCCGGACCGAGACGCCGCGCAGCTCGAAGTACTCCTCGCCGCTCTCCACCAGGCAGGCCACCCGGGAGTCGCGCTCGAGGTTGCGCGCCTTCTGGGACGCCGCGTAGGTCCAGAAGCAGACCAGCCCCTGGTCGTCGAGCGCGTAGAAGAGCGCGGACAGGTGCGGACTGCCGTCGCGGCCCAGCGTGGCGACCTGGACCTTGCGGTGCGCCTGCAGGAAGCCGCGCACCTCCGCGTCCGACATCCGCACCCGCGCGCGGCCGTCTGCCATCCCGCCTCCCGGTCCTGTCGGCCCTTCCGGGCAGGCTAGCCTCGTGCCCATGCCCGCGCCACCGACTCCCGTCCACTCCCTCCTCGAGCAGTGGCAGGGACTGGTCACCGAGACGGCAGCGGGCGACGGCGGGACGGTCTCGGCCTGGTTCGGCGGGCTCGACGGGTCGGCGTTCGCGACCCGGGACGAGGACGCGGTGCACTACGCCGCCAGCACCATGAAGCTGCCCCTGGTGGCCACGGCGTACCGGCTGGCCGAGCGGGGGCGGCTGGACCTCGACGCCGCGGTGCCGGTGCACAACCGGTTCGCCTCCGCGGCCGACGGCTCACCGTTCTCCCTGGACCCCGACGACGACCAGGACCCGGAGACGTGGGAGGCGATCGGCACGTCCCGCTCGCTGCGCCGACTGGCGCGCCAGTCGATCGTGCGCTCGGGGAACCTGGCCACCAACCTGCTGCTCGAGCAGGTCGGCACCGGGCCGGTGGCCGAGCTGCTCTCCGACGCCGGCTGCTCGCCGCGTACGACGGTCCGGCGCGGGATCGAGGACGCCGCCGCGCGGCGGGCGGGCATCGACAACGTGGTGACCGCGCGCGACCTCGCCCGGGTGCTCGTCGCGCTGGGCGGTCGGTCCCTCGCCGCTCCGCCGACCTGCGAGGCCGTCGAGCGGGTGCTCAGCGGGCAGCAACACCGCGACGGCGTCCCCGCGGGCGTTCCGGAGGGCACCTACGTGGCGAACAAGACCGGCTGGGTCGACGGGGTCACCCACGACGCCGCGCTGGTCCGGCCCGCCGACGCGGCGCCGTACGTCCTGGTGGTCTGCACCTCCGCGGACCTGTCGGAGGACCGCGCGCACCGGCTGATCGCCGACCTCAGCGCGGTCGTCTGGGAGGCCCGCCCGCGATGAGCACGCTCGCGCGGGTCACCGCCACCCGGGTCTCCACGCCGCTGCACACGCCGTTCGTCACCGCGCTGCGCCACGCCACCACGACGGAGACGGTGGTGGTCCGGGTCACGGACTCGGACGGGGTGACCGGCTGGGGCGAGGCACCGCAGGTCTGGCAGGTGACCGGGGAGTCCCTCGCCGGTGCGGAGGCGTGCGTGACCGGACCGCTGACGGACGCTGTGCTCGGGCGCGACGCCGACGACCTGCGGGCGGCCTGCCGGGCCGCGTCGCGAGCGGTGGCCGGCAACCACGGCGCCAAGGCCGCCGTCGACGTCGCCCTGCACGACCTCGCGGCCCGTCGGCTCGGGGTGAGCCTTCCGGTGCTGCTCGGGTCGAGCAGCCACCGGGTGCCGACCGACGTGACGCTGTCGGCAGGCGAGCCGGACGGCCTCGTTGCTGCCGCCGCGGACCGGGTCCGGGACGGGTTCACGACGGTGAAGCTGAAGGTCGGCACCGACGCCGCGGGCGACGCGGCCCGGGTCCGGGCCGTGCGTGAGGCGGTCGGTGCGGACGTCGCGATCCGGCTGGACGCCAACCAGGGCTGGACCCCGCGCGAGGCGGTAACCGTGGTCACCGCCCTCGAGGACGCCGGGCTCGGCGTCGAGCTCGTCGAGCAGCCGGTGGCCGCCGCCGACCTCGCCGGGCTCGCCTGGGTCACCGCACGCGTCGGCACACCGGTGATGGCCGACGAGTCGGTGTACGGCGCGCGCGACCTGGTCGAGGTGGTCCGCCGCCGGGCGGCCGACCTGGTCAACGTCAAGCTCGCCAAGTGCGGCGGGCTCAGCACTGCCGCGGTGCTGCTCGAGCTGGCCCGGGCGCACGACATGGGCACGGTCGTCGGCTCGATGATGGAGTCCCACATCGGCGTGGGCGCCGCCGCGAGCCTGGTCGCGGCGTACGGCACCACCGCCGTCGCGGACCTGGACGCGGCGTGGTGGGCGACCGCGTCGCCGTACCGCGGCGGTCTGACGTACGACGGCCCGGTCGTCGTGCTGCCGGAGGCTCCCGGGCTGGGCATCGAGGGGCTGGCCACCGACGGGTCATCCACCGGGGCGCCGGCGTGACCTCCCACGACGTCCGCGAGGTCAGGGTCCCCGTGGCGACGATGTGGACCTCTCCGCAGGCGCCCCGCGACAGCGACGCAGCCGCGGTCGCCGACGCTCCCGACGCCGCGGCGTGGGCCGGCTCGGTCGTGACCCGCGAGCTCGTCGGCCGCACGCTGTCCCAGCTGCTGCTCGGCGAGCCCGCGCGGGTGCTCGAGGAGGCAGACGGGTGGGCGCGCGTCGAGGCGCTGTGGCAGCCGGGGACCGCGGGCTCCGGGCACCCGGGCTACGTCGGCTGGGTGCGGGCGGCCCACCTGGGCTCACCGGTCGCCCGGGCGACCGGGGCCTCGGCGTGCGTGGTGACCCCGGCCTGTTCCGGGACCCGCGACGACGGCAGCCCGATGCTGCTGTCGTTCGGCACGACCCTGCCGGTCGACGCGGTCGCCTCGGCGTCGGTCGAGGTGCTGCTCCCCGACGACTCCCGAGCGGTGCTGCCGCTGGCCGACGTGACGCTCGCGCACGCGCAGCAGCCGACGTACCGCCCCGACGACCTGCTCGACCTGGGCAGGCAGTTCCTCGGGCTCGGCTACGTCTGGGGCGGGACGAGCGGATGGGGGCTGGACTGCTCGGGGCTGGTCCACCTCACCCATCGCGCCGTCGGCGTGACGCTTCCCCGGGACGCCGCCGACATGGCGGTCTGGCCCCGGGTCGAGGCGGTCGCGCTCGACGAGGCGAGGGCCGGCGACCTCTACTTCTTCGCCAAGCCGGACGGGCGGGTCAGCCACGTCGGTTATGCCTGCAGGGCCCTCGATGCCGACGGCGCGCGGTGGATGCTGCACGCGCCCGAGGGCGGGGGCCGGGTCGAGGAGCGACCGATGCCGCCGGAGCGGGAGGCCTCGCTGGTCGCCGCCGGCCGGGTGCGTACCCGCCGTCCGGGTCAGGCGGGCCGGTCCTCCGGCGACCCGGGCTGCGGCTGATCCGCGTCCTCGCCCGCCGCGGCGATCGCGGTGGCGAGCGGGCTGTCGTTGGTGACCCCCCTGCGCGAGGCCACCAGACTGGCAACCGTCGTGACGCCCAGGATCACGACGATGGCGCCCAGTGAGACCAGGATCGGGATGTCCGGGGCCCAGGTGACGTGCTCGCCGCCGTTGACGAACGGCAGCTCGTTCTCGTGCAGCGCGTGCAGGATCAGCTTGACGCCGATGAAGCCGAGCAGGACGGCCAGCCCGAAGGACAGGTACACCAGCCGCTGCAGCAGCCCCCCGATGAGGAAGTAGAGCTGGCGCAGCCCCATGAGCGCGAAGATGTTCGCGGTCAGCACCAGGTAGGGCTCGCTGGTCAGCCCGTAGATCGCCGGGATGGAGTCCAGCGCGAACAGCAGGTCGGTCGTGCCGAGGGCCAGGATCACCAGGAACATCGGGGTGATCATCCGCCTGCCGTCGACGCGGGCCAGGACCTTGGTGCCGTGGTACTCGTCGGTGGCGGGCAGGTGGTTCTCCACCCACCTGATCAGCCGGTTCTCCTCGAACTCGTCGTCGTCGTTCTGGCCCTCCCGGGCGAGCTTGACCGCGGTGTACACCAGGAACGCGCCGAAGAGGTAGAAGATCCAGCTGAACTCGTTGATGGCCGCCGCGCCGATCGCGATGAAGACGCCGCGCATCACCAGCGCCAGCACGATGCCGACCATCAGAGCCTCCTGCTGGAGGTCCCGCGGTACGGCGAACTTCGCCATGATGATGATGAAGATGAACAGGTTGTCGATCGACAGGGAGTACTCCGTCAGCCACCCGGCGTAGAACTCCGTGCCGTACTGGTGGCCGGCGAAGTGCCACACCCCGGCCCCGAACAGGATCGCGAGGCCGACGTACACCCCGAGGGCGATCGACACCCCGCGCATCCCCGGGGTGTGCGGCCGGCGGCCGATCACGACCACGTCGACGACCAGCACGGCCGACGTGACGAGGATGGTGGTCCACCACACCCACGGCTCGACGTTCACGGCAACTCCTCCAGAGCGCTTCTCGGGCCGCCCAGGGACGACGAACGGGCTCTGAAGGTCTCTCCCGCCCACGAGGTGGACCAGGGGTGCCGGGTCGGGACCGCGGAGCTGCTGGGTGCGGGCCCGACCGTGATGACGACACGGCCGCGCAGGGATACTCCCCTTCTCGTCGGCCAGTCTTCCAGACCCGGCGGTGCCCGTTCAAACCCACGTCCTAGGGTGGTCGGCCATGGCGGGTGGAACGAGGGGACGGACCGGGCCCGCCCGCGCGTCGCTGCGCGGATGGCTGGTCGTGGTCGTCGTCACGCTCACGGCGAGTGCCGTGTTCGCTGTCCTCGGCCTGCCGTCGCCCGTGCTGTTCGGCGCTCTCGTCGGAGGAATGGTGCACGCGCTCGCCGACACCGGGCATCCCCTCGAGATCCCGCCGCTCGGCTTCCAGGTCGGCCAGGCGCTGGTCGGGACGGTGATCGGCGGCCTGGTGAACCTGTCGACGCTCGTCCGGGTCGGCCGGGACTGGCCCTCGATCCTGGCGGTCACCGTCGGCACCCTGCTGATCAGCGTGCTGGCCGGACAGGCGCTCGCGCTGCACCGGGGCGTCTCGCGGGTGACCGGTGCCTTCGCCCTCGTGGCCGGCGGCGCGTCGGGTGTCACCGCGCTCGCCCGCGATCTCGGCGCCGACGACCGGGTGGTCACGATCGTGCAGTACCTGCGCGTCCTGCTGGTGCTGGTCACGATGCCGCTCGTGGCCGCCGTGCTCTTCCACCCGGCGACCACCGGCGGCACCGTCTCCCGCCAGCACACGGCCCTGGCCGCGGACCTGGTCTTCGTGACGGTGTCCGTCGTGGGCGGCCTCGCTGGGGCACGGTGGCTGCCGATCCCGGCGGGCTCCCTGCTCGGCCCGCTGCTGGTCGCGGTGGCGATCTCGGTCGGCGGACCGCTCGGCCCGGTCTCGGTCCCGCCGGTGCTGGAGAGTCTCGGCTACGCGCTGATCGGCATCCAGGTGGGGCTGAGGTTCACCCGCAGCAGCCTGGTGAGCATCGCCCGGCTGCTGCCGCTGACCGTCGCCCTGATCCTGTTCGTGATCGCCGCCTGCGCCGGGATGGGCGCGCTGCTCAGCGCGGTCACCGGCATCGACCCGCTCACCGCGTATCTGGCCACGACCCCCGGAGGGCTGTACGCCGTGCTGGCGACTGCCGCGTCGAGCGGGTCCGACGTGACCTACGTGCTCGCGGTCCAGGTCATCCGGGTCTTCGCGATGCTTCTGGCCGCGCCACTACTCGCGCGGGTGCTCACGCGAGGCGTGCGGACCGGTCGCGCCGGCGGCCGCCGTGCGGATCCCTGACGATCGTCCGCACCATCTCGCGCTCCACCAGGATCGCGATGGTCGCGCAACCGAGCGCCGTCGTACTCGTGAAGGGCGTCGGTGACGACGTCGTCGAGCATGTTCCGGCTCGCCTCGGGGAACCGTGCCACGACGCGCGACATGACCTGCGCCAGCGCCCCGTTCTCCTCGTCGGTCTCCACAGCCTCAGGCAACGGGCGCTCGACGACCCAAGGGACTCTCGTCCTGTCGCGAACGCGATCCGGCGCACTCCCCGGACCGCGGTCAGTCGAGGCAGAGCTCGTTGCCCTCGGGGTCCCGCATCACGATGTGACCGGCCCCCATCGGACCCGGCTCGTGACGCTCGACGCGGGTGCCGCCGAGGACCACGAGCCGGGCGCACTCGGACTCCAGCGCGGCCATCCGCTCCTCCCCCTCGAGCCCCGGCGCGGCACGCACGTCGAGGTGCACGCGGTTCTTGGCCGCCTTGCCCTCGGGAACCTTCTGGAAGAACAGTCGCGGACCGGAACCGTCGGGGTCGTGGACCGCGGAGGCGTCGTTGCGCCGCTCCTGCGGGACGCCCCAGGCCTCCAACGCCTCGTCCCAGGTCGTGAAGCCGGGCGGCGGGTCGTCGAGACGGTAGCCGAGCACCTCCGCCCAGAACCCGGCCAGCGCAGCCGGGTCCCCGGCGTCGAACGTCACCTGAACCTGCCTGGACATGATGCGCCCTCTCTCTAGACTTCCCTGCCATGACGTCGCCCGCCTCGATGCCGTGGGGTGAGTTCAGCGCGGACCCGCGCGACCCCGCCTCCGCCCCCCTGCGCGCTTCCGACCGGGACCGTGACGTGGTGCTCGGCGTGCTGGCCGAGGCGTACGCCGACGGGCGGCTCACCCGCGCGGAGTACGACGAGCGCGTCGACGCCGTGGGGCGCACCCGGACGCTCGGCGAGCTCCCGGGCCCGGTGGCCGACCTCGTGCCGCTGACGCCGCCCCGGCCGGGGGACGATCTGGTCCGCGCGTCCACCGACGAGCTGCACCGGCGCGCGCTGGACGCCTACGCGGCGCACCGCCGCAGCGCGGCCACCGGCCTGGCGATGACCACGGCCGTGCTGACCGTGATCTGGTTCGTCGCCGGTCATGGGTTCTACTGGCCGGTGTTCGTGATCCTCTTCGCCGGCCTGAACCTGGTCAAGGTGCTGGCGAACAAGGGCGAGATGGTCGCCAAGGAACAGCGGAAGCTCGAGGAGCAGCGTCGCCGGAGCATCGACCCGCCGGCCTCCTGACCGGTCGCTCACGCCTCCTCCCAGCCGTCCGGACGGTGCTTGCGCGGGAGCCGCGAGACCACCAGCCGGTAGGAGACGTCGACCGCGGCGCGGACCTCGTCGTCGGGGACCACCCCGTCGAGGCGCAGCGTGTTCCACCCGGACCGCCCGATGTAGGCCATCGCCGACGCGTCCTGCGGATAGCGCAGCAGCCACTCGTCTGCCTCCTCCCGGTCCCGGCCAGCCTTGACGCCGACCGTGTCCGCTCCGGTGAAGGCGAAGATCCTGTCGTGCACCTTCACCACCGGGTGGTCGTGGTCCCAGGGGTTGTCGGGCCACGCGCCCGGCTTCGCCAGGCAGTGCGCCAGGAGCTCCGCGGGCGTCATGGGTCTACCGCGCGCCCGCCTCGACCATCTGCCGCAGCTCCTTCTTCAGGTCGGAGATCTCGTCGCGCAGCCGCGCCGCGAGCTCGAACTGGAGCTCACCGGCTGCGGTGTGCATCTGGTCGGTGAGCTGCTGCACCAGCTCGGCGAGGTCCTGCGACGGCAGCCCGGCCAGCTCGGCGGCGTGCTTGCCGGACTGCCGGGAGCCGAGCCCCGGCACGGGTGCCTTGCCGCGGGACTGCTGGCGTCCGCCGCCGCCGAGGAGCTGCTCGGTGTCCTCGTCCTCGCGGGCCAGCATCTCGGTGATGTCCGCGATCTTCTTGCGCAGCGGCTGCGGGTCGACGCCGTGGGCGGTGTTGTACTCGACCTGCTTCGCGCGGCGGCGGTTGGTCTCGTCGATCGCGGACTCCATCGAGGGGGTGACCTTGTCGGCGTACATGATCACCTGGCCGGACACGTTGCGGGCCGCTCGCCCGATCGTCTGGATCAGCGACTTGTCCGAGCGGAGGAAGCCCTCCTTGTCCGCGTCGAGGATCGCGACCAGCGACACCTCGGGCAGGTCGAGCCCCTCGCGCAGCAGGTTGATCCCGACGAGCACGTCGTACTGGCCGAGCCGCAGCTCACGCAGCAGCTCGATGCGGCGCAGCGTGTCGACCTCGCTGTGCAGGTAGCGGGTCCGCACCCCGGCCTCGAGCAGGTAGTCGGTGAGGTCCTCGGACATCTTCTTGGTCAGCGTGGTGACCAGGACCCGCTGGTTGCGCTCGACGCGGGTGTTGATCTCGTGGATCAGGTCGTCGATCTGGCCCTTCGTGGGCTTGACGAGCACCTCGGGGTCGACCAGGCCGGTCGGCCGGATGATCTGCTCGACGACGTTGCCCGTCCCTCCCACCTTGGCCAGCTCGTAGTCGCCCGGCGTCGCCGAGAGGTAGATGGTCTGGCCGATGCGGTCGAGGAACTCCTCCCAGCGCAGCGGCCGGTTGTCCATCGCGCTCGGCAGCCGGAAGCCGTGGTCGACGAGGTTGCGCTTGCGGGACATGTCGCCTTCGTACATGCCGCCGATCTGCGGCACGGCGACGTGCGACTCGTCGACCACGAGCAGGAAGTCCTCGGGGAAGTAGTCGAGCAGACAGTTCGGCGCCGAGCCCCGGGACCGCCCGTCGATGTGCATCGAGTAGTTCTCGATGCCGGAGCAGGAGCCGACCTGGCGCATCATCTCGACGTCGTAGGTGGTCCGCATCCGCAGGCGCTGCGCCTCGAGCAGCTTGCCCTGCTGCTCGAAGAGCCCCAGCTGCTCGTCCAGCTCGGTCTCGATGCCGCGGATCGCCCGCTCCATGCGCTCGGGGCCGGCGACGTAGTGGGTGGCCGGGAAGACGTGCAGCTCGGTGTCCTCGGTGAGCACCTCGCCGGTGACCGGGTGGAGGGTCATCAGCCGCTCGACCTCGTCACCGAAGAACTCCACCCGGATCGCCAGCTCCTCGTAGACCGGGAAGACCTCGAGGGTGTCCCCGCGGACCCGGAACGTGCCGCGGGTGAAGGCCATGTCGTTGCGGGTGTACTGGATCTCCACGAGCCGCCGCAGCAGCTGGTCACGGTCCAGCTCGGCGCCGACCCGCAGCTTGACCATCCGGTCGACGTACTCCTGCGGGGTCCCGAGGCCGTAGATGCACGACACCGTCGAGACCACGATCACGTCGCGGCGGGTCAGCAGCGAGTTGGTGGCGGAGTGCCGCAGCCGCTCGACCTCCTCGTTGATCGAGGAGTCCTTCTCGATGTAGGTGTCGGTCTGCGGGACGTATGCCTCGGGCTGGTAGTAGTCGTAGTAGGAGACGAAGTACTCGACGGCGTTGTGCGGCAGCAGCTGGCGCAGCTCGTTGGCGAACTGCGCGGCGAGCGTCTTGTTGGGCTGCATGACCAGGGTCGGCCGCTGGAGCCTCTCCACGGCCCAGGCCACCGTCGCCGTCTTGCCCGTTCCGGTCGCGCCGAGCAGCACGACGTCCTTCTCGCCGGCCGAGATCCGCCGCTCGATGTCCGCGATCGCGGTCGGCTGGTCACCCGAGGGCTGGTAGTCGGACTCCACCCGGAAGGGCGCGACCTTGCGGGTGAGATCGGTGACGGGTCTCATGAGGACAACCCTAGTTCGCACCACCGACAGTCTCGGACCCCGCGATTGACTAGATTCTCCTCGTGAGCACCCGTCGAGGCATCCTCGCCCGCGCGGGCACCACGGTCCGGCCTCCCCTGACCACGGTGCTCAAGCGCGCGCTGCTCGGGTTCCTCGGGCTGCAGCTCGGACTGGCCGTCGTGCTCACCCTCGTGGACTCCTACCGCCGGCGCGGCAAGAAGCCGCGCCCGTTCGCCACCACGCCGCCGGCGGAGGTCTCGATCGGGGACAGCGGGGTGAAGACGTACACCTACGGCCAGGACCTCTACGACGACATGCTCGCGGCCATCGAGTCGGCCCGGCACCAGATCCTCTTCGAGACCTACATCTGGAAGGGTGACGAGGTCGGCGAGCGCTTCAAGCGCGCCCTGGCCGCGGCCGCCGGCCGTGGCGTGGAGGTCTACGCGATCTACGACGGTTTCGCGAACCTGGTCGTCTCGCCGCTGTTCAAGCGGTTCGGGCCGCGGATGCGGGTGCTGGAGTACCCGGTCTACAACGCCGGCGTGCGGTTCTACGACCTCCGACGCTACGGCCGCGACCACCGCAAGATCCTGGTGGTCGACGGCCAGGTCGGCTTCGTGGGCGGCTACAACGTCGGCACGGCGTACGCCACCGAATGGCGCGACACGCACGTCCGGATCACCGGCCCCGGGGTCTACGACCTGTCCCGGAGCTTCGCGGACTTCTGGAACCTGAACCGCAAGCACCGGCACGGCGACCGCCCGCTGCTGCTCGAGGCCGGCACCGACTGGGAGCCGCGGATCCGCGTCCAGCGCAACGTGCCCCGGCTGTGGATGTTCCCGATCCGGTCGATGTACCTCGAGGCGATGACCCGGGCGCAGAGCCGCATCTGGATGACCTCGGCGTACTTCATCCCCGACTCCGACTTCATCGACGCGCTCGAGGACGCCGCCCGCCGGGGGGTCGACGTGCGGATCCTGGTGCCCGCGACGTCCAACCACGTGGTGGCCGACTGGCTCTCCCGCGGGTTCTACGGCGAGCTGCTCGCCGCCGGCGTGCGGATCTTCCGGTTCCGGGGAGCGATGGTGCACGCCAAGACCGCCACGATCGACGGCCGCTGGTCCACCGTCGGCACGGCGAACCTCGACCGGCTGTCGATGACCGGCAACTACGAGATCAACCTCGAGTTCATCGACGCCGGCCTCGCGTCGCAGATGGAGCGGATCTTCGCCACCGACCTGGAGGGCTCGGACGAGCTGACCCGGCAGAAGTGGGAGGCGCGCGGCGTGCACAAGCGGTTCACCGAGTTCGTGCTCGCGCCGCTGCGCCCGCTGCTCTGAATCTGAGCTGCCGGCCACGGCCCCGCTACTGGCCGGGCACTCGCATGATCTTGTGCAGCGTGTGCACGGCGTGCTTGTCGCCGCGCACCTTGAGCTGCTTCTTCATGATGCCCACCAGAGGGTTGAGGTGCCCGGTGACGAGCTTGAGGAAGTGCGCGCCGCTCAGCGTGATCGTGGCGTCCCGCTCACTGCGGTCCGTCGCGTCCGAGGACACTGTGCAGCAGCCCTCGACGACCCGCACGACGTAGCGGTCGGCCCCGCCGTCGGCGCGGCCGTTGACGGTGAAGCCGACGGTCAGCGTCGTGCGCGCCGCCCTCTCCGCGTCGAGGAACCCCGGGAACTGCGCGAACACCTGCTCCAGGATGAGGCCGCGGAAGGCGCCGGCCATCACCGCGTCGAGGTGCTGGTCCTTGACGTGTCCCAGCACGTCGGCGACGTCCACCGGGTCCACGGCAGCGGGGTCCACGGCCACGCCCGGCTGGCCCGGAACCTGGAAGACGCCGCCGACCTGCAGCGCCAGGAGCTCGTCGCCCTCGATCTCGAGCTTGCCGGAGAGCAGCAGCAGCGCGGCGTTCTTGGCGCCGGAGATCAACCGGAAGAAGTCCACCGCGTCGGTGGTGATCGTCACGTCGGCGTGCCCCGGTGCGGTGACGGTCACACCCTTCCCGTCGAACACCAGCCCGTGCACCTCGGGGGGTCGGTGCCGCGGCATCGTGAGGCGGAAGTCCACGGTCCCGCGCACCGTCGTCAGGCGGTCCGCGACCGCCAGCTCCGGCATCCGCTCCAGGACGTGCCGCACCGCGGGCTCGCGCACGTGCTCGACCAGCGCCAGGGTGCGCAGGTCGTGGTCGGTCGCATCGTGCAGCAGCCGTACGACGTCGACCGGGGCCACCTCGGCGAAGAACCGGTCGGCCTGCTCGGCGGACAGGCGCTCCAGCTCCGCCAGCGAGGTCACGCCACGGTAGGGCACCCTGTCACTATCGGACAGGTCGAGCGGCTCATGCAGGCAAATGCCGACGCGGGGCCATCCGGGGGCCGTGCCGGGGCCGGTGCAGCCCGGCGAGCTCGACGAGCCGCTGCACCCGGTAGCGGTGCGGCCGGTAGGGCGCGAGGAGCGCCGCGAGCCCGGCGTCGTCGACCTCCTCGCCGGTCAGCGCCCAGCCCACGTTCCTGGCGATGTGGTAGTCGCCGAAGCTGACCGCGTCGGCGTCGCCGTGCACCCGGAACCGCACCTCCGCCGACGTCCACACGCCGACGCCGGGCACCGACCGGAGCCTGCGGTCGACCTCGGCCGGCGGCAGGCCGACCGTCCGTTCCAGCGAGGAGGCCACCCGGGCCGCGCGGACCAGGGTCCGTGACCTGGCCGGGTCGACGTGCATCCGCAGCCACTCCCAGGACGGGACCATCCGGATCGTCTCGGCCGGAGGCTGCACCCACACACCGCGCGCCGCCCCCGGTCCGGGCGCGCGCCGTCCGTAGCGGTGCACCAGGGCGCGGAAGCCGCCGAACGCCTCCTGCCCGGTGACCTTCTGCTCGATGACCGCCGGGACGAGGGACTCCATCACCAGGCCGGTGCGGCCGACCCGCCAGTGCCGGTGGGCGCGCTGCGCGTCGGCCAGCACGGGATGCTCCGGTGCGAAGCCCTCGGGGTCGTCCGAAGCGCCGAGCATGTTCGGCAGCGCGTCCAGCGCCCACCCGGCGCCCGGCCCCCATGCCCGGGCTTGCACGGTGCCGGCGCGCAGCGGCGCGATCCGCAGCGTGGCGGGGCCCTCGGGAGTGCCGATTCCGCGCCACACGGTGCCGTCGGGATCGGAGCGGAACGTCGGGTCGCCCGCTCCCCGGCGGTGGACCGCCAGCACCTGGCGCACGGGGCACGGCCACGCCGGCTGCCACGCGCGGGCCTGCCCGGCGTCCTCGGAGATGCCCATCGGGACAAGGCTAGCCCGGTCCGGCCGGCCTGGGACGGGCACGTGGCCGCCCGGCATGTCCGGTACGTGCGCTGAATCACTGTATGGACGCGCGCCGGTCCGGGCACAGTCCCGATCGGCGTCGAAGGCGCCCCGTTCCGAGCCCAGGACGACCGGTGACTCACCGGTCGCGGCATGGCTCGACCACCAAACGAACCAGACACCCGCCGGAACGTCGGCGCGCGCAGAACCGTGCGCGACCACCACCGAAGGAGCACGACGATCGCCACTACCGAGTTCGAGCAACTCCTCGGCCCCCCCATGGAAGCGGGCGGGTCGTCCGAGCACACCCGCGACGCCACCCGGTCGAGCTCACCGTCTCTGATGATGCTGGTGCTGCTCGCGACCATTGGCGTGCTGGCGTACGCGAGCTTCCTGCTGCGGCCCGCGAACCACGGTGACCTGCTGCCGTTCGCCCTCGTCATGACGGCCGAGACGTGGCTGATCGTGCAGGCCCTGCTGGCGTTGTGGACGATCCTCTCCAGCGGGTACGACGCCCGCGACTACGCCTACCACCAGGCCAAGCGCAACCTGTTCGACCCCGCGCGGATCCTCGCCGACCGTGCCGAGGTCACCTCGTCCCGGTGGCCGATGTTCCTGCACGAGCAGGAGACGTCGGTCGACGTGTTCGTCACGGTCTACGGCGAGGACCTCGCGGTCGTCCGTCGTACCGTGACCGCTGCGCTGGCCATCCGCGGCCGGCACCGGACCATCGTGCTCGACGACGGGAGGTCCGACGAGGTCCGCGACCTCGCCGCCGAGCTGGGGGCCGAGTACATCCGCCGCGACGACAACGCCGGCGCCAAGGCGGGCAACATCAACCACGCCCTGTCCCATACCGATGCCGAGTTCTTCGCCGTGTTCGACGCCGACTTCGCCCCGAAGCCGCAGTTCCTGCACGAGACGCTCCCGTACTTCGCCACGGACAAGGTCGCCTTCGTGCAGACGCCGCAGGCCTACGGGAACCTGCACACCGTCCTCTCGAAGGGCTCCGGCTACATGCAGTCGGTGTTCTACGCGCTGATCCAGTCCGGCAAGAACCGGTTCAACGCGGCGTTCTGCGTGGGCACGAACGTGGTGTTCCGGCGCAACGCGATCGCGGACATCGGCGGCATCTACCAGAAGTCCAAGTCCGAGGACATCTGGACCTCGATCCTGCTGCACGAACGGGGCTGGCGCTCGATCTACACCGGTGCGGTGCTCGCCGTCGGCCACACCCCCGAGTCCATCGAGGCCTACAGCAAGCAGCAGCTGCGCTGGGCCACCGGGGCGTTCGAGATCCTGTTCCGCCACAACCCGCTCAGCCGGAAACGCCGGCTGACCACCGACCAGCGCATCCAGTACCTGACGACGAGCACGTTCTACCTGAACGGGATCGCTCCGGCACTGCTGCTGCTGGTACCGCCGCTGCAGATCTACTTCGACCTGACGCCGGTCAGCCTGGGCGTCCCGACGGGGACCTGGCTGCTCTACTACGCCGGCTTCTACTTCATGCAGATAGTGGTGGCGCTCTACACGATGGGGTCGTTCCGGTGGGAGACGCTGATGCTGTCCACCGCGTCCTTCCCCATCTACCTGCAGGCCCTGTGGAACGCCGTCACCCGGCGTGAGCGTCAGTGGCACGTGACCGGCCGGGTCGGCGCGGCGCGCTCACCGTACAACTACACGCTTCCGCAGGTGGTCGTGTTCCTGTTCCTGGCGCTCACCACGGCGGTCGGTGTGTGGAAGGCCGACGTCACCGGCCAACTCACCTTGGCGCTGGCCTGGAACGCTCTGAACACCGTCGTCCTGGGCGTGTTCCTGACCATTGCGTACCGGGAGGCGCGCACCGTACGACGTGACCGGCGGCGCACCCGCAAGGCCCACCGTGGCAGCCGGTCGCTCGCCGCCGCGGCCACCGCAGGCCGCCTCGGCACGGCCAGCACCGCCGGCGCGCCGAGCGTCGAGCGCCCCACCGCGATCCTTCGAGGAGTGCGATGAGCTTTCTGACCCGCCTCAAGTACCTGTTCAGCCGTTGCTCGTCCTCGGCATCGTCGGGCTCTCGCACTGCACCTGGACACCGGATCAGCTCCGCGAAGGACGTCAGTGCCGAGCTGCAGTCGCGCTCCTACACCATGGGCACCGCCTACGCCGGCGTGGTGAAGACGCAGGCCGTCCACGAGGGCCAGACGGTCAAGGCCGGCCAGGAGCTCTACGTCGTCAAGAGCAACCAGCTCGCCCGCGACGTCGCCAACGACGCCGTGCACCCGCACAAGTCGCCCTACGACATCGCCACGGCGACGAGCTCGTCGTCCGGGCGCCCTCCCCGGCAAGGTCGTGGCCGTCAACTACATCCAGGGCGCCTTCGTGCCGATGGACGCCACGATGGTGCGCATCCAGAAGCGCGGCAGCAGCTACGTCCAGGCCGACTTCCGGCTCACGCCACGCGAGTACGCGCTGATCCGCCGTGCCCAGCACGTGACCGTCGACCCTGCCCGACCAGCGCGCCTTCACCGCGAAGGTGACCCGGGTCCGCGTGCAGACCCGCGGGCAGCAGGCGCAGACCCGGCTGCGCGCCCGTGCGCCTCAGCTCGACAACCGGGGCATGTTCGCGACCGGCACTCCGGTGCAGGTCTCCGCCCGGCTCCGCGACAACGGCCTGGTGCACGAGGTGAGGTCCCGGTTCGCCGGCCTGCTCACCCCAGGAGGTGGCTGATGAGGAACAGGACGACCGCCATCATCGTCGTGGCCGTCGTCCTGGGGCTCGCCCTGGCCGGCGGCGTCGCCGCGCGCCTGCTCTCCAGGTCGCCGTCGACGGAGCCGGCCACGGCGAGAACGGCTCGGAGCATGGCCCCTTTCTACACGCCGTCCCATCGGTGGACGGACGCCGGCAGCACCGCTCCACACGGCTGGACGCCCACCGCCGTGCGGCTCCTCAGCCACGCCCAGGGCTCGCCGGGGACGACCCGCGTCGCCCGCGGCCGTCGCGCCGCCGACGAACCGCTGGTACTCGGGCATGTTCTTCGGCGACACCCCGCAGCCGGTCTTCGGCATGCCGCTGGCCTCGCAGGCCCGCGCCGACGGCTTCGGCGTCGGACTGCCTCAGGTCACTGCCACCGACCGGACCATCGCCGCGCCCTTCGCGCCGCAGCTCAGCATGGGCCTGCCCACAGACGGCTTCCGCGCCACCCAGGCCGAGCCCGTGTCCGCCACCGCGACCTACTCGTCCTCCGGCTCGCGGGTCGGCCGGCTGACCCTGGCCGAGGGATGGCCCTACGTGTCGTACACCGCGCTGCGCGCCCAGAAGGTCACCCTCCCCGGCGGGCTCGCCCGGCCGGCTCCGGCCCCTGGCTGCGCACTACCGTGGGCGGCACGACGTACGGCGTGGTGGTCGCCGGCCCCGACGGCAGCCACCGGCGGGTGCGGCCCACGTCCGGAAGCGTGCGGCTGCCGGGCACGATGCCTGCTCGTCTTCGCGGCGCCCGACGCCGGCACCGCCGCCACCCTGGCCCACGGCGCCGTGCCGATCAGCGGCACCGGATCCGCTACGCCGTGGACCACGACCAGGCACGCACCGCGATCACCTACCGCACTCCCGCGGGCGCCCCACAGTGATGGCCGCGATGCCGCGCCGGCCGTCGAGGGCGCCGGCCCGCGTCGTCGGCACGTCGACTCCGCCTACGGACCGTTGCGGCTCTTCCGCGGCCGCACCCTGACCACGGCGGTCAAGGCCCTCCACCCCGCCGGTGCCCTCGACCTCACCCCCTCGACCCCTCCGCCCGTACCCGGCTCCGCAGCCAGGTCCGTGCGGACGTCCGGAGCGCGGTCGCCCGCATCCGATGCCCCCGAACGACACCTACTTCGGCGGCAAGGACCTCTACCGGCTGGCGCAGCTGTACCGGCTGGCCCGTGCCTCCGGCGCCCACGACGCGGCACGGCAGGCTCATCGCCGCGTCGTCGATCGAGCTCGACAGCTGGCTCGCGCACGGGCGCACTGCGCGGCGGGCGACAAGCGCTGCTTCTTCTACGACACGCGCTTCCGCGGCGTCGTGGGCCGGGTCGCCTCGTTCGGCTCCGACAAGTTCAACGACCACCACTTCCACTACGGCTACTTCCTGGCCGCCGCCGGCCTGGTCGGCGAGGGCCACCCGGCGCTGCTCCGCCGCTGGCACGCCACGCTGACCGCGCTCGCCCAGGACATCGCCTCGCCGGTGTCGAGCCGCTGGCTGCCCGCGCTCCGGACCTTCGATCCCTAGGCCGGGCACTCGTGGGCGTCGGGCACCTCCCCGTTCGGCGACGGCAACAACCAGGAGTCCAGCTCCGAGGCGGTCAACGCCTGGAACGGCCTGGCCCTGTGGGCACGGGCCGAGCACCAGCCGGGCATGGAGCGCCAGGCCACCTGGCAGCTGAGCCTGGAGGCGGCCTCGGCGAAGGCGTACTGGCTCGCGCCGCAGGACCTGCCCCACGGCTACCACCACCCGTTCGTCTCCCTGAACTGGGGCGGCAAGCGGGAGTGGGCCACCTGGTTCAGCGACCAGCCGTCGGCGATCCTGGGGATCCAGCTGCTGCCGATGCCACCGGTCTACGCCCAGCTCGGTCTCACCCCCGACCGCATCCGCGCCGACCTGGCCGACGTCACGGCCCACGGCTACGACGTCCCGTTCGGCGACTACCTCACGATGTTCCGCGCGATGGCCGAACCGCGGAAGGCGGAGGCGACGCTCAGCAAGCTGCCGGACTCCGCGATCGACGTCGGCGACTCGCGCAGCTACCTGCTCGCGTGGGTGCTGGTGAACGCGGCCCGACACCGGTAGGGGCCTCGCGCTCGGACGGACACCTGTCGGCGCGGCGCGCCATGATGGGGCCGTGCTGCTCAACGACCTCGTGACCGCATCCGCCGCCGTCCGGGCCACCCGCTCCCGCACGGCGAAGGTCGCAGCGCTCGCCGCCGCACTGCGCTCGGCCGCCCCCGACGAGATCGAGACCGCCACCTCCTACCTGTCCGGTGTGCTGCGGCAGCGCCGGACCGGGCTGGGCCGGAGGTCGCTCACGGAGGTGCCGTGCCCCGCCGAGAGCGCCACGCTGTCCGTGCGGGAGACACACGAGTCGTTCGAGGCGATCGCCGCGATCAGCGGTCCAGGCTCGCGGACCCGGCGCGCAGCCCAGGTCGCGGACCTGTTCGGCCGCGCGACGGCCGACGAGCAGGAGTACCTCCGGGGCCTCGTGACCGGGGAGCTGCGGCAGGGCGCGCTGGACGGCCTGATGCAGGAGGCCGTGGCGGTCGCGGCCGACGTTCCGGCCGCAACCGTGCGCCGGGCGGCGATGATGACGGGGTCCACGACGAAGGCCGCCGTGGCGGCGCTGACCGAGGGTGAGGCCGGGCTCGCCGTGTTCGGCCTCCAGGTCGGCCGTCCGCTGCGCCCGATGCTCGCCTCCAGCGCGCCGGACGTCACGGAGGCGTTCGCACGGGCGCCGGCGGGCGAGCCGCTCGCCGTGGACTGCAAGCTGGACGGGATCCGGGTCCAGGTCCACAAGGCTCCGGGCCCGGACGGTCCCGACGTCACGGTCTGGACCCGCAGCCTCGACGACATCACGGAGCGGGTGCCAGAGGTGGTGGAGGCTGTGGCCGCGCTGCCCGCGACCTCGTTGGTGCTCGACGGGGAGGCGATCGCGCTCGACGACGCCGGGCGGCCCCGGCCGTTCCAGGAGACCGGCGCCCGGACGGCCAGTCGGCTCGACACCGCGACGCTGCGTGCGCGGGTGCCCCTGACGTCGTACTTCTTCGACCTGCTGCACGTCGACGGCACCGACCTGGTCGACCAGCCGGCCAGCGCCCGGTTCGCGGCGCTGGAGGCCGCGCTCCCGTCGTCGCTGGTGGTGCCGCGCATCGTCTCCGCGGACGCCGAGGAGGCCGGCCGCTGGTTCCGCGAGCTGGTCGCCGCGGGCCACGAGGGGGTGGTGGTCAAGCTCACCGACGCGCCGTACGAGGCGGGCCGCCGCGGCGCCGCGTGGGCGAAGGTCAAGCCGCGCCACACCCTCGACCTCGTGGTGCTCGCCGTGGAGTGGGGCAGCGGGCGGCGGTCGGGGAGGCTGTCCAACATCCACCTCGGCGCCCGGGACCCCGAGCACGGTGGCTACGTGATGCTGGGCAAGACGTTCAAGGGGATGACCGACGAGATGCTCGCCTGGCAGACCGAGCGGTTCCTCGCCCTCGAGACCTCCCGCTCCGGCCACGTCGTGCACCTGCGTCCCGAGCAGGTCGTCGAGATCGCCTTCGACGGCATCCAGACCTCGACGCGCTACCCGGCCGGAATGGCGCTGCGCTTCGCCCGCGTGCTGCGCTACCGCGACGACAAGACCGCCGAGGAGGCCGACACGGTCGAGATGGTCCGCGCGCTGCGCCCGCCGGGCTCCTGAGACGAGGCCCGACATGGTCGAGGCGCGCACGTCCGCCGTCGAGCGGCGCCGGGCCGCGGCCGCCCAGATCGACGACATCGCCCGCGCGGTCGGGGTCAACCGGGCGATCATCTACCGGCACCTCACCGGCAAGGAGGAGCTCTTCGCGCTCACCCTGGTCGGTTACCTCGACGAGCTCCACGAGCGGCTCCGCGCCGCCGACGCCCCACACGACCCGCCGGTGCGGCGGCTCCAGCGGATCACCGAGTCGTTCGTCGACTACGGGGTGCAGTTCCCCGCCTTCGTGGACTGCGCGCAGACGCTGATGCGACCTGCCGTTGCTCTACCCGCACGTCCTCGCCGCGGACCTGCACGTCGACGTGCTCACCCACCCGCACCTCCCCTGCCCGGCCGTCGGGACCGTGCACGTCGCCGACACGGTCACCGGTACCGCCGGGTGCGCGCGAGCGAGCCCCTCGCGCTGGCCGTCCGCGCCGAGGCGCTTCGGCCGCATCCCCGCGGCCATGCCTTCGACCTGGTCACCGAGGTGCAGGCCGACGACGGCCCGGTGTGGGAGGAGCGCTCCACGATGCTGCGCCCGGGGGCCGGGTGACCCGGACGCGGACCGCGGCCCGGTCCTCCACGAGGCTGTCGGGGATGGTCCGCTTCGGCTCCCGGCGGACGAAGTCGGGCTACGCGTTCGCGCTCACCACACCGGACGCCGGCACGCCTCACCTGCTCGGCCGGACCCGGGCGGTGGACGGCCCCTGAGGCGGAGGACCTTCGCCCCTATCCCGCGCGCGGGTGCCCGGCTCGAGGATGGAGCAACAGCCGGCAACGGCACGCGGCCGTCAGGAGGCACCATGCGGGTCACGGACATCCTCGGCACCGCCCAGGACGCGATCACGGTCAAGAGGGTCTTCGGGGAGCCCTACCAGTCCGACGGGCTGACGTTCATCCCGGTGGCACGGGTGGGTGGCGCCGGCGGTGGCGGCACCGGCACCGACGAGAAGGGCCAGAATGGCGAGGGCGGCGGGTTCGGGCTGGGCGGCCGCCCGGCCGGGGCCTTCGTGATCCGCGGCAACGACGTCGAGTGGCGGCCCGCCGTGGACCCCAACCGGATCGTGATGATGGTCGGGGTCGTCGTGCTCGCGGTCGTCCTCAGCCGCCCTCGGCTGGTGCGCGCCCGGGCGCTGGCCCGCGCGGCCGGATGAGCCCCTCCTGCGCGACGGTCGCCACGAGCACGCCCCGCTCGGTGAACAGCCGGCCGACCGCGAGCCCACGGGCCCCGGACGCCGACGGGGCGACCTGGTCGTACAGCAGCCACTCGTCGGCGCGGAACGGCCGGTGGAACCACATGCTGTGGTCCAGCGACGCCGACTGCATCGTGGGCGAGGAGACCTGCACGCCGTGCGGCACGAGCGTCGAGCCGAGCAGCGTCATGTCGCTGGCGTAGGTCAGCGCCGCCTGGTGGATGAGCGGGTCACCGTCGAGCCGGTCGCCGACCCGGATCCACAGCCGCGACTGCGCCGGATGCTCGCCGGCGGGGAGCCGGCCGGACTCGCCCGAGTCGCCGACGTGGCGCAGCTCCAGAGCCGACCACTCGCGGACCCAGTGGTCGGCGTGCTCCGGCGAACGGGCTCGCATCAGGTCCCGCATGTCGGCGGACTCCTCCGGCGACGGGACGTCCGGCATCGCGTCCTGGTGCTCGAAGCCGTCCTCGGGCACCTGGAAGCTCGCGGTCATGTAGTAGATCGGCCGGCCGTGCTGCCGGGCCACGACCCGCCGGGTCGAGAAGGACCGGCCGTCGCGGATCCGCTCGACGTCGTACACGATCGGCACCGCGGTGTCGCCGGGCCGCAGGAAGTAGCTGTGCAGCGAGTGCACGGCGCGCGGTGGCTCGACGGTCCGGGCGCCGGCGACGAGCGCCTGCGCCGCCACCTGCCCGCCGAACACCCGCTGCAGCATGGTGTCGGGCTGCGTCCCGCGGAACAGGTTGACGTCGATGGTCTCCAGGTCGAGCAGCTCGACCAGCTCACGGACCGAGCTGGGCACCGTCACTCCTCCGGACGGTCGGGTCGGTCGAGCCCGGCCAGGAAGCGCTCGAACTCGGCGCCGAGCTCCTCGCCGGTCGGCAGCTCGCTCTCCTCAGCCAACGGCAGGGTCGCGCCGTCCTCGGTCTGCGGCCGGTGGAAGGCGTCGTACTGCTGCTCGAGCCCGGCCACCACGTCGCGGACCTCCTCGGAGTCCTCGATCTGGCTGGCGATCTCGACGGCCTTCTCCTCGGCGGCGCGGGTGAGCGGGTCGAGGTCCCACTGCAGCCCGGTGACCACCTCCACCGACTCCAGCATGGTGGCGCTGGCGAGCGGGTAGTCGAGCTGGGCGACGTAGTGCGGGATGTGCGCCACGAACCCCATCGCGTCGTGTCCCCACTCGCCCAGCCGCAGCTCGAGGAGCGCCTGGGCGCTGCTCGGCACCCGGATCAGCCCCTTCCACAGGTTCTCCTGCACGAGCAGGTCGGCACGCGTGGCGTGGTGGGTCAGCATCACGGGGCGGGTGTGCGGGACCGCCATCGGTACGGCGCCCAGCGAGACGGTCAGCCGGACCTCGAAGTGCTCGACGACCGCGCGCACGGCGTCGGCGAACCCCTCCCAGTGGGTGTCCGGCTCGGGGCCGTGGAGCAGAAGGTACGGCGTGCCGAGGCTGTCGTGGCAGAGCCGCACGACCAGCCGCGGCGCCTCGTAGCTCTCGTAGTGGTCCTCGGCGAACGTCATGGGCGGCCGCCGCGCGCGGTAGTCGTAGAAGGCGTCCACGTCGAAGCTGGCGACCACCCGGCCCGCCGACTGGGCCAGGAGGTGGGCGGCCGCGAGGGCGCCGGCGCTGCCTGCGTCCAGGAAGCCGTCGAGGGCGTGGACCAGCACAGGCGTCACCGGCGTGCTGCCCTCAGAGCCGAGGAGCTCGGGCACGTCGTCCACGATGTGCACGAAGCGCGAGGCGTCTGCCATGGCCTGCCTTTCCGTCATCAGCCCGGTCGTCCAGCCGGTCGTCCAGCCGGTCACGTCCTGTGGTCACCAGCGTAGGGGGTGCAACGTCGGTAGCCTGCGAGGTATGCCCGACGTCGTGCAGGCCGTGCGGGACCGGCTGCGCACGGTCGCCGACCCCGAGCGGGCTCCTGCGATGCAGCGGTACATGAAGTCGGAGATGCCCTACCTCGGGGTCTCGAGCCGACCGCTGGCCACGGCCTGCCGGGAGGTCTACGCCGCGCAGCGGCTCCCCGACCGGGCTGCCTGGGAGCGCGCGGTGCGGCGGCTCTGGGACGAGGCGACCGTCCGGGAGGAGCGCTACGCCGCGATCGCGCTCGTGCGGCACCGCGCCTACCGGGCCTTCCAGGGCCCGGCGACCCTGCCGCTGTACCGGCACCTCGTCGTCACCGGTGGCTGGTGGGACTACGTCGACACGCTCGCGGCGCACGAGGTGGGCGGCGTGCTGCTCGACTTCCCCTCGGAGGTCGCGCCGGTCGTCAGGGCCTGGGCGGTGGACGACGACCTGTGGCTTCGACGCTCGGCGATCCTCTGCCAGCTGCTCGCCAAGGACCGCACGGACGTGGCGCTGCTGACCGACACGCTCGAGCCGAACCTGGAGGGCAGCACGTACGGCAGCGAGTTCTTCGTCCGCAAGGCCGTCGGCTGGGCGCTGCGCCAGCACGCCCGGGTCGATCCGGACTGGGTGCGCGCCTTCGTGGCCGAGCACGACCGGCAGCTGTCCGGTCTGTCCAGGCGCGAGGCGCTCAAGCA
This sequence comes from uncultured Actinomycetota bacterium, assembly GCA_963811365.1. Lineage (GTDB taxonomy): Bacteria > Actinomycetota > Actinomycetes > Propionibacteriales > Nocardioidaceae > CAWEQW01. Next base: position 73,177 of record CAWEQW010000012.1, on the reverse strand, counting down.
TCTGAGGCGGCCCGCGGGCTAGCATCGCCGGATGAGCGAGAGCACGGTGCCGGCGTGACGAGACTGGCCGACCTGGTGGGCGCCCGTCCGGTGCTGCTCGACGGCGGCATGGGCACCCTGCTCCAGGCCGAGGGGCTCGACGACGGCGGGTCGGGCGAGCTCTGGAACGTCGAGCGGCCCGACGTCGTGCGCCGCCTCCACGAGCAGTACGCCGCGGCCGGTGCGCGGATCCTCACCACGAACACCTTCGGCGGCACCCGTCCTCGTCTCGACATGCACGGCCTCGGTGACCGGGTGCACGAGCTCAACGAGGCGGCCGCCCGGCTGGCGCGGCAGGTGGCCGACCGCACCGGCGCGCTGGTCGCCGGAGACCTCGGGCCGACCGGTGAGCTGCTGGAGCCGCTCGGCAGCCTGGAGCCGGCCGACGCCCGCGCCCTGTTCGCCGAGCAGCTCGAGGGTCTGGCGGCCGGAGGCATCGACCTGGTGCTGATCGAGACGATGAGCGACCTGGCCGAGGTCACCGCCGCGGTGGAGGCGGCGCGCCAGGTGGTCCCCGACCTTCCGGTGGTGGCGACCCTGAGCTTCGACACCAACCTGCGCACGATGATGGGCGTACGACCGGCCCAGGCGGTCACCGCGCTCGCCGCCGTGGGGGTGGACGCGGTGGGCGCGAACTGCGGCCGCGGGCCGGAGGAGATGGAGGCGATCGCCGCCGAGCTCGTCGAGGCCCGCCCCGACGGGCTGCTGCTCGTGGCACAGTCGAACGCCGGTCTTCCACAGCTGGTCGGGGACCGCTTCGAGTACGACGCCTCCCCCGCCGACCTGGCCCGGCACGCGACCGCACTGCGCGAGCTCGGCGTCGACCTGATCGGCGCGTGCTGCGGCTCCACACCGGAGCACATCGCCGCGATGCGCACGGCGCTGGCCGGGCGCGGCGTCGTGGCGGGCTGACCGCGCCCGTCGCCGGTGGGCGCGGTGGGGGACGTGACCACGGCCACAATCCCTCCCCCTGTCCGTGCTTTGTTACCGGCAGGTAGCATCACGGCTGTACCGACTTCCTACGTCGAAGGAGCACGCGTGCCCCGACAGCTGCGAGAGGTCGTCTTCGTCGACGGCGTGCGGACCCCGTTCGGCAAGGCGAAGGGCCAGTACGCCGAGACGCGTGCCGACGACCTCGTGATCAAGTGCATCCGCGACCTCATGCGCCGCAACCCCACCCTGCCGCCCGAGCGGGTCGACGAGGTCGCGATCGCCGCGACCACCCAGATCGGCGACCAGGGCCTGACGATCGGCCGCACCGCCGCCCTGCTCGCCGGGCTGCCGCAGACGGTGCCGGGGTACGCGATCGACCGGATGTGCGCCGGGGCGATGACCGCGGTCACCACCACCGCAGCCGGGATCGCGTTCGGCTCCTACGACGTCGTCGTCGCCGGCGGTGTGGAGCACATGGGCCGGCACCCGATGGGCGAGGGCGTCGACCCCAACCCGCGGATCATGTCCGAGCGGCTCATCGACCTCGACGCGCTCTCCATGGGCGCGACCGCCGAGAACCTGCACGACCGGTACCCCTCGATCACCAAGGAGCGCGCGGACGGCTACGCGCTGCGCTCCCAGGAGAGGACCGCCAAGGCCTACGCCGACGACAGGATCCAGCCGGACCTGGTGCCGGTCGCGATCCGTTCCGCCGAGGCCGGCTGGGGACTGGCGACCGTCGACGAGCCGCCGCGTCCGCAGACCACGATGGCCGACCTGGCTGGGCTCCGGACCCCGTTCCGCCCGCACGGCCGGGTGACCCCGGGCAACGCCGCCGGGCTCAACGACGGGGCGACCGCCTGCCTGCTCGCCGACGAGCAGACCGCTGCCGACCTCGGCCTTCCGGTGCGGATGCGGCTGGTCTCCTACGCCTTCGCCGGCGTGGAGCCCGAGGTGATGGGCGTCGGTCCGATCCCCTCGACCGAGAAGGCGCTGCGGCACGCCGGACTCACCATCGACGACGTCGACGCGTTCGAGATCAACGAGGCCTTCGCCGTCCAGGTGCTGGCCTTCCTCGAGCACTTCGGCATCAGCGACGACGATCCGCGGGTCAACCCGTACGGCGGCGCGATCGCCATGGGACACCCGCTGGCGTCCTCCGGCGTACGGCTGATGATCCAGCTCGCCCGCCAGTTCGAGGACCGCCCCGAGGTCCGCTACGGGATGACCACGATGTGCGTCGGCATCGGCATGGGCGGCACCGTGATCTGGGAGAACCCGCACCACGCCGACGTGACCGGAGAGGGTGTCGCCTGATGACCACCAGCCCTGAGCTCCAGCAGCTGCTCGACCGCGCCGCCGGCTTCAGCCCCGACGAGGTCGTCACCGAGGCGAAGAGCCGCGACGTCGCGCTGCCGTACGGCGCCGGCACGATGGTCCTGGTCACGCTCGACAACGGGCGCGACCACACCCGGCCGAACTCGCTCGGCCCGCGCAGCCTGGCGTCCTTGAACACGGCGCTCGACGCGGCGCTGGCCCGCGACGACGTGGCCGCCATCGGCATCACCGGCAAGCCGTTCGTGCTCGCCGCAGGAGCCGACCTGGAGGCCGTGCGGATCAGCGACCGGGACGAGGCCGAGGTGATGGCCCGGATCGGCCACGGCGTGTTCCGCAAGCTCGGTGAGGGTGGCACGCCGACCTTCGGGTTCGTCAACGGCCTCGCGCTCGGTGGTGGCCTCGAGGTCGCGCTGCACTGCACCTACCGGACCGTCCTCGACTCGGTCCCGGCGATCGGGCTGCCGGAGGTGGCGCTCGGCCTGGTGCCCGGGTGGGGGGCGCGTACCTGGTGCCGAACCTGGTCGGCGCCGCACGCGCCGTCACGCTGATGGTGGAGAACCCGTTGAACCAGGGCAAGGTGCTCAACGGGCACGCAGCCTTCGAGATGGGCCTGGCCGACGTCGAGCTCGGCGGCGCGGACTTCCTGGAGCAGTCGCTGCTGTGGGCGGCGCGCGTCCTGGCCGGGCGCGAGCGGGTGGAGCGACCCGAGGTCGACCGCGGCGACGCCTGGGAGGTCGCGGTAGCCGAGGGGCGCCGTCTGGCAGACGCCAAGACCGGTGGGGCGGCGCCGGCGGCGTACCGGGCCCTGGACCTCATCGAGGGCGCACGGACCGCCTCGCGCGACGAGGGCTTCGCGGCCGAGGACGCCGCTCTCGCCGACCTCATCGTGTCTCCAGAGGCCTGGGCGGGGCTGTACACCTTCAACCTCGTGCAGAAGCGGGCCAAGCGTCCCGCCGGCGCTCCGGACAAGTCACTGGCCCGTCCGGTGACCAAGGTCGGCATCGTCGGCGCCGGGCTGATGGCCAGCCAGCTCGCGCTGCTGCTGGTACGCCGGCTGCAGGTGCCGGTCGTGCTCACCGACCTCGACCAGGGCCGCGTGGACAAGGGCGTCGGCTACGTGCACGTCGAGGTCGACAGGCTGCTGGGCAAGGGCCGGCTCACCGCCGACAAGGCGAACCGGCTCAAGGCGCTGGTGTCCGGGTCCGTCGACACGGCCGTCTTCGCGGACGCGGACTTCGTCATCGAGGCCGTCTTCGAGGAGATGTCGGTCAAGAAGCAGGTGTTCGCCACCGTGGAGGCTGCGGTCTCGCCCACCTGCGTGCTGGCGACGAACACCTCGTCGCTCTCGGTCAGCGAGATGGCTGCGGACCTGGCGCACCCCGAGCGGGTCGTCGGCTTCCACTTCTTCAACCCGGTGGCCGTGATGCCGTTGCTCGAGATCGTCCGCGCCGAGCGGACCGACGACGAGACCCTCGCCACCGCGTTCGCCGTGGGCCGGCAGCTGAAGAAGACCACGATCCTGGTCAAGGACAGCCCGTCGTTCATCGTCAACCGGCTGCTCGGAAGGTTCCTCGGTGAGGTGGCCGCAACCGTCGACGCCGGCACACCGCTGGAGGTGGCCGACGGCGCGTTCGCGGGGATCGCTCCGATGCCGCCGTTCCTGCTGCTGTCGCTGGTGGGTCCGGCGATCGCCCTGCACAACAACGAGAGCCTGCACGCGGCCTGGCCGGACCGGTTCTACGTCTCGGGCAACCTCCGGGCGGTCGTCGAAGCCGGCAAGGGCAGCGTCTACCTGCCGGACATGACGGTGGACCCGGACGTCGCCGCGCTGTTCGAGACGCCCGCCGAGCCGGTCGTCCTCGACGCTGCCGAGGTCCGGGAGCGCGTGCTGTCGGCCATCGCGGACGAGGCGCGCCGGATGCTCGACGAGGGCGTCGTCGCCGCACCCGAGGACCTGGACCTGGCGATGATCACCGGGGCAGGCTTCTCGTCGTGGAACGGGGGCATCACCCTGCTCCTCGACCGCACGGGGATCTCGGAGAAGGTGACCGGTCGCCGGTTCCACTGAGGGGTCCGCGTGCAGGAGGGCGGCGAACCACTCCTCGGCCGGCGACCGGCTGCGGAGCTCGCTGCGGGACCGGGACCGACCCAGGAGCCGCCGGTCCTCCTCCGACAGGTCCACACACAGCTGATCGCTGCCCTGGCGGTCGACGCGGGTCCAGTAGCCGTGCGGTGTGCGCCAGTAGAACGTCCCGGCGCCTGATCGAGACTCAGCCCGGCAGCGGCGCGGCGCAGGCAGCGGTCGCGTCGAGCGCGTCGACGCTGTCCTGCGGGACCGCGGTCTTCTGACCGATAACCCCGACCCCAGGGGCGACCACCGACATCCAGCCGGCGACGTGGCTGTCTTCCCCAGCCGCCCTCGGCAGTGGATCCGCAGCCGGCCCGCTCGAGCTGCGGCACTACCCTGGTGCGATGCCATCCCTGAGCCCCGCCGGGTGCCTCGCATGACCGACACCGACCAGCCCTCCTCGCCGACCTTCGCCGACCTCGGCATCGACAAGCGCGTGCTCCGGGCGCTCGACGACGTCGGCTACGAGTCGCCGTCGCCGATCCAGGCGGCCACGATCCCGCCCCTGCTCGAGGGCAGGCACGTCGTGGGGCTGGCGCAGACCGGCACCGGCAAGACCGCCGCGTTCGCCGTACCCATCCTGTCCCGGATCGACCTCAGGCAGAAGCGTCCTCAGGCGCTGGTGCTGGCACCGACCCGGGAGCTGGCCCTGCAGGTCTCCGAGGCCTTCGAGCGCTACGCCTCGCACCTGACCGGCCTCCACGTCCTGCCGGTCTACGGCGGTCAGGCGTACGGCGTCCAGCTGTCCGCCCTGCGCCGTGGCGTGCACGTCGTCGTGGGCACCCCCGGCCGGATCATGGACCACCTCGAGAAGGGCACGCTCGACCTGTCCGAGCTGCGCTTCCTGGTGCTCGACGAGGCCGACGAGATGCTGAACATGGGCTTCGCCGAGGACGTCGAGACGATCCTGGCCGACACGCCCGAGGACAAGCACGTCGCGTTGTTCTCCGCGACGATGCCGGCACAGATCCGGCGGATCTCGAAGCGCTACCTCACCGACCCGGTCGAGATCACGGTCAAGAACAAGACAGTCACGGCGGCCAACACCACGCAGCGCTACCTGCAGGTCGCGCACCAGCAGAAGCTCGACGCCCTCACCCGCCTGCTCGAGGTGGAGAACTTCGAGGCGATGATCGTGTTCGTGCGCACCAAGCAGGCGACCGAGGTGCTCGCCGAACGGCTGCGCGCCCGTGGCTTCGAGGCTGCCGCGATCAACGGAGACGTCGCCCAGAACCAGCGCGAGCGGACGATCAACCAGCTGCGCGACGGCCGGCTCGACATCCTCGTCGCGACCGACGTGGCCGCACGCGGCCTCGACGTCGAGCGGATCAGCCATGTCGTCAACTACGACATCCCCACCGACACCGAGTCCTACGTGCACCGGATCGGCCGCACCGGCCGCGCCGGCCGCTCGGGCGACGCACTCTCGTTCGTGACGCCCCGGGAGCGCCACCTCCTGAAGGCGATCGAGCGGGCCACCCGGCAGCCGTTGACGCCGATGAGCATGCCGAGCATCGAGGACGTCAACGAGACCCGGGTGGCCCGGTTCACGGAGTCGATCACCGGCGCCCTCGGCTCCGAGCAGCTGGAGTTCTTCCGGGACCTGGTCCGCTCCTACGAGCAGGAGCACGACGTGCCGGCGGGCGACATCGCCGCCGCCCTCGCGGTGCTGGTGCACGACGACCGGCCGCTGCTGCTCGAGGCGGCGCCGGAGCCCGAGCCCTCCCGAGCGTTCGAGAGGCGGGACCGTCCCCGCGAGCCCCGCGAGCGGACGCCGCGCCGCCGTTCGACCGCCCCCCTGGCGACGTACCGGATCGCGGTCGGCAAGCGCCACAAGGTGCAGCCGCGCCAGATCGTCGGCGCCATCGCCAACGAGGGTGGGCTCGACCGCGGCGACTTCGGGCACATCGACATCCGCGGCGACCACTCGTTCGTGGAGCTCCCCGCGGACCTGTCCGCGGAGACGTTCTCGGCCCTCGAGCGCACGCGTATCTCCGGCAAGCTGATCGAGCTCGCCCCTGCCGGCCCTGCTCCGCGGGCCGCGGCCCCGAGGAGGTCGGACCGTCCCGACCGCGCGGGCGGCGGCGGCGGCAGGAAGCCGCGGCACAAGACGCCCCGGGGCTGATCCCGGGCGCGCAGGCAGGACCGAGACAGCGTCATGCGTCTCGGACGCGGCGGGACGCGCCGGCCCGGTTCCCGACGGTCGCGGGGCCGTCTGACGGAGACGGCCGCTACTCCAGCGTGACCAGGGACGCCCCGCGGTCCAGCGCGGTCACGTCCTCGACGACCGAGCGGGCCAGCGCCTGGGCGGACAGGCCGATGTCGGCAAGGATCCGGTCGCGCTTGGCGTGCTGCAGGAACTCCTGCGGGATGCCGTGCAGCCGCACCGGGGTCTCGACCCGGGCGGCGTTGAGGGTCTGCAGCAGCACCGCGCCGCAGCCACCGACGATGCCGTTGTCCTCCACGCTGACCACGAGACGGTGGGCCGCGGCCAGCTCGACCAGCGCCGGGTCGATCGGCTTCACCCAGCGCGGGTCCACCACGGTCACGCCGATGCCCTGAGCGGCCAGCCGCTCGGCCACGTCGACCGACACGCTCGCCATCGAGCCGACGCCGACGATCAGCACATCGCGGGCACCCTTGCGCACCAGCACGTCGCAGCCGCCGGCCCGGTCGACGGCGGGCACGTCGGGGATCGGCGCGCCCTTGGGGAACCGGACCACGGTCGGGGCGTCGGCGACCTCGACCGCCTCGCGGAGCAGCTCGCGCAGCCGCGCGCCGTCCCGCGGCGCGGCCAGACGCAGGCCGGGGACGACCTGGAGGATCGACATGTCCCACATGCCGTTGTGGCTGGCGCCGTCGTCGCCGGTGACGCCGGCCCGGTCGAGGACGAACGTGACGCCGCAGCGGTGCAGCGCGACGTCCATCAGGACCTGGTCGAAGGCGCGGTTCAGGAACGTCGAGTAGACCGCGACGACGGGGTGCAGGCCGCCCAGCGCCAGGCCCGCCGCGGACGTGGCGGCGTGCTGCTCGGCGATGCCGACGTCGAACGTCCGCTCGGGATGCTTCGCCGCGAACAGGTGCAGCCCGACCGGGTGCAGCATCGCGGCGGTGATCGCGACCAGGTCGCGGCGCTCCTCCCCGAGCGCGACCATCTCCTCGGCGAAGACGTCGGTCCAGATGCGTCCCTTCGGCGTCTCGAGCCCGGTCGCCACGTCGTAGGGGCCCGGCGAGTGGAACTGGTCGGCCTCGTGACGCTCGGCCGCGTCGTACCCGAAGCCCTTCTTGGTCATCGCGTGCACGATCACCGGACCGCCGAACCGCTTGGCCTGCAGCAGCGCCTGCTCGACCGTGGTGCGGTCGTGGCCGTCGATCGGACCGACGTACTTGAGCCCGAGGTCCTCGAACAGGCCCTGCGGCGCGAGCGCGTCCTTCATGCCCTTCTTGACGGCGTGCAGGGCGTCGTAGACGGCCGGGCCGACCCCGCGGACGCCCCGGAGCCGCTTCTTGACCAGGTCGAGCACCTGCTCGTAGCGGGGGTTGGTCCGCAGCGTCGTCAGGTGGTTCGCCAGGCCACCGACCGTCGGTGTGTACGAACGGCCGTTGTCGTTGACGATGATGACCAGCTTGCGGTCGGAGTTGGCGGCGATGTTGTTCAGCGCCTCCCAGGCCATCCCGCCCGTGAGCGCGCCGTCGCCGACGACGGCCACGACGAAGCGGTCCTCGCCGCGGATCGCGTACGCCTTCGCCAGCCCGTCGGCGTACGACAGCGCGGTGGAGGCGTGCGAGTTCTCGACGACGTCGTGCGGCGACTCGGCCTGGCTCGGGTAGCCGGACAGGCCGCCCGCCAGGCGCAGCGAGTCGAACCGGCCGGCGCGGCCGGTGAGCATCTTGTGGACGTAGGCCTGGTGGCCGGTGTCGAAGACCACCCGGTCGGTCGGCGAGTCGAAGACGCGGTGGATCGCGAGGGTCAGCTCCACCACGCCCAGGTTCGGTCCGAGGTGGCCGCCGCGCGGGGCGCAGGTGCGGACGAGCTCGTCGCGGATCTCCGAGGCCAGAGCATCCAGCTGGTCGTCGTCGAGGTCGCGCAGGTCTCGCGGCCCCCCGATCCGTTCCAGCAGTCCCATCGGTCCTCCTCGCGGGTCCGCCCGATGCGGCTCCCTCGACGTCACAGCCTTCCCAGTGTAGGTCCCGGGGCTCGCGACACCCACTCAGCCGGTGTGTCCCTGCAGGTACGCCGCCACCAGACCGCCGAGGCTGGGCAGGTGGTAGCCGCCCTCCTGCACCACGACCGACGGCAGGCCGGTCGCGCCCAGCGTCCGTCCGGCCTCTCGGTAGCCGTGCTGGGTCACGAGCAGCGGGCTCTCCGGGTCGTCCACCGCCGCGTCGACGCCCAGGGACACGACGAGCGCGCTGCACCCCTGGCCCAGCGTCCAGGCGGACAGGTCCGCGACCGCGGCCAGCCAGGCGTCGTCGCCGGCGCCCTCGGGAAGCGGGACGTGCCGGGTGGCGCCGGTCCCCTGCCCCGCCCCGGTCTCGTCCGCGAAGCCGACGACGTGCGGGAACCAGCCCGCCCCGGGGTCGACGTGCACCGAGGAGTAGCAGACGTCCGGACGGTCGTAGAAGATCGCCGCGGTCCCGTTGCCGTGGTGCGCGTCGAGGTCCACCACCCCGACCCGCTCGTGGCCGGCGTCGCGGAGCGCCTGGGCGGCGACGGCGGCGTTGTTGAGGTAGCAGGAGCCACCGAACCCGGTCCGGGTGGCGTGGTGGCCCGGCGGCCGGCACAGCGCGTACGCGACCGGCTCGCCGGCGACCACGAGGTCGACCGCGCGGAGGGCGCAGTCCACGGCTGCCCGGGCGGACTCCCAGGTGCCCGGGCCGACGAGCGTCATCGTGTCGTAGCACCACCTGCCGGCCTCGGCGTGCACCGCCACCGGTCGACGGGTCGGGACGCCGTCGGTGAGCGCGGGGGTCGGGAAGAAGTACGGCACCACGCGGTCCTGGCCGGCGATCTCGGCGTAGCCGCCCTGCTGCCAGCGCTCGGCGGCGGTGCGCAGGAAGGTCACCATGCCCTCGTCGTGGATCCGCAGCAGCACGTCGTCGTCGTGACCGGTGGCCTGCTCGGCCCGGTGGCCGGCGTCGGTGAGCGCGCCCAGGAGGAGGTCGACCCGGGCGGCGACCTCGGTGGCCGGCGTCGCCACCCCGACCCAGACCTCGTGACGGGGGTCGTGGCGTCGGGTCTCGCCTGACCACACCACCGGAACGGGTCTCACCGCAACAGCATGGCATCTCCGTCGCCGTCCGGCAGGATGACGACATGCCGCGCGCTCGCCAGACCGGAGTCACCGTCGGGGTGCTCCCCACGGGTCCCACGAACTCGGTCCTCGACGTGGCCGGTGTCGGTCTCGGCCACGCCACCGTCCGCCGCGACGAGCCGGACCCGCCGGAGGGCCGCGGCACGGCCCGCACCGGCGTGACCGTGCTGGTGGTCGCCGAGGACGCCTACCACCGTCCGGTGCCGGCCGGCGGTGCGGTGCTGAACGGCGCCGGCGAGTGCACCGGCTTCCTGACCGCCGGTGAGTGGGGCTCGCTCGAGACGCCGGTGTACCTCACCTCCACGATGCAGGTGGGCCGGGTGTACGACGCGGCCTGCACGATCGCCCTCGAGCAGCATCCGGAGGTCGCCGACGACGTCGTCATCCCGGTCGTCGCGGAGTGCGACGACTCGTTCCTCAACGACTGTCGCCGGATGCAGGTGGAGGCCGACGACGTCCGCCGGGCGTGGACCGCCGCGCTGCAGTCCCGCGGCGCAGCCGGCCCTCCCGCCGAGGGGGCGGTCGGCTCCGGCACCGGGATGTGCTGCCTGGGCTTCAAGGGCGGGATCGGCACCGCCTCGCGGGTGACCGCGGGCGGGCACACCGTCGCGGTGCTCCTGATGACGAACTTCGGGGACCGGGAGCGGCTGACCGTCGACGGGGTCGCCGTCGGCCGTTCCTGGGAGCCGGACCCGGGCGCCGACCGTCGACCGGCCGGATCGTGCATCGGCGTGGTCGTCACCGACGCGCCCGTCGACGGGGCGGACTGTGCCCGGCTGGCCCGGCGGGTCGGGCTCGGGCTGGCCCGCGCCGGGTCGGTCGCGCACCACGGCAGCGGCGAGATCTTCCTGGCCGCGGCGACCGGGGTGCGCCTGGACCGGGACGGCCGGCCGGACCGCTCGGCCAGCCTCGCCGGCCGGGCCCTGGACCCGTTGTTCGCCGCGGTGGTCGAGGCCGCCGAGGAGTCGGTGCTCAACTCGATGCTCGGCGCGGCGACCGAGGTGGGCCGCGACGGCAACACCAGCGAGGGGCTCGACCCCGACCGCGTGCGGGAGGTGCTGCACCGTGCCGGGCACTGAGCGCGACGTCCGGATCCCCGCCCCGGACGGGGTCGCCCTCGCCGCGACGCTGTACCTCCCGGACCCCGCGGCGGGGCCGCAGCCGTGCCTGCTCGAGGCCCTGCCGTACCGCAAGGACGACCTGACCTCGTCGTACGCCGGCGGCTACCTGCGGATGCGTGACGAGTTCGGGTACGCGGTCTGCCGGCTCGACGTACGTGGCACGGGCTCCTCCGGCGGCAACGCCACCGACGAGTACCCCGAGGCCGAGCAGCGCGACCTCGTCGAGGTGATCGCGTGGCTCGCCCGGCAGCCGTGGTGCGACGGCAACGTCGGCATGTGGGGCACGTCGTACTCCGGCTTCAACTCCCTGCAGATCGCCTGCGAGCGGCCACCGGCGCTGAAGGCGGTCTGTGCGATCTACGCCACCGACGACCGCTGGACCGACGACGTGCACTGGCGCGGCGGCGCGCTGCGCCTCGTCGACCTCGTCGACTACTGCCACTACATGACGCCGATGTGCATGCTGCCGCCCGTCCCTGCCGTGTGGGGAGACGGCTGGCGCGACGAGTGGCGCCGGCGCATCGAGACGACCGAGCCCTGGCTGCTGACCTGGCTGCGGGAGAACCGCGACGGCCCCTACTGGCGGCACGGCTCGGTGCGCACCGGCCCCGGGCGCACGGGCTACGACCGCATCGACTGCGCGGTGATGGTCGTGGCCGGCTGGGCCGACGGCTACCGCAACAACTCGTTCCGGACCGTCGAGGCGCTCCGGGAAGCCGGGGTGCCGCACCGGCTGCTCGCCGGCCCGTGGGCGCACGCCGACCCGGCCACTGCGATGCCCGGACCGCGCATCGACCTCGACGTGGAGATGGCGGCGTGGTGGGACCGCTGGCTGCGCGGCCGCGAGGAGGCGGCGCCGGCCGACGTCGTCGACGTGTTCGTGCGCGGCTCGACGCGGCCCGCACCGGTTCTCGAGGAGCACGCGGGACGATGGCTCCGCGACCGCTGGCCGAGCCCGGCGACCGCCTGGGACGAGCGCCCGCTCGACGGGCCGCGCGTGCTGGCGGTGGAGCCGGACGTCGGCACGGCGGCGTGGATCGACTGCGCCGGGCACCTGCCGTGGGGCCTGTCCGACGACCAGCGCGACGACGACGCGCGCTCGCTCGGCTGGGAGTGGGACGGTGACGAGGCCGGGTCGTGGGCCAGCCGCGCGTCCGGCTGACGCTGTCCGCCGACGCCCCGCAGGCGATGCTGTCGGTCAAGCTGTGCGACGTCTTCGCCGACGGCACGTCGGCGCTCGTCGCGCGCGGCAGTCTCGACCTGAGGTTCCGCGACGGGGTGCACGGGCCGGCCTCCGACCTCGTCCCCGGCCGCAGGTACGTCGTCGAGCTCGACCTCGACGCCTGCGCCTACGCCTTCGCCCCCGGGCAGCGGCTGCGGCTATCGGTGGCCGGGGCCGACTGGCCGAACACGGTCGCCCCGCCCGCACCGGTCACGCTGACCGTGCACGCAGGGTCGCTCCTGCTGCCCCTGCACGCGGGCAGCGACCTCGAGCCGCCGACCTTCGCGCCGGGCGCGCGGACGTCGAGCGAGGATCCCGGCGACGTGGACTGGACGGTCAGCCGCGACGTGCTGCGGGCGACCACGACGTGCGCGGTGCGCCACGGCGCGGACTATCCGGTGCCGTACGACGGACACGCGAGCGAGGCGTACGCCGGCGAGGTCACCGTGGACCGCCGTACCTTCGGCCAGGTCGCGACGGCGGACTGCACCTTCACGCTGCGCTGGCCGGAGGTCGAGGTGAGCACGCACGCCTCGCTCGAGGTCGCGGTCACGGCGGACGGCTACCACGTCGCGGTCAGCGCCGAGGCGCGCGAGGGCGACCGGCTCGTGGGCAGCCGCTCGTGGCGGGAGCGACTGCCCCGGTAGACCGTCAGCGGACGCCGATGCGGCGGGAGCAGACCGGCCAGGCGCCCCAGCCCTGGTGGCGGCGGACCCGCTCGCCGACCCGGATCTGCTGGCGCCGGGTGGCGCGGTCGGCGCGCCATGCGAACTGGTGACCGCCGAAGGCACGCCAGGTGCTGCGGCTGAACTGCAGGCCGCCGAAGTAGCCGTTGCCGGTGTTGATGTGCCACCGGCCGCCGGACTCGCAGCGGGCCAGGCGGTCCCAGGTCCGCAGGGTGGCGGCCTGGGTGGGGGTGACGACGCCGAGGAACATCACGACGGCGAGCGCGGCGACGACGAGCCGCACGGAGGTGCGCACAGTGCGCATGAAGGACCGGACCTCTCCACCGCCTGCGAGGTTAGCTGTCGGGTTCGGGCGGAGGGTCGTGCCCGGCCGGCCGTCGGAGACGGCACGGCTTAACCCCGAGGCGCGGCCGGCGAGGCTGCCGGAGCGCCGAGGAACCGGTGGGTTCCCCGCTCCTGCCCGGGTGTGTGCTCGGAGGACCGTCGTCGCGTCGGGCAGGACTCGGCGTGTCCGCGGGACGGTGCCCTGACTGAGGGCCCTTAGAGGGTAGGCACCGTTCCGGGTGTGCGCAAACCCGCTGGTGAGACGCCGGTCAGCCGTCTAGCCGGCCCGTCCGGTAGGCCCGGCCGAGCACGCCGACGAGCTGGGCGCCGCGTCCTCGCCCGGAGCGAACGGGCCGGGGCCCAAGTGCGGCTCGCGAGCCCCCGCTGCACCGACTCGCACGCCGACCAGTCCTGCCGGTTGGTGAGGTCCCAGAACTCGCGCCTCGATGGACGTCATGCCACTGCTCCTCTCGTGTCCGGTCTCCTGGTGCCCGGCGGCCCGCTAGGCTCCTGCGTCATGGCTCGGCGAAGCGTGGAGGTGCGTCGCGAGGAGATCCTCGCCGCCACGGTCGCCCAGGTCGAGAAGGCCGGTCTCGCCCACACCCGGGTCGCCGACGTGGCCGGCGCGCTCGGCGTCAGCCCGGCGCTGGTCTTCTACCACTTCGGCACCAAGGACGCCCTGCTCGCCGAGGCGTTCGAGCACGCCGTCGGCAGGGACCTGCAGCGGCTCGACACCGCGGTCGCCGAGGGCGCCGACGCACTCGACCGGCTGCGGCGCGTGCTGCGGCTCTACGGCCCCACCGGCGACGCGGTGGGCTGGCGGCTGTGGATCGACGGCTGGGCGGTCGCGCAGCGCGAGCCCGTGATCCGCAAGGTGCTGCGCGCGCTGGACCGGCGCTGGGCCACGGTGCTGCGGTCGGTGATCGAGGAGGGCGTGGCCGACGGCGTGTTCGCCGACGTGGACGCGTCGGTGACGGTCGCCCGGGTCTCGGCGCTCCTCGACGGGCTCTCGGTGGCCACCCTGGTCTACCGCAGCGTGACCCGTCGCCAGCTGCGGACCTGGATCATCCAGGACCTGGCCGGCGAGCTCGGGCTCTCCCAGGACGCCCTGGCCTGACCGGGACACCTCACACCAGCCAGTGCGGCGCGTACGTCGGGTCGGTGAGCGCCGGGCGGTCCAGGCGGAACGGCGCGAGGTCGGTCCCGCTCGTGCCCTCGACCGCGAGGTCGGCGAGCAGCCGCCCGAAGCGTCGGCGCGAACTTGAAGCCGTGTGCCGCGCCGAGGCCCACGACCACGCCGTGGTGGCCGGGCACCCGGTCCACGACGAAGTCGCGGTCCGGCGTCAGCGTGTACTGGCAGCGCACCGAGCGCACCGGGTCGACCGCGCCCGGGCAGCATCGCGCGCAGGTGCTCGGCGAGCAGGTCGCGCATCGGCTCCGACTCGGCCATCGTCCCGCTCCTCCGGGTCGACCGGCGGGCCCGCCGCAGTCCTGGGCCGCCTTGACCGTCGGCTCCCCGTAGCAGGGGAAGCCGTAGAAGGACGGGTCGTCCATCCAGATCCACAGCGGCATCCGTCCCGGCGCGAACGGCTCCGGGTCCGGCGGGCCGGAAGTAGGTCACCTGCTCGAGGGTCACCTCCAGCGGGAGCGTGCACCCCGAGTCCGGCGAGCACGTCGTTGGTCCAGGCGTCCGCGCAGACGACGACGCCGCCGGCAGCGGATCGCGCCCTCCGGGGTCTCGACGAGCAGCCCCGCCGCTCCCAGGTCGGCCAGCGCGGTGACCCGGACCGCGTCGAGCAGGGTGGCGCCGTGCGCCCGGGCCCGGTCCTGCATGGTCCGGGTGCCGCGCGCCGCGGGCACGATCGCCGCGTCGGGCCTGGTACAGGCCGGCGGTGCCGTCCGGCAGCCGGAACTGCGGCCACCGGGTCATCACCTCCTCGGCGTCGAGCAGCTCGTGGTCGATGCCGACGGCGGCGAGCGACGCGGTGTAGTCGACGATCCCGATCGCCGGGTCCGGCGGGAACAGGTCGAGCCCTCCCACGACCGTCACCAGCTCGGCCTCGGCGTCGCGCTCGAGCCGGGCCCAGTCGTCGTAGGCCTCCTGGGTGAGCCGGACGTAGCCGGGGGTGTGGTAGCTGTGCCGCAGGATCCGGCTGGTGTCGTGGCTGGCGCCGCGGTCGTGGCCGAGCCCGAAGCGCTCCAGGCCCACCACGCGGTGGCCGCGGCGGGCGAGCTCGTAGCAGGTCGCGCTGCCGAGCGCGCCCAGCCCGATGACGACGTAGTCGACGCGCTCGCGCCTCACGGCGACGCCTCCCAGCCGGGGCAGCAGCCACCGGCGGATGTCGAGGCTGTCGTCCTCCATCGGGGCGAACCAGCCGTGCCGGTAGGCCCGCGAGGACATCCCGCGCTGCACCGACTCGCAGATCGCCCAGTCCTGGCGGTTGACCAGGTCCCACAGGTCACGGGCGTCGGAGGGGTCGAAGCCCTCCGCGGCGACCTCGCTGCGTGCGAAGAGCAGCAGACACTCGACGTCGGTCCGTGCGACGCCCTGCGGCAGCAGCACGAACGCGGCGACGTGGTCGGCCGAGGCCGACAGCATCAGGTTGGGGTAGGCCAGCTCGCCCTTGTGGCGGGTGCGCTCGGCCTCGTCGAGCCCCGGCAGCGGCGCGCGCGTGGTGGTCCCGGTCGTGGTGAACGTCCAGGCGCCCTCGCGGTGCGGGACGCCGTCGTCCCAGTCCAGGTCGCGGCCGCCGCCCGCGAACGCCGGGACGAGCCGGCACAGCTCGGGGTGCACGGGGCCGCAGTGGTAGCACTCGTTGTAGTTCTCCAGCAGCACCTTGTAGTTCGCCGCCACCTCGTAGCGCATCGCGGACCCCGGTGACCAGGTCGCGCATCCCGTAGCGCTGCAGGCGCTCGGCAGGCCCGGCCAGCGCGGTGGTCACGTCGTCGGGCTCGCGCTCGGGGCCGAGGTGCACGAAGACGAAGCCCTGCCAGGCCGCCGCACCGACCCGGTGCAGCGCGAACTCGGCCGGGTCGACGCCGTCCGTGTGCGGGGCCCTGAGCAGCTCGCCGGACAGCGCGTAGGTCCACGAGTGGTACGGACAGCGCAGCGACGACGCGGCGCAGCCGACCGGGGCGCTGCCGGGCTCCACCGGGTGCAGCTGCGACCCCCGGTGCCGACAGACGTTGTACGCCGCGTGCAGCGCGCCGTCCGCGTCGCAGGTGACGAGCACCGACTCGCCGACCACCTCCACCACGGCCAGCCGGTTCGGCACGTCGAGGCCGAGGTCGTCGCGGCGTCCCACACAGAACCACTCGCCGAAGAGCACCTGGTCGCGTTCACGGCGCCAGGCCGCCTCGTCGACGTACGTCTCGCGCGGAAGCGCGGCCTGCAGCGGTGTCCCGGGCACGACGACCTCCTGTCATCCTGACTCGTGAGTCAGTAAGACGCTCATGCTCCCACGCGAGTGCGGCGCGCCGCCATACCTCAGCCGCGCAGCGCGGCGTCGAGGTGGCAGGCGCAGGCGGGCTCGCCCTCCGCGGGAAGCACGGGCAGCGCCGTACCCCGGCAGGCGTCCGCGACTCCCGCCGCGTCCGAGGAGCCGTCCGCGAGCGCCGGGCAACGGGGGTGGAACCGACAGCCTCGCGGGATGCGCGTGGGGTCCGGGATCTCGCCGCGAAGCACCACCGGCTCCAGCCGCTCGATCTCGGGGACGACGGACAGCAGCGCCTTCGTGTAGGGGTGCCGCGGCGCCTGCAGCACCTCCTCGGTGCGTCCGGTCTCCACGATCCGGCCCAGGTACATCACCGCGATCCGGTCGGCGATGTTCCAGGCCAGACCCAGGTCGTGGGTCACGACGACGACGCCGAGGCCCAGCTCGTCACGGAGCCGCAGCAGCAGGGCGAGGATCTCGCCGCGGATCGAGGCGTCGAGACTGGACACCGGCTCGTCGGCGATCAGCAGCTGCGGCCGCAGCGCCAGGGCACCGGCGATCAGCACGCGCTGCCGCTGTCCGCCGGACAGCTCGTGCGGGTAGCGCAGGAACAGCCGCTCGGGCGGCCGGAGACCGGCGTCGCTCAGCGCGGCGGCGACCAGCTCGACCTCGGAACGGCCCTGCGCGTCGTGCTGGGCCAGCTTGTGCAGCCGGACGCCCTCGGCCACCGACTCGTAGACGGTCTGCCGGGGTTCAGCGCGCCGGCCGGCGTCCTGCAGCACCATCTGCACGCGGCGCCGGAACTCCCGCAGCGACCGCGCCGAGTAGGCCAGCGGCGCCCCGTCCCAGCGCACCTCGCCCCGGCTCGGCCGCTCCAGTCCCATCAGGGTCCGGGCGAGCGTCGTCTTGCCCGAGCCGGACTCGCCGACGACCGCGCGACGATCTCGCCCGGCCCCCACCGCGAGGTTCGCCCCGTCGAGGGCCCGCGCCACCGCACCGCTGCGCGCGGTGAACTCCACCGAGACGTCCACGCGCCTCGAGACCGGTGCCCCCGCCCGTCGCTCACGCTCCCCCGCCCGGATGCAGGCGACCTGCCGACCCTCGCCGTGCTCCTCCAGGGGCGGCTCGGCGTCCCGGCAGCTCGTCGACGGCCAGCGGGCAGCGGGGCGCGAACGAGCAGCCGGGAGGCAGCTCACGCGGGTCCGGCGGGTCGCCGGCGAGACCCGCCGGCGCGTACCGGGCATGCGGGTCGCCGATGCGCGGGAACGCCGCCGGACAGCGCGGCGGCGTACGGGTGCAGCGGCCGGGTGAAGACGTCGGCGGCGGTGCCGGTCTCGACGATCCGCCCGGCGTACATCACCGCGACCCGGTCGCAGACGTCGGCGAGCACCGACAGGTCGTGGCTGATGATCATCATCCCGACCCCGAGGTCGCGGACCAGGCCGGAGAGCAGGTCGAGGATCTGCGCCTGCACCATCACGTCGAGCGCCGTCGTCGGCTCGTCGGCGATGACCAGCCGGGGCCGGCAGGCCAGCGCCATCGCGATCATCACCCGCTGCCGCTGCCCGCCCGAGAGCTGGTGGGGGTAGGCCCGCGCCCGCGCGGACGGCAGCCCGACCTGCTCGAGCAGCTCGGCGACCCGGGCGGCCACCGCGCCCTCGTCGAGGTCGGGCTCGTGCAGCGCGGATCGGCTCGGCGATCTGCCGCTCGATCCGGTGCACCGGGTTCAGCGAGTGCAGCGCGCCCTGGAAGACGATCGAGGCGCCCGCCCAGCGCACCGCGCGCAGGTCCCCCCAGCGCATCGTCAGCACGTCCTGCCCGCCGACCAGGACCTCGCCCGGCCACGCTGGCGTCCTTGGGCTGCAGCCGCAGGACCGTGCTGGCCAGCGTCGACTTTCCGCAGCCGGACTCTCCCGCCACTCCCGACGACCTCCCCGTCGCGCACGGACGAGGTCGACCCCGCGCACGGCGGGCAGCGGTCCCTCCTCGGTCGAGTAGGCGAGCGTCAGGTTCTCCAGGCGGAGCAGCTCGGCCGGGGCCTGTGTCGTCGCCTGCGTCATCGCCGTCCTTTCAGGCGCGGGTTGAAGACCTCTTCGAGG
This sequence comes from uncultured Actinomycetota bacterium, assembly GCA_963811365.1. GTDB lineage: Bacteria > Actinomycetota > Actinomycetes > Propionibacteriales > Nocardioidaceae > CAWEQW01. Next base: position 54,538 of record CAWEQW010000012.1, on the reverse strand, counting down.
GCCTGGCCGATCAGCGTGAAGGACAGGACCACGAGGACCACGCACACGCCGGGCGGGATGATGAACCACCAGGCGCCGGTGGTGATCGCCCCGACCGAGAACGCGTCGTCGAGCATCGAGCCCCACGACACGCGGGTCGGGTCGCCCAGCCCGAGGAAGCTGAGCGTGGTCTCGGTCAGGATCGCGATCGCCACGGTGAGCGTGGTGTTGGCGAAGACCATCGGCATCACGTTGGGCAGCACGTGCCGGCTCATCTGGTGCCAGCGTCCCGGCGCCCAGCACCCGGGCTCGCTCCAGGTAGGCGCGCTCCTTGATCGACAGCGTCTGGCTGCGGATCAGCAGCGCGGTGCCCGGCCAGCTCGTCACGCCGATGACGATCACGATGTTGAGCAGGACGCGGCCGAGGACGCTCGCCATCACGATCGCCAGCGGCAGGAACGGGATCACCAGGAACCACTCGGTCAGCCGGAACAGGACCGCGGCCGCCCACCCCTCGAAGAACCCGGACGTCAGGCCCACGACCGTGCCGAGCACCATCGAGATCAGCGTGGCGAGCAGGCCGACGAACAGCGAGATCCGGGCGCCCCAGATCAGCAGGGTGAGCACCGAGCGGCCGTTGTCGTCCGTGCCGAGCCAGTAGGTCGTCGACGGGCGGCTCGAGGACGCCGCCCTTGGCCTGGGTGACCTCGAGACCCGACGAGCTCGGCCAGCACGGGCGCCAGCAGGGCGACGGCGATGAACACGGTGAGCATCCCCAGCCCGAGCAGGCCGGACCGGTGCGTGCGGAACTCGCCGCCAGCCCGCGCCGGACCGACGCGGCCCGGCGTCGGCGCGCCACCTGGCGCTGCGAGACGGGTCGTCGTGCTCATGAGCGCACCCGCGGGTCGAGGAGGCCGTAGAGCAGGTTGGCGGCCAGGTTGGCCGCGATCACGGCGGCCGAGGCGACCATGAAGGCGCCTTGCAGCACCCAGTAGTCCGGGATGGTCAGCGCCTCGGTGGCCAGCAGGCCGAGACCCGGGATCGAGAAGATCGTCTCGATCGTGATCGCGCCGGAGACGACGAAGCCGATGTTCAGCGCGACGATCGTCGTGGTCGGCAGCAGCGCGTTGCGCACGGCGTGCCGGCGTCGGACGTCCACGTCGCGCAGTCCCTTGGCCCGCGCGGTGGTCAGGTAGTCCTCCCCGAGCTCGTCGAGCAGTGAGCTTCGCATGATCAGCGAGTAGTCGGCGAGGTAGGCGAGCGTCAGGGTGATCACCGGCAGCGTGAGGTGCCAGGCGGTGTCGAGGAAGTACTGGGCGGTGCCGGGTTGCGACGCCGATGGAGTGCAGCCCACCGGTCGGGAAGACGCCCGGGACCGGGCCGAACCCGACCGCGAACACCGCGATCAGCAGCAGGCCCGAGCCACCACTCCGGCATCGAGTAGAGCGTCAGCGTGGTGCCGGTCGAGATCCGGTCGAAGGGACCGCCGCGGTTCCAGGCCCCGAGCATCCCGAGGTAGACGCCGATCGCCGTCGCCAGGATCGTCGAGGTGCCGACCAGCAGCAGCGTCGGGCCACAGCCGGTCCGCGATGCAGCTGGGACACCGGGACCCGGTAGCGCAGCGAGATGCCGAGGTCGCCGGTGAGGGTGTTCTTCAGGAACGTGAAGAACTGCTGCGAGCAGCGGCTCGTCGAGGCCGTAGGTCCGCTTGAACGTCGGCGAGCTGCTCCGGCGTGCTGAACCGTCCGCGGCCCAGCGTGCGAGCCGGGTCGCCGGGCAGCACCCGGAACAGGAAGAAGTTCACGCACCAGCATGAAGAACAGGCTGCCGAGCGCCCCGGCCACCTTGGCCAGCGACGTAACCGCGCGTAGCTGCGGCGACGTGACCGGTCGGGTTCGTGCTCAGCCGGACAGCGGACGCGGACTCGGCCGCGACCACGTGCTCACTCGCGGTCGCCCGCCGTCGAGCGGCGCCGGGTGAACATCGCAGAGCACCCCCGCCGAGCAGCGGCGACGCACGACCACGCCACCCGCCACCATCAGCATCGGCGCTGCCGAGCCGCCACCGGACGACGCCGCCTGCCGCGGTCGCCCCGACGGCGCTCGTCACGCCGTCACAGTTGCCGGCCTGGTCGGCCGGCCGCAGCGAGAGGTAGTTGTGCGACGCCGTACTGCAGCAGCCAGATGCCGCCCGGGTCGGGCTGCGGCTCGAAGCACGCGAACCGGTCGCTGCGCACGGCCTCGCCGATCGTGTTGTAGGCGGTGACCAGGTACGGCGAGTCCTCGGTAGAGGATCTGCTGCATCTGCTTGACCATCGGCCTCGCGCTTGGTCTTGTCCAGCTCGGCGTTCTGCTGCTGCGTAGAGCTTGTCGTACGTCTTGTTGCAGTACCAGGAGTCCGACCAGCCACCGCGCTGGCCGCAGGTCATGTAGCGTGAGCATCGAGTCCGGGTCGGGCTCGACGTACCAGCCCCACTGGAACATGTCGAAGTTGCCGTCGAGGATGACGTTCGGTGAGCTTGTTGCTCTCCATCGCGGTCGACCTCGGACTTGATGCCGAGGTCGGTCGAGCCACTCCTTGAAGTAGTTCATGGTGTTGATCGACGTCTTGCTCTCGGTCGCGCGCGAACGAGCCGCAGCGTGCCGATCGGCTTGCCGTCCGGCATCGTGCGCTAGCCCGTCCGCGCCCTTCTTGTAGCCGGCCTCGTCGAGCAGCTGAGCCGGCCTTCTTCGAGGTCGAAGCGGAAGGCCTCGTCGACGCGGGCGGGTTCCACCGGTAGGCTCGCGTACGCCGGCGGGATGATCGTCGATCCGGGCTTGCCGGCGCCCTGGTAGGCCGTCCTGATCAGCTGGTCGTGGTCGATGCGCGAACCCGAGGGCGTGGCGGAACTTCGGGTCCAGCACTGCGGGGTTCGGGTCGCCGATCGGCTTGCCGGTCTTGGTGTCGACCGACGCCGGTGTTGAAGGCGATCTCGTCGAAGCCGGGCGAGTCGCCGTTGTGCGCGGTGATGCCCTTGCGACCCTGCAGCGACTTCACCTGGAGCGGCGAGATGCCCTCGACGAAGTCGACCTCGCCCTTGATCAGCGCCTGCACCGCGGGGTCCTCGCTCTTGTAGACCCGGAAGACCACCTCGTCGACGTGCGGCTTGCCGCCCCAGTAGTCGCGGGTTCGCCTCGAACGTGTAGGTCGACCCGCCGGCGGTGCCCTGACGAGACGGAACGGGCCCTCGCCGACGACGGGCTTGCCGTCCTGCGGCTCCGCGGAGTACGTCTTGACCGCCTTCTCCGACACGTGCTTCCAGACGTGCTCGGGGATGATCGGGATCGGCAGCAGCGGCAGGACGGCGTTCGGCTTCTTCAGCGTGAGCACGACCGTGGTGGGGTCGGGCGCCGTCGACCTTGCTGACCGACTTCAGGTACGACGCCCACGTCGAGGCCTCGGGCCGGCCGTGCAGCACCCGGTTGTAGGTGTAGGCGATGTCCGCCGCCGTCATCGGCCGGCCGTCGGACCACTTCACGCCCTTGCGGATGTGAAGGTCCAGGTCAGGCCGTTGTCCGAGGTCTTCCAGCTACGTCGCCAGGCCGGGCTTCGGCGACATGTCCTTCATCGAGTAGTGGATCATGTAGTCGTAGGTCAGCGCCCACATCTCGTAGGACTCCGCCTCGATGCCGAGGAACGGGTTGAACGAGTCGGCCTCGTTGAGCAGGGCGACGGTGAACGTGACCTTCTTCTTGGTCGCGGCCTGCGCCGGCGCGAGGAGTCCTGCCATCCCGGTGGTCAGCGCCAGCGCGAGCACTGCCGCGACGAGCCGCCCGACGCTACGGTGCCTCCTGTGCCAGACCTTCCCGAGGCCCAGACCGGCCCGCCCACCCCCGCGCCTGACCCGCTCGAGCACAGTGAGCACGGGGTCGACCGCGTCGACCCCTACCACTGGATGCGCGACACGTCCTCCCCCGCCGTCCTCGGCCACCTCCGCTCCGAGCGGAACTGGTACGACTCTTCCACGGCGCATCTGAGCTCCCTTGTCGCGACCCTGCGATCCGAGATGACCTCTCGGGTCGCCGCTACTGACTTGTCAGTCAGTTGGCGGCAATGGGGATGTTCCTACTACAACCGGACCGAGTCCGGTAGTGACTACCCGCAACTGTTGCGAGAATTCGTGGCACGGGCGACCGCGCAGATCCTCCTCGACACCGGGTCCTTGGCTCGACGCGTCCGGCTACCTCGAGCTGGGGCTGGTGCAGGTCAGCCCGGACGGGTCTCTGCTGGCCTACTCCTTCGACCGGAAGGGCGACGAGGTCTACACGCTGCGGTTCCGCGACACCGGTACCGGGCGCGACCTCGCCGACGAGGTGCCGCGCAGCTACTACGGCGGCGCGTGGAGCGCCGGCTCCGAGGTGTTCTTCTACACCGTGCACGACCCGGCGTACCGGCCCCACCAGGTGTGGCGGCACCGCATCGGCACCCCGGTGACCGCCGACGTCCTGGTGCTCGAGGAGCCGGACGAGCGGTTCGAGGTGAACCTCCGGCTCTCCCGCAGCGGCGCCGCGGTGATCCTGTGGAGCGCCAGCCGGGACACCAGCGAGGTGTGGGTCGTCGACGCGCGCGCACCGGAGAGCCCGGCACGGTCGGTGGGCGGCCGACGGCCCGGCGTGGAGTACCACGCGGAGCACGCCCTGCTGCCCGACGGCGAGCGGCTGCTGGTGGTCACCAACGACGGCGCGCAGGAGTTCCGGCTGGCCGTCGCGCCGGTGCCACGGGCCACGGACCAGGACCCGTCAGCCTGGCGGCCGCTGCGAGCCGAGCACCCGGCCGAGCGGCTGGAGCGCGTCGACGCGTTCGCGACGCACGCCGTGCTGACCCTGCGAACCCGCGCCGAGCGGGTGCTCCGGCTGCTGGCGCTCGACGACCTCGCGGGCGCCGGCCTCGACGTGCGCAGCCGGTTCGCCGCGGGCACGGTCGCGCTCGGCCGCAACGAGGAGTACGACGCGTCCTTCGTCACCGTCTGCGAGCAGTCCTACGTCGACCCGCCGGTGTGGTGCGACGTCGACCTCACGGGCGGCGGACGGCGCGACCGGCACCGCACCGAGGCCCCCGGTCACGACGCGTCGGCGTACGTCGGCGAGGTGCTGTCGGCCACCTCACCGGACGGGACCATCGTGCCGGTGACCGTGCTGCGGGGCCGCGGCACCCCGCTCGACGGCACGGCGCCGGCGCTGGTCTACGGCTACGGCGCCTATGAGTACGTCTTCGAACCGCTGTGGGACCCGGCCCTGCCCAGCCTGCTGGACCGTGGCGTGGTGTTCGCGCACGCACACGTGCGCGGCGGCGGCGAGGGAGGCCGGCGGTGGTGGCTCGACGGCCGGCTGGGCGCGAAGCAGCACACGTTCGACGACCACCTGGCCGTCGCCGACCACCTCGACGGGCTGGTCGACGGCAGCCGGATCGCGACCAGGGGGCTGAGCGCCGGCGGGCTGCTCCAGGGCGCGGTGCTCAGCCAGCGGCCGAGCCGGTGGCGTGCCGTGGTCGCCGAGGTGCCGTTCGTCGACGTGGTGACCACGATGTTCGACGCCTCGATCCCGCTGACCGTCAACGAGTGGGACGAGTGGGGAGACCCGCGCGACCCTGAGCAGTTCCGGTGGCTGCTCGGCTACTCGCCGTACGACAACCTGCCTCCGGCGGGCGGCCGGCCGGACCTGCTCGTCACCGGCGCTGTCCACGACCCCCGGGTGATGGTCTGGGAGCCGGCCAAGTGGGTCGCGGCCCTGCGCGACACCGACCCGGCGTGGGGTCCTCGCTGCCTGTTCCGGGTCGAGCTCGGTGCCGGTTCGCACGTCGGTCCGTCGGGGCGCTTCGGCCACCTCGCGTACGAGGCCGAGGTGTACGCCTGGCTGCTGGACCGGCTGCAGGTCTGACCGGGGCCGCAGTTCCACCATGGTATGTAGGCCAACCTCCACTTCCCACGACGTACACCTCGTGGGAAGAGAAGGTCAACCGACATACCGTGGTGAACCTCCCCGGCTGCCGGAACTGTCGGGTGCGCAGGTGTGCCTCGATGCTCGCTTCACCCCATATCGCGCGCATCACGGCGGGCGGGACGTTCAGCCGAGCTCGAACCGGGCGACCGCCGGCTCGACGAGGCTGCCGAGCCAGACCGTGCCGTGGTGCTCGCGCACGCCGGTGACCATGTGGAACTGCGAGGCCTCGAGGGTGCAGTCGTGGACGACCCCGCCCTGGTCGTCGACCGCCATCACCCGGGCGGTGCGCTTCGGCTTCGGCTGCAGCGGGCCGGGCAGCCGCCAGGCCAAGTGGCGCAGCGGCCGGGGCCCGGTCATCAGCCGCTCCACCACCGGGTCGGTCGGCGACGCGATCGTCACCCAGACCAGCCCGTCGGTGCCGGTGGAGATGTTGTCCGGGTAGCCCGGCAGGTCCTCGACCAGCCGGTCGACCTCTCCCGCTCTGGGCCCGGCCGCCGGCGCCGTACGACGGTCCGCCCGCCGGTCTCGGCCACCGCGACGTAGGACTCGTCGGGCCGCCAGTGCGACGCCGTTGGCGAACCGCAGCCCCCCGAGCAGCACCGTGACCCGGCCGTCGTGGCCTACCCTCGCCGTGTGCCGGATGCCCAGACGCAGCTCCCTGACCCACGACGCCTCCAGGAGGAGGTCGTATCGCTGACCCGCGACCTGGTGCGCATGGACACCACGAACCCGCCGGGCAACGAGACCGTCGCCGCGCAGCACCTCAAGGACTACCTGGAGGACGCCGGGCTGGAGTGCGCCCTCGAGGCCCGGGATCCCGCTCGGGCGAACGTGGTGGCGCGCCTGGCCGGCGGGGACGGGCCGTCGCTGGCGTTCGTCGGGCACACCGACGTGGTGCCAGCGGACCCGCGGGACTGGACGCACCCGCCGTTCGAGGCGGTCGTCGACGACGACGGCTGGCTGTACGGGCGCGGTGCGGTGGACATGAAGAACGAGGTGGCTGCGCGCGCCGTCGCACTGGCCACCCTGGCGCGCTCGGGGTTCCGCCCCTCCGGTGACCTGTGGTTCCTCGCGGTGGCCGACGAGGAGGACGGGTCCGCCGACGTGGGGATGCGCTGGCTGCTGGAGGCGCGTCCCGACATCCGGCCCGACCTGTCGGTCAACGAGGGCGGCGGGGAGCGCCTGGAGCTCGTCGACGGCCGGACGATGCTCACGGTGGGCGTCGGCGAGAAGGGCACCTTCCCGGCCCGGGTGACCGCGGTGGGCGAGGCGGGCCACGGCTCGATGCCGACGGTCGGCGACAACCCGGTCCCGCGGCTGGGCGCACTGCTGGGCCGCGTCGGTCTCGGGCTCCCACGGCCGCGGCAGCACCCCGTGGTGGCCGCCACGCTCGCCGCCCTCCTCGGCGTCGACCTCGCCGAGCTCGGGGGCGTCAGCGACGAGGAGTACGCCGCCGCCGTGGACCGGGCGGCGACCCTGCACCCGGTGCTCGAGCACGAGCTGCCCGCCCTGCTGGGGACGACCGCAGCCCCGACGATGGTGTCCGGGTCGACCAAGCGGAACGTGATCCCGGCCCGCGCCTGGGTCGAGCTGGACTGCCGGATCCTTCCCGGCACCACCGAGGCGGACGTCGAGGCGGACGTGCGGGCCCTGCTCGGCGACGGCCCGCCGTACGAGCTGTCCTGGCCGGAGGCGCTGGTGGCCGGAAGCGCATCGGCCGCCGAGGGTGTGCTGATGGACGCCATCGCGACGTTCCTGCGCGAGGAGGGCGACGACGCGGGCGTGCTGCCGATGCTCTGCACCGGCTTCACCGACTCGGTGTACCTGCGCAAGGCGGCCGGCACCCTGGCGTACGGGTTCAGCCCGTTCCGCAGCACCCCCGCCGACGTGCTCGAGGCCGGCTTCCACAACGCCGACGAGCGGGTGCACGTCGACGACCTGCTGCTGTCGACGCGGTTCCACCTCGACCTGGCCCGCCGCCTGCTGGGGTGAGCCTCAGAGCCGGGCGACGAAGCGCCGGCCCCGCAACGCCTCCTCGACCAGCCCGACCGCGCGCCGCTCGGCCATCAGCCGGGCGGACTCGGCCTGCCAGGTCTGCACCGCCGCCTCCACGGTGTCCGCGTCGGCGACGTCGCGCAGCGCCGCCCGCGCCTCGCTGAGCCCGCGCCGGACCGCGGCCTGGCAGGCCTCGACGTGCAGCACGGCGAACCGCGCCAGCACCACCTCGTGACGGCGCAGCGCCGGGTAGGAGCGGTACTCCGGAGGGCAGATGTCCAGCAGCCATCCCACCGCGGTGTGCTCCCAGCCCGGGGCGCCGGGCGGCCTGACCTGGCGGGGCCAACCGGGCGGGGCGACGACCTGGACCATGGGCCGATCGTACCTCGCCGAGTCGAACACGCGTTCGATCTGCCAGAGTCCGGGCATGACGACCGCCGCCGGGGACGACCCGTTCGACCTGACCGGGCGGGTCGCCCTCGTGACCGGCGGCGGGAGCCCGAGCGGCATCGGGTACGCCGCGGCCAGGGCCCTGGCGCGACGGGGCGCCGCGGTGCTGCTGACGGCGACCACCGAGCGCGTCGAGGACCGGGCCCGCGAGCTCGTCGAGCAGGGGTACGACGCGGCCGCGCTGGTCGGCGACCTGACCCGCGAGCAGACCGCCACCGGGCTCGTCCAGCACGCTCAGGCGCGGTGGGGCCGGCTCGACGTGCTCGTCAACAACGCCGGCATGGTCTCCGCCTCGGACCCCGACTACCAGTCCGGCACGGTGGCCGACATGCCGCTCGCGACGTTCCAGGCGTCGCTGCGGCGCAACCTCGACACGGCCTTCCTGGCGAGCCGGGCAGCGCTCGTCCCGATGACCGCGCAGCGGTGGGGGCGGATCGTGATGGTCGCCAGCGTCACCGGCCCCGTGATGGCGATGCGCCGCGACGCGGCCTATGCCAGCGCGAAAGCCGGCATGGTCGGGCTGGCCAGGGCGCTGGCCGTGGACGCGGCGGCCGACGGAGTGACGGTGAACGCGGTCGCGCCGGGCTGGATCGTCACCGGCTCGCAGACCGAGGCCGAGGTTGCGGAGGGGCTGGTCACACCGGTGCGCCGTAGCGGCACCCCCGACGAGGTGGCCTCGGCGGTCTGCTGGCTGGCGTCACCCGGCGCGTCGTACGTCACCGGCCAGTGCGTGGTCGTGGACGGCGGGAACGCCGTGGCCGAGGAGCGCGCATTCGGCGACTGAGCCCCCCACGGCGGCGCCGGCACCTATATTCCTGCCATGGACGTGGAGGTCCTCGGGCCGGTCCAGGTGCGCTGCAGCGGCCACCTGGTCGATCTCGGCACCCGCAAGCAGCGCGCCCTGGTCGCCGCACTGGCGCTCTACCGCGGACGTCCGGTTCCCGTGGACACCCTCGTCGACCTGCTGTGGGGCGACAGCCCCCCGGCCACCGTCCAGGGCACCCTCCAGGGGTACGTCGCCCGCCTCCGTCGCGCGCTGGACCCGGACCGGGCCACCCGCACGGCGACGTCCACGCTGGCCACCGTGGGCCCCGGCTACGCGCTCGAGGTCCCGGCGCAGGCCCTGGACGCGACTCGCTTCGAGGAGACGGTCGCTGCGGTGCACCGGGTGGTGGCGCCCCTCGCCCGCCCCGGTGCGGAGCCGCTGCCGGTCGACCGGCTGCAGGCGATGGTCGCCGCGCTCGACGTGGCCCTCGGCCGCTGGCGCGGGGCGCCGTTCGCGGAGCTGGAGGAGGCGCCGGCGGCGGTCGCCGAGCGGGCCCGCCTTGAGGAGCTCCGGCTGGTCGCCGTCGAGGACCGGGCGGTGCTGGACCTCGCGCTCGGGCACCACGCCGACGGTGGCCGCCGATCTGGAACGGCTCACCACCGAGCACCCGCTTCGCGAGCAGCTGTGGGCGCTGCGTGCGCTCGCGCTGACCCGGTCCGGGCGTCAGGCGGAGGCGCTCGACGTGCTCGGCCAGGTGCGCACGGTGCTCGACGAGGAGCTCGGTCTCGAGCCCAGCGCGGAGCTGCGCGGGCTGCAGACCGCGGTGCTGCGGCAGGACCCGACGCTCGAGTGGCGCCCGCACCGCCCGGGCGGGTCGCGCGACCTCGTCGGGGCGCTGCCCGGCCGATGGTCGGTCGCGCGGAGGAGCTTGCTGCGCTCACCGCTCTCCTCGACGCCCCGACCCCGGCGTTCGCCGCGGTCGTCGGCGAGCCCGGCATCGGCAAGACCCGCCTGGTCGCCGAGCTCGCCGAGCGGGCCCGGGAGCAGGACGTGCGGATGCTGCTGGGCCGCTGCTCGCAGGACGAGGGCGCGCCCCCGCTGTGGCCCTGGGCCGGGGTGCTGTCCGGTCTCGGACAGGAGCTGCCCGAGACCGGGTCCGGTTCCTCCGGGGAGGACGAGGGCACCCGCTTCCGCGCCTGGCACGCCCTGGTCTCCCGGCTGGTCGACGCCGCCCACGACGAGCCACTGCTCGTGGTGCTCGAGGACCTGCACTGGGCGGACGTCTCCTCGCTGCGCGTGCTCCGGCTGCTCACCGAGACCGCCGAGGCGGGCCGTCTGCTGGTCGTGGCCACCTGGCGCGACCAGCCCGAGCCGACGGGGCGCCCTGGCCGACGTCGTCGAGTCGTTCGCCCGCCGGCACGCCGTACGGGTGGACGCTCACCGGGCTCGACGACGAGCAGGCGCGCGGCCGTCCTCGGCGCCGTCACCGCCCGGACCCCGTCACGGCGGCAGGCGGCCGAGCTACGGGAGCGCACCGACGGCAACCCGTTCTTCCTCGTGGAGTACGCCCGACTCGCGCGGGGAGGCCGACCTCGACACGCTGCTCGGCGAGCCGGACCCGCCCGCCGCGGTCAACGACGTGCTCGTTCGCCGGCTCGACCGGCTGCCCGAGCGGACCGGTCGGGTGCTGCGCATCGCCGCCGTGCTCGGTCGGTGCTTCCGGCTCGACACCGTCGCGGTGGCGCTCGGCGCCGACGAGGACGACGTGCTGGACGACCTGGAGCCCTCGTTGGCGGCGGGACTGGTGCGCGACGACGGCGTGGACCGGTTCCGCTTCGCGCACGCCCTGGTCCGCGACGCGCTCGCGCCGGGACCTGTCCGCGTCCCGGCGGGCCCGGCTGCACCTGCGGGTCGCGCGAGGCGCTGGAGGCGACCAAGGGTCGCGAGACCGAGATCGCCCGGCACTGGCTGGCCGCCGGGCCGGCCGCACGCCGGCGTTGCGTGGCGGGCGGCGCGGGCCGCCGCGGACCTCACGCGCCGGCTGCACGCCCACGAGGAGACGGCTGCGCTGCTCGAGCAGGCGCTGGGTGCGGTCGAGGACGATCCCGCGGCCGGGCCCCGGGACCGGTACGGCCTGCTGATGGACCTCGTGGACGCCTACCGCTGGTCCGGCCACTGGCAGGGTCTGACCACCGCCGCCGAGAAGGCGGTGGCGGCTGCCCGGGCGGTCGACGACCAGCCCGAGCTCGTCGCGCAGGCGGCGGTCTCGGCCACCGTGGGGGCGCTGTGGCAGTCGGCGCCGCACGGGGAGGTCAACGAGGGGATCGTCGCGGCGCTGCGCGCGAGCCTCGACCGGATGCCGACGCGCGACGACCCGCTTCGCTGCCGGACGATGCTCGGCCTGGCCAACGAGCTGTACTACGGGTCCACGTTCGAGGAGCGGCGGGCGCTCGTCGAGGAGGCCCTGGCGATGGCCCGCCGGCTCGACGAGCCGGCGCTGCTGCTCGACGCCTGCCAGATCGCGTTCGTCGCCCTGTGGTGCCCGCGGACCGGCGAGGACCGGCTCCGGTACATCGAGGAGGCGGTGACGCTGGCGCGAGCGTCTCGGGGACGGCCGGGCATTCGTGGTCGCCTCGACGCTGCGCACCGTGGTCGCCGGCGAGCTCGGCCGCCTCGAGGAGATGTGGCGCTGGATGGCGATCGCCCGGGCCCGGGCGGCGGAGATGCGGCTGCCCTACGGCCTGCTGGTCCTCGACAACCTCGAGATGCCGTGGCGCGCGCTGGCCGGACGGTTCGACGAGTGCGCCCAGATCCTCGAGCGCATCGCAGGCGTTCGTCGCGCAGATGTCGCTCGAGCAGGGCGAGGACGCCGCGGCCGGGGCCCTGATGGCGCTGGCCCTGTGGCAGGGCCGGTCCGGCGAGCTGACCGCCGGCATCGCGGCGATGGCCGCCGAGACCCGGATGCCGCTGGAGGCCACGGTCCTGGTGTGGATGGTGCGCGCCGGGATGCTGGAGGAGGCTCGCGGGTACCTCGCCGAGCACCCGGTGCGCCTCGACCACGACGACTGGTTCTCGCTGTTCGCCTGGGGCAACGCCGCGGAGGCGTCCCTGGCGCTCGACGACACCGACCTGGCGAGCGGCGCGTACGCCGCGCTGGCGCCGTACGCCGGGCGGACCTGCTGTGCCGGGTCGGCGATGCCGATGGGCCCGGTCGACGCGTTCCTTGCGCTGGCGGCCGCGGCGGTCGGCGAGCAGGAGCTGGCAGGCCGGCACGCGGACGACGCCCTGGCGCTGTGCGCGGCCTGGGACGTCCCCCTGGTGGCGCAGTGGCTGCGCGACCAGAGGGCCACCCACGGCTTCTGATCACGCGTGGCGGAAGGCCTTCCGCTCGCGTCGCTCGAAGCCCGGTCTGCTCAGCCGCCACAGCACCCGGAACCCGAGCCCCGCGGAGGCGAGGATCGGTCGCCGGACCGCGTCCGGCAGCTCGTGGGCGGCCCACGGCACCAGCCGGAACAGCATCCCGACGCGCACCGGCCGGTCGAAGTGCTCCTCGCCGATCGCCTCCCACTCCGCCTGGGTGAGCAGTCGCTGCACGATCGCGAGCGCGTCGGTCTCCTCGTGCGCCAGGTGCCGGCCCAGGCACTCGCGGGTCGCCGTCATCCGGACCGCCAGGGCCGAGCGGACGTCGTCGTCGCCGCCGTCGGCCAGCCTCGCGAGCCCGTCGGCGCACCCGGCGAGAAGCGGGTCGATCTCGGCGTGCTCGGCCTCCATGGCCTCGAGCGTGGTGCGGTCCTGCTCGGCGGCGCGGGCCAGCAGGACCGGCCAGACTCCGGCGTCCTCGCCGCTGTGGTGGTGGTGCAGGATCTGCGCGAACAGCTCCCAGCGGTCGGACAGGGCCCGCCAGGTCTCCCGCTCCTCGACCGGGGTCTGCCGGGCGGCGGCCGCGAAGTGCGCCAGGTCGCGCCGGAAGGCGTGGTGCATGACGAACATCATCGTCAGGTCGACCGGCCCTTCCGGCGCCGCGGCCTGGCCGGGCAGCACGACCTGACGTCCCGCGCGGGGGCTCTGGGTGGGAGTGCTCATCGTGAGGTCCTTTCGGCTCCGCGCCGTTCGGCGCGGCAGCAGGACCACGGTGCAGCCCGCCGCTTGCAGCGAACTTGGAGCCGACTTGGAGCCCCGTGCGCCCGGGTCAGCCCGGCAGGAACGAGAGCCGCACCTGGCGCTCGGCGTTGTCGACGTTGAGGTCGACCAGACAGATGCTCTGCCAGGTGCCGAGGGTCAGCCGACCCCCGAGGATCGGCACCGACGCGTACGGCGGGACGAGCGCCGGCATCACGTGGGAGCGCCCGTGCCCTGGGCTGCCGTGCTGGTGCTGCCAACGGTCGTCGGCAGGCAGCAGGTCTCCGAGCGCGGTGAGCAGGTCGGCGTCGCTGCCGGCACCGGTCTCGATCAGCGCGATCCCGGCGGTGGCGTGCGGCACGAAGACGTGCAGCAGGCCGTCACCGCCCTCGGAGGCGGACCGGGCGAAGGCGGCGCAGTCCCCGGTCAGGTCGCGCACCGCCTCCGCGCCGCCGGTCCGGTAGCTCCTGACCTCACTGCGCACGGTCGTCGCCCTCGGTCAGGCGCTGCTCGATGCGCGCCACCTTGGCGGTGAGCTGCCCGTCGTACCCCGGCCGGATGTCGGCCTTGAGCACCAGGCTCACCCGGGGGGAGACGGCCGCGACCACGTCGACGGCCTGCTTGACCACGGCCATCACCTCGTCCCACTCCCCCTCGATGTTGGTGAACATCGCGTTGGTCTCGCAGGGCAGCCCGGAGGCGCGGACCACCCGCACCGCCTCGGCCACCGCCTCGCTGACCCCGCCGGTCTCGTCGCCGCCGGAGGGGCTGATGCTGAACGCCACGATCATCGGCCGGTCACCCCTCCAGCAGGCTGCGCAGGACGTACTGCATGATCCCGCCGTTGCGGTAGTAGCTCGCCTCGCCGGGGGTGTCGATGCGCACCACGGCGTCGAACTCGGTGTCCCCGGCGGTGACCTTGACGGTGCGCGGGATGCCGTCGTTGAGCGCCGTGACGCCGGTGATGGAGAAGGTCTCCTCGCCGGTCAGCCCGAGCGACTCGGCGTCCTGCCCCTCGGGGAACTGCAGCGGCAGCACCCCCATCCCGATCAGGTTGGACCGGTGGATCCGCTCGTAGGACTCCGCGACCACGGCCCTGACGCCGAGCAGCGCGGTGCCCTTCGCCGCCCAGTCGCGCGACGAGCCCGAGCCGTACTCCTTCCCGGCCAGGATGACCAGCGGCGTCCCGGCTGCGAGGTACTTCTCCGACGCCTCGAAGATGGTGGTCACCGGGCCGTCCTCGGTGGTGAGGTCCCGGGTGAAGCCGCCCTCCGTGCCGGGCGCGAGCTGGTTGCGCAGCCGGATGTTGGCGAACGTGCCGCGGATCATCACCTCGTGGTTGCCGCGTCGGGACCCGTAGGAGTTGAAGTCCCGCTGCTGCACACCGTGCTCGGCGAGGTAGCGGCCCGCCGGCGAGTCCTTCTTGATCGCGCCGGCCGGGCTGATGTGGTCGGTGGTCACCGAGTCGCCCAGCTTGGCGAGCACCCGCGCACCCTCGATGTCCTCCACCGGAGCCGGGGTGTCGGACATCGAGTCGAAGTACGGCGGCTTGCGGACGTACGTCGACCCGGAGTCCCACGCGAACGTGTCGCCCGAGGGCGTGTCGAGGTTCTTCCAGCGCTCGTCGCCGGCGAACACGTCGGCGTAGTCGCTGCTGAACATGTCGGCGGTGATCGCCCGGCCGATGACCTCCTCGACCTCGTCCGGCGAGGGCCAGACGTCCTTGAGGAACACCTCGTTGCCGTCCGGGTCGAGGCCGAGCGCGTCGTTGAACAGGTCCACGTCCATGGAGCCGGCCAGGGCGTACGCCACCACGAGCGGCGGCGAGGCCAGGTAGTTCATCTTCACGTCCGGGTTGATCCGGCCCTCGAAGTTGCGGTTGCCGGACAGCACGGAGACCACCGACAGGTCGTTGTCCTGGACCGCCGCCGACACCTCGGGGATCAGCGGCCCGGAGTTGCCGATGCAGGTGGTGCAGCCGTAGCCGACCAGGTTGAAGCCGAGCTTGTCGAGGTACGGCGTCAGACCGGCGCGCTCGTAGTAGTCGGAGACCACCTTGGAGCCCGGCGCCAGCGTCGTCTTCACCCACGGCTTGCGCTGCAGGCCCCTCTCGACGGCCTTCTTCGCCAGCAGTGCTGCGCCGATCATCACCGACGGGTTCGACGTGTTGGTGCACGACGTGATCGCGGCGATCGTCACGGCCCCGTGGTCGAGCTCGAACCTCGTCCCGTCGGAGAGCTGCACCGGCGCCGGGTTGCTCGGCCGGCCGCCGTCGGAGGGGGCGGCGGAGTGCCAGTCGACCGGGGCGCCGCTGCCGTCGTCGCCACCGGCGGCCGGGGCGTCGCTGGCCGGGAACGACTCCGCCGAGGCCTCGTCGGCAGCGGAGACGACGCCGTACGGCCGCTCCTGCTGCGGAACACCGGGCTTGCGGTCGGCGCCGCCGGTCCGGTCGTCGGTGACGTAGTCGGCGAGCACGGCGCGGAAGGCCGACTTCGCCTCGCTCAGCGACACCCGGTCCTGCGGCCGCTTCGGTCCGGCCAGCGAGGGCACCACGTCGGCGAGGTCGAGCTCGAGGCGCTCGGAGTAGCGCAGCTCGGCGTCGGGGTCGTGCCAGAGGCCCTGCTCCCTGGCGTACGCCTCGACCAGGGCGATCTGGTCGGCCGAGCGGCCGGTGAGCTCGAGGTACTTCGTGGTCTCCGCGTCGATCGGGAAGACCGCGACGGTGGAGCCGTACTCCGGGGACATGTTGCCGATCGTCGCCCGGTTGGCCAGCGGCACCGCGGACACGCCGGAGCCGTAGAACTCCACGAACTTGCCGACGACGCCGTGCTTGCGCAGCATCTCGGTGATCGTCAGCACCAGGTCGGTGGCGGTCGCGCCCTCGGGCAGCTCGCCGGAGAGCTTGAAGCCGACGACCCGCGGGATGAGCATCGAGACCGGCTGGCCGAGCATCGCGGCCTCCGCCTCGATGCCGCCGACGCCCCAGCCCACCACGCCGAGCCCGTTCACCATCGTGGTGTGCGAGTCGGTGCCGACGCAGGTGTCGGGGTAGGCGACGGTCGCGCCGTCGTCGCCCGGCCGGGTGAAGACCACGCGCGCGAGATGCTCGATGTTGACCTGGTGCACGATCCCCGTGCCGGGCGGAACGACCTTGAAGTCGTCGAAGGCGCCCTGTCCCCAGCGCAGGAACTGGTAGCGCTCCCTGTTGCGCTCGTACTCGATCTCGACGTTGCGCTCGAACGACTCCGGCGTGCCGAAGACGTCGGCGATCACCGAGTGGTCGATGACCATCTCGGCCGGGGCGAGCGGGTTGATCCTGCTCGGGTCGCCGCCGAGCTCGGCCATCGCCTCGCGCATCGTGGCGAGGTCCACGACGCACGGCACGCCGGTGAAGTCCTGCATGATCACCCGGGCGGGGGTGAACTGGATCTCCTCGCTCGGCTCGGCCTCGGCGTCCCAGCCGGCGAGCGCGCGGATGTCGTCGGCGGTGATGTTCGCGCCGTCCTCGGTCCGCAGCAGGTTCTCGAGCAGGATCTTCAGGCTGTACGGCAGGGACCGGACCGCGTCGTCAGCGAGCCCTTCGCCGGTCACCGTCGCCAGCCGGTAGATCTCGTACGCGTTCCCGTTAACTTCCAGGGTGCCCTTGGCACCGAAGCTGTCGACGCTCGGCATCAGCCGTCTCCTCGTGAGGTCTCGTCAGCGGTTCGCCCCCATCTTGCCCACGCGTTCCGCGCGTAGACACCCCGGGCGTTGTTTCTTGATGTCAAGATACATGACGTCAAGGAGTCTGACGAGCCCTGCCGGTTCACCATGGGATGCAGGCGAACCGCCGCTTCCCACGATGGGCTCGTCGCGGGAAGCGGCGGTACGTCGTGGGAAGCCGGCCCGTCACCGCGAGATGTCGGACCGGATCGGCCGCCGTACGACCCACGTTGTCGCGTGCATCGCCTTCGCGCCCCTGATCCATCCGGCCTCCGCGCTCTACCGGACCGACGTCGCGGTGCTCATCCGGCTGGGCATGGTGGTCGGCTTCGTGATCCCCTGTGCCGCGATGCAGTCGACGCTGCAGGCGATCCTGTGCGTCCGTCGGGTTCGTGAAGGCCGGCGCGAAGGTGGGCACCAGCATCTCGTCCACCGGTCAATGGCCGCACAGCACGAAGGAGACATGAGCTTCTCGGTGCCACCGGGAACGAAGGCGTTCACGTCCAGGGGTACCTGATGGCCCAGGTCCTCGGCTACGACGCTTCCACGGGCGGGTACGTCCACATGGAGACGGCGCGCTTCGTGACGAACGTCCTCGCCACGAGTCCCGTTCCGCTGGTGGATCCCACGTGACAGCCGGCTGACGGGCCGGTCACGAACCCGGGGGCCTGCACCCCGGTCCGGGCCAGCCCCAGCGCGTGGCGACCGCGGCCGGCACCTCGACGGGACAGCGTGTGCCGCCGACCCCTGCCTGGCCCACCTCGAACACCCGCCACGGGCGGCCCGTCGGCTTCTCGAACAGGTCGTACGAGCCGTTGTCCTGCACCGACACCTCGGCGGCCGTGGAGGACGACCGCGGCACCAGGGTCGCCGCGGCCCAGTACGTCGCGGTGGTGTCGTCGTAGGCGTAGTACCGCCCATGCGACTCCAGCCCGACGAAGTCCCCGACCGGCACGTGCTTCGCGGCTGCCGCCACCACCAGGAGCCGACGGCGGACTGCGCCCGGCATCGTCACGTTCTCCGCGGTGTCCCCGGTCCCCGAAGCACTCGAGGCGGTCGGGGCCGGGGAGGTCGCCGGGACACCCGACCCGGAGGCATGCGACGACGCGGCGCTCGAGGAGCTCGAGGCCGAGGCCGAGGCCACAGGCGGTGAGGCCTGCGGCGAGCACGGGAAGGAGCACGGCGGCTGCAGTCTTGTGCACGTCCTCGACGCTAACAACTCCGGTGCGGGCCCGAACCGCCGGGGACGGGTCCTCCGGTCGCCAGGCCTGCGCCAGCCGTGACGGGGCTGTCGGAGACCGGCACGAAGGCGAGCCGCGGTCGTGCGTACTAGGCGGCCACCCCCGCCGGGACCAGGTCACGCCCGAACGACACCTCGACGAGCCACTCCTCCACGGTGCCGGACCTGCTCGGGACCCGAGACGCGTCGTCGGGTCGCAGCTCGCGGAGATGCGACCATGCGCCCAAAGGGCGCCACTAGGCGGGTTGGTGAAGGTCAGCGACTTCATCGCCAATCGCCCCGCCGCAGCTCAGAGCCGCTCCTCCCCAGCTGCGCCATCGCACTCGTTCTCGTGAGGGTGCCGGTGCTCGGGAGTCGTGTCGTCGTCGGCTGCGTTGCGGCGCTGACCGTCGTGTCATTGGGTCTGGTGGCCGGTGCATCGCCGGCGACCGCTGACGAGGCGGCTCTACCCGACTGTCACGTCGCCGCTCCGCGGCGCGACCAACATCGAGACCGATGACGTGCATTATCTGGTGTACGACGCACACGCCACCCTGAGGTTGCTCAACCCGGCGGGGATCAAGTCGATCGCAGCAGCATTACCGACCGATGCAAAGAGATCCTCCCGAGGTGAGCAACTGGCGACTTCAGGCACTCAGAGTGCCGACCCGTATAGGAGAGATGGTAGGGCCGCCGAAAGCCATGCGCGCCACGTCCTTGCCATTTCCGTTTCCGCCTGCCGACGTCCGCGTCGCCCGCCGTTTGCGGAATCAGGTCCTCGGCTCCTAGAACCATGGCCGGCTCAAGCCGGACCAGATCGGTCCACTATGAGTCCTGACAGCGAAAAGGCCCCGCATTGCGAGGTCCTTTTCTGAGAACGGAAGCTTCTTCTAATGACGCAAATCTTCAACTAAGAACAATTCAAACCCTCAATACAACACCAATAAGTCCTTCCGCCCACGTCACGATACGCTCGTATCCCATGTTCGGTCAACAGCCGAAGTCGCCCCCCATTGTCCAACGGCTTCGCTGAAGAAAAGGACGCGGTCACGGACTGACGTGACGTGAGCCGCACAGTAGACGGACTGGCCACTGCGCACGATCGACCCCAGGAACCCGTGCGCATCCGCGGCTGCCTCGACCAGACGCGCGGCCTCGTGGACGTGGACGTCGACGGGGATCGCGGCTCGCGTGGCGTCGAACGCCGCGTGGACGAGCGCGGGGCTCGGGGGGCGGTCCGTCACGATCAGCAGATCGATGTCGCTGTGCCGGTCGGCGGTTCCCTTGGCGTAGGAGCCGAACAGCACCACCTCGAGGGGGTCGCACGCGGCCACGACTCGCTGCACCAGCCTGGCCATGACCGGTTCCATGACCACTGGACCGGTCACTGGACGGTGAACTCGACCAGCAGCCAGGCGTGCTGGATGTCGCTCTGGGCCAGCTGCGTCCAGTCCGGGCTGTCGTCGCGTTTGACCGAGACCTGCCACTCGCCGAGCAGCAGCTGCGCGTTCGGCGGCCAGGTGACCACCGCGTGGTGCAGCCCGCCCATCGCCGGGTCCACGGGAGCAGGGACGCCGGCGGGCAGCGCCTGGCCCGGGGGCGCGATGCGGACGTCGAACTGGCCGGCGTGGTCCGAGAGCAGGACCAGGTCGGCGCGGGTGGGCCGCAGCTGATGGGTCTGCGCGAGCTGACGGAACCGGAACTGGAGGTCCTGCGCCGAGATCGCAAGCAGCAGCACCTGGTCGGCTCCGGCCTCCGGGTGCAGGAACTGGTGCCACTGCACCGGGTAGGCCACGTCGAGGCCGAGCAGCCGCGCACCCGCCGTCGGCTGCGCGTCGGCCACGGCCTGGCGGGCCAGGTCCACCAGCCCGGGACCACCCTGGTCACCCTCGTAGTCGATCGAGAGCACCACGTCGGTCACGGTCGTCAGGTCGAAGGCGTTGTCGCGCGGGTCGAGCGTGATCGTCCAGCGGCTGACGACTCCTGCGCCTTCGAACGCCGTGTAGCGGTCGTCGGCCAGCCCGTCGCCGGGAAGCGCACCCCGATCCTGGCTGCCGTGGCTGGTCACGATCGAGGTGACCGGACTCAGGGTGTTGGCGAACCGCGAGTCGGCTGCGTTGAGAGCGTCGCCGAACCCGCCGGCGATGCTGTCGTTGATCCGCACCACGGCCTTGGTGAGGGTGAGCGTCGCGTGGACGCCCACGAACGGACCGGTCGTCCCCGGCACCGTCACGGCCACACCCAGCATCCGGGCGTTGATCCAGCCCGGATGCTCGGCAGCGAAGACCCACTCGGGGATGTCGATCGTGGTGCTCCCGTTCGCCTTCAGCTCCAGCAGCCGGTCCGGCATCAACGAGGCGAGTGACACGTGCGTCGTCGCCTGCAGGCGCCGGGAGTGCCGTTCGAGCCAGCTCGACTCGAGCCGGCGCAGGTCCACGGCCAGCCTGTCGCCGGCCAGGAGGCCCTGCTTGAGGCTGTCCCAGTAGCCGAACTGGATGATCGCGGGTGAGGTCTGGTCGCCGAGCTCGAAGCGGTAGGCCTGCTCGGCCTTCCTGGCCAGGTCGTAGGCGAGCTGGTACGCCTGGAAGTAGACGGTGGAGAGCTGACCGACGTACCAGTCGAACAGCTCGGTGTTCGTGTACTTCGTGTGCAGGTAGTCGTCGACCGCCTGGGCGTCCTCGACCAGCTTCTCCTGCACTGTGAGCTCGTGCTCGGCGATCGCGATCCTGGTCTCCATCGTCAGCAGCTGCTTCTCCAGCTGCGCCAGCTCCGCGCGCGCGAGGTTGGCCTGGAACTGGTTCTGGTCGAACTGCCGCAGCCTGCTGCCGGTGGTCTCCAGCAGCGCAGCGCCCTCGTTGACCGATGCCGCCCCTGTGGAGGCCCGCGAGGCGAACCCCGAGAACGACGAAGCCAGGTTGCCGCCGCCCACGGACATGGTCACCGTCGGGCTCCCCCCGAAGCCGGCGATGCCGATACCGAACGTCGGGATCAGCGCGAAGGACGCGGCGAGGGTCTCGAGCACCATCGCGGCCTGCAGCTTGGTCTGGGCGAACCCTCGTTGCGCGTCGGCGATCGCTTCGAACGGGTTGGTGAAGGGCTGCGCCGCGTAGTGGTCGATCCGCGCCTGGATGACGTCGCGGCTGGCCTCCAGGCCGTCACGCGCCCGTTCCGCGTCGGTGACGGCCAGGGTGCGGACGTCGGTGACGAGGTTCTGCAAGGCCACGTCCTGGTTGGACCGCAGCCGGAACAGGGCCTCGGCATCGCGACGGTCCAGTACCGCGAGCATCCGATCACCCAGCAGGCGTACGTCGGCCGTCAGCTCGTTGGCCTTGGCGACGACGGTCCGGAAGCGGAACGGCGAGCCGGACGTGGTCGTGTCGTCGAGGACGCTGTCCAGGTCGACACCGCCCGCGACCGCCCGCACCAGCAGGGCGGGTCGATCGGCGGCTCGAAGAGCGGCAGCTGGCGTACGACACCGGAGATGTTCATGCAGTTGCGGATCTTGAAGAGCCGGTCGGCGACGATGTCCCAGTAGCCCAGCAGCGTGGCGTTGGCCGGCAACCCGAAGTACTGCAGCGCGAAGACCGGGAGCGCCGACCCGTCCGGCGCGGTGCTGACCACGGTGGGATGGTCGGTGAAGTTCTCCAGCTGCACCTCGACCCGAGCGTTGCCGAAAGCGTCGAGCTCGCCCTCCGCGGTGAGGTCGTCGTACGAGCGGCCGGGGCGCGGCTCGGCCGGCACGTGCTCGGGACGGCGTCCCAGCAGCTCCGACGCCAGCACGTAGAGCAGCGTCGCCTGCGTTGATCGACTCGATCGTGTCGCGCCGGAACAGCTGGTCCCCCCAGCCGATCAGGTTGTCGAGATACCGCATCACGACGGTCTTCTGGTAGGCGACCGGCCGGAACCTGGCGATCGCGTCGGGCCGGAACGGGTTGTTCTTCCAGTTCCGGATCTCGTCCGCGCTGCCGGCGAGGTCGGCCAGCAGCGACTCGATCCGTTGCTTGCGGTAGTCCTCGTCGTTCTGGTCGAAGAACGGCTTGGTGATCCAGAACCGCTGAGGGGCCGAGAGCGCTTCGGTGTTGGTGGGGTCGAACACCCGGTGGAACCAGTCCAGGGCCTCCTCGAAGCGCTGGTTGGCCATCAGCTTGCAGGCGATCATGAACGGCGCGTGGAGGAACAGCTCCCAGTTGTAGACCGCCATCGCGCCGCTGCGGCTGAAGTCCAGGACGTCCTTGGCGGCGTTCTCGGCGGCCACCGTGGTGGGGCTCGTCGGCGCATACGACGCGAAGGTGAAGGTGTTCGCCGGCGGGTACTGCTCGGGGAACCGCTGGATCTTGCGGTTCAGCACGCCGTCGGGACCGGAGCGGTTCAGCTCGCGCCGCAGCAGTCGGGCATAGGGGTGCCCGAAGGCGTTGAAGGTGTACTGCAGCCGCTGCACGACGGTGGTCGAGTCGACGACGACGTCGTGGAAGGCTGCGGTCACGAAGTACGCCCGCGCCGCGTCGGTGTAGAAGAAGGGCGAGCGGCCGTACCACGAGGTGTCGAACTGGCCGTTCTGCAGGGTGGCCACGATCCCGAAGGGTGGCTTGGCGCCGTTGAGGAGCGGGACGCTCCCGCCGTTCTCGAGCACCGACAGCCGACCGGTGTTGGGGACCCAGGTGTTGTTGGTGAACCGCCCTGCCTCCAGGTGCATCCCGTCAGGCACGGCCATCCGGAACCCCCGCTGGCTGCCCTTGATCGGCTGCAGCCGGCGACCTGACGGGTCGGTCAGGCTGCGCACGTAGGCGTAGGAGTCGGCGGGCGTCAGTGTCTCGGAGGGGATCCCTTGCGAGTCGAGGACGTGGTACTGACCGAGCAGCGGCTTGAGGCGGAGCTCCACCACCTGACCGTCGAAGACGAAGGTCGAGGAGTGCCACGGGCGCGCCGTCTCGTCGAAGCGCCGCGCGGTGACGAAGCCCGGAATCCCCGAGTACGGGTCCCAGAACCTGGTGTTGTTGAAGTCCAGGCTCATCGAGATGTAGACGTCGAGCCACAGCTGGTTCTCAGGAGCGGAGTAGCGCGGGCGCAAGGTGTACGCCGACACCGGGCGCTGCCACGGATGCACCAGCACGTTGGGAGACAGCCGGCGCGACGTCCAACCGTCGCCGGAGCGCACCGTCCACGCCAGCTTGATCTCCATCTGCTTCGGTGCGGACGGCGCCGGCTGGGTGCTCGAGGTGGGCTGGGCCGCGGGCTGACGCTGGGTCTTGGTCTGCTTCTCGGTGATCTGCAGCCAGAACAGGTGCAGGGTCCGGTTGTAGACGACCGGCACCACCTGCTCAGCGGCGATGTCGACGTCGATCTCCGACCACGGGGTCCAGGCAGCTTCGTTCAGGTCGAAGGTGCGGTAGTAGTACTGAGCCGGGTCGCTGCGGGTCCGGCCGACGACGTGCAGCACGTTCGTCGTCGGGGGCAGGTTGTCCCAGGGGTTGTCGTCCTCGATCTCGTGGTAGACACCGGCCACGTCGAGGTTGGCGACCTCGTAGACCTTCTCGAGGTAGTGGCGTAGCGCGATCTCGGCCGAGTCGGCGGTGATCTCCCCTTGCTGCAGCTCGGACTCGAACTCCTCGAAGAACGGCGTCTTGTCGTCGCGCAGCTCAGGCGTGATCCAGTTCTCGGGGTAGAGGAAGACGTTGCGGTTGGCGGCCCAGAGCTGTTCGCTCTTCATCCATTTCCACTGGCTCCAGGCATCGTCCGACGACCTGTCCGCCCGCTCGGCGCTGGTGATCAGCACGTGCGGCTGCTCGAGGTTCAGGAAGGCTCGCTGCACGAACATCTGCACCGAGCCGATGGCCTGCTTGATCCTCGAGGTCAGGGCACACGACGACATCTGGGTGTCGACCAGGAAGTAGCTCAGCAGGTCGTCGGCGACTCCCCACCGCCGCGGGTTGGCCCACTCGCCGCCGTTCACCGTCACCGACTCGGGCTCGGTGCGCGCCGAGCGCTCGAGCAGGAAGGCCACGAGGGCGTCTCGCTTGCGCTCTCGGAGGGTGTCCTGCAACGGGGTCAGCACGGCGTACCAGGCTGCGGAGTCGTACTTCGCCTTGGCCGCGGAGCGGAGCTGGACGGCGATCTCCGCCTCGGTCGGCGCACCACCGCCGGCCTCGCGGCGCGCCCAGGTCGCGCACGTCGCGGCCAGGACGCCGAGCCGCGCCACCTGCGCGGCGATGCGGGTCAGCCGCAGCAGGAACGCCGGGTCGCGGTAGCGGCCGGCGTCGCCGCCGTCGAGGGCGGTGAGGGTGCCGCCGGCGATACCGGTCAGCCCGGCCGCCGCGGTGCGGGCAGCGGCGATGCCTGCGGCGGCCGCGGCCACGAGGTCCTCCGGCTCGCGTTCCGGGGTGGCCGGGCTCCCGGGGCCGGCGGCCACGCTCGCCGCCCGGAACGTCAGCTCGGTCCGCGCCCGCACCCAGCGGCAGAGCGCGAGCCAGCTGGTCACGAGCGGTGCCGCCGGATCGGCGTCCACCGGAAGACCGGCGAGCTCCAGCGCCCCGAGCTGCGCCCGGTTCGCGAGCAGCCAGGACAGCTGCTCGTCGTCCTTTCCGACGGTGAGCTCGACCACCCGAGCCATCTTCTGCAGCCGGCGGTAGACGGTGTAGATGCGCGGGAACGCGGCCGGCGTGAGGGCCGTGGTGTAGGTGCCGTCGTCGTCGCGAGCCACGAACGCCGGGTCGGTGAACGCAGCACCGAGCTGGCCGGTGGCGTCGGACTGCGCGAGCAGCGAGACGACCTGCGCGCTCCCCAGGTGGAGCACGCCCGCCAGGTAGCTGGCCACCTGGCCGCTCGCCCCGCTCGCCGGGTTGGTCCGCAGCGACTCCCGCAGCGCAACCAGCGAGACCGTCACCGCGTCGTCGGACGACGCCAGCGGCGACTCGGGACGTGCGTGCAGGAGGTAGTCGAGCTCGGCCACACCCACCGCCGACGTCGCGACGAGGAGGGCGCCCTCGCGAGCGTCCAGGAAGGCACGGAGCGCGGCCGGGCCGGCGAACGGGTCGGCCACCACGGGCGCCAGCAGGTCGGCGACCAGCAGCAGGTCTGAGACCGACGTCCCGAGGGCGCGGGCGAGCCCCACCCACGAGGCCAGCGCGGACAACGTCTCGAGGTCCAGGGTCGTCCCGGTGCGGCCGGCCAGTGCCGTCAGCTCGGTGTTTGTGACCGCGAGGGCGGCCAGCAGGGCGGGTCGGTGGTCGTTCAGGTCGGCGCCCGACGGCGGGTCGAGCGCGGCGTCGGGGGGATCGACGACCGCCCGGTCGGTGTAGGTGCGTGCGTACGCCGAGGGTGCCGCCAGCCGTGGGTCGGTCGGGTCGCTCGCATTCGGATGTCCTGCGGTCGGCAGCGTGCCGAACCAGGTCGTCAGCTGCTCTGCGCCGATGTTGAGCCGCACAGCGAGCCGCGCCGCCTCGAACAGTGCGACCAGCGAGTCCTGGTCGAGATCGCCGTTGCCGATGCGCTCGGCGCCGAGGAGGAGGTCGGCCTCCCACATGTCCCACGGCAGCACACGGTGCAGCCGGACCATGCGGTGGATGCGCTCGAGCGCCGCCGGGCTGAGGTGGGTCAGCCGCTGCTGGTCGAGGTCGGCGACGTCGGCCGGCCGGACCAGCTGCACCTGCGGGTCGCCGATCGGAGTGATGAACCTGGTCTGCAGGAGCAGCAGCAGCTGCTGGTAGCTGAGCTGGGTGTGGGTGAGGATCTCCGGCACCGGGATCTCGGCCCGGGTGGAGTCGAAGCCCCAGAAGCTGTCCTGGGCGGCGCTCGCGGGTCGTGCCGTGACGACCAGGCCGGTCTCGTGGCTCGAGATGCCGAAGTACTCCGCGGCCAGGTCGGCGCGGTCCGGAGTAGCGGCCGCGTCCCCGGCGAAGGCGTCCATCAGCTCCCAGCGCGGCACGCCGAGGTGCGCGCTGAACGTCCTGGACTCCTCCTGCCACAGGTCGAAGGCGCTCGACATCGGCACGTCGGCGCCGCGCAGCGTGTCGTAGGCCGCGTCGTTGACGTACTCGGGGGCTGCGCGCAGCTCGGCGGCCGTCCACGTCGTCTGCCGCGTCGGTCCGGCCGCCGCACCCGGGACCTCGTCCTCGAGCAGCTCGTTGACCAGGTCGATGTAGGGCAGCGGCGTGTCGGTGTTTGCACAGTCGAGGAGAACCTGCCCGATGTCGGGACGCCGCTCGGCGAGCACGTCGCGGACCGTTCGGCTGCCGGTCTCGGCCGGGTGGGCCGCGAGGAAGCGCAGCGCGTCGGCGAGGTACGCCGCCGGGCCGAGCACGGACATGCAGCTCGGGCAGTCGCACACGTCGAGGGGACCGAACAGCAGCTCCAGGTCCGGAATCTCGCCCAGCAGGTCGGTGCGCTGTTCGGCGGTGACCACCTGCGGGGCGAGAGCGGCCGGGGTCGCGAGCTGGAGCTCGCTGCGGAACTCGCCGAGCCGCTGCAGCACCTGCGCGTACTGGAACTCGGCATATCCCGCGATGGTCAGGGCGGCCCGTTCCTCCACGCCCGAGCCCTTCAGGCGCCTCGCGACCTCGGCCTTGCCGAGGCTGACCAGCTGCACTGCGCTGTGCAGTCCGTTGTCCAGCAGCGCCCGGGCCGTCACCGCGGTGGGTGCCAGTCGGCTGACGCGCTGCAGCACGCGGAGCTCTCCGCGGGTGGTGTCGTCCAGATCGAGTGCCTGCTCGGCCTCGAACGCCGTCAGGTTGGTCTGGCGCAGCTCCAGCGTCGGGTGGGCGTCGACGAGCGCCGAGAGCTCGGAGATCTTGGTCAGGCCGGTGCCGGCGCTCCGGGCCACCTCGGCAGCCAGCGCCACGGTCGGGAACAGCCGCTCGCTCTGGGCGGCCATGGTCCGGGCGTAGGTGGTGCGCTGCTCCTCCTCGGTGTCGCCGTCGGTCCCGGGCGGGACCTCGACGCCGGAGTCGACGATCATCTGCAGCCAGTCGGGTACGGCCAGCTTGGCCATGTCGCGAGCGCCTTCGAGCCGGGGGTCCTGCCCGTCGGCGATGAGGTCGCTGACCACCGAGGCCATCGGGCCGTGGTTCTTGGTGACCAGGCCGATGTCGACCGCGAGCTCGAGACTGGCGACGGCGTCGGCGCCGCCGTAGGTGCCCGGGTCTGCGCGCAAGGCGTTCCAGAACGTCTCGCCCAGACCGCCTGAGGTCACGAAGGTGTCTACCGTCGAGTCGTAGGAGGCCGGCGGAACCGACGATGCCTGGAGCAGGGCGCGCAGCGTGCCGTTGCCGACCAGGAGCGGCCGGTCGAGTGCAAACCTGCGGCGCGTCGTGATCAGCGCCGTGTGGATCGCGTCGAGCCGCTGGGAGACCGAGACGGGCACGAGGTTCTGCACGAGGGCAGAGCTCAACGCCGCCGCGGCGAGCTCGTCCGGGATGAACGCGATGCCGAGCGCGGCGCGGTCGGTCAGCTGGTCGATCAACGTCCAGTCGGCGGTCTCGGCGAGCAGGTCCGCCGGCAGGCTCGTCGGGAGGCTCTGGGCGAGGAAGGCGAAGCACACCTCGGCGTCGAGAGGCGCGCCGCCGAGCTCGGTGGCGGCCAGCTCGGCGAGCACCAGCCGCATCACGTCGTCCTGGGTCAGGCCGGCGGCCTGGGCGACCCGGGTGATGTCGTGTCGGGTGGTGGTCTCCTGAAAGGAGCCGACCGGGCCCGCTCCGGTGCGGGCGACGGCGTCGAGCTGCTGGGTGTGCAGGCTGGGCCCGGCGTACGGGTAGGGCCCTTGGGTGTAGTTCACCCAGGCGATCGACGTCGGGTTCAACAGGTCCTTGGTGCCGATCTCGGAGCCGTTGGGCGCGGTGAAGGTGACCCGTAGGCTCAGCGGTGAGACCGGCTGCCCGCTGCTCGGGTCGGTGGGGGTCGCGTACGGCAGGTCGTAGAAGCCGTTGGCCAGCGTGGTCCTGGTGCCGAGCACGGTGGCCGCGCCGCTGATCGGGTTGGTACGCAGCGTCACGGTGGCCCCGGCGATGCCCGCCCAGGCCTCGTCGCGCACGCTGCCGCGGATGCGAGGAGAGGCGGCCGGGCCCGGCGTGGCCGCCCCCAGCCGGGCGTTGAGCAGCTTGCGGGTGGCGGTGTCGACCCTCCCGGTCTGGGTCAGCCCCTGCTCGGCCTGGAAGGCCAGCACGGCCAGCCGCGTCGACCGGCCGAACCGGGCCGCTCGGAGCTCGGCGTCCGCCGGCGGGTGCCCGAGGAACGCCAGGGCCCTCTGCAGGACCGGTACGTCGGCACCGGCCGAGTTGAGGGACAAGGTGCGGCGTACCGGCCGCACGTCGATCGGATCGGGCCGGCTCACGAGTGAGGGCGGACCGGGCCGGCTGGCCGCGATGGAGGTCGCCCGCTGAAAGGTCGCCACGTCGATGATCCCGGTGACCGGAAGTCCCCAGGTCTCCTGCAGCGTCCGGATCGCGGCCGCCGTGGAGGGTCCCTGCTCCCGGGACTTCATCTCCGCGCCGTCGATCTGCAGCGAGATCCCCCGGATCCGTGCGGCCCGGAGCAGCGCGCGTTGCAGCTTCGCCGTCTGGCGTTTCGTCGACAGCGTCGCGGTCAGCGCGTGCTCGGCCAGGGCGGCGCGGGTGGTCTCCCCCGCGAGACCGTCGGTGACGAGGCCGGCCCGCTCCTGGAAGCGGCGGATGGCGTCCGATGTCGAGGGCCCGAACCGCCGCTGCGTCATCTCGCCGGAGTCGGGAGCGACGCCGACCTTGGCGAGCTGGTCCTGGATCCGCCGGGTCCGGCCCGGACTGGCGGCGACGTGGGCGGACACGACCTCACTGCGGAGCCTGCCCAGCGTCGCGTCGTCCAGCTCGCCCGTGGCCGGGAGCCCGGCCCGCTCCTGGAGCCGCTGGACGGCGGCGACGGCCGACGGGCCCAAGGTACGACGGCCGAGGTCGGCCGGGTCGACCCCACCGACGACGGCCTCGAGCCCGGCGAGCACGGCCGGGACGTCGGCCCGGACCGGCCGCGCGTCCTGGAGCCGGACGTTCGCGAGCCGGGCGCCGACCAGGTGGAGGTTGGAGCCTGTCGCCATCGAGATCACCTCGTCGTTGTTGCTGTGCAAGTGGTGTGGACGTGCTGTGGAAGCGGTTGGTCAGCTGAAGAGCCACCTGGCCAGGTGGAAGATGCCCACGGCAGCCGCGGCGATGAGGCCTGCGGCCAGCACGAGCGGAGCGCCGAAGATCACACCGGCTACGATCGCGATGCCTGCGGCGACTCCGACGAGCCCAGCGACACCGCCGGCGATGTCGCCCTTCTGGAACGACCGGTAGGCCGAGACCCCGGACGCGATGGCGATGCCCGCGCCGCCCAGCACCAGCCCGGCGCTCACGGCACTGACACCGAGCACCGTCCCGCCGCCGGCGATCGCGTAGACCTCGAGCCCGCCGCCGACGGTGCTCAGGCCGTCGCCGACGGCCATCGGCGCGTCACCGCCCTGGACGTCGTGGACGAAGGCGTAGCCCGCCAGCAGTGCGCCGACGCCGGTCAGCGCCTTGCCCACCGCCCCGACCGCCCCGGGCAGGCCGCGGACGTGCTCGGGAGGGAGGGCGTTCGGAGCCACCTTGCCGCGGGTGTGGGCCGCGGCGATGGCCGCATCGACCGCCTGCGGGGCGTCCGTCGGGGTGACGATGACCGCCTGCGGGCGCAGGCCCGCGCCGCCTCCGGGCATCCCGGCCATCGCCGCGTTGGCGTCCCGCCCGGCCGCTCGCGCGATCTTGGCCACGTCGTCGTAGCTCGAGGTGCTCTTGATCTGCTGGGCGGCGTTGCCGCGGATCCGGTCGACGCCTTCGGTGTTGTCCCGCCACGGGACGCCCATCAGCCACTCGAGGATGCGGCCGCGCTGGGTGCCGGCCAGCCCGGTGCCCGGGAAGTCGTACTGCCAGATGAAGCGCTCTGCGCCCGGTGCGGCCTGGGCGGCGGCGGATCCTCCGATGCCGGCGCCCTTGTCGCCGGCGCCCGCCTTGCCGCCGGTGCCGCTGCCGGCGCCCTGGTCGCCCTGGCCGGGGGTCTTTCCGCCCGCTTGGTCGCCGACCGAGCTGCCGCCGTCCTTGGTGCCGCCCTTGCCGCCGGCGTCGCTGCCCTTCTTGGCGTCGCCGCCCCCACCCTCGCCCTTCTTGGCGTCGCCGGACTTGTCACCGCCCTTGTCACCCGACTTGTCGGCTCCGGTCTTCTCGCCCTCGTCGCCCTTGCCCCCTTCGCCGGGCTTGTCGCCCTGCCCGGGGATCTTGGTCCACTCGCCGACGTCCCACTTGCCGGGGCTGATCTCCTTGACCGGTCCGGTGAACTCGAACCCCTGGTCGCGCAGCCACTTGGCGACGTCCTCGGCGGTCTTCACCGAGTCGGGGAGCCTGTACTCCTCGCGAGTCTCGGTCTGGGTGCCCCCGCTCTCGGTCCCGCTCGGGTCGGCCAGGTTGACGGGGTCGTTACGCGAGTACCGGTAGAGGTTGGGGCCCTCCACGTAGCCCGCGGGGTCCGGCGAGATCCACCGGGCCAGCCAGGGCGCGTACAGCCGGGCGCCGAGGTGGGAGAAGCCCGTCTCGTCGTCCCGCTCCCGGTCGAGGAACCGGTACGGCTTCAGGCTCACGTCCTCGCCCGGCGCACTCGAGCGGTAGGCCGTGGTGCCGTACGGGTGAAACTCCTCGTAGTCGACGGGGTCGCCCTGCTCGTTCGTGGTCAGGGACGCCGAGCCGAGGGCGTCCGCGTGCACGTAGCGCACGACTGGGTCGCCGGCCGTGGGCGCCCCGTCGTGCACGGTCTCGCGGTCCACCTGGGCGATGCGGCCGCCACCACCGGGCACGTGGACGGTGCGTCGCTCGGTGCGCAGGACGCCGTTCATGCGCTCGCGGACGATCTCGGCGCCGCCGAGGTAGATGGTCTCGACGACCAGACCACCACGGTCGACGACCTTGCGCACCCGAGAGCCGCCGGTCCCGTAGGCGTAGCGGCTGCTGCCGCCACCTCCGAGATCGACGCCGGCCAGCCGGCCGAGCACGTCCCAATCGAGCGAGGCGAGCTGGGGTAGCGAGGTGAGGTTGCCGAGGCTGTCGTATCCGAGGACGGCGGACAGCACACCGTCCGGGTCACCGGGCGCGCTGGTGGCGACGAGCCGGTTGGTGCGGTCGGCCGGGTCGAGCTCATAGGCGTAGCGGTAGCCGCGATGCCAGCCCCCGGCGCCCGCCACGTGCCGCAGGTCGGAGATGTTGCCGAGGTCGTCGTAGGTGTACTCCTCGCGGTAGCGGCGCACCGCCTGGAGGTCGTTCGCGTGCGGGAGCGGGCGTACCGGTGCGTCCTGGCCGTCGGGCATCGTGAGCGCCGCGAGCTCGCGGCCCTCGGCGGCGACGAGCTGGTAGAGCGCGTCGTACTCGAAGACCCGGTCGGCGGTCACGACCGCGTTGTCGAAGAACCGGGTCTGCTGGGCGCTGTCGGCGATCTGGGTGACGTGCCCGAGCGGGTCGCGGGTGAAGGTGAGCCCCTGCAGGACCGGTCCGCCGGACTCAGCCGTCGTGGCGGAGGTGAGTCGGCGGGTGAGGTCGTCGTAGGCCAGGTCGGTGACCAGGCCGTTGCCGAGCCGGCGCTGCAGCACCCGGCCGCTGGCGTCGTGGTCCTGTCCGAGCAGCACCCGGGTCGTGGGTCCGGACCCACCCGGCTGCACGTCCAGGGTGGCCAGCCGGTTGGCCAGGTCGAAGGTCGGCTGCAGCACCGTCCCGTCGGGCAGCACGACCAGGGTCGGTCGTCCCAGCGCGTCCTGCTCGGTCGAGGCGGTCCAGGTCTCGTCGTCGAGCAGTGCCTCGGCAGCGGCGTCCGGGTCTGCCGCGCCTGCCACCGCCGTCCAGTCGGGGGTCGGTGCGGTCGCAGGCACCAGTCGTCGGTGCAGCGCCGTCGGCGTGCCAGTGAAGTCGAAGCCGTCGATGTCGACCCGGCCGGACTCGTCGAAGGCCGTGACCACGCGGCCGATCGAGCGTCGGACGTCGGCGTCGGGGAGGTCTTCGCCGTACCTGACCCACTCGACCAGGAGGTCGGGAGCGCCCGCACTCTGGCGGGTGAGCATCCGCACCGGCCGGTGGAGGTCGTCGTACTCGCAGGTCAGTCGGTGGCCGGCGCCGTCGACCGTGACCCGGTGCCGGCCCATGACGTCGACCAGGAGGACCCCGCGGCCGCGCTCGGCGTCGTCGGTGAGCATGACCCGGCCGAGCAGGTCGGCAGTGGTCCGCAGGACGGTCCGGCCGCGAGTGTCGACCACGCGGGCGTGCAGCAGAGTGAGGTCGGCGTCGACCCGGGTCGCGCGCACGTCGCCGTTCGCGTTGTCGGCCAGCTGCAGCATGGGCCGACCCAGCGGGTCGAGATGCGCGACGCCCGGCGTGCGTGCCGAGCGGGCGGCCAGCCAGGCGGCGCGTACGGCAGGGTCGGCGGGCTCGGGCCCCAGGGGGTCGGGGCTGCCTCGCTCGGCGTACCAGGTGCTGTCGAGCACGGTGTCGACGGCGTCGTTCCCGGAGCTGCGCCACGGGTGCTGCTCGCTGCTGGAGAAGGTGCCGTCCGGGTGCTCCACCCGCTGCACCCGACCGAGGGGGTCGTAGGTGACCAGGTCGCTCACGCCGGCCTCGACCAGAGCGGCGGCCGAGTCGAACTCGTCGGTGTCGGAGAAGTACGGCTCGTAGGAGCGGATCGGCAGCCCCTTGTTGTCGAGAATCGTGCGTCCGGCGCCGACCCAGCGAGGAGCCGGCGTCGTGTCGACCTGCGTGACGATGCCGGTGACCGAGTCGACGTGGCCGGCCAGCCCGGGAGGGGCCTGGGTCTTGATGCCCAGCACCCCGCCGGACCCGTCGAGGAAGGTCCGCGTCTCCTGGAAGCGCGGGTTGCCGGGGCCGTACTGCTCACGCGCCGAGCTGCGTACGACGGGGGGCAGGCCCAGGGCGGCCCAGCGGTCGAAGTCGTAGCTGTGCCGAACGGTCGGGTCGTCGAGGGTGTCGCCTTCCCCTGCGCCGGGCCGGCCGGTCAGGGCGACGGCGACCACGCTGCCGAGCGGGTCGAACCGCGCCTGCGTGCGGTTGCCGTTGGTGTCGACCACGAGGTCGGGCTGCATGACCCGCAGGTCGTAGTCGGCCTGGGTCCGGTGCCCGCGCGCGTTGACGACCGCGCTGACGAGCAGGTCGTGGCGGCGTTCGATCGTCGTGACCGCGCCCAGGGCGTCCTCCACCCGGTCCGGGAGCAGGAAGTGGGCGATGGGGTCGGCGGGGTAACCGGCCCGGCTCGACGGGATCCACCAGTCGGCGTCGGCGTCCAGGTGCACGTACCCGGCGTCCTCGAGGTCGGCGACGGTCACGTCGGCTCCGAACCGTGCGGTCGCCATCGCGGAGGTGAGGGCGAGTCGGTAGGTCCGGTCGACCAGGCCGTGCGCGCTCTGCTCGCCGACGGGGCGGGCGGCGGCCAGGGGGTCGTCGAGGAACCTGGCCTCGGACCGCGCGAGCAGCCGGCGCCGCAGCCCCGCGGGTGGCGGGTCGAGGCCGAAGGCGTCCGGGTCGTCGTCGGTGGCCGCCGCGAGCGCGTCGCGGAGATCGTCGGCCGTCACCGCCACCCCGGCGGTGATCGGCAGGCCGGTGAGCTCGTGTCCCTGCGTCCGGAACGTCGCCCGGAGCCGGTGGACGTCCGGCCCGAGTAGGTCGTCGGTGTACTCCGCCGTCTGGCAGACGACGCGACCCAGCTGCTGGGCCGCCACCGCCTCGGCGGGCAGCGTCGGGTCGGCGATCCGCCGGGGATGGGCGATCGTGGCCGACCGGGTCACGCAGCCGAGGTCGTCCAGGTCGAGGACCACGTGCTGGCTGACGCGGGGGTCGTCGGGGTCGCGCTCGCTCGCGTAGGCCACCTCCCCGGCCGGCAGCACTTGGAAGACGGGTGGCTCGAGCCGGGGCGGACCGGCGTCCAGCGGGCCGGTCGAGCCGAGGGTTGCCGAGTGCTGGAGCAGGCGCAGGTCGACGGTGCGCTCGAGGACGAGGTACGGCACGCCTGCCAGGTCGGTGCCGTCCTCGGCGTAGGTCTCGGAGCGCAGCTCGGTGCCCGCGAAGGCGCGCACCGCATGCCGTAGCTCCTCGGCGTCGAGGTCGGCGGGCAGGTCCGGTTCGGGCAGCACCGGCCCGTCCACGTCGGCGTACTGCGCTCGGTCGACGTGCAGGACCGCCGGACCGGTCCCGACGCCCGTCACCGGTCCGGCACCGGTGTGGAACCAGCGCCGGACCAGCACCGGCGGCAGGTCCCCCGGAGCGTCGAGGTGCTCCTCGGTGTCTCGCTGCTCGACCCGGCCGAAGCCCATGAACTGTCGCTCGGTTCCGTCGTAGTGGCCGAGGTGGTAGCTCATCCGGGAGGTGAGCGAGGTACCGCGCGGGCCGTCCGTGGTGGTGGTCCGGACCAGGCAGTGGACCGGTACCGGGAGCCGGGTCGCCCACGGCTCTCCCGCCAGGTCATCGGCCAGCCCGAAGACCGTCGAGGGCAGGTAGTCGAGCTCGACCGAGACCCCCATCCCGTTGTCGTAGCCCCGCAGGAGGTAGGGCTTGCCTGCGGCCGCGAGGTCGAGCGATCGCATCGGGTGGTCGTCGGGCTGAGGTGCCGGGGTCGACCACACCAACGCGGCGGTGCCCGATCCGAAGAGGTCGACGAGACCGGCCTGGGTCAGGCGGTCGGTGCCGGGTGCGCCGCTCAGCGGTACGGCGGGCGTCCAGCCGTTGCCGCTGCGGTTGAGGTAGCAGGACGCGCCGTCACCGGCCAGGTAGACCAGGTCGGTCCGGCCGTCGCCGTCGACGTCGGCGAGCAGGACGCGGCGCGGGTCGAACCCCTCGAGGGTGTCGAGGACCGGTGCGTCGTCGGTGACGACCGGCGGTCCGAACCGGCCGTGGCCCAGGCTGGGCCGGTAGCGCACCGACGTGCGGCTGATCTCGACCAGGTCGACGAGCCCGTCGCCGTCGAGGTCGGCGAGCACGATGGCCCGGTCCGCGTCGGCCAGCAGCAGCATCGGCTCGTTGAGCCCCGCGGCGGCGAGCTGCACCGGCTGCGCAGCGGCGAAGCCGTCGAGGCCGAGGCCCTGGTACCAGCGGGGTGCCAGGCCGTCGGTGACGAGCAGGTCGGCTCGTCCGTCACCGGTGAGGTCGGCGAGCATGACCGGGCTCGGCCGGGTGTCGCCGGGCTGGGGCAGGCCCGCCACGGCGGCGCCGGGGAAGGGCGTCAACGGCTGCCACGTCGACCCGACCCGGCGGGCCACGCCGGCCAGCGGCCCGGTGGGGACCAGGAGGTCGCAGCGACCGTCGCCGTCGACGTCGACGAACCCGGCCCACAGGCTCGGAACCGTGCCCGGGCCGCCCGTCGGCACCGCCGCCGGGAGGTCCGGGAGCAGCTCGGGCGGCCCGAACCGGGCGCGCGGGCCGTCGTCCTCGACGAGGCTCAGCGGGCCAAGGTTGCGCTTGAAGTACCACCCCTGGTCGGGGGTGCGCAGACAGATGCCTGGCGCCCCGTCCCCTTCGAGATCCACCCATTCGTACCGGATGCCGTCCAGGCCGATCGGTGCCCCGGCCAGCTCGCCCAGCTCGACCTTCCTGGCCTCCGTGGCGGGCTGCCAGGCCGAGTAGGTGAGGGTCAGTGACGGCAGCGTCGCTGTCGCGGCGTCGGGACCGTGCCCGGTGCGGGTGACGGAGGTGAGCAGCGAGAGGTCGTGCTGGGTGGTCCCGTAGCCGAGCTCGGTGCTCGACACCAGGGTCGGAGCCGGGCCGAGCTCGGGGAAGGCGTGGAAGACCAGGACCCGCCGACACCGGCGGTACATGCGGACCTCGAACCCGGTGCGGTGCGAGGACCAGGGGTCCGGGCGGACCGGCCAGTCCTGGTCGGGGTCAAGGCCCGGTGTCGTGTCGTCGTGGTCGCCGTAGTCGACGACCAGGTGGAAGAGCCAGTCCGTCGGCTCCGGCGTCGGCGCGCCGGCCTCGGTGAGCGCGGGGCGGTACGGCGTCCGGTTGCCGTAGCTGACGACGGACAGGTAGCGGTGGGCCGAGCGGCTCACGTCGGTACGGGTGGCCTCGTGGGGTGCGTCGACCGCGACGCCGACGGAGTCCTCGTCGCGGTAGCCGTAGCGGATCGCGTTGCCGCGGTCGTCGTGGGCCAGGCACGGCAGCCAGCCGGCGGTCCGGGTCGGGTCGGCCGGGTCGGCGATGCGGCTGTCGGGTCCGGCGCCGTACCAGGTGGTGACGTTGCCGCCGCTTATCACCCGCCACCGGACATCGCCGGGGTCGCCGACGTTGCTCCACCGCTCCATGCGATCGTGAGCGCGCTCGACCCTCGGCCGGAAGCCGGTGATCTCGTACTCGACCCCGTGCACCGTGCGAGGCTCCGTGACCACCTCGCCCGCGCCGTCGCGGATGCGTACCAGGCACTCCGCACCAAGGAGCACCTCGTCGTCGCCGTCGTAGCGCGGCACGCCCTGCTCCGTGCGCAGGCTGATGCCGCCCAGGCCGAGCCCCCAGCCGAGGCCGAACGCCCCGTTGCCGCCCCCGGAGGAGTAGCCGAGGGCGAGCTGGGGCCCGAAGCCGTGGCGGCCAGGGGGGTGCCCGAGCGGCACGGTCAGCCCGGCGCTGCCGCTGGCTCCCGCGGCGAACGCCTCGGCCAGCCCGCGGACCGCACCACCGCCGCGCGGCAGTTCCAATGCGGGAGCCTGGAACGGCGGCGCACTCTCGGCGAACGGGGACGAGCCGGCGGTGGCGCCGTACCGCCCAGGGGTCCCCAACGGGCCGGCGAGCTGCCCGGATGTTTGGCCCAGAGGTCTCGTCGACTCGCCCAGACCCGTGGACGCCGCCCGGTCGGTCTCGCGCCGCGAGAAACCGAAACTGTCCTCCATCGCTCACTCGAACCTTTGCGTGAGGATGAGGTGGGGATGCCGATGATCCCTCCCGACAGGTGGACCCCTGCGCCGTGCTCCGCTGAGGCAATGTCGGCCATGCCGGAGCACGTCGGTCCGACTCGCCGTTGTGACAGGCCGTCGCCAAGCTGCGGCTGCCGCTGCGGGTGAGGGGCGGATCCGACTGAGGCAGTCGACGAGGTTGCCTCGCAACGAAGGAGCGGCGACGCGGTGTGCCGCGTAAGTCTGCGTGGAATGACCTGGCATCCCCGTAACTCCCCGTACCGTAGGCCTTCCCTCGGCACCATCCTCGGCGGCTCGAGGAATGTCAATGGGGAGGGTCCACGGAGGGGGCTCACCTCGGCCCGATTCTCCAGCAAGCGTTGTCAGTTGTGACGGTCGACTCGACCTCTGCGCCGCGGTGCGCATCGATCGGGGCGCGCATAGTCGCCGCGTTGTCGGCTGCCACGTCGCCCGCGTCAGGTGGATAGGAGTGAGGTCGCGCTGTATGCGGCGCACGACGACGGGTCGCTCGTGATCGGCATCGGCGTCGGCATCTGCCCGACTGAGATGGGTATTCCCACCCACGCCCCAGCCCGAAGGATGCGTGGTCCGCCCGACGCGGCCGGGGGCTCGCGATTCCTAGCGTGAGCCTCACCCGGGACCTGCCCGGCCAGGACATGCGAGGACTTCATGGACACCACGATCGAAACCGTGATCATCGGCGCCGGCCAGGCCGGGCTGTCGACCGGCTACCACCTGCTTCGACGGGACCGACCGTTCGTCATCCTCGACGGCGCGAGCAGGGTCGGCGACCAGTGGCGCCAGCAGTGGGACACCCTGAGGCTCTACTCCCCCACGAAGTACGACAGCCTCCCGGGCCTGCCGTTCCCGGGCGAGCCATGGTCGTTCCCGGGCAAGGACCACGTGGCCGACTACCTCGAGCAGTACGCCGACCACTTCAAGCTGCCGATCCGCTTCCACAACCGAGTCGAGAGACTGGACGGCGACGGCAACGGCGGTTACGTCGTCACCACGAACCAGGGCACCTTCCGTTGCCAGAACGTGGTGGTGTGCTCCGGGACGTTCGGCCGGACGCCGAACATCCCCGAGTTCGCCGACGACCTCGACCCCTCGATCCTGCGGCTCCACTCGAGTGAGTACCGCAGGCCCGGCCAGCTTCGCGACGGCCCGGTCCTGGTGGTCGGCGGGTCCCACTCGGGCACCGACATCGCCTACGAAGCCGCCCAGACACACCCCACGATCCTGGCCGGCCGCGACTGCGGGCAGATCCCGGTCCGGATCGAGTCTCGGCAGGCCCGCGTGGTGTTCCCGCTGCTCGTCTTCGCCTGGAAGCACGTCATCACGCGACGCACGCCGATCGGCCGCAAGGAGATGCAGGCCATCCGCTTCCACGGCGGCCCGATGCTGCGGGTGAAGCGGGCCGACCTCGCGGCCCGCGGTGTCGAGCGGATCACGGAGCGGGTGACCGGTGTCGCTGACGGGCGACCGGTGATCGACGGTACGGCGTACGACGTTGCCAACGTGGTGTGGGCGACGGGATTCCGGCAGGTCTTCGACTGGATCCAGCTCCCGGTCATCGGTGATGACGGATGGCCGGTGGAGTACCGAGGCGTCGTCAAGGCTGCCCCGGGCCTCTTCTTCTGTGGTCTGTCCTTCCAGTTCGGGTTCAGCTCGATGGTTCTGCCGGGGGTCGGGCGGGACGCGGCGTTCGTCGCCGGCAGGATCGCCGACCGCGTCCGTCGCACCGGGCCCGCGAAGCAGCCGACCGCGGCATGACAAGGTCACGCCACCTCGAATCGGCCCTATCCTCCGAGGAGGAGGTTCGCGGCGTGGGCGTGCTCGATGACCTGAGGCAGGCGCGGGAGACCTTCGAGGGCGGCGACTGGGTCTCCGCGTTCGGGGCGTGGTCCGACGTCGACGTGGACGCACTCACCGCCGATGACCTGCACGGCCTGGCCACGGCGGCGTACCTGCTCGGCAGGCACGAGGAGTGCATCGCCGCCATCCAGCAAGCATTCCGGGTGTACGTCGACCGCGGGGAGCTCGCGGCCGCGGCACGATGCGCCTTCTGGATGAGCATGGAGTTCGCCACCGCCGGCGACTTGTCGCTGGCCGCTGGATGGACCGCGCGCGCCGACCGGCTGATCGAGGAGATCGGCGAGGACGTGGTCGAACGCGGCTACGTCCGGTTCCTGCAGATGTACCGGCACATCGACGCACAGGACTTCGCAGCCGCGTTCGAGCTCGCGTCGTCGGTCACCGAGTACGGCCGACGGTTCGCCGATCCCGACCTCCTCGCCATGGGACTCTCCGCCGAGGGCCGGCTGACGCTCTACTCCGGACGGGTCCCCGAGGGCCTGGCTCTGTTCGACGAGGCGATGGTCGCGGTTGCCAGCGGTGACGTCTCGCCGGTCTTCGCCGGCCACGTCTACTGCGTGATGATCGAGGGCTGCCAGGAGATCTCCGACCTCGGCCGCGCCGCCGAGTGGACCACGGCGCTGACCCGATGGTGCGCCGCCCAGCCGGGACTGGTCGCGTTCACGGGACAGGCCGCCGTCCATCGAGGGCAGATCATGAGACTGCGCGGCGCTTTCGCGGAGGCGGTCGAGGAGTTCGAGAACGCCGTACGTCGCTACCTGGCGTCACCGGCTCCGGCCGCAGCCGGCCTTGCCAGCGCGGAGAAGGGCGACGCGCATCGGATCCTCGGCGACATGGACGCCGCCGAGGCCAGCTATGAGGCAGCCTTCGACCACGGCTACGAACCGCAGCCAGGGCTCGCCCTGCTCTGGCTCGCCACGGATCGCGGAGCTGCTGCCCTGGGTGCGGCCCGGCGGCTGCTGGCCGAGACGGGCGGTCCGGTGGCCCGGTCGCGGGTACTTCCTGGTGTGGTGGAGATCCTGCTGGCATGCGGTGCGCTCGACGACGCCAGGCCGGCCGCCGCCGAGCTCGAACAGATCGCCGCGGACTTCGATTGCGCCGGCTTGCAGGCGATGGCGGCGTACACCTCGGGCTGCCTCGAGCTCGAAACAGGTGACGCCTCCGGCGCACTGCCCTACCTCCGCAAGGCTTCGAGCTTGTGGCGCGGTCTCGAGGCACCGTACGAGGTCGCCCGGGTCCGGGTCCAGGTGAGTCGCGCGATGGCGGCGCTCGGCGACGAGGTCTCGGCCGACACGGAGCTGGCCGCCGCCCGCCGGGTGTTCGCCGACCTGGGCGTCCCCACGACCCTTGCGCAGCCGGGACCCACCGGGCGGTCCACCGACCTGCCGGGTGGCCTGACCCCGCGCGAGGCGGAGGTGCTGCGCCTGGTCGCAACCGGACAGAGCAACGCGAGGATCGCCGCCGAACTCGTGCTCAGCGAGAAGACCGTCGCGCGGCACTTGAGCAACATCTTCGCCAAGCTGGAGGTCGGCTCGAGGACCGCGGCCGCGGCGTACGCCTTCGAGCACGAGCTGGCGTGACCTGTCTCTCCGCCTGACCCAGCTGTGCGTCCGGGCCCGTGAGTACCCTCATCGGTGGATCCGGCCTCATGGGACGCCTGGCGACATCCAGATCCGGCGCCGCCCGTGCTCGCGGACGACCGGGGCTCACCACGTTCCACCCACGCGACGATCCGCGACCTGCGTGGCCGCGTTCCCAAGGTAGTCGTTGCGACCAGGACCAGGTTGGAGACCCTGGTTCTTGGCGATCAAGCAGCCAATCCAGGTCAGGATCATGACGTCCGGCCCCGGGCCGCAGCAAGGACCGCGGCAGCGAAGGACACCATGGCCGGGCTGCGTCTACGGTCGTGCCTCGTAGATGATGTTCAGCGGCGTCTCCGCAGCTCGGCGGAAGGTGCCGAAGCCTGCCTCGGTGAACATGTCGCGGGTCCGTGCTTCGCCTGCCTGGGCGCCGAGTCCGGGACCGCCGTCGCTGATCGAGCATGGCGCGCACACCAGTGTGGAGATTCCGTAGCCGAACCGTCCGAGCGGGTTGACGTTGTCCTCCAGACGGTCGCCGGCGGACGGCTCCGCGAGAAGCACCCGGCCGCCCTCGGTCAGTGCCTGCCAGGCCGCCTTCGCCACGCCGAGCGGGTCGGCGGTGTCGTGCCAGCAGTCGAAGAAGGTGACCAGGTCGAAGGGCCCGGTGACGCTGGTCGCGTCCCCCAGCCGGAACTCCACCCGCTCCACGACGCCGGCCTCCTCTGCCGCGGCCCGGGCCATCTCGAGCGACGGGGGGTGGTAGTCGTAGCCGACGAAGGTCGAGTTCGGGTACGCCGACGCGAGCAATACCGTAGACGCCCCGTGCCCACAACCCACGTCCGCGACCCGCGCACCGGCGGTCAGCTTCTCGTGCAGACCCTCGAACGCCGGGATCCACTCCTGAACCAGATGCGCTTGGTATCCGGGCCGGAACGCCCGCTCGGTGGCGTGGAAGAGCGAGGGGTGGTGGTCGGCCCAGGCCAGCCCGGTGCCGGTGCGGAAGGCGTCGATCTCCTTGTCGATGCTCTGGTAGACGGCTGCGACCAGGTCGAACAGGCCCTGCACCATCGCCGGGCTGGACTCGTGGGCGAGGGCGACGGCGTGCTCGGCGGGCAATTGGAAGGTGTCGGCCTGTGGCTCGTGGCCGACGTACCCGCCTGCTGTCTGGTTGTTCAGCCACTCCCGCACCAGGCGCGGGTGGGTGTCGGTCCGCGACGCGAGCTCGTCCGCGGTGATCGGGTTGCCGTCGGCCATCGCCCGGTACAGGCCGAGCCGGTCGCCGAGATGGCTGAGCAGGACGCTCACCGCGGCTGCGGCATCGGTGACCGCCTGGTCGAGGAACTCCTCGACCGCTGACGTGTCGATCTGTGTTGCTGCTGTTGTCATCGTCTTCCCCTCGTCGAGGTGGTCAGCGTTTGCGTCCGAGCGTGAGCAGGTATTCAGCCGACGTGAGCCCCTCGTGCAGCGCGAGCAGTTCTCGCTGCAGGTGGGTCCAGCGTCCTGTCGCCGTTGCCACGGTGTGTGCGGCCATGAGGGGTCCGAAGCGCGTCAGGTGGTAGGTGAGGTCTTCCTCGGCGGTGGCGAACGGCGGGAAGTGGGCGGTGCCACGTTCGAACTCGAGCTCGACACCGGCCCCGGTGAACAGGGACCGCAGGTGCTCCTCGCTGCCCCACAGCAGGGGCGGCGCTGCGAACGGCGGTGGCTCGGGTAGGTAGCGCGCCAGGGTCGCGAAGACCCGGCCGATGCTGCTCTCGGGTGTCCAGCAGAGGAGGGCCAGCCGGCCACCGGGGCGCAGCACCCGGGCGAGCTCGGTGGCCGCGACCCGTTGGCGTGGCGCGAACATGACGCCGAGAACCGACACGACGACGTCGAAGCTCGCCTCATCGAACGGCAGCGCCTCGGCGTCGCCTTCGACCCACTCCACCTCGACTGCGGCATCGGCCGCGGCCCGGCGTCCTGCGTCGAACAGTTCAGGCGTGAGGTCGACACCGACGCAGTGGGCGCCGGCTTGGGCTGCGCGGATCGCTGCGTTCCCGGTGCCGCAGGCCACATCCAGGACGTCATCCTGGGGCCGTACGTCGACCCTGCTGACGATCTGCGCGCCGAGTGGCCACAGCTCGCGCGCGGCGATGCTGTGATAGTCGCCGGCGGCCCAGGTCGCCCGCGCCCGCCGCTTGAGCTCGGCGAGGGCATACGACTCCTCGGCTTGGCGGCCGGTCTCGCGGACCACGGGCGTTCGTGCCATCGGCCCGCCGGAGTATTCCGTTCGATGAGTCATGCCGCCAGCGTGCCGTCGCGGGCGTTTGCCGGCATCGGCGAGAACCCTCAGTTCGTGGCTGATCTGCCGTCCTGGTGCCGCACGGCGTAGGCAGCGGCTTCGGCGCGGTTGTGCAGGCCGAGCTTGGTCAGCACGCTGCGCACGTGGTGCTCGATCGTCTTGCGGCTGAGGAAGAGACGCTCGGCCAGTTCCCGGTTGGAGAGTCCCTCACCGAGCAGCCGCAGCACCTCCCTCTCCCGTCCCGACAGCGTGCCACCGGTGCCGCGGCCGCCGCCCCGGGTCACCTGCCCTCCCCATGACCGGATCAGGGCCGCTGCCGCGTCTGCGCCGCGGCGCGCGCCCAGCGCCTCGAAGGCAGCCAGTGCAGCGCCGGCTTCCGCGACCGCGGCCGCAGGTTCGCGCTCCGCCACCATGCCAGCGAGCAGGAGTTGGGTGCGTGCCGCCTCGTAGGGCATCTCAAGCCGTACGAAGCCCGCAAGCGCGCTCTCCAGATGGAGCGTCGCCGCATCAACGTCGCCCTTGACACCGAGGAGTCGGCCGCGCGCCCTCTCGACGCGGGCATCGATGACGTCACACTCCACCACTGTCGGCAACGCGGCCATCTGCTCCACACTCTCAGCCGCCACATCCAGGCGATCGGTCGCAATCTGCGCCTCGGTGAGCAGTTCCAGTAACTCTGCTCTTTCAAGACCGATCGTCGCTCCCGCCCGGTAGGCGGCTGTCCGGCGGGCTTGCTGGTGCTCGATCTCGTGCAGCCGCCGTCGCAGTATCCGGGCGGCGGTGGCGGGATCGTTGCGCGTCAGCCACAGTCCGGCGAGGACGGCCGTGCTGGCGACGTGGTTGTCGAAGCCGTCCAGGAGCCGTTCGACCTCCTCGAGACGTCCTTGGGCGAGGCGCAGTTGGGCCAAGCCGGCCAGCGCTTCGCCGTACAGAGCGCGTTCTGCGGACTCGCCGATGCGCAGTGCCTCCCGAAATGCCTCCTCGGCGCCCTCCCAGTCCCCGGCCGCGAAGAGCACCGCGCCGTGGTAGCTGCGGCAGTGCGTGTACAGGTGGGAGCTGCCGTAGCGGCGGGTGAACCCGTCGGCTGCGCGGATCCACTGAGTGGCTCTTTCGACCTCGGCGACCCGGCTGCAGGAGCTGATCATGTTGCAGCTGGCGTAGACCACCGTGTTGAGTCGCCGGCACTCCCCACCGAGGGCCGCGGCCATCGCCTCGTCGAGCAGGGCACCGCCATCGGCAAGCCGCCCGCATTCCACCAAGGCGGCGCCGAGCTGGCTCAGCGCGCACAGTTCGAGGTCCGGGTCAGCGAACCGTCGAGCCAGCTCAATGGCCTGCTGCGCCCACTCCTGCGAGGCCACCCCGTCGTCGCTGTCGTGGGCCCGCAAGAGCAGGACCCAGCCAGACAGGGGCACGAGGTCTGCCTCGTCCACGAGGCGGTTCAGGCGACCCAGCCACCCGCGT
Source organism: uncultured Actinomycetota bacterium (assembly GCA_963811365.1). Taxonomy (GTDB): domain Bacteria; phylum Actinomycetota; class Actinomycetes; order Propionibacteriales; family Nocardioidaceae; genus CAWEQW01. The sequence continues at coordinate 10,223 of CAWEQW010000012.1, read as the reverse complement.
GCGGCGGCGGTGTTGCCCAGACTGATCCGGTACAGGAAGTAGAGCCCGATGGCCGCCTGTGCTGCCAGGAGCGGGTCAGGACGGCGCCGGAACGCGGCATAGGCCCGCTCGCCGTGCTCGATCGCAGCGTCGGTCTCCCCTTGCCACCACAACACGTCGGCGAGCCCGGCGTGCGCCTCGGCCACCGGTCGCAGCTCCAGCGCAGCCTGGAACGCTGCTCTGGCGCTGGCCCACTGGCCAGCGACCAAGGCATCCTGGCCCGCCGCCAGCAGGTCATCGAGCTCGGCTGCCGCCACCCCCCGAGGGTACGCAGGAAGCCTGCTTCGTCGACGACTCACGCCCCTGGAGGATCTCGAGCTTCACGGCTGCTCGCCCCAACGGCCTACCGGGAGCTTCTCGGCCAGCACGGCTTCGAGGCAGTCCAGACCCTCGGCCTCACCCCGGTCCACGCGCTGAGGGTCGGCCGCCGCGCGGCCTGACCCGAGCAGACCAAGGCGTCGACAGGGAAGTGTCAGTCCCAAGGGCCCAATGCCGCGGGTGCTCTCTTCGATGGTCCGCCCGGGAGGCGTTGTCGTCAGGTCGGCCCGCTCCCCCAGGCCTTCCGGTGCCAGGACGTCGATGACGACCGGACGTGGTTTCGCGGCCCGGATGTAGCGGTGGGCGAGTCCATCTGCGCTGATGGACTGCAGCGAGAATCCGAGGTTCTCGATGCCCGCCACCACGCGCGTCAAGGCACCGGGGACGGCCCGAACATCCGCGATCACGTCGCCGTCCTGACTGATCTGCGGCGGAACCTGGCCGCGCTCGAGCGCATGCAGCAGCACCATCTGACCGCCGATCAGCGCCCAAGGCACGTCCAGGCTCTCGCCCAGGTCAAGGAGCGTGTGCCACAACTCGTCAACCGGCGCCGGAAGGATCGGGAGTTCGATGACCACGGTCATGCGCGGGACCGTTCGCCTTGCCAGGCCGACAGCAGTTCGGCCAGACGCGCGGCCCCCGCGGCGACGGCACGAGGCTCCATGCTCTCGAGAAGGTCAGCGGCGAGCACAGCGTCACCCACCCCGCCAGGCGCCAAGGCTCCGTCCCCCGCAAACGGCCAGACCTCCTTCGGAACGCGGATCCTGAGATTGGGATCCGCCCCTTCGCGAAGTGCGAGTGACCGCGACAGCTCGGGCCAATCCGACTCCTCGACGTAGAACTCGGGGATCGGGTTCGCCAGAGCAACGACGTCGAACCCGCGGCTCGCTGCATCATCGATCCCGACCGCGCGAACACCACCCGCTCGCCGGAGGCGCTGAACAGCCGCCGGGTGCGCGACAACATCGAGCACGTCACTGCGTCCGCGTAGAGCGGCGCGCCAGCCGTCCGGTCCCGGATCTTGCAGATCAGCGAGATAGCGGCGCACCTGCGAACGCGCGGAGTCCGACAACCAGGCTGCCCGCCCCGCGTCGAGGAGGTCGATGACTGCCCAAGCGCGCTTCGGTGCCAACGGTCGGCCCGGCGGACGTCCTTGCAGCTCCAGCCGAGCTACATCCTGAGACGAGACGAGCCAGGAGTTGCCCAGGCGGCGACCACGCAGGTCTCCCGAACGAAGCAGCTGCCTGACGCGGGAGTCATTGACCCCGAGTCGGCGCGACGCTTCCTGGACGCTGATCGCCATCGGCGCCACCTTTCTTTCGGCAACCATACCGCTGGCGGCATATTTTCCGAAAGTCATGCCCATGGTCTCCCCACGACCTCAGACCGAGCCCAAAGTGAGCCCAAAGTAGGCCCCACGCGTCGCGACTGCGAGTCGTTCACCGCAAAACCGCAGGTCAGCGGCTTTTGACAAGCAGCGCAACGCACTCCACATGGTGAGTCATCGGGAACACACCGGCGACGTTACGCGGGATTGCGGATCTTTGCGGCCGGCTGCGGTCAACGGCCGAAAGTGGCCGCTGACCTGCAACGATGCCGACTTCAGGCGTTGCTGGCGTCAGGGGCCGGTTGCGGGCCTTTGCGAATCAAAGCGCGCCCAAACCGCGCCCTGCTGTCAGCAGGCTCCGACGATCGCAAACGCGCGCAAGGACAGGTCCGTACGCGACTCCTGGCCGCGCGTCGCGGCCAGCACACCTGAAGGGCATGAAGCTCTCCATACACTCCCCCGACGAGCTCGTTGCGGCCATCCCGCACCTGCTCGGCTTCCAACCCGAAGAGTCGATCGTGTTCCTCCCATTGCGATCCGACCTCCCCGTCGCCCGTGTTGACATCCCGACCACCGCCCGTGACCGCGAAGGCGTCTGGGGCTCGATCAGCGATGCCTTCCGCCGCTACGCCCAGCCCGGCTCCAACGTCGCCATCGTCTGCCTCAGCGCCGACCGCGAGCAGGCCAACGTCGTCGGCCAGGACTTCGCCGCTCGGCTCGGGAACATCGGCATCGGTACGCCGATCCTGCTCTGGGCCGACGAGACCCGGTGGGCCGACCTCGACACCGGCGATATGGGGCTGCTCACCGACGCGGCCCGCGAGACCGTCGCAGCGGCCACCGTGCTCAGCGGACGCGCCCAGCCGGCCGCGAGCCGTGAGTCGCTGGCCGAGTCGCTTGTCGGCGACCGCGAGCCAGTAGCAGCGTTGCTCCCGGAGACTCGTGCGGCTGCCCGGGAGAACACGGCCAAGGTGGAGGGCCGCTGGGCGCTCGCCCGGATGCAACGCTTCCACCGCGACGGCATCCGGCTTTCCGACGCCGACGCGGCCCGCCTACTCGTCGCCATCGAGTCCACCCCGACCCGAGACCGACTATGGCTCGACATGAACCGAGGCAACGCCGGTTCCCACGTCGCGCTGTGGACCGACATGACCAAGCGCGCACCCGACGAGGTCCGCGCCGCCCCGGCCTCCCTGCTCGGGTTCGCGAGCTGGCTCAGCGGCCACGGCGCGCTGGCGTGGTGCGCCCTGGACCAGGTCCCCGAGGACAAGCCCTACGCGCTCGCCAACCTCGTCGCCGCCGCCGTCCAGAGCGGCATGCACCCACGCGAATGGGAGTCATCGAAGACCCTCACCACGGATCGCGGCACAGAAGCGCTCGCCCCGACCCGGACGACAGCCCCCCAGGGCGCTGTGCGGCCCGCACACGGGATGTGAGGGCATCATGGACATCTCGTACCGTCGCACTCCCCCGAGCCTCTTGGAGCGCGCCTTGGCCCGCCTCGTGAAGCGCCGACTCATTCCCACCACGCGCGTCCATCGGCTCGACCTCGTCCACGACGTCGACCTAGAGGTCAGGCAGGCTTGAAGTGGGCCGCGAGTCGCTCGCGGACAGCGGCCACTTCGACTGTGCCGTCGGCCTCAGTGAGCAGTTTGGCGAGCCGCTTTGGCCACAGCGCGTGGACACCTCGCGTAGTGAACGCTCCGCCGATCAGCGGCCAGTCAGCCTCGACGAAGCAAAGTGCGCCCGTCACAGGCACCTCGCCGACGAGATCCCTGACGAGTTCGACCTGCTTGAGGACGCCGTCGACGAGCTTGGTGCAGTCACGTCGACCAACCAGCACCTTCTCGACCCTCGGCCGCAGGATGCCGCCCTCGATCCGCAACTCGGGCTTGCCCTTGTATCGCTTGGCGTCGATGACCCAGATGCCCGCCGTCGTGACGGCGATGTGGTCGATGTTGGCCTTCGAGCCCGGGATGCGTCGGTCGTGCAGGACCGCGATCGACTCCGACACCAGTGAGTCGAGCCGGGCGCCCAGGCGCTCCTCCCCGACCGCACCCGTCGCCCACGCCTTCGTGCTCTGCTTCTCGTCGGAGAGTGCCACCGCGATCCCGCCGAGCTTGCCCCACTTCTGGCGCAACCGCTCCTCGTCCTTGGCCTTGCGACGCTCGTACTCGCGGCGAGCGGACGAGCCGGCGACGCCGGCATCAGGTTCAGGCGCGGCGCTCGACCGGATCGGCTGGACCTCAAGTCCGGCACGTCATGGCTGCTCGCGACGTCGGACGCACTCCACGCAGCGCACCGTCTTGGTGGCTCGCTCGTAGATGGCGTCTGCGCGAGCAGGTAGGTCCGACCCCGCAAAGTCGACACACCCCGGCGTAGCGGAGCTTCATCCGCTTCTCTTGGTCAGGCGCGTCAGGGGTGGCGGCCATCGGCTACTCCTCGTCGTCTGCCTCGGCGCCTTCCCCAACCAGGGGCTCGACGCTGGCGGGACCGGGATGGGCGACCGTGGAGATTGTCGGGGACTCGTAGGAGAAGTCGATCGCGGCGATATTCAAGCCTGGCCCGGTTGGCAACTCGTTGTCGGCGATGATGAACTGGAAGCGACCGCGGGTAACTGCCGCTTGCGTCGAGAATCGCCGATACATCTGGCCAGCGATGTCGTCCTCTGCGTTGAGTGCCAGGCGCGGGCTGTCAAGGAGGAGGAAGGCTGGAACGAAGGTGTCGTGGCGCCGGGCAGCGACGGTCACGAGCGTGATCCAGTAGGCCACCTGCGTCGCGGTGATGATGCCTCCTGCGTTGCTCGCTTCTCGGAACAGCCTGCCGTTGAGTATCGGTAGGTATGAGTCTGGGTCGATGGATGCCGACTGGATGCTCGGGATGCCGAAGTCAGTCACGGTGGTCTGGAACTCTGCGTCCAGTTCGTTGAAAATCTCGGTCTTTCGGTGCGCGAGCTGGCTATCCGCGTCCGCGACCTCGCGGATAAGTCGCGCACGTTCGCCGGTCAACGACTCTGACTTCTGGGTCAAGTCCTCGGCGCGGTCCCATGTGCATCGAGCACCCGTTCCATTGCCCTTTGCCGCTCGGCCGCAGTAGCTGCCTTCGCAGCCGCATCCGCGTACGCCTGAAGTCGCGGCGTCACGCGGTCGGCCGTGCGGTCATCGATCTCTGAGGTGCGATGCGATCAAGTCCGCCTTGCTCGCGATTGCGTCGAGCGCTTCACGCTCCTGCTTCTCGATCAGCGTGAGTTGGTACTCGATCTCGCCCAACTGCTCACCCAGCTGCTCGGACTCGTATTGGTCACCGACCGAGATCCCACTGACGATGTCAGCTTGTAGGCATACGGGGCACGATCCGTCCGGAACATCGCGCTGGCCAAGCCGTTGTGTGCAGCGCGGGCAGACGGAGAACTCGATGTTGGCCAGGCGGAGTCCGGCAGAAGCCATCCGAGCCAGCCTGTCGATGTCTTGTTTGACGCGACGGCGCTCGGTCTCGTAGTCGTCCTTCTGACGCCTAAGCTCGGATGCCATCGAGCGGGCCTCAGCGAGCGTGTTCTCGGCGTCTGAGAGGAGATCACGGAGTACCTGCGTATGGCGGTCGACGACGTCCGCCAGTTGATCCTGAAGACCAGCCAAGGCGGCCTTGGCTTGTGCCTCGTCGGCACGCGCCGAGTCAGACTCGATCTGCGCATCGAACCGGCTCGTCAGTCCCGTGTCGGTCAGGAACTGCTTGACGATCTCCGCTTCCCTCTCGGCTGCGTCGATCTCGGCTCGCAGTGTGTTGATTCGTGAGCGCTTCTGCAGAAGATCACCCGACGTGAGACCAAAGAGAATCTCGAAGACCGACTTCCGCTTCGGATTCAGGTAGTTCTCCTGGCTGGCCGCGATGTCACGGTTCATCTCCGATTGAGGCACGTACATGAATCGGAAGATGTCGTTGAAGGTGATCTCGCTGCCTGCCCGCGCTTTGGGATCCCCGAGCGGCCGCGCGCAAGCCAGTCTCCAAGCCCATCGCGCTGAGCAGCAGAGTGCTGATGGGCCGCTCGTCTCCACCGACAGAATGGTCTGCGAGTCGATCGCCCGTGACGAGGTCGATCACGCGCACCGTGGCACGGCGAGCGGTATCGAGGCCTCGCGAGAGTTGGTAGCGCTGAGTACCAACATGAATGGAGATGTGAACATCGGTGACGTGATCTCGGGCAACGGGCGCGAGCTGCCCGTCACCGCCGAGGCCATACTTGATGAGCTCCAAGAGCGTTGTCTTGCCGACGCCTGTGTGACCTGCAAGGACTGTCAGGTCCCCGGGGAACTCGTAGCTCACCGCGCCGCTCGTGGTGTCGAGCCGTACCGACTCGATACGGAATGAAACTGTCATGTGATGACCTCCCGGTGCGGCCGGTCCATGAGTTCGGCGAGACGTTCGTAGATGAGTTCCTTGACTGCGTTGCCCGTGAGCCCGGCGGAGGCCTCAGCGATGGCGGCGCAGCGGTCGGCAATGGTCTGCCAGAGCGGTTCCTGGGTCAGTTCAAACGCCAGAGCCTTGCCGGCTGGAGTCGGAGCTAGCGCAACACTTCCACGGCGCCCCTTGACGTACTTGAGCAGGCCACGCGAGACGAGCGCGCCGACCACTGGGTAGTACCTGTCATCCCACGGTCCGTACTTGTACCGCGTCATCGGATCTTCGACTTCAGTCGGCGCGGCGACCTCATCGTCTGACAGATGCAACCGAGGTTCTGGGTCCGGCAAGTTGTCCAGCACGCTCGAAGCCAAGGCCGGGTATCGCACGAGGAAGTCCAGCTTGGCCAACTTCGTTAGCCCATCGAGCTTGCGCGCGTGGCCTGGATCGGCGGCTACTGCATGGACGAGCAGCAGCACGCGGGCCTGGTGATAGGCCAAATCCTCTACGACCCAGCGCAGAGCATCGAAGTCGGGCTCTACGTCGTTCACGATGCGATGCCTCCTTCCTTGAGTCGATTCAGATCCGCTTGAGCGTCGAAACGATCCGTGAACCACGCCCGGCACCGGTCTGCCAGGTCGGAAGCTCCTCCGAGAAGCAGGTCAGCCGACAGCCCGTGGGCGCCGCTCGTGCCTTCCATCGCCCGGAACCGACGGTCCAGCTTCTTCCCAGAGCGCACCGCCCCACTCGGATGAGTCGCTATGCACCGTGCGCGTTGCCTTATCAACCACCCGAAGGAGCATGTTGGTGACCAGCCCATGACGGTCACGGGTGGTGGGGTTGCTGCGGAGAGCTCGGATGTAGCGCCGGTACTGGAGTCGAAGTTCGTCGGCGCGCTCGATCGAGTTGTCGTTACATCCGCCTCTGGCCATCTTGATCGCCATCCGGTTCGCCTTCACGACCCGCGGAAGTGGGGCGTAGCCCGCAACGTGCGAGAGGCCGACACGGACGGCTACGTCGATGTCCGCGAGCAGTAAAGTTCGGGGTGCAAGTGCATCGTCATGGGGTGTTCCGAGGACTGTTGGCAATGCACCACCAACCGATGGGCCGGCCGCTCGCATTCGTGCGCGAACGAGGCTCAGAGCGGCCTGCCAGACAGCCTCCGCCGCATCGGGTTGACCAAGTCGCTCCGCGACAGGAAGCCCGTAGCTCCTTCCAGCCATGTCAGGAAGGTGATCCCGCCGCGGCAGACCGTCCTGGATCGACAGTGCCGCCAAGAATGCCCGGACTTCGACGTCACTGACGGTTGCAGACGAATCCAATTCATTCAGGACACGGGCGACTGAACTGACGACTTCCACCAGTTCGGTTTCGTTCTCGCTAGGGTCGAGCTTCAGGCGAGCGCAGGCCGAACTGACCTTTGCACCCTCGTTGGACAGGCCCCCCGAGGTCGCCAATCGGCACGTCTGGCCCTGACCGAGGGCAGCCCACCGTTGGTAGAGGTGGGAAACACCACCCTCATCGAGCAACTGCTTGTAGGTAGAGAACGGACCACGACTGGGTTCGCGGTGCTTACCTGACACGATCTCGGCGGCGGTGCCTTCGACCAAGGCCCAGTCCTCGTGATGCTCACAAATGAGGCCGCCGTCGGCAGTCGGGTTGAGCTCGCCATCATCGCCGAGCGACTTGAAGTACAGCGACAGAGCATCCGCTGTGGCAACCATTGCCTGCCACTCGTAACGATCAGCTGTCTGCGCACCCGCGTCGTCGGGTGCCGGCATCGCCCGGAGGCGTTCTGCGGGGGAAGCGCCCTCCGGGATCGTGGTCATGCGACATCGACCTCGGCAGCGAGTTCGTGGAACGCCTTGGCGATGGCGAGGATCAGGGTCGGGCGGCCGGGGGCGTTGGACCAGAAGTAGTCGGCGATCTTGTTGTGGGCGCCCTGGTTGTCCGCGACCGCGCCAACGACCGCGTCGTCGAAGTCAGGACTCTCGGCGAACTGCTTGGCCGTGTTGACCTTCGCCTGCTGGACGAGTGCCTCGTTCTCCAGCATCGGTCGATGAGAGCGCCTGACGAACGACTCGGGCTGGGACTGCCTGAACTCCTCGTCACCGAACAGATCGTTGAGCCGGTCGATGACCTCCTGCATTGCGACGAACTTCGGATCCTTCTTCTGAGCCGGATCCGGCTTCAGTCATGCCCTTGAGTCCGACGCGTCCGCCGAGGCCGAGGTCGATCTTGCCCTTGTCGATCTGGTGACCGCGACCAGCGCGAGCTGACGACAAGTCGATGTCGTCGCGTGTAGTTGCTGTCGTGGATGCGCCTGTCGAGCAGTCGGAGGAAGATCGATCGCTTCTCCAGGTCAGCGCTGCCGTAGTCGATGATCTGGCTCATGAAGTCGTAGACGCGGACGAACGAGCCGACGTCCTTGCGGAACATGTCGAGTTCGTCGAGCGCGGCCTTGTCGTCCGCGGCGATCGGCGTTGTAGCGGCGAGTGTGGAACCGCTTCTAGCGCGGGCGCGAAGGCCGAGCGAGCGCTTGTTGCCCTTGCCGCTCACCCAGGCTCGGCGACTGGTCGATCTCGGCCTGGTCGTAGACGCCGGCGGTGTCGAGCTTGGCGGCGATGTCGTGGACGAGGTTCGGGTCGGTGGCGGTCTCGAGGAACGCGTCGGTGAAGTACGGCTCGAACGCCTGCCTGGATCGCCGCGGGCTCGTTGACGAAGTCGACGACCTGGGTCATCGCTGCGGTCTTCACCGATCCCGGACGGGGTGCGGTATGTGCGGTTGAGCCGAGACAGCGTCTGCACCGCCGTGACGCCGGACAGGACGTCGGTCGACGTACATCGCGCACAGCAACGGCTGATCGAAACCGGTCTGGAACTTGTTGGCGACGATCATGACCTTGTACGCGTCGCCGTGGAACGCCTTGCGCAGGTCGTGCGACGCCGGGGTTCATGGTCGCTTCGGTGGCGTCGTTCGATGCCCGTACTCGGCGTCGCTGACCGACCCGGAGAACGCGACCAGCGTCCCGTATGTCGTAGCCCTTGTGCGGCGATGTACTCGTCGATCGCGCGCTTGTAGCGGACGGCGGCCTTGCGGGAATCGGCGACGACCATCGCCTTGGCGTGGCCTTCGAGCAGGTCGGCCACGTTCTCGCGGAAGTGCTCGACGATGATCGCGGACTTCTGGGCGATGGTCTGCGGGTTGAGCTTCACCCACCGCATGACCGCGCTTGGTGGCCTCAGCTCTGGTCCACCTCGTCTCCGGCACCTGCGTTCTGCCGCGATCTGGAACGCCATCTGGAACGAGTGGTAACCGCGCAGCACGTCGAGGATGTAGCCCTCCTCGATGGCCTGCTTCATCGAGTAGACGTGGAACGGCACCGGGCTTCGTCGCTCGGCGGCGGCTCGCGGCCGAACAGCTCCAGCGTCTTGCCCTTGGGGGTGGCGGTGAACGCGAAGTAGGAGATGTTCTCGGACGCTGCCCGCTCGCTTGCCTCCGCAGCCAGGATCGCCTCGACGTCGATCTCGCCGCCGTCCTCGATCTCCTGCCAGCTCCTCGGCAGTCAGGACGGCCTTCAGCTTGGCGGCGACCTGCCCGGACTGCGACGAGTGCGCCTCGTCGGCGATGACGGCGAACTTCTTGCCCTTCAGTCCCTTGTTCTCTCGGATCTCCTCCATCGCGAACGGGAACGTCTGGATGGTGACGACGATGATCAGTTTGCCGTCGTCAGCGCCTTCGCCAGCAGCCCGGACTTCGAGGCGCCGCCCTGCTTGCGGGCCTCGTCGAGGTCGATGGCGGCGACGACGTAGCCTGCCCTGTTGCGTGGTCGTCGATCTGCTTGATCGCGTCCTGCAGCTGCGCGTCGAGGACGTTGCGGTCGGTGACCACGATGACGGAGTCGAAGACCTTCTGGTTGTCGACCTGCAGCCGCGCCAGCCGGTGCGCGGTCCAGGCGATCGAGTTCGTCTTGCCAGAGCCGGCCGAGTGCTGGATCAGGTATTGCTTCCCGGACCCTCGGCGGGACCGCCTCGGTCAGCTTCGTGACGGCTTCCCACTGGTGGAAGCGGGGGAACAGCAGCGTCGTCGACTTCTTGACCTCGCCCGAGATCGGGTCGCGCTGGCTCTTGGTCTCCAAGTGCA
>CAWEQW010000011.1:0-127898 GCA_963811365.1 uncultured Actinomycetota bacterium | reverse complement strand
GGTCCGGAAACCGCCGGGGGAGCCGTCCGCGAGACGCGGCCCGGGGCACCCGGGGTCGCCGCGGGCGACCGGGTGGTGGACCATGGGGCCGGTGACCCTCGCCGCCGAGCTCGCCCGTCAGCCCGCCGGGGACCGGGACGTGCTGGCCGCCTTCGAGTCCTGGGTCGCGGGGCAGGGGCTGACGCTGTACCCGGCCCAGGAGGAGGCGCTCCTCGAGGTGCTGACCGGCGCGAACGTGATCCTGTCGACGCCCACCGGGTCCGGCAAGAGCCTGGTCGCCGTGGGCGCGCACGCCGCCGCGACGGCCGCGCGGGCGCCGGTCCTACTACACCGCCCCGATCAAGGCGCTGGTCTCGGAGAAGTTCTTCGCCCTGTGCGAGGTCTTCGGCGCGGAGAGCGTCGGGATGCTCACCGGGGACTCCGCGGTCAACCCGACGGCGCCGGTGGTGTGCTGCACGGCGGAGGTGCTCGCGAACATCGCGCTCCGCCAGGGCGCGGCCGCCGATCTGGGGCAGGTCGTGATGGACGAGTTCCACTTCTACGCCGAGCCGGACCGCGGCTGGGCCTGGCAGGTCCCGTTGCTGATGCTGCCCCAGGCACAGTTCGTGCTGATGTCGGCGACACTCGGCGACGTGTCCTTCTTCCGCGAGGACCTCACCCGGCGCACCGGCCGGCCTACCGCCGTGGTGACCTCTGCGCAGCGACCGGTCCCGCTGACCTACGCCTGGTCCGTCTCCCCCCTCCACGAGACGCTCGAGGAGCTGCTGAGCACCCATCAGGCGCCGGTCTACGTCGTGCACTTCACCCAGGCGGCCGCGCTCGAGCGGGCGCAGGCGCTGACCAGCGTCAACCTGTGCACCCGCGAGGACAAGGACCGGATCGCCGAGGCCGTCGGGGGCTTCCGGTTCAGCCCCGGCTTCGGGCGGACCCTGTCGCGCCTGGTCCGGCACGGCATCGGGGTGCACCACGCCGGCATGCTCCCGAAGTACCGCCGGCTCGTGGAGACGCTCGCGCAGGCCGGGCTGCTCAAGGTCATCTGTGGGACGGACACCCTCGGCGTCGGCATCAACGTCCCGATCCGGACGGTCGTGCTCACTGGGCTGACCAAGTTCGACGGCACCCGGCAGCGGGTCCTCAAGGCGCGCGAGTTCCACCAGATCGCCGGGCGCGCAGGCCGGGCCGGCTTCGACTCCGCGGGGACCGTCGTGGTGCAGGCGCCGGACCACGTCGTGGAGAACCACCGGGCCCTCACGAAGGCGGGTGACGACCCGAAGAAGCGCCGCAAGGTGCAGCGCAAGAAGCCGCCGGAGGGGACCGTCACGTGGTCCGAGGCGACCTTCGACCGGTTGGTGGCTGCCGAGCCGGAGCCGCTGCGGAGCCGGATGCGGGTCGACCACTCGATGCTGCTCAACGTGCTGGCCCGCCCCGACGACGCCGACACCTGGGCCGCGCTGCGGACGCTGCTGCGCGACAACCACCAGGACGGCCGCGGCCAGCTCCGGCTGGTACGGCGGGCGGTGGCGTTGTACCGGACCCTCGTGGCCGCGGGCGTCGTGGACGGGCTGCGGCTGGTGGCGGACCTGCCGCTCGACTTCGCACTGAACCAGCCCCTGTCGACGTACGCCCTGGCGACGTTCGAGGTGCTGGACCCGGACGCGCCGACGTACGCCCTCGACGTGGTCTCCGTGGTGGAGTCGACTCTCGACGACCCCCGCCAGGTGCTGTGGGCCCAGCAGAACAGGGCCCGCGGCGAGGCGGTCGCGGAGATGAAGGCCGACGGCATCGAGTACGAGGAGCGGATGGAGCAGCTCGACGACGTGCTGTGGCCACAGCCCCTCCGGGACCTGCTGGAGGCGACGTACGACATCTACCGCCGCTCGCACCCGTGGGTCGGGGAGAGCGCGCTGTCGCCGAAGTCCGTGGTGCGGGACATGTACGAGCGGGCGATGACCTTCTCGGAGATGGTCTCCTTCTACGGGCTGGCCCGCTCGGAGGGGCTGCTGCTGCGCTACCTGTCCGACGCCTACAGGACGCTGCGCCGGACCGTCCCGGCGTCGGCACGGTCCGAGGAGCTCGACGACCTGGTGACCTGGCTGGGCGAGGTCGTGCGGCAGACGGACTCGAGCCTGCTCGACGAGTGGGAGCAGCTCGTCGACCCCGACCGGCCCGAGACGACCGCGCCGGAGCCGGTGCCCGGTGGCACCCGCCCGCTGTCGGCGAACCCACGGGCGCTGCGGGTGCTGGTCCGCAACGCGATGTTCCGGCTCGTGGAGCTCGCCGCACGCCGTCGGGTCGACGAGCTCGGTCCCTGGGCCCAGGCGCTCGAGGACTACTACGCCGAGCACGACTCCATCGGCATCGACGCCGACGCCCGCGGTCCGGCGATGCTGATCGTCGAGGAGCACCCGGACCGCTGGGAGGTGCAGCAGATCCTCGCCGACCCCGCCGGTGACCACGACTGGCGGCTGTTCGCCACGCTCGACCTCGCGGCCACCGACGAGGAGGGCGAGCCGGTGCTCACCGGGACGGCCCTGCGCCCGCTGTGACCGGTCCGAGCCGGGCGGCTCAGCTGCGCAGGTAGGACGCGCCGTTGACGTCGATGATCGTCCCCGTCGAGAACGCGGCCTCCGGGGAGGCCAGCCACAGCACTGCCGTCGCGACCTCCTCGGGGCGGGCCACGCGGCCGTACGGCGACTGCGCGCGCACCGCGTCGCCACCCGGGCCGTCGAGCACCTCCCGCGCCATCTCGGTCTGCACGAAGCCGGGCGCCACGGTGCCGACGGTGATGCCGTGCGGCGCCAGTGCGACCGCCATGGACTGGCCGAACGCGTTCAGGCCTGCCTTCGACGCGCCGTACGCCGGGCAGCCGGGCTCCCCGCGGAAGGCGCCGCGGCTGGAGATGTTGACCACCGCCCCACCACCGGCCGCGACGAGGTGCGGCAGCGCGCAGAACGTCATGTTCGCGGGACCCGTGAGGTTGGTGGCGAGGGTCCGCGACCAGCGCTGCTGCCAGTCGTCGTACGCGGTGGCCATCGGCGGGTGCGCGAGGAAGACGCCGGCGTTGTTCACGAGCACGTCGAGGCCGCCGAGGGCCGCAGCGGCCTCCTCGACGCAGGCCTGCACCGCGACAGCGTCGGCCAGGTCCGCGGCGACCACGACATGACCGGAGCCGGCCAGCTCGGCGGCCACCCGCGCGGCATCCTCCGGGCTGCTGCGGTGGTGCACCGCGACCCGGTCGCCCGCCGCGGCGAAGGCCGCGGCCACCGCCCGGCCGATGCCTCGTGAGGCGCCGGTGACCAGCACCCGGCGGCCGGTCACCGGGCACCCCGGGCGACCTCGCCGACCGCGCTGACGAGCCGGTCGACGTCGTCGTCGTTCGTGTACGGCGCGAGCCCGGCGCGCACCGCGCCACGGTCGCCGAGGCCGATCCAGCGCGACGCCTCCAGCGCGTAGAAGCTGCTTGCGGGTGCGTTGACGCCGCGGGCGGCCAGCTCCTCGTAGACCCGCTGCGGCGACAGCCCGTCGAGCGAGAACAGCGCCGTCGGCGTGCGCCGCTTCGGGGCGCCGTGCAGCCGCACCTCCGGCACTCCCCGCAGTCCGTCGAGCAGCCGGGCGAACAGCCGCTCCTCGTGCTCCTCGGCCGCACGCATCGACGCCACTAGGCGATCCCGGCGCGACGCCGCCTCGGGGCTGCCCATGGCGGCCAGGAGGTCGACGGCGGCGGTGGTGCCGGCGAGCAGCTCGTAGGGCAGCGTGCCCAGCTCGAACCGCTCGGGGACGGCCTCGCTCGAGGGCAGCAGCTTGTCCGGGTGCAGCCGCTCGAGCAGCGCCGGGTCGGCGGCGACGACCCCGTGGTGCGGGCCGAAGAACTTGTACGGCGAGCAGGCGTAGAGGTCAGCGCCGAGCGCCGGCACCGAGACCGGGGCGTGCGGGGTGAGGTGCACCCCGTCGACGTAGAGCAGCGCGCCGGTCTCGTGCACCGCGTCCGCGACCGTCGCGACGTCGGGGCGAGTGCCGAGCAGGTTCGACGCCCCGGTGAGGGCCACGAGGCGGGTCCGCTGGGACAGCTGGGCGGCCACGTCGTCGACGTCGAGGTCGGCAGTGGCGCGGTCGAACCCGACCCAGCGCACGGTCGCCCCGACCGCCTCTGCCGCGCTGACCCACGGCCGGATGTTCGCGTCGTGGTCGAGCCGGGTCACCACGACCTCGTCGCCCGGCCCCCACTGCTTGGCGAGGGCCCGCGACACGTCGTAGGTGCCCTGCGTCATGGAGCGGACGAACGCCACCCCGTCGGCCGGCACGTCGAGCAGGTCGGCCATCGCCGCACGTGCCCGCCGCACCACCGCGTCGGCGCGCTGCTCGGCCGCCGTGACCGAACCCCGGTTGGAGATGCCGGAGGTGAGTGTGGCCGCGACCGCCTCCGCGACCGAGGTCGGCACCTGCGTGCCGCCGGGGCCGTCGAACCAGGCGGTGCCCTGGTCGAGCGCGGGGAACCGGGCGCGGACGGCGTCGACGTCGAAGCTCATGAGCCTGTTCTACACGGTGGGCCCACCGCCACGGCGCTTCACTCCGGTGGCAGCAGCCCGTCCTCGATCGCCCGGCGCCGCAGCTCGAGGCGCGTCGAGGCGGGCCGGCCCGCGGCGTCGTACCGCTTGCGGATCCGGGAGAGGTAGGTCTTGACCGACTCCACGCTGATCGGCGGGTCCAGCGAGCGCGCGGTCTGCGCGTAGGTCTGGCCCGCGGCGTAGAAGCGGAGCACCTGGGTCTCCCGGTGGGTGAGATCCACAGGTACTCCGTCGAGGTCCTTGGTCCAGGTGTCGCCCCGGGCCACCGTGACGATCGCCTCGAGCAGCGTGCGCGCCCCGTCGTTCTTCCAGGCCACTCCGCTCGCCGGCGTACGCCGCATGATCGAGGCCGCCTCCCGTTGCCGGGCGTCGGCGTGCAGCAGGACCGTCCAGCCCTGCGCGGAGAGCCGGCGGATGTTCTCCTCGGTCGGCGACTGGTCGGCGAGTCGTACGTCGAGAAGCACGACGTCGATCGCCGGGTGCTGCCCGCACAGCCGCTCGACGGTGTTGGCGCCGAGCACGAACTCGGCTGGTGAGTACGGCATGGACATCAACGCGCGAGCGCCGGCTAGGAGCAGGTCGTGAGAGTCGACGACCCCGACCCGTATCCGTGCCCCGCGATGCTCTCCCGGAACTGCCATCTGCATCTACCCCCGTGACGCCTCCGCGTCGCTCGCGGAGACTTTACTTTTATAACCTATCTAGACCGTTGGCAGGAGATTGGCGGCGCGGGGGCGGCCCCCGGAGGGCGCTCTCGGCCGAAGAGCCCCGAAGTTTTACTTTCGCTTCACGGTAGTTCGTCCGGTTTGGGGTTTCGACCCCGGGAGATTCACCCCGAAACGGCGCGAGACCCTCGTCGCGCGCGAGGATCATCGCGGCCATGGACCTGATTCAGTTTCACAAGATGCGCACTGCGGTGCAGGGGAACGCCTTCCCCGGCTCCGGCGCGGAGCTGGAGACGGTCGGGGGGTCACTGCGGACCATGCTCATGGACAGCGGGCTGTTCGAGCAGGTGGAGGTCGAGGCGACCGACGATCCCGACCATCTCGTGATCGCGATGTGCACGTACGTTCCGGACCTGTCCGAGGACGACGTCGCTCTGCAGCTCGAGCGGATCTGGGACGACCGGCTCCGCTACCCGTTCTGGGAGGCGCACGCCTTCCGCGTCGAGGACGGTCACGTGGAGTTCGAGGCGGCCAGCCGAGCCGGCCTGCACGACCACTACGTGACCGTGCACCTCATCGCGCAGAAGTCGCGGATTCCGGCCCAGAGGACGGCCCAGAGAACGGCCCAGAGGACGGCCGGCCCCGTCTGACCCGGTGCGCGTCTGGGACCATCGGGGGGTGGCCCGGGAGGACGTCGTGCAGCGGGAGGACGTCGTGCAGGTGGTCGGTGCCGCGGTGCTGCACCGCGGCCGGCTGCTCGCCGCCCGGCGCACGACTCCGGAGGAGGCGCGCGGTCGCTGGGAGCTGCCCGGCGGCAAGGTCGAGCCCGGTGAGGGAGTCGAGGACGCCGTGGTCCGGGAGGTCCGCGAGGAGCTCGGCTGCACGGTGCGCGTCGACCGGCTGCTGGGCCGGACCGTGCTCGTGCGACCCGGTGTGGTGCTCGTGGCCGCGGTCGTCTCGCTCGTCGAGGGCGAGCCGGTGCCGCACGAGCACGACGCCGTGCGCTGGCTGGCCACCGACCGGCTGGACGACGTGCCGTGGCTGGACGCCGACCGGCCGTTCCTCGGGCCTCTGCGCGCCCTGATGCAGTCCACCGACTCGGCGCGGTAGCGGCTGACCCTCGACGTACGGCGCCTCGTGCCAGGCGGCGACGGTGCTCAACCGCCAGGGCCACCGTGAGCGCCGGGCGATCCCGGTCTACTGAGCGCCCCCTACACTCGCCGCATGGACCAACGGATGCTGCTGGTGCACGCGCACCCGGACGACGAGTCGATCGGTCAGGGCGCCACGATGGCCAAGTACGTCGCGCGCGGCACGCAGGTCACGCTCGTGACGTGCACGCTCGGCGAGGAGGGCGAGGTGCTCGTCCCCGAGCTCGCCCACCTGGCCGCCGACCGCGAGGACGGCCTCGGGCAGCACCGCATCACCGAGCTCGCCAACGCGATGAAGGCGCTCGGCGTGACCGACCACCGCTACCTCGGCGGACCGGGCCGCTACCGCGACTCGGGGATGGTCTGGCACGAGGACGGCCACGCGGTCGCCGGCGAGGACGTCAAGGAGGGCACCTTCTGGCGCGCCGACCTGCTCGAGGCCGCCAGCCACCTGGTCGAGGTGATCCGCGAGGTGCGTCCGCAGGTGATGGTCACCTACGACCAGTTCGGCGGCTACGGGCACCCCGACCACATCCAGGCCCACCGCGTGGCGATGTACGGCGCCGCGCTGGCCGCCGTCCCGTCCTACCGGCTCGACCTCGGTCCCGCGTGGGACATCGCCAAGATCTACTGGGGCGCGATGTCGGCGAACCGGATGCGCGAGGGGCTGCGCCGGCTCCGGGCGCAGGGCGACACCACCACCTTCGAGGGGATGGACCCCGAGGGACCGCTGCCGGAGTTCATGGTCCCCGACGAGCTGCTGACCGCCGTGGTCGAGGCCGACGACTTCGTGGACGCCAAGCTCGCGGCGATGCGGGCGCACGCCACCCAGATCGAGGTGGACGGCCCGTTCTTCGCCCTCTCGAACAACCTCGGCAACACCGTCTGGGGCAGCGAGTTCTACCGGATCGCGAAGGGCCGGTCCGGCCCGGTCGACGAGAACGGGCTCGAGACCGACCTGTTCGCGGGTCTCTGACGCCGCCTTCGGTGGCCACCGTCCTGCGGCACCTCGGCGCGGCGCTGCTCGGGGTCGTCGTCGGGCTGGCCGCCCTCGCGGCGCACCGCGACCGGCTGCTCGGCCTGCCGGTCGGGCTCGTCGTGGCGCTCGGCGCCACCTTCGCGGTTGCCTGGGCACTGCGGCTGACGGCCCACCCACGGCTCACCGCGTCGTACGCCGCCGGCTGGCTGGTCGTGTTCGGGACCGCGATCGCAGGGCGCCCCGAGGGTGACTACCTGGTCGCGGCGGACCTCGCCGGCTACGGGCTGATGGCCGGTGGCCTGGCGCTCCTGGTGGTCGCGGCGTTCTCGCTGTCGGCGCCGCGACGCCGATCCGGTCGGTAGCCCTCGAGCGGCGGACCGTCGGGTGCGCAGTTGTGGAGTACCGGTTACCCGGCTGTTGCCGTCCTGTGGTGCACCGTCGGTCAGTCTTGAGGCATGGAGATGAACTCGTACTGGAAGCTCCGTGAGGGGCTCCGCGCGAACGTCTCTCCCGCCCGCGGGGAGGTGGTCGAGGCGATGGCGTCCCGGCTGCGCTCCGCGCTGGCGGCCGGCGCGGACTTCGACGACGCCGAGGTCGAGGCGACAGCCGATCCCGACCGTCTCGTCGTCGCGCTGGCGACCTACCGAACCGGTCTCTGCGAGCAGGACGTCGTCGAGGTGCTCACGCGCCTCTGGGCCGACGAGCTGCGCTACCGGGGCTGGGACGTCCACGCCTTCCTCGTCGAGGAGGGACACGTCGAGCTCCAGGCGGCGAGCATGAGTGCGGACGCGAGTCACTACGTGACCGTCCACCTCGTGGCCACCGCCGCGGACCTCGAGGACATCCCCAGCCAGCGGGGCATGGCTCCTCCCACGTCGGCCCCGACGTCGCTCGAGACGGGAGCAGCTGTCTGAGCGGGGCGACCGGGGGGTGCCCCGCTCAGACGAACGACGACAGCAGAACAGTGCAGACCAGAGCTCACGGCCGGGGGGCCAGGTAGCGGTAGGCGTGGTGGGTCACGAAGCCCAGCCGCTCGTACACGGTGACAGCAGGGGGGTTGTCACCGCGGACCTGGAGACAGGCGGTGGTGGCACCGCGCTCGGCGGCCCAGCCGAGCAACGTGTGCAGCACCAGGCCGGCGAGACCGCGGCCGCGGTGGTCAGGAGCGACCCAGACGTCGGTGACGGCGACCCAGTCGCCGAGATCGCCGCCCGGCCGCGGCAGACCAGCGGGACCACGTCCCGTTCGGTGGCAGGTTCGTCTCGGCTCCCGGAGGGGGGAGCCGAGACGAACACCACCTGGTCCGGTCCCTCGAGGACCGCGCGCGCAGCGCGCTCGTGCGCGGCGGCGCGGGGGTCGGATGCCAGCCAACCCGCACCCACGGTCGCCCGCTGCGTGAGCAGGGGCGGCTCGGCCGGCAGCCGACGTCCCGCCGCGCGCCGCGCCTGCGCCACCGAGGCGATCCGGAACTGGGAGTCCGCCTCTCCGGGTCGGGCCCGCACCCAGCCCGCCTCCTCGAACGCCGCGTGCACCCCGGTGCCCACGGTCACCTGCGCCCACGGCGGGAGCCCGTGCCGGGCGTAGAACGCCTCCGTCCGCGCCAGCGCCTCGGCGAACGACATGCCGGGGTCGCCCACCGCCATCGCCGAGTTGGCTCGGGCGCTGAAGCCGCCGGCGGCGCGCAGCAGCCACTCGCCGAGCGGCTCGACGTGCTCGGCGGGCCAGCTCGCGTTGGCCCGGCGGGTCGCCTCGTCCGCCGACACCCGCAGCCGTGGCGACGCGCGCGGCGGTACCGGCTTGCCCGACACGATGTCGGTCAGGGCGATCTCGGTGAGCGTGCCGTCCTCGGCGCGCAGGGTGGTGCTCGAAGCCGCCCAACTCTCCATCACGCCGAGCAGGTCGGTCATCAACGGCCCTCCCGACGGCCCGGTCCGCCCGCGCAGCACCCGCCGTACGACGACCCGCCGGCCGACGCAGTGCGGACCCAGCCCGGGGACGGTCGACCTGCTCACTGGATGCTCCCTGGATGCGGGTGAGGGGGTGGGCGTCGAGATACTAGGCTGTACCTGCTGAAGCGCCGCTACGAGGAGGAACCAGTGACGTACGTCATCGCGCAGCCCTGTGTCGACCTGAAGGACAGGGCCTGTGTCGACGAGTGCCCCGTCGACTGCATCTACGAGGGCAGCGGATGCTCTACATCCACCCCGACGAGTGCGTCGACTGCGGTGCCTGCGAGCCGGTGTGCCCGGTGGAGGCGATCTTCTACGAGGACGACACCCCGGAGCAGTGGAAGGACTACTACAACGGCCAACGTCGAGTTCTTCGACGACCTCGGCTCGCCAGGCGGCGCGGCCAAGCTGGGCGTGATCGACAAGGACCACCCGATGATCGCCGCGCTGCCGCCGCAGAACACGACGAGTGAGCCGGCGCGAGCCCGTCGGCCTCCTCCGGACGGCTCCCGGACTTCCCCGGGACCAGCTCGCCGCGCACGCCGAGCGGGCGCGCGCGCACCCCGACGGCATCGTCGACCTCTCGGTCGGCACGCCCGTCGACCCCACGCCGGACGTCGTGCAGGAGGCTCTGCGGGCGGCGGCCGACTCGCCGGGCTACCCGCTCACCGTCGGGCCGCCCGGCGCTGCGCGCAGGCGTGCGTCGGCTGGCTGGCGCGCCGGTTCGGCGTCTGCGGGCTGACCCCGGACGCGGTGCTGCCCGTCGATCGGCTCCAAGGAGCTGATCGCCTCGCTGCCGAGCCACCTCGGCGCTCGGCCCCGGCGACCTCGTCGTGCACCCGGCGCTGGCCTACCCGACCTACGAGGTCGGCGCCCGCCTGGCCGGTGCGCGAGCCGGTGCCACCGACTCGTTGACTCGCGCTGGGACCGGAACGGGCCGGCGCTGGTCTGGCTGAACTCGCCGTCGAACCCCACCGGCCGCGTCCTGCCGTCGACCACCTCGCAAGATGGTCGCCTGGGGCCGTGAGCGCGGCGCCCTGCTGGTCTCCGACGAGTGCTACCTGGAGTGCGGCTGGGAGCGCCGAGCCGGTCTCGCGTGCTGCATCCGGACGTCTGCGGCGGCGACCACGACCGGGATCCTCGCCGTGCACTCCCTGTCCAAGCGGTCGAACCTGGCCGGCTACCGCGCCGCGTTCGTCGCCGGCGATCCTGCGGTGGTGCGCGAGCTGCTCGCGGTCCGCAAGAACCTCGGCCTCATGCTGCCCGGCCCCCAGCAGGTCGCGATGGCGGCCGCGCTCGACGACGACGCCCACGTCGAGCGAGCAGCGGGCCCGGTACGCCGCCCGGCGCAGCGCGCTGCGGGCGCGCTCGAGGGCGCGGGCTTCCGGCATCGACCACTCCGAGGGTGCGCTCTACCTGTGGGCGACCCGCGACGAGCCCTGCTGGGACACCGTCGCGCCGGCTCGCCGAGCAGGGCGTCCTCGTCGCGCCCGGCGACTTCTACGGCCCCTCCGGCGACCGCCACGTCCGGGTCGCGTTCACCGCCACCGACGAGCGCGTCGCCGAGGCGGTCCGCCGGCTGTCCTGACCGGCGCGGGGAAACGCCCGGCAGTCAGGAGCCGCCGACCAGGACCTCCACGCCGAGCTCGACACGTCATCCGCCCTTCACGACGTCGACGTGCACGCGGTCAGCCCGACGGCCGGCGGCGTACCGCCGCCAGCCCTGCTCCGAAGACGAGCCGGCGCTCCAGATGCGCCCGTCGAAGACGACGCGGTCGATCGCCAGCCGCTTGGCCTGCGCGACGAGGTACTGCGCCATCGCCCAGCCCCTGCGCAGGTTCGCCGCCTCCACCGGCCGCACGACGAGGTCGAACGCGCGGCCACCGGGCGCCACGCCGGCCACGGACTGCGGGCCGAACGCCAGCTCGACGTCGCGCCGCACGGCCTCCGCCCGCGGCGTGAGGCCGTCGACCCCGGCGTGCTCGGCGACCGGGCCGCTGAACCGCGGCGCGTGCACCACGCACGAGAAGGCCGCCGTGCTGTAACCGGTCAGCGCCGAGGCGAGGATCCGCGCGGAGGTCTCGTGGGCGGCGTACGCCTCGGGGAACCCCGAGTGCTGCACCCGCTGTGCGGCGACCGTGATCCGCATCTGCTCGTAGCCGGCCACCTTCTGCAGCGCGTCGTAGAAGCGGCGGGTGGCGTAGTAGGGGTCCGCGATCTGGCGGGCGGTGCCCCACCCCATCGACGGGCGCTGCTGGAACAGGCCGACCGAGTCACGGTCACCGTGGTCGAGGTTGCGCAGCTTGCTCTCCTGGAAGGCCGTCGCGAGCGCGATCGAGACCGCCCGCGCCGGAAGCCCGCGGCGGACCCCGACCGCCGCGATCAGCGCCGCGTTCTGCGCCTGCTCGGTGGTCACGTCGACCCGGACGCCCCCGACGGTGGCGTGGCAGCCTTCGGGGTTGGGCAGCGGGCCCACTCCCCGGTTGACGAGCAGTCCCACGCCGGCGACCACGAGGACGACAAGAGACAGCGTGAGCAGGATGCGGCCGGCGCGGCCCGCCTCGGACCGCTCAGTCGTTGGCATGCAGGGCCGCGTTCAGCTCGATGCCCTGCCGCTTCCGGGGAACCGCCTCCACGACCCCGTTCGTGGAGTTGCGCCGGAACAGGACGTTGTCGGCGCCGGACAGCTCGACGGCCTTGACGACCACCGGCTCGGCGTGCCCCTCGGCCCCCCGCACCGTCACCTTCGTCCCGGCGGTGACGTAGCAGCCGGCCTCCACGACGCAGTCGTCGCCCAGCGAGATCCCGATGCCGGCGTTGGCACCGATCAGGCAGCGCGCGCCCACCGAGACCACCTGGGTGCCTCCACCGGACAGCGTGCCCATGATGGAGGCGCCGCCGCCGACGTCCGACCCGTCGCCCACCACGACCCCGGCGCTGATCCGGCCCTCCACCATGGACGCGCCCAGCGTGCCGGCGTTGAAGTTCACGAACCCCTCGTGCATCACCGTGGTGCCAGGTGCGAGGTGCGCGCCCAGCCGGACCCGGTCGGCGTCGGCGATCCGGACGCCGGAGGGCAGCGCGTAGTCGGTCATCCGGGGGAACTTGTCCACTCCGTAGACCGCGACCTGGCGCCCCGCGCCGCGCAGCCGCAGCCTGGTCATCTCGAACCCGTCGACCGCGCACGGGCCCTCGCTGGTCCACACCACGTTGGTGAGCAGCCCGAACAGGCCGTCGAGGTTCACCGAGTGGGGTGCGACCAGCCGGTGGCTGAGCAGGTGCAGCCGGAGCCAGGCGTCGTGGGTGTCGGCCGGCGGGGCCTGCAGGTCCTCGGCGGCCGTGAGCACGACAGTGCGGCGGACCCGGCGTAGGTCGTCGACACCCTCCAGCGCGGTGAGCCCGGCCGGAGCCTCGACGTCGGGCGGCGGGGAGCCGAGCTGAAGGGCCGGGAACCAGGTGTCCAGGACGCCTCCCTCGCCGTCCACGCCGGCGAAGGTCGCCAGTCCGAAGGCCCAGGCGGAGGTCGGGGTCTGCAGGCTGTCGGTCACGTGTGCAAAGGTACCGGCAAGCCCGGCGCTGGGCCCGGCACCGACGAAGGGATGGATGTCGCATGAGCGCTGCCGTGCGGTGGATGGAGCTGTGCATGGACACCACCGGAGGGGAGACGCTCGGCCGCTTCTGGGCGGACGTGGCGGGGCTGGAGTTCCGGCCGGACAGCGAGGACGGCGAGGTGGTCGGGCCCTCGAGGGGGCACACGATCGCGATGTGCCGGGTCCCGGAGCCGAAGCAGGCGAAGCACCGCGTGCACCTCGACGTCTACGCGACCGACCTCGAGGACCTCGTGCGGCTCGGAGCCGAGGTGGTGCTCCCGGCCGAGGAGTCGGGCTTCGGCTGGACCACGATGCGCGACCCCGAGGCTGGCGAGTTCTGCGCGTTCGTGCGCGCGCCGTCGGCCGTTCCGGCCTACCGCGTCCACGGCCTGGTCGTCGACTCGGTGGACCCGGCGGCGATCGCCACGTGGTGGGGCGAGCGCCTCGGCGTGCGGCCCGCCACGAACGACGAGCAGCAGTGGTGGTGGCTCGAGGACGTCCCCGGTCTGCCGATCACGACGATGGACTTCGTGCCGGTGCCGGAGCCGAAGACCGTCAAGAACCGCATCCACTGGGACGTGTACGGCGACCCGCGGCAGCTGCAGGACGCCGGCGCCACGCTGCTGCGGGCCCGCGACGACGAGATCTCCTGGGACGTGATGGCGGATCCGGAGGATAGCGTGTCAATAGGACGGGTCACAGCGGAACGCGCCGGTCGGCCGGTCTGGATGCAGGACCCGGAAGGCAACGAATTCCGAGTGTTCGAGCCAACCGACTGACATTCCAGCGGAGACTCTTAGGGCTGCGCCTGATCGCTCTCCTCGTGCAGCTCGCGACGTTGGAGCCGGGCGACTGCCACCGGGTCGGCATCCTTGCGATACGGAATCACGGACGCTAGCCATAGTCGCGCCTCCTCCAAGAGCCTAGGGATGTCGGCCTTGCAGAAGTCGGCGTGCCGGAGCACGCCACGCCACATCATCTTGTCCGCAACCTGCAACACCTCAGTCATTCCCTCCGGATCGGGAATGCGAAGGGTTCGGAACTGGCCGGGTTCATACTCAGTCAGCGGTACCACCTTCTGGAGCGCAAGCGACGGCCAGACCCGGCCGTGAGCCGATCCGCTTGCTGCGCGCCAGATGCGCTCAAGTTCGTCGGGCTCGGTGTCAATCAAGTTGGCAGTGGCCCTCAGTACCGCATAGTGGCTGGGCGGCTGAAGTTCCTGTTCTCCGAAGTCGTTGGAAGCACGCTGAAGCAGCACTCGATCCATCTCTACCACCGACTTCTGAGCCTCCGGGTCGCCGAAGAGGCTCTTACGGTGCTCGCTGTAGTCCCAGCGAATCAAGGAGAGGTGGCGACGGGCGCACTCGTGCGCCGTCTTGCCGGACGTCATCCACACCGCCTGGGACGACGCTTCCATGGCGGCTCGCGCCAGGGTGTACGCCGGCCGAAGCGTGTGGAACACCTCGTGGTCAGGGTGAAACTCAACGGGGCCGCGATGTCTGCCCAGACGATGAGGTGTTCGAGCGCCGCCGATAAGTATGACCGGTGCCAGTCAGATGCCTTTTCAAGGGGATACAGGGCGTTGATCCGCACGAAGTTCGAGCTGGGTTCTGGGTCACCGACGTTCGTGAGCACGTGGTGAGCCATCCGAGCGCTCTGGGCGACGGCGACCCAGGAGCGAGACGTGGCGTCATCAACGAGCATTCGCGGATCCATCCGGCGACCCTATGACCTGGCGGACGGCCAGCGTGCTTCAGTTGTTTCCCCTGAGAGTCGGCGCAAGAGGGTGCCGCGCCGCACGGTGCACTACGTCGTGCGGCGCGGCTTGGGTGCGCCGGGGCCGGCGGGTGAACCTGCACAGAAGCCCCGCCAGCGCCCGGCGCACGTCTGCGGCTCAGCTGAGCGTGATCTTCGTGAGCATCCCCGGCCGCAGGACAGCAGCGGCGAACCGTTCCTCCACCCGCAGGGTGCGCAGGTTGGAGGTGAAGTCGGTGCCGTCCCAGCCGATCTCGGCGCTGATGCCGCCTCTTCGGTAGATCGTCACCCCGGGCGACGAGACCAGCCAGGCGGTGCCGGCTGCGGTGGCCGCCGAGGACACCAGCGGCACGCCGTGGATCGGTGCTCGGGCCGGGGGTCAGCGGGTCCAGGAAGTAGGACCCACCGGTGGATGCCTTCGCCTTGCGGAGCGTGCCGAGCACCGTCGGGTTGACCACCGCCGCTGTGGGTGTGACTCCGTTGAGCGCTTCGGAGGCGGCCACCGCGTCCGCGATCACGTCGATGGCGCTCGCCGTGGTGCCGGTGGCGGTGAGGATGCCGCTGGTGGCGGCCAGCGTGGTGAGGATGGAGGCGTTCTCCGCGACGATCACGGCGCTGGACAGCTCCGTGCTCAGGTGCGCCAGCAGGAATGGGGCGTCGTCGGCGAACTCATCGGTGAACCTGACGGTCGTGGCGATCTTCTTCAGGCTCACGTCCACGGCCGTGATCGCCAGGCCGGCGTCCGGCTTGGCGGCACCTTCGGCCACCACCGCTGCTGTCGCGGTGCCGAACTGGTAGAAGCGTTGCGTCGGCCCGCTGGCGGGCTCTTGGGGGAACAGGCTGCTGATCGGGTAGGCGGTGCCGACGTAGATGCCAGCGGCCACCTGGGCGCCGCCGGTCGGCACCAGGGTGGACGGCAGCGCCGCCTTCGCCGGCACCTCGGTGCGGTAGGTGGTGCGGGACTTGACGGCGGAGACGATGCCGGCGCGGTCGGTGTCGGTGAACATTCCCGGCCGGTCCGGGTCCACCTCGGCGGTGCCGAGGTTGAGCACGCTGTTGACGAGCTTGCGGCCCTCGATCTGGCGGTCCAGTTCCTCCACCCGGGCCATCGCGGCGCGCATCTGGTCGGCTTCGGTGGGCCGCAGGTCGCGGCCTTCGGACTGGGCGTTCTTCAGGAGGGTCTTGGCTGAGGCGAGTGTGTCGGCGCGCTGAGCGCGCAGGGGTCCAACGTCCATTGCGGATGCTCCGGTCCGCGCAGCAGCCCCACCAGGGCGTGCGCGAGTCGCAGGGGAGCAACGTTCCTGCTGGGCGGCTCACCCCACCGGGGTGCATGGCAACGGACGGCTCACCCGGCAACCACGTGTCACCAGGCGCATGGCCCTTCCAGCGTTTCCGCTGGTCGCCTTGCCGCACCTCGGCTCCTCGACCTTGGCCCCGTGGGGCTCCTCGATCTTGGCGTCGGCGCTGGTCCTCAGCGACATCACCATCGTAGGGCAGATCGGTCTCGGATACGAGACTCGCGGCCGGGAAGGGGGCAGGGCCCTGCCGGGGGGGAGACGGATGATTACCGGGGGAATCACCCGGCCGGCGCGGGTTGGCGTGGCGCCGACGCCCCCATCCCTCACGGGTCGGCGGCCGCGATCACGCCGCACGGTGAGGTCACGCCTGGTCCTGGTCGTCCCCGAACAGCTCCGGCCGGTCCCCGACGTACTCCTCGTGCGCCGGCGAGGAGTCCTCGTGCAGCGGGCAGCCGACCTGGTGATGTTCCTCCACCGCCCAGCCACCAGCCGTCGTCAGCAGTGAGTACCGCGCCGAGCAGTGCGGGCAGCGAAGTCGGGCGGCGAGGGCTGCCGCTTCCAGGCCGTTCAGCCAGGCTTGCGGGTCGGTGTAGTCGTGGTCGGTCATGTGGTCCTTCCGTGCCGGATGCCTTGGCTGGGGTGGAGATGCGGGAGGTCGGGACGCTTCGCCCGGGGGTCTTATAAAGACCCCCCGGGCGTGTAGGTCCCTGTCGCGTGTAGGCCGTGTAGGGCTGCGTGTAGGTCCACCGTGCGTGGAGCGTGTAGGGCGTGCAGGGGTCGTGCAGGGTGTATGGCCGACGTGGGCCGCGTGTAGGTCCCGTGTAGGTCATGTCGGCCACCCACAGCGTTGGCGTGTTCGAGCCGGGTTCGCCGTGCTGGGCCACCTTCAACAGCCCCATGCTGGTGGCTCGGTCCAGCCGGCGGCGTGCCTTCTCCTTCTCGTTCGCCGTGGGCCGGTCGGTGTCGAACAGCGCTCGGGCCACCTCCACAGCCGACACCGGCTGCCGGGCCACCGCGAGCAGGTTGGCGCCGTGGAAGACGGTGGTGCGGCCGGCCTCGTGGTCGTGGACGATCCGCAGCGGCCCCACCTCGTCGGACGGCTGCTTCAACTGCCGCAGCTCGACCACCAGGTCGCCGGGTGCTCCGGTCAGCAGGATCACCGACCCCACGCCGGAGGTGAGCCAGGTGGAGCCGTACACGCTGTCGATGGTGGGGGTGCCGGAGCCGTGCTGGGCCTTGCGGTTGTGGTGCAGTTCCACCAGCTGCACCCCGGCGGCCACAGCCTGTTGACGAGCACGGTTGTAGCCGGCTCCGGTCTCGTCGTCGTTGAGCCCGAGCGCGGCGTCCTTCACCGAGTCGATGATCACCGTGTCGGCGTCGGCCTTCTCGCACAGGGTCGCCAGCAGGCTGGTGTGCTTGGCGAGGTCCCGGGCGGTGGCCCCTGCCAGACCACCAGCCGCTCGTCCAGCTCCGCACGCCAAGCCTCCCCGACCATGCGCCGAAACGAGCGTGCGGCCTGGCGCGGCCGATCCATCGCCAGGTACAGCGTGCGGCCGGCGCCGGGCCGGATCGGGTGCCCGAGCAGGGTGGCGTACTCGGTGAACCCGGCCCGGCCGAGGGCGAGCTGTTGGGCCAGCGTCGTCTTCCCGACGCCCTGACCCCCGACGATCATCAGCGCCTCGCCATCGGTCCACAGCACCTCCGAGCCGCACCCCCACATCGGTTCGGGGTCCGCAGCGGTGTCCAGAATGAACGACCCGCCCGGGACGAACGGGTACGGCTGGGGCTCGCCGGGCTGGTCGGCTGCCGTCACCGGCAGCCCCGGGTACCGCTCGTCGGCGTCGTAGCGCTCGTAGCAGTCGTGCAGGATCGCGGCTGCCTCGTCCCACGGCATCGGTGCGTCGGTCGGCTGCTCGCACCGCTCCCACAGCATCCGGATCATCGCCTCCGCGACGGGTAGGTCGATGCCGTGGTGTCGCAGGTACCCGGCGTAGCCCACGAGCTCGTTGTGTCGGTCGCCGGCCCGGATCACCTCCGGCACCGCCTCCACACCGCGTGGGGTGCGCAGGGCGTCGGGGTCAGCGAACACATCGTCGCGGCCTTCTGTGGCGGCCTGGGAGCCCCGCAACGCCCTCGCCAGCCAGTGCGGCACCGGGACCGGCTCGCGGTCGTCTACGGCCTCGTAGACGGCTCCGGAGGCGTGCTCGGAGCCCGGGCCGACGACGTAGCCGCCTTGCCCGCGCACGTTCACCGGGTAGCCGTGGAACCCCCGGTCGCTGTTGCCGAACTCGTGGCGGGGGTCGGCGAAGTACAGGTGCCGGCCGCGTCCGGTGCCGACGGTGAACGTCGCCGGCACCGTCTCACCGAGGCTGCCGGCGAAGGCGTCGAAGGCGTTCGGCTCGTCCTCATCCACCACCACCAGCCCAGACGGGCCACAGGAGATGCCGACGTTGTGCGAGGTGCCGGCGAACCACCCGACGATCTGCTCCGGGTCCGTGGTGGCCGCCTTGCTCCACTTGACCACCGGGCGCTTGCCTCCCTGGGCGACCGGGAACACGTGCCAGCCGTGCTTCGCCAGCCCCAGCACCGTCTTCACGTCGGTCACCGCGCCCACCGCCGCAGCTCCTTGCCGAGCCGGCCAGTCTCCGCCGGGCACAGCCGCTGGTGCTGGAACACCAGGTTGCCGTCGTCGCCGGCCTCGGCTGTCGCGCCGCACGGGCATTCGCCTTCCAGCGCAGCGATCCGACGCCGGGCGATGCCTTCACGCACCTTGTACGGCGCGGCGTCCGGGATCACCGGGACCACGGCCAGTACGGCGCCACGCTTGGTGCGGACGACAACGAGCTCGTCCCGCAGTACCCTGTGGTTGCCACTTGTTGCCGCCCTTCGGTCCGCCGGAGGGCGGCCGGCGTTCTCAGCCAACGTCCCCACCACCCGGCGTGCTGTCCGGCCGCGAGGGGCCCGTTTCTGCGTGCGAGGCGGTGGTCCCTGCGCCGGCCTCGGCTTCAGCAGCCAGCCGTGCAGCACGGCGCTGGTGAATGTCATGCAGGATGCAGGCGATGGCGCGGATATCGCCGTCGGTCAGCGGCGCGGTCATGCCGTACCGCCGCATCCGGCGGAGTCCACCGTGGTGAGCACGCGAGCGAGCACGCGGCGCTGCTGAGGGGTCAACGTCGGCGCCGCCTCGCGCAGCAGCGACTCCAGGCGTTCTGCTTTCAGTTGCCGGCGCAGGTCGCTGACGTCGGCGTCCGGGTCAGCCTTCTTGGCGTGGGCGATCTTGGAGCGGGTGTGAGTCCAACTCACGGGCGTGGTCCTGTCGGGTAGGGCGAAACCCGCTCCCGACAAGGAGCGCCTGATTCCGTGGATTGCTCTTCGGCGCTTCCACGGCAGCGCCGCCCGATGACCTGGGCTACTGCCTGGAAAGGATAACAGCGATGGACTTCAGTTCAACCTCCCCGATGCGTTGCCCCACCAGCCCGGACGCCAGCTTGGGCATGGGGCGGTACTTGATCCGCACATCGAGCTGGCACCGAGGACAGCGCCACTGGTAGTTCGAGAAGCCCCAGATCGAGAAGTCCTCTTCGCCGATCTGCTCCCACTCCTGCATCTGCCGGATGGTGGTATGGCGCACCAGCGCTTCGTCCTCCGGGGTCATCGGC
Organism: uncultured Actinomycetota bacterium; assembly: GCA_963811365.1. Taxonomy (GTDB): domain Bacteria; phylum Actinomycetota; class Actinomycetes; order Propionibacteriales; family Nocardioidaceae; genus CAWEQW01. The sequence continues at coordinate 108,287 of CAWEQW010000011.1, read as the reverse complement.
TCCTGTAGTCCCAGGTCTTCAAGTAGGTCCGCTCCGAAGTACAGGTCCGGCGCCCGGAGGGGGTCGTGCTGATGCGCTCGATCAGCAGCTTGCGGTGGCCCTGGCTGCAGACGATTTCGGTGTACCACCGGCCGTTGGCCCACGCTGCGACGTCGCCGGCGTGGTGGGCCATCAGATGTCCAGCCCCTGCACTCGCTCACGGTCGAACCGGCGGGTGCCCGGTCGCTTCGGCAGCACCACCGGGCGCAGCCGGTAGCGCCGGATGAGCGAACGTCGCTGGTCGGTCGTGGTTTCCGGGCCGCACCAGTCCTCGGTGGCCCGTGCGAGCCGCGCCGCGTCGGCTTCGGCACGCACGTCGTCAGCCTCATCAACCGGACCGTCAGCCGGCTGCAACGCGACGAGCTCCGCCTGAGCCGCAACGCGCTTGCGGTCCCAGATCGCCTTCGCCGCGTCGTAGGCGGCGTCGATGATCTCCTCGCTGGCGCGCTTCACCTCCAGCGCGACCAGCTCCTGGTCGATGGCGCGCAGCCGGTCGAGCTTGGCCTTGCGGGCACCGCTCAGTCGCCGCTCCTCCTTGGCGATCCGTGCAGCCTGCGACGGGTCGGCCAACAGCGCGATCATCTTCCGGCCGACCATCTCCTCGACCGGCTCGGCCATGATCGACCGACCGCAGCCGCCGGTCGCCGGCGGGCACTTGTACACCCGAGGCCGCGAGCCGTCGGCGCGACGAAACGTCGAACCACCGTTCATGGTCTTCTTGCAGTCCGAGCACGCCAGGATGCCGGTCAGCAGGTACGGCGCGGTGGGGCGCTGGCCGCGCCGGCGTCCGGCGAACTTGGCCTGGATCGCGTCGTACGTCTCACGGTCCAGGACCGGCTCCCCGGGCATCGTCCCCACCTCCTTGCCGTGCAGTTCCACGACACCGCCGTACCGCTTCTGGCCGAGCATCCGGCCCAGGTTGCCGCCCGTCCACTGACCGCCACGGGTGGTGCGGAGGCCGCGCCTGTTCAGGTCGGCAGCGATGGCCTGGAGGCCACCTTTCTCGTCGGCCAAGACCCGCTCGGCCACCTCACGGACCACCTTCACCTCGTCGGGAAGCTGGGGGCACCTCGATCACGTACTTGTCACCGACGACCTGGAACCCGTACGACCGGCCGCCACCCATCGGCTTGCCCTTCTTGCACTGGCTCTCCAGCTTCTCCCGCAGCCGGAACGACGTGGACAGCGACTCGTTGGCGGCCTGCTGGACCATGCCACGGAGTTGGGTGATGCCTTCGTAGGTGGTCAGGTCGAGGATGCCGGCCCGGCCTACCACCGATCTTGATGTCCACCTTCTCGGCCAAGCCGATCAGGTCTTCACCGATGCTCACCTGCCGGGTGTACCGGTCCACAGCGACGACAGCGATGCCGGCAATGTCGCCGCGCCGCGCCTGCACCATCATCGCGTCCCACTCGGGGCGGCGGACGTTCGGCTTCCACGCCGACAGCCCGGGGTCACGGAAGACCAGATCATCGCCGTACGGCAGCGCGTGGTCGTCCATCCACGCGGTCACCTGCTCCAGGTGGTCGTCGAGCTTGCGGTTGGTCAACTCCAGTCGCTGCACTCTGCTGAGACCCTTGACCTCCTCGGCCTCCGCCTTCGACAGCCGCAGGTATCGTGCCCACGGCTTCCCTTCCGTGCTGACCTTGGTGGTGCGACGTGTCATGACCCGATGCTCCTCTGTGATCTATCCCTTTGGCTACACCCCCGAGGGCAACGAGTTCTGTGTGTTCGAGCTGGTTGGACCGACACCATGACGATCGAGCTGGACCTCACCGTGGATCCCGTCACGCTGACCGAGCGCTTGGTCGACATCGAGTCGGTGAGCGGCCACGAGCAGGCCATTGCGGACGCGGTCGAGGCGGCGCTGCGGCGCGTCGACCACCTCGAGGTGGTACGCCGTGGCCACAACGTCGTCGCCCGCACCCTGCTCGGCCGCGACGAGCGGGTGGTGGTCGCCGGGCATCTCGACACCGTCCCGGTCAACGCCAACCTGCCGTCCCGGCGGGACGAGGTCCGGCTGCACGGCCTGGGCTCCTGCGACATGAAGGGTGGCTGCGCTGTCGCACTGCACCTCGCGGCCACGGTCCCGCAGCCGAACCGCGACGTGACCTACGTCTTCTACGAGGGTGAGGAGGTCGAGGCGGAGCGCAACGGGCTGGGGCACCTCGCGCGCGACCGCCCCGACCTGCTCGAGGCGGACTTCGCGATCCTGATGGAGCCCTCCGACGCCGTGGTCGAGGCCGGCTGCCAGGGCACCCTGCGGGTCGACGTGCTGACCCACGGCGAGCGGGCGCACTCCGCCCGGGCATGGATGGGCTCCAACGCGATCCACGCGGCCGGAGAGGTGCTCGCCCGGCTGGCGGCCTACGAGCCGCGCCGGCCGGTCATCGACGGGCTGGAGTACCACGAGGGACTCAACGCGGTCTTCGTCTCAGGCGGCGTTGCCGGCAACGTGCTGCCCGACGAGTGCCGGGTCTCGGTCAACTACCGGTTCGCGCCGGACCGCTCGGAGGAGGCGGCCATGGCGCACGTCCGCGAGGTGTTCGCCGGCTTCGAGCTCGAGATCCGCGACTCGGCGCCGGCGGCCGCGCCGGGGCTCACCGTGCCCGCAGCCGCGGCCTTCGTCGAGGCGGCCGGAGGCACGGTCAACCCGAAGTTCGGGTGGACCGACGTGGCGCGGTTCAGCGGTCTCGGGGTCCCGGCCGTCAACTACGGTCCGGGCAACCCCAGCCTGGCCCACAAGGCCGAGGAGTTCGTGCCCTTCGACCAGGTCACCCGCGTCGAGGCGCGCCTTCGGGCCTGGCTGGAGGGCTGAGGTGATTCCGGAGGGACCCGAGAAGAGCCGCGGCCGGACGGTGATGCGGCGCCGGCAGTTCGACCGCAGCACGACCGACCAGCGGCTGCTCGACTCGCGGGGTCCGTCCGACTGGGTTCATACAGACCCGTGGCGGGTGCTGCGCATCCAGAGCGAGTTCGTCGAAGGCTTCGGGTCGCTGGCCGAGCTCGGCCACGCGGTGTCGGTGTTCGGCTCGGCGCGCACCACCGCGGACTCTCCGGAGTACGCGCTCGGTGAGCGGCTGGGGCGCCGACTCGCCGGGGCGGGCTTCGCGGTGATCACCGGCGGCGGCCCGGGTGTGATGGAGGCCGCCAACAAGGGCGCCTGCGAGGCCGGCGGGATCTCGGTCGGTCTCGGCATCGAGCTGCCCTTCGAGTCCGGGTTCAACCCGTGGGTCGACCGCGGCGTGAACTTCCGCTACTTCTTCGCCCGCAAGACGATGTTCGTCAAGTACGCCCAGGGCTTCGTCGTGCTTCCCGGAGGCTTCGGGACGTTCGACGAGCTGTTCGAGGCGCTGACGCTGGTGCAGACCCAGAAGGTCACCTCGTTCCCGATCGTCCTGGTCGGCACGGCGTACTGGTCCGGCCTGGTCGACTGGCTGCGCGAGCAGGTGCTCGCCGAGGGCATGGTGTCGGAGCGGGACCTGTCGATGTTCTCCCTCACCGACGACGTCGACGACGCGGTGGAGATGATGGCCGACGCGCGGCGTCGCCGACAGTCCGACGCGCCGGGAGGTGGGCAGATCCCGTGACCTGGTTCCTCGCGATCCTCCTCGTGCTGGCGATCGGCGCCGTCGCGGTGGTCGCGTCCGGGCGCGGCCGGGCGATGCAGCCGACGTTCGACGACCGGCCCGACGTGCGGGTGCAGGCCGACGGGCCGCTGACCGCGCAGGACCTGCGCGGGGTGCGGTTCACCACCGCGTTCCGCGGCTACCGGATGGCGGAGGTCGACGCGTTGCTGGACCGGCTCGCCGCCGAGCTGGAGCCGCCGGTGACCGCGCCGCGGGACCGCGACGAGGCGCCGGCCGGTCCGCCGCCGGCCGGGGGCGTGCCGACCGGACCCCCGCCGACGGATCCGCCGCCGACCGGACCCCCGCCGACGGATCCGCCGACGGAGCCGCCGCCGGACGCGACGATGGCGGACGCGACGATGCCGGACGCGACGATGCCCCGCGGGGCCGTGCCCGACCGGGCGGTGCCGGACCGACCGGGCGAGGAGGGCTGAGATGCGTGCCGTGATCCGACGCGAGGTGGAGGTCGCCGCGGCGGCCCCGCTGGTGTGGGACTACGTCACCGACTGGCCGCGACAGGGGGAGTGGGTGCCGGCGACGCGCGTCGAGCGCGTGGATGCCGCCGCCGGGGTCGGTGGCCGGCTGCGCGCCTGGACCGGTGTCGGCCCGGTCGGCTTCTGGGACCCGATGACGATCACCTCGTGGGAGCTCGACCCCTCCGGAGGCGGCCGGTGCGAGGTGCTGCACACCGGTCGGCTGGTCCGGGGGGAGGGCGAGTTCGTCGTGCTCCCGGTGGGGGAGGGCCGCTGCAGGTTCGTCTGGTCGGAGTGCCTCCGGCTCCCCCTCGGCCGGGTCGGCGGCCTCGGCTGGCGGGTCGCCCGCCCGGTGGCGGAACGGATGATCGACCTGGCGCTGCAGCGGATGCGGGTGCGGGCGGAGCGGTCCGGTGGCTGACCAGGTTGCCGAGCCGGTCCGCTGCGGCTGGGCGCTCTCGGCACCCGAGTACCTCGCCTACCACGACGAGGAGTGGGGCCGTCCGCTGCGCGGGGACCGGGAGCTGTTCGAGCGGCTGAGCCTCGAGGCGTTCCAGTCGGGCCTGTCGTGGATCACCATCCTGCGCAAGCGCCCCGCGTTCCGGGCCGCCTTCGCCGGGTTCGACCCTGCTGCCGTCGCGGCGTTCGGCGAGGCGGACACGGCGCGGCTCCTCGCAGACGTCGGGATCGTCCGTAACCGGGCCAAGGTCGCGGCCACCATCGCCAACGCCCGCGCAACGCTGGACCTCGACGTCGGGCTCAGCGACCTGCTGTGGTCCTTCGCCCCGGACCGGTCCGCGCGCCCTGCACCGCGGACCCTCGGCGACGTGCCCGCGACCAGCGCGGAGTCGGTCGCGATGGCCAAGGAGCTCAAGCGACGCGGCTTCTCGTTCGTGGGCCCGACGACGGCGTACGCGTTGATGCAGGCCACCGGGATGGTCGACGACCATCTGGCCGCCTGCTGGGTCAGGGGGGCCGCGGTCCTGACCGAGTCCAAAACGCGCCCGTCACGGCGGAACTCGGGCATGCTCGGACCGTGACTCCACGGACCATCACCCTCGTGCTGACCGTGCTCGCCGCTGTGGTGGTGGCCCTGGCCCGGGTCCGGCTTTCCCGGGACGGCGGATCCGTGGCCGGGCGGCTGACGATCTCGGCGCGGCTGCTCAACGTGCACACCTTCGACGGGCTGCTCGCGCTGGTGCTCTGGGTGGTCTTCCTGGTCACCGGCACGTCCGCGGTCGGCTGGTTCTCGCTGGTGTTCTGGTGGGTCGCTGTGGTGGCCGGACTGCTGATCCTGGCCCGCTGGCTGCCTGCGCGCGACAGGCACTCCTCCGGGCCGGTCACCGACACCTGGGGCGAGGAACCCGGCCGCTCGATCCTGGCCCATGGGGGCCCGCTGGTCGGGGTCGGCATCTCCACCGCGTTCCTGGCGCTCGAAGAGATCTAGCGTCATGCCGCGCGGGGGAGCCCTTCCTGTCTGGGCGGTCGGCTTGACCGTCACGCTGTGCTGCATCACGAGCCCCGCCCTCGCCTCCGGCCCCGACCGCCCCGCGGTGATCGGCGTGGAGCGCGTCGGCGAGTCCGTGAAGGGCCGTGCCATCCGCGCCTGGCACGTCGGCGACCCGGCGGCCTCCGTGACGGCCGTCGCGATGGCGGTCATGCACGGCGACGAGCGGGCGCCACGGCGGATCCTGTGGAGTATCCGCGACGGCAAGCCGGTGCAGGACCTCGACCTGTGGCTCATCCCGGCGATGAACCCCGACGGCGTGGCCCGGGACACCCGCCAGAACGCCCACCACGTGGACCTGAACCGGAACTTCCCGTTCCACTGGGCACGCCTCACCGGCGCCACCTACTCCGGGGCCACGGCGGCGTCCGAGCCGGAGACCCGGGCGGTGGCGGCGTTCATGCGGCGCGTCGACCCCGACTTCGTGGTGAGCTTCCACCAGCCGCTGCACGGTGTCGACACCTCGGTGAAGCGGGTCCGGCCGTTCGCCCGGCGGCTGGCCGGTGCGCTGCGACTGCCGCGCAAGCGGCTGGTCTGCGGCGGGGTCTGCCACGGCACCTTCACCGAGTGGTTCAACCACAGGCTCGCCGGCAAGGCGGTCACCGTGGAGTACGGGGCGCACCCGCCGCGACACCGGATGGACGTCGTCGCGCCGCGTCAGCTGATCAGGGTGCTCGGCGGCCACCGCTGAGGTCAGAACCTCCGCCGCACCCAGTGCGCCGGCCCCATCACGATGCGCGGCGAGAGCGCCGGGTCGAGCCGGCGGACCACCCACCGGATGTCGCGCAGCCGACCGGCGACGCAGCCGGCGGTGTAGCGGGTCCGCTGGACGTGCAGGAAGATCCCGCCGCCGCGCGCGGTGTCGGCACGGGTGCGGGCGACGTACTGATGCCGGGCCTTCGACCAGTGCACGCCTCCCGGCATGTTGAAGCCGATCACCACGGCGTAGGCGTACTGGTAGGGGTAGGACGCCAGCCGCTCACGGAAGTCGGTGCGCCAGTGCGACGTGGCCGCCCGGCGCGGCTGGTAGATGTTGTACGTCGCGGGGTCGCGCGGCTCGTAGGGCCACACGTCGTTGCCGTCGACGCGGCGGTAGCGCATCGCCGTACCGGGGTCGGCGCGGTTGCCGAACACGTAGCGGAGCCCGAACCGGCCCGCCGGCGTCGTCCCGGTGTCCTGTCGGCGGCTGCCGGCGGCCACCCAGCCGTTCCAGCCGAGCCGCACCCGGACCGGGCCGTGGACGAGGTGCCAGCCGTCCTCGCGCTTGCGCCACACCCGCAGCAGGGCGCGGGTGTCGGACCAGTGCGCGCTCGTCACCGTGACGAGCTGGGCGACCCCGTCGGCGAGCGTCAGGTCGTCGGGCAGGGGCGGAGGGCTCGCCGCCGCGGCGGGTGCCCCGAGCAGCGAGAGGGGGAGCAGGACCGTTGCGAGCAGGGCGCCGAGCCGTCCGCGCATCGTGGTCTCCTCAGTGTCCTTCGAAGGTGGGCTGCTGCTTGGCGACGAACGCGTCGACGGCTCGCCGGTGGTCGTCGGTGGCGCCGGTGAGCGCCATCATGTCCGCCTCGAACGCCAGGGAGTCCGCGAGGTCGTGGCCGGCGCTGTAGCGGACGCTGCGGCGCACCGCGCCGTACGCGACGGTGGGCCCGGCGGCGAGCCGGCCGGCCCACGTCGCGGTCTCCTCGACCAGCCTCTCGGGGGGCACGACCACGGTGGCCAGACCCAGCCTCGCGGCCTCGTCGGCGGGAATCGTGCGCGGGAAGTAGAGCAGCTCGAGCGCCTTGGCCTCTCCGACGATGCGCGGCAGGGTCCACGAGGACCCGGTGTCGCAGGACAGCCCGATGCCGGTGAAGGCCAGGTTGAAGCCGGCAGTGTCGGCGACGATCCGCACGTCGCAGGCGAACGCCAGGCTGGCACCGGCACCGGCAGCCACCCCGTTGACGGCGGCGACCACCGGCTTGGGCATCGTCGCGACCGCGGTGACGATCGGGTTGTAGTGGTCCGGGACCGTGGTGAACAGCTGGTCGGCGGAGTCGCTGGTGAGGATGCCGATGTGCTCCTTGAGGTCCTGGCCGACGCAGAACGCCCGCCCGGTCCCGGTGAGCACCACGCACCGCACCGCCGGGTCGGCCGCGGCCTCGGTCACCGCGTCGCGCAGCGCCAGCTTGGTGGCGACGTCGAGGCTGTTCATCGCCTCCGGGCGGGCGAAGGTGATCGTGGCGACCCCGTCGGCGACGTGGTAGGTCACGGGAAGGTCGGTCATCGGAAGGCTCCGTTCAGCGTGGACCGAGGCGGCTGCAGGTGAGTCTGCCGCACGCAGCCGCAGGGTTGTGCACAGGCGCGGGGGCAGATGCGCGATAATGGTCGCCTGAACCGCGCGCCCTGACGGACCGCGCACAGACAGCAACCAGGAAGAGGTGTGCGCATGGCCGCGATGAAGCCGCGGACGGGCGACGGTCCGCTCGAGGTGACCAAGGAGGGGCGCGGCATCGTGATGCGTGTTCCGCTCGAGGGCGGCGGACGCCTCGTCGTCGAGCTGAACGCGGACGAGGCCGGTGCCCTGTGCAAGGCCCTCGACAACGTCGTCGGCTGAGGTTCCAGAGCCGCACACAGACACAGCAGACCGCACAGGCCCCGCTCACGGTTCCCGTGGGCGGGGCCTCTGCGTTGTCGGTGCTCCGGCCGCTGAGTAGGGTCTGGGAGTCCCGACGACCGAGAGGCAGGCGCAACCCCCCGTGGCAGCACTCCCACCGCAGGTCTCACCGCCACGGGTCGTTCCGGACGCGCGCCCCCCGAGCCGGGTCGAGGGCGCCTCCGTCGTGGTGCTTCCCGTGCTGGCCGACGCGGACGGGCCGGTGCTCGGACCCGGGACGGCCGAGCTGCTCGACGAGCTCGACGTGGACCTGTTCACGCTGCTCGAGCGTGCGCGTGCGACCGGCGCGGTCGGCGACGTCGTGGAGCATGCCGTGCTCGACGCGACCGGCCTGCGCGACACCGCGCTCACCCGGGTGCTGCTGCTCGGGGTCGGCGCCGGCGAGCCGCACGACCTGCGGCGCGCCGCCGCGCTCGCCGCCCGCCGGGTGCGGGGCGAGGACACCGTGGCGCTCGGCGTCGCGGCGCTGGCCGACGACTCCGGGCTCGCGGCCGTGGTGGACGGCGTGGTGCTCGGCTCCTACGGCTTCCACCGCCGCTCGACGTCACCCTCCGAGGTGCCGGCCGGGACCGTCGTGCTCGCCGGCCTCCACGACGTCGAGGGCCGGGCGCCGGTGGTCGAGCGGGCGCTCCGCGTCGCGAGGGCGTCCTGGACCGCCCGGACGCTGGCGCTGACCCCGTCCAACGAGAAGACGCCGGTGTGGCTGGCCGAGCAGGCCGAGCAGGCCGCCGCCGAGCACGGTCTGCGCGTCGAGGTGCTCGACGAGCACCGGCTGGCCGAGCAGGGCTTCGGCGGGCTGGTCGGCGTGGGGCAGGGATCGGTGAACCCGCCGCGGCTGGTGCGCCTGGACTACGTCCCGGGCGACAGCGGTGGTACGGCGGCGCCGCTGGTGGTGCTGGCCGGCAAGGGCATCACGTTCGACACCGGCGGCCTGTCGATCAAGCCGCGCGAGTCCATGGAGACCATGAAGCGCGACATGACCGGCGCGGGCGTGGTGCTGGCCGTGATGACCGCGCTCGCGGCGGTCGGCTGCCCGGTGCGGGTCACCGGGCTGCTGGCGTGCGCCGAGAACTCCGTCGGAGGCGGCTCGCTGCGACCCGGCGACGTGATCCGGCACTACGGCGGTCGGACCAGCGAGGTCACCAACACCGACGCCGAGGGGCGGCTGGTGCTGGCCGACGCGCTGGCGTACGCCGTCGGCGACCTGGGCGCGGACGCCCTCGTCGACGTCGCGACGCTCACCGGCGCGATCAAGCTCGCGCTCGGCCAGCGGCGGGGCGGCCTGTTCAGCAACCGCGACCGGCTCGCCGCCGCGCTGCTCGCCTCCGGAGCGGCGTCCGGCGAGCCGCTGTGGCGGATGCCGCTGCCGGCCGACTACGAGGAGCGGCTCTGCTCGTCGGTCGCCGACGCCGACAACGCCCCCGGCGGCCCCGGGGCGGTCACCGCGGCGCTGTTCCTCCAGCACTTCGTCGGGGACCTGCCGTGGGCGCACCTCGACATCGCGTCGGTCGGCGACTCGCCGGTCGACGCCTACGAGTACACCCAGGGCGCCACCGGCTTCGGCGCGCGGGTGCTGCTGCACTGGCTGGGGTCGCCGACCCCGCTCGACGGCGTCCTGGGCGCCGGGAGGGAGAACCGATGACGACGCCCGACAGCACACCCGGTCACGGCCTGACCGTGCGCTGGTCGCTCGCGGACGCCCCCGACGGCGTCGAGAAGGCGCTCGCAGACTACGTCGCGGACTCCTCGCACGCCCGGTTCACCGGTCGCCCCGGCCTGCGCTTCAAGACCTGGCGGCTGCGCGCCGGGGAGTGGTTCGAGGGCTGCTACGTCTTCGACAGCCCGGCCGCGCGGGACGCGTTCGCCGAGGAGTTCTCCGCCGGCGCCGCAGAGTCACCGGGCTCCCGGATCGTCGGCTCCGCGCCGGTGCTGATCGAGCCGTGCGAGGTGGTGGCGGTCGCCGAGGGCGGCACGGGCTTCCTGGCCGCGCCCCGCTACTCCTGACCCGAAGCCGGAAACCGGCTGGATGAGCGCCGGGCCCCGGCCTACCGTGGAGTCATGGTCGTCCTGGTCGCCCCGCACCAGCGGTTCCACAGGTCCTACCTCGCCGCCGCCGACGAGTTCCTCACCGAGGGCGGCGAGCGCTACGCCGGGACGCTCAGCCGGCCCGCCGGACCCGGGCACCCCGCCGTCGAGCTCACCCGGGAGCGACTGGAGGCGCCGGTCGCCTTCGCCGACCTGACGGCCTACCTGGTCGGCCAGCAGCAGGAGGACGCGCCGCGGGCGCCCGGGTTCGTGGCCGCCACCGAGCGCTGGATCACCCACCACGAGGGCAGTGCGGAGTACCTGGGCCGAATCTCGCTGCGACACACGCTGACCCCGCTGCTGCTCACCTGGGGCGGCCACATCGGCTACGCCGTGCGGCCGAGTGCGCGCGGACGCGGCTACGCGACGGCGGCGCTGGCGGCGATGCTCCCGGTGTGCCGGGCGCGGGGCATCGACCCGGTGCTGGTGACCTGCGACGTCGACAACATGGCGTCGCGCCGGGTCATCGAGCGCAACGGCGGGCTCTACGAGGACACCCGTGAGGGCAAGCGGAGGTACTGGGTGCCGACCGGCTCAGGCCTCGGCCTTGCGCGCGACGAGCAGGCCGTCGCCGACCGGTAGCAGCAGCGGCAGCAGCGTGTCGTGCTCCCGCATGGTCCGGCCGAGCTCGCGGATCGCCACGGTCTCCTGGTCACGCTGGGCCGGGTCGGCGACCCGGTCGTGCCAGAGCGCGTTGTCGAAGGCGACGATGCCGCCGGGCTTGAGCAGCCGCAGCGCCTCGTCGAGGTAGTCGCCGTACTCCTGCTTGTCCCCGTCGCAGAACACCAGGTCGTAGTGGCCGTCGGTCAGCCGGGGGAGCACGTCGAGCGCGGCGCCGGGGATCAGCCGGACGCGCTGCGGCGCGATGCCACCCTCGGTGAACGTCTGCTTGGCCAGCCGTTGGTGCTCGGCCTCGGTGTCGACGGTGGTCAGCACCCCGTCGGGGCGCATGCCCCGCAGCAGCCACAGCCCGGACACGCCGGTCCCGGTCCCGATCTCGACGACGGAGCGGGCGCCGGTCACCGCGGCCAGGAAGCGCAGCGTGGCGCCGCCTCCTGCGCCGATGGCCACCACGCCCACCTCGACGGCGCGGGCGCGAGCAGCGGCCAGCACCTCGTCCTCGCTGACGAACTCCTCCGCATAGGCCCAGCTGGCAGCCTTGGGTCCCGTGGCGATGATGGCCTCCTCGTGTCTTTTCCGGTCAGCGAGACTCTACCGGGAACACCGCGGCAGGCTCCTCCGTTGGCCCTTCAGATGAACGTCTCAGGTCTCTCTCAGGAGGAGCTCCTACCGTGGATGCAGGCAGGCGGACCCGCGTGCCGCGACCGAAGGAGCCCGCGATGAGCCAGACCGAGTGGCAGGCCCCGTCGTGGGAAGAGGTCGTCACGCAGCACTCGGCGCGGGTGTACCGGCTCGCCTACCGGCTGACCGGCAACCCCCACGACGCCGAGGACCTCACCCAGGAGGTCTTCGTCCGGGTGTTCCGCTCGCTGTCGTCCTACACGCCCGGGACGTTCGAGGGCTGGCTGCACCGGATCACCACGAACCTCTTCCTCGACCAGGCCCGGCGGAAGTCGAGGATCCGCTTCGACGCGCTGGCCGACGACGCCGACACCCGGATGCCGAGCCGCACGCTGCCGCCGGAGACGGCGTACGTCGACACGATGTTCGACGACGACATCGAGACCGCGCTCGCCCAGCTGTCGCCCGACTTCCGCGCCGCCGTCGTGCTCTGCGACGTCGAAGGGCTGTCGTACGAGGAGATCGCGGACGTGCTGGGTCTCAAGCTCGGCACCGTCCGCTCGCGCATCCACCGCGGCCGCACCATGCTCCGCAAGGCGCTCGCCCACCGCGCTCCGTCCGCCGGGCGGGTCCGCTACTCCGGCCCGGCGCTGACCCCGCAGGTCACCTGATGTGGCCGCTCGAGTCGCTGGGCGGCCACCTGGGCTCGACGGTGAGCGCCCTGGTGGACGGCCAGCTCGACGACGAGACCGCTGACGCCGCCTGGGTGCACGTCCACCAGTGCCCGCAGTGCCGGCGGCTCGTCGAGCGGGAGAGCTGGCTGAAGCGGCAGCTGTCCGCGATGGGTCCGGTGGCCGACCAGCCCCCGTCGCGGCTGCTGGGGTCGCTCTACGACCTGGCGCCGCCGTCGCAGAGCGCTGCGGACGAGGCGGTCGACGCCTGGGCCGCGGTGCACACCCTCGAGCGGCAGGGCCGGGGCAGGCGTCGGGTGGGCATCGCCCTGGTCGGGGCCGGCTCGGTCGGCGCGGCGGTGCTCGGCCTCACGGCGCTCGGCGGCGCGCCGCTGTCCGGTCCGGCCGGCGCCCCCGCTGCCTCGCTGACCCGGGCGAGCAGCCCGGCGACGCCCACGAGCAGGCCCACAGGGGGCATCCCCGGACCCGCGACGACCGCCTCCGTCCGCGGCCCGCTACCCGGTTGGACGGTGCGCCGCGACGCCAGTGGCATCGAGACCGTCGGCGCCGCGGACCGCCCCTGAACGGGCTCTCTAGGATGGGCACGTGAGCGAGCCCGACGAGCACCCGACCGACGACACCAGGCCGCTCGGCCCCTCGCCGCCGTACCCGCCGCCGTACCCGTCGGGGTGGCAGTCGCCGATGCCGCAGCGCCCCGGTCCGCCGTACGCCGGTCCGCCGTACGCCGGTCCGCCGTACGCCGCCGGTCCGTCCGGGCCCTACGCGCGACCGCCGGTCCGCCGCACCGGTGGTCCGCCGGGATGGCTGTGGCCCGTGGTCGCGGCGACCGCGCTCGTGGTCGGCCTGCTCGGCGGCGTGATCGGCGGCGTGGTGGTGTCCACGTCGCTGGACTCCGGGCTCGGTGCCGTCTCGGTGGTCGGCGCCGGCAACGGGGCGGCGCCGCTGAAGGTGGACAACGGGAGCATCTCCGCGGTCGCCGCCAAGCTGCTTCCCAGCACCGTGCAGGTCAACGCCAACGGCGGTGCGCTCGGGTCGCAGAACGGCGGCGCGACCGGCTCCGGCTTCGTGCTCGACCGGCACGGTCACGTGATCACCAACAACCACGTCGTCGCAGCGGCCACCGGGGCGGGGCAGCTGCAGGTGGTCGACAGCGGAGGGCACGCCCACGCAGCCCGGATCGTCGGTCGCAGCCCGGTCTACGACATCGCGGTACTCGAGGTCCAGGGCGGCTCGGACCTGCGGCCGGCGCCGCTCGGCTCGTCGCACTCGCTGCGGGTCGGCGACACGGTCGTCGCGATCGGCTCGCCGCTCGGCCTGAGCAGCACCGTCACCTCCGGCATCGTCAGCGCGCTCGACCGGCCGGTGACCGCCAACGGCGAGTCGACCGAGTCGTCGTTCATCGACGCGGTGCAGACCGACGCCGCGATCAACCCCGGGAACTCCGGGGGGCCGCTGGTGAACATGCGCGGCCAGGTCATCGGCGTCAACTCCGCGATCGCCACCACGGGCGGCGACATCACCGGACAGGCCGGCAACATCGGCGTGGGCTTCGCGATCCCGATGGAGCAGGTGCAGATCACCTCGGCGCAGATTCTGGCCACCGGCCAGGCCCGCTACCCGGTCATCGGCGCGAACGTCGACACCGGGAGCACCCACCGCGGGGCCCAGGTGGTCCGGGTGCCGGCGGGCACCCCTGCCGCGCATGCCGGGCTCCGGAGGGGCGACGTGGTGGTGGCGGTCAACGGCAAGCCGGTCACCGACGGCATCGGGCTGATCGTGGCGATCCGGGCGCACCGGCCCGGCGAGACGATCACCCTGTCCGTCGAGCGCGACGGCAGCCGCAAGCGGGTCAAGGTCACGCTCGACGGCAAGGTCGGCTGAGCCCCGGCGGGGTCAGGTCGCGTCGGGGTCGTACGGCGGACGCTCGCCCGCCTCGAGGGGACGCTGGCCCCGGCGCTGCGGGCGCGCGGGCTCGTCGTCGTCCCACGCCTCGAGGATGTGCTTGCGGACGGCCTGCCTCGGGTCGAGGTCGCTGAGCTCGAAGTCCGCGAACTCCGGTCCGAGCTCTGAGCGGATGTCGTCCCGCGCGGTCTGGGTGAACTGGCGGACCTGCCGCACCAGGCGGCCGGCCTGCCGGGCGAACTCGGGCAGCCGGTCGGGGCCGAACACGATGACCGCGACCACGGCGATCACCGCGAGCTCCGGCAGACCGACCCCGAACACGCCTCACAACCTCCCGGCCGGCGACAGCCCGAGCTGCATCCCGGCGAGCCCGCGTCCGCGACCGGACAGCGTCGTGGCGACCGTGGCCAGCACCTGGGCTGCGGGTGTGTCCGGGGCGGCGGTCACTATCGGGCTCCCGGTGTCCCCGCCGGCGCGCAGGTCGAGGTCGAGGGGCACCTCGCCGAGCACCGGGACGTCGTAGCCGAACCGGTCCGACAGGGTGGCCGCGACGCGGGCCCCGCCACCGCTGCCGAAGACCTCCAGCCGGTGCTCGGGGCCGCAGTGCGGGCAGGGCAGGAACGACATGTTCTCGACCACGCCGACGACCCGCTGGTGCATCATCGAGGCCATCGTCCCGGCCCGCTCGGCGACCTCGGCGGCCGCCTCCTGCGGCGTGGTGACCACCACGACCTCGGCGTTCGGGAGGTGCTGGCCGAGCGAGATGGCGATGTCGCCGGTGCCCGGCGGGAGGTCGAGGAACAGCGCGTCGAGGTCGCCCCAGTAGACGTCGCTGAGCATCTGCACCAGGGCCCGGTCGAGCATCGGGCCACGCCAGGCGACGACCTGGTCGCGCCGGGGCTTCAGCATCCCGATGCTGATCACCGACAACGAGCCCGGGCCCACGTCGGTCGGCACCGGCATGATCATGTCCTGCACCTGGGTGGGGCGCACGTCGCCGATGCCGAGCATGGCCGGCACGGAGTGACCGTAGATGTCGGCGTCGACGATGCCGACCTTGAGGCCCTGCTCGGCCATCGCGACCGCCAGGTTCACCGTCACCGACGACTTGCCGACCCCGCCCTTGCCGCTGGCGATCGCGAAGACCTTGGTCAGCGAGTCCGGTCGCGCGAACGGGATCTCGCGCTGCGGCTGGCCGCCGCGCAGCTGCTCCTGCAGGCCGGAGCGCTGCTCCTCGCTCATCACGCCGAGGTCCAGCGACACCGACGTCACGCCCGGCACCTTGTCCAGGGCGGCGTTCACGTCCCGGGTGATCGTGTCCTTGAGCGGGCAGCCCGCGACGGTGAGCAGCACCCGCACGGACACCGCCCCGGTCGGGGCGATGTCGACTGAGTCCACCATGCCGAGCTCGGTGATCGGCCTGCGGATCTCCGGATCGTTGACGGTTGCCAGGGCGGCGTTGACCTGCTCGAGATCGGGGGTTTCCATGTCCTTCAGCGTACGCGGCGACCGGCTGGGGGGTCAGTGCCGGTCGGGCCGGGCTCGTCGACGTCGGCCTCCTCGTCGCGGGACCGCTCCTCGAGCTCCTGCAGCAGCGCCCGCAGCTCCGAGCGCACGTAGTCGCGGGTGGCGACCTCGCCCAGGGCCATCCGCAGGGAGGCCATC
Source organism: uncultured Actinomycetota bacterium (assembly GCA_963811365.1). Taxonomy (GTDB): domain Bacteria; phylum Actinomycetota; class Actinomycetes; order Propionibacteriales; family Nocardioidaceae; genus CAWEQW01. Next base: position 92,402 of record CAWEQW010000011.1, on the reverse strand, counting down.
TCGCGGGCCAGGAACTCCATGTCGGCGTGCGCGCGGGTGTTGGCCTGCCGATCACCCTCGGCCACGACCCGGTCGCGGTCCTCCTGCCGGTTCTGGGCGAGCAGGATCAGCGGGGCGGCGTACGACGCCTGGAGGCTGAGCATCAGCGTCAGGAAGATGAACGCGTACGGGTCGAAGCGCCACGACTGCGGCGCGAGCGTGTTCCAGACCAGCCACAGCGCGACGAAGAGCGTCATATAGATGAGGAACCGTGCGGTGCCCATGAACCGCGCGAACGTCTCCGCGAACCGCCCGAAGGTGTCGGAGTCCATCTGCGGCCGGCGGATCAGCTGTCGACGGGCCTCGCGGGGCACGTCGAGGCGCGCCGCCCGGGACTCCGTGCGGCGGTCGTGGCGCTCGGCGCGCTCGTGCCTATCCATGCCGGCCCCCGCCGCCGGGGGTCAGCGTGCTCCTGCTCCGGCTCGGCGTCTCGCGCCAGTTCTCGGGGAGGAGGTGGTCGAGCAGGTCGTCGACGGTCACCGCGCCGAGCAGTCGGCCGGCGTCGTCCACGACCGGGGCGGAGACCAGGTTGTACGTCGCGAGGTGCCGGGCGACGTCCTCCAGGCTGGCCGTCGGGGGCAGCGGCTCCATGTCGGTGTCCAGGACGGCCCCGACGAGCGTGGACGGCGGCTCGCGGAGCAGCCGCTGGATGTGCGCCACGCCGATCAGCCGCCCGGTCGGCGGCTCGAGGGGCGGTCGCACGACGAACACCAGCGCGGCCAGCGACGGTGGGAGCTCGGCGACCCGGACCCGGGCCAGTGCCTCCGCGACGGTCGCGTCCGGGGTGAGCAGCACCGGCTCGGTGGTCATCATGCCTCCGGCGGTGTGCTCCTCGTACGACATCAGCCGCCGGACGTCCTCGGCCTCCTCCGGCTCCATCAGCTGGAGCAGCGCCTCGGCGGTCTCGGCGGGCAGCTCCGCGATCAGGTCGGCGGCGTCGTCCGGCGACATCTCCTCCAGGACGTCCGCGGCGCGCTCGCTGTCGAGCGCGCCGAGGATCTGCACCTGGTCCTCCTCCGGAAGCTCCTCCAGGACGTCGGCGAGCCGCTCGTCGTTGAGCGCGGAGGCGATCTCGCCCCGGCGCTTCGGCGGCAGGTCGTGGATCACGTGGGCCAGGTCGGCCGGGCGCATCTCCTCCAGGGCGGCGAGCAGGTGGGTGGCGCCCTGCCGCTCCTCGGGCACCTCGAAGCCCTCGACCTCTCGCCAGTCGACGGTGTGGGTCTGCCCACGCCGGCCGAACCGCTTGGACCCCTCCTGCAGCGCCACCCGGGAGATCACCCAGTCCCGGGTGCGGGTCTGCTCCATCGCGACGTCGAAGACCGTGCCGACGACCCCGCTGCCCCTGACGGTGACCTTGCGGTCGAGCATCTGGCCGAACACCAGGGTCTCGGTGGGGCGCTGCTCGAAGCGGCGCATGTTCACCACGCCGGTCGTGATCACCTGGCCGGTGTCGACGTGCGTCACCCGGGTCATCGGCAGGAAGATCGAGCGGCGCCCGAACACCTCCACCACGAGCCCCAGCACCCGCGGCGAGAGCTCGCCCGGGCGCAGCACGACCACCACGTCGCGCACCTTGCCGACCTGGTCGCCGGCCGGGTCGAACACCGGCAGCCCGGACAACCGGGCGGCGAAGACGCGGGCGGGTGCGGTGCTCACGTGTCAAGAGGTTAGCGGGCCGTCATCGGTCTGCGAGTATTCACCGCATGCGACTGCCGTACGACATCGTCGACGTGTTCACCGACCGGCCCTACGCGGGAAACCAGCTCGCGGTGGTCCACGGCGGTGACCTGCTGACCACCGACCAGTGTCTCGCGATCGCGCAGGAGTTCGGCTTCTCCGAGACCACCTTCCCCGCCTCCGACGTCGTCGACGGCCGCGAGTACGCCACCCGGATCTTCACCCCCGGTGGCGAGGTGCCGTTCGCGGGACACCCGACCCTCGGCACGGCGTGGGTGCTGCACGAGCGCGGGCGGCTGAGCGAGCCGGAGACGACCCAGGTCTGCGCCGCGGGACGCATCGGCGTGCGGCTGGTCGCGGACCTGGTGGAGCTCACCGCCCGGCCGCGCGACCTCGAGGGGCCCGTCGAGGTCGAGGTGGTCGCCGGGCTGCTGGCCGACCTCGGGCTCGAGCCGGAGGACCAGGACGGGGAGGCGTGGACCGCGGGCTGCGGCCTGACCTTCGTGCATCTCCCGGTCGTCGCCTCGGCGCTGGACCGCGCCACGGCCTCGCGCCGGCCGCTGCGCGCGTACGGCGACCGGCTGCCGGCCACCGACCCGCTGGAGGGTGTGAACCTGGTGCACGTGTCGGGGGCCGCCCCGGCGCTGGAGGTGCACGCCCGGGTGTTCGTCCCCGGCCTGTCGGTGCCGGAGGACCCGGCGACCGGGTCGGCGGCCGCCGGGCTGGGCATCGCGCTGGTCGCCGAGGGATGGCTGCCCGAGGGTGGTCGCTACACGATCGCGCAGGGCGTCGAGATGGGTCGTCCGTCGACGCTGTTCGCGCGGGTGGAGGCGGTCGACGGACGCGCCACCGCGTGCCACGTCGCCGGTCACGTGCAGCCGGTCGCGTCCGGACAGATCACGGTCCCGGCGCTGTCCTGACAACCGTCAGGACAGCGGCGGGCGGCGCCTGACCCGGCGGTGCAGCACCCGGGGGAGCGGTCCCCGGGTCAGCGCCGGAGAGCCCTTCGGCGCGTGCAGGTGCGCGTCGTCGCTGAGCCTCCCCGGCTCCTCGACCACCTCGTCGCCGGGCTCGAGGCGGGTGACCGTGCTCTGCCGGGCCCACGTGTCGGCGGCGGAGGAGAGGTCGTCGAGGTTGAGCCGCTCACCGACGAGCGCGGCGGTCACCGGCTCCCACAGCGGGTCCCCGGGAGGTACGACGGACGGTCGGGCGGCCCAGGTGACCAGGCGACCGCCGTTGTCCTTCGAGCGCATCAGCACCTCGACGGTCACGGCGTCGTCGATGCCGGGCAGCGGCTGCTCGTCACCACCGTGCACGACGTAGAGCGCGCCGTCGTACCAGAGGTGCCAGGCGGGGTGCGTCTCGGCGGGGCCGTCGCCCGCGGCGTACCGCAGCCAGCAGACGCCGGTCTTCTTGGCCAGCTCCGCGACCAGTCCGCGGATGAACGCCTCGTCGGTCACGGCGCCGAGCCTGCCAGACAATGGGTGGGTGCGCACGTTCCTGCTCCTCGCCGTCGGCGTCGTGGCGGTCTCGCTCTCGGGGCCGCTGATGGCGGCGATGGTCGTGCCGCCGCTGGCGATCGCCTTCTGGCGCAACGGGTTCGCGACGGCCGCGCTCGCGCCGGGCGCGCTGGTCGGCCGGCGCGCGGAGATCGGCGCGCTGAGCGGTCGCCGGCTGCACGTCGTCCTGCTGTCCGGCCTGGCGCTCGCGCTGCACTTCGGCACCTGGGTCACCTCGCTCACCCTGACGTCCGTGGCCTCGGCGACGGCGATGGTCTCGCTGCAGATCGCCTGGGTCGTGGTATGGCAGCTGCTCCGGGGCGAGCGGTTCAACCGTGGCATGACCGCGGGGCTCGTGCTGGCGTTCGCCGGCGTGCTGGTCGTCTCGGGCGTCGACCTCTCGGTCTCGCGCGAGGCGCTGACCGGGGACCTGCTCGCGCTGGTCGGTGGTGCGGCGGCCGCGGCGTACATGGTCATCGGGTCACGGGCCCGGCTCACCACGAGCACGACGACCTACACCTTCGTCTGCTACGGGACCTGCGCGGCGGCGCTGGCCGTGAGCTGCGTGGTGGCCGGTCAGGACCTGGTGGGGTACCCGTCGCGGGAGTGGGGCCTGCTGCTGCTGGTCACGCTGACCGCTCAGCTCATGGGGCACTCGGTGTTCAACCACCTCGTCGGCCGGACCGGCCCACTCGTCGTGTCGCTGGCGCTGCTGCTCGAGGTGCCGGGGGCCGCCCTTCTCGCGGCCCTGATCCTCGGCCAGCGGCCGCCGCTCGGCGCTCTGCTCGGGCTGGTGGTGATCCTCGCCGGAATGGCCCTGGTGGTGCTGAACAACCGTGGCGCCCGGCCTCTGGTCGAGGCGCCGGTCGACTGACCGCGGCCGGCGGGTGACGGATGCCACGCGCCGCGGGGCTCCCGGGGGGAGGCTGCCGCGCAGTACGCTCCGATCGAATTTCCTCGCAGCCCCCTCAGCTCAGCAATCGACGAAGGGTGCACCATGACCGACGCGCACGCGCCGTCCCGGGCCCGCCGCTCCTGCCATGCCGTACCAGGCTCCAACCCGCGCTTCCTCGAGAAGGCGCAGGGGCTGGCCAGCGACCAGGTGTTCCTCGACCTCGAGGACTCGGTGGCACCGCTCGCCAAGCCGGACGCCCGCAAGAACATCGTCGAGGTGCTCAACACCGGCGACTGGAGCGGTCGGGTCCGCACGGTACGGGTCAACGACTGGACGACCCAGTGGACCTACCGCGACGTGATCGAGGTCGTCGAGGGCGCCGGCGCGAACCTGGACTGCATCATGCTCCCGAAGGTGCAGACCCCCGAGCAGGTGGTCGCGCTCGACACGCTGCTCACCCAGATCGAGCAGACGATGGGCTACGAGGTCGGGCGCATCGGCATCGAGGCGCAGATCGAGAACGCGCTCGGCCTGATCAACGTCGACGCGATCGCCACCGCCTCGCACCGGGTCGAGACGATCATCTTCGGGCCGGCCGACTTCATGGCCTCGATCAACATGAAGTCGCTCGTGGTGGGCGAGCAGCCGCCCGGGTACGACGTCGGCGACGCCTACCACTACATCCTGATGCGGATCCTGATGGCCGCCCGTGCGCACGACAAGCAGGCCATCGACGGTCCGTACCTCCAGATCCGCGACATCGAGGGTTTCAAGCGGGTGGCGGGTCGTTCGGCCGCGCTCGGCTTCGACGGCAAGTGGACGCTGCACCCGGACCAGATCGCCGCCGCGAACGAGGTCTACTCACCGCTGCAGTCCGACTACGACCACGCCGAGAACATCCTCGACGCCTACTCGTGGTTCACCTCCGAGCAGGGCGGCGCGATGGGCGCGGCGATGCTCGGCGACGAGATGATCGACGAGGCGTCCCGGAAGATGGCGCTGGTCATCTCCGCCAAGGGCCGGGCCGCCGGGATGCAGCGCACCGACGTGTGGCAGCCGCCCGAGGGCTGACCGCCCATCTGCCGTTCTCGACGTTCGGCACCGCCACTCGGACTGGCACTCGGTCCCACCGCCCGAGCGGCTCAGGCGGGCAGGTCTCACCTGGCGCAGCGAGTGCCGGTCCGAGTGGTCGAGGCTGCGGCGGTGGGCTGCCGACCCCGGGTCCACTAGCATGAGGGCGCCTTACCCACCGGACCCCGCACAGGGGTCGTCGAGGACGGAGCCGCCGAGGTGCCAGACCGCGCCAGCGTGTCGGAGGTCGGCGTGGACGACAGGGGCATCTACGCAGTCGCCGACGACGAGCTGGTCACCGACGTGCTCTTCGACGGCCGGCGGATCTGGTCGTTCTGGATCCAGCGGGACGGCGAACGGGTCGGTCGCGGCCGCCTCGTGCGGTGGCCGCCGGCGCTGCGCCGCTTCCTGCACGGCACCACCAGGCTCAGCCTGGTGGCGCACGTCGACCAGCGGGTGCTGTACGACGCGGAGATCCACCTCGGTGAGGGCGACGACCGGATCGCGGTGGTCAACGAGCGCGGGCTGCCGCTCGGCATCGACAAGTCGCTGCGCCTCGCGCAGACGTTCGACACCCGCTCCGCCGAGCACGTCGCGCCGCTGCTGGACTCCATCGAGGAGGTGCTGGATGCGCTGCGGAAGGCCGGCGTCGACGCGTTCCCGGCGTACGGCACCCTGCTCGGTGCGGTCCGCGAGGGGAAGCTGATCGGCCACGACAGCGACGCCGACCTCGGCTACATCAGCGAGCACACCCACCCGCTCGACGTGATCCTCGAGTCCTTCGCGCTGCAGCGGGCGCTGGTCGAGATGGGCTACGCCACGATGCGCTACAGCGGGGCGGCGTTCAAGGTCGACGTCCGCGAGGCCGACGGGTCGGTGCGCGGGCTCGACGTGTTCGGCGGCTTCCTGTTCGACGGCCACCTCCACCTGATGGGCGAGATCCGGACCCCGTTCGAGCGCGAGTGGATCTTCCCGCTCGGCACCTGCACGCTCGAGGGCCGCGAGCTGCCGGCACCCGCGGACACCGACCGGTTCCTCGCCGCGACGTACGGGTCGGGGTGGCGGGTGCCGGACCCGGCGTTCCACTTCGAGACCCCCGAGTCGACGTACCGCCGGCTCAACGGCTGGTTCCGCGGCACCCGGGTGCGGCGCGACGTCTGGGACCGCATCTACTCCCGGCCTGCGCCGACACCCCTGGACCTGGAGCCGTCGCCGTTCGCGCGCTGGGTCCTCGGACAGGAGACCGGGGCGCCGGAGACGCTCGTCGACGTCGGCACGGGGCGTGGCGTGGATGCGCTCTGGTTCGCCGAGCAGGGCAGCCGCGTGCTGGGCCTCGACTTCTCGATCCGCGGCAGCCTGCAGGCGGCGGCGCTCGCCGCCGAGCGCGGGCTGGACCTGGAGTTCCGGCCGTTCAACGTCCTGGAGCTGCGCTCGATGCTGTCCGAAGCCGCCCGGGTCGCGCACCTTCCGGGCCGCAAGGTGGTCACCGCCCGGCATCTCGCCGACGCGACCAACGCGGCGGGGCGCACCAACCTGTGGCGGGTGTGCGACATGATGCTGCGCGGCGGGGGGCGGCTCTACCTCGAGGTCCTGGTGCGGCGCGGCGAGGGCGACAGGTTCGCCCGCAGGCATCACGTGGCGCCCCTGCGCATCGCCCGGGTCTCGCGGGAGCTCGAGGAGCGGGGTGCGGCCGTCGTGTCGCGCGAGATCTTGCACGAGGAGAGCGGCGGACGCCGCACAGGTCGATTGGTGGTCGAATGGCAGCGATGAACAAGGTCCGCACGCGCGGCGGGAGGGCCGGCCGGAGTCTCGACCGGCTGCGCCAGGTGCGTCACTCCGGCAGCGTCGCGGCGTTGCGCGCCCGGGTCGACGAGCTCGAGGAGGAGGTCCAGGAGTGCCGCCAGCTGAACCTGCGGCTCGCCGAGCTCATCGACGTCGTGCAGGAGCTGCTGCTCCCGGTCAGTCAGCGTGACGAGGCCAAGGTGGCGGAGATCCTGGAGCGCTATCCCGAGGGGCTCTGAGCGTGGCCCGCACCGTGTTCTTCCACGTGGGGCTGCCGAAGACCGGGACGACGTACCTTCAGAGCATCCTCTGGAAGAACCGGGACGCCCTGCGCGGCCGAGGGATCCTGCTGCCCGGGACCTCCTCCCGGATGCACCTGTGGGCCAGCGGCGCCGTGCGCGGCGAGCCGGGGCTCTCCCGGCGGCACCCCGACGCGCCTCGTGCCTGGGACGCCCTCGTCGAGGAGGTCCGAGGCTGGGACGGCACCGCCGTGATCAGCCACGAGTTCTTCGCCGGCGCCTCCGCGGAGCAGGCCTCGGCCGCGCTCGCCGCGCTGGCGCCCGCCGAGGTGCACCTGGTGGTGACCGCGCGGGAGCCGGTCGGCCTGGTGACGGCGCGTTGGCAGGAGCTGGTCAAGAACGGCTCCACCGCGCACATCGACGACTACCCGCTGGGCGAGCGCGGGACGCCCGGGGACGAGTGGGGCTGGGACACCGTGGACCTGGCCGACGTCCTCGAGCGGTGGGCCGCGGAGCTGCCGCCGGAGCGGGTGCACGTCCTCACGCCGCCGAAGCGCACCGAGCCGCGCGAGACACTGTGGCTGCGGTTCGCCGGGCTGCTCGGCATCGACCCCGGCGCGTGCGACGCCTCCGACTCCGAGCAGAACGCCTCGCTCGGCGTGGTGGAGGTCGAGCTGCTGCGCCGGCTGAACGCCGACCTCGTCGGGTTCGACACGCCCTTCGACCGCGGGGTGTGGGTGCGTGGCTACCTCGCGCAAGGCAAGCTCGTGCCCCGCAAGGGTGAGAGGTTCTGGCCCGCGCCGCAGCGGGTCGCCGAGCTGCGGGCCCTCGGTGACGCGGCCGCCGAGCTCGTCGCCTCCCGCGGCTACGACGTGCTCGGCGACGTCGCGGACCTGCGCACCCCCGAGCAGCTGCCCGAGCGACGGCACCCCGACTCGGTCACCGAGGCCGAGATGCTCGTGGCGGCGACCGGCACCATGGCGCAGATGCTCGCCGACGTACGCCGGCTGACCCGGCAGAACCGGCGGCTCCAGCAGCACCGGCCGCCCGGTCGGCTGCGCCGGTACACCGCGACGCTGGCCGCGCGGGTGCGCCGGAGGCCGTGACCTGGGGACGTGACATGTCTGGCATGTGTTCTCTTTCATAGCGGCTGCCCGACCCCGTCGGTGATACTCGCCGCATCCGTGCATGCCCGGGGGCGACCTCCGGGGCTCAGATCTGGAGGCACCGTCCATGGGCCGGCTTTGCGCAACCGAGGGACTCACCGACATCCAGGAGGAGATCCTCAAGACCGTCCGCACCTTCGTCGACGAGAAGATCATCCCGGTCGCCACCCGGCTCGAGCACCAGGACGAGTACCCGACCGAGATCGTCGAGGGGATGAAGGAGCTCGGCCTGTTCGGGCTCACCATCCCCGAGGAGTACGGCGGACTCGGGGAGTCGCTGCTGACCTACGCCCTGGTCGTGGAGGAGATCGCCCGCGGCTGGATGAGCGTGTCCGGCATCGTGAACACGCACTTCATCGTGGCCTACATGCTCATCCAGCACGGCACGCAGGAGCAGAAGCAGTACTACCTGCCGAAGATGGCGACCGGTGAGGTGCGCGGCGCCTTCTCGATGTCCGAGCCCGGCTGCGGCTCCGACGTCTCGGCGATCAGGACCAAGGCCGTGCAGGTCCCGGACGACGAGAAGACCTACGTGGTCAACGGTCAGAAGATGTGGCTCACGAACGGCGGCTCCAGCAACCTGGTCGCGGTGCTCGTCAAGACCGACGAGGGTGCCGACTCGGTGTACCGGAACATGACGACGTTCCTGGTGGAGAAGCCCGCCGGCTTCGGCGAGGTGCGGCCGGGGCTGACGGTGCCCGGCAAGATCGAGAAGATGGGCTACAAGGGCGTCGACACCACCGAGATGGTCTTCGACGGCTTCGAGATCGGCGCCGACCAGATCCTCGGCGGCGCCCCCGGCCGGGGCTTCTACCAGATGATGGACGGCGTCGAGGTCGGGCGGGTCAACGTGGCCGCGCGCGGCTGTGGTGTCGCCTGGCGCGCCTTCGAGCTGGGCATCGCCTACGCACAGCAGCGCGAGACCTTCGGCAAGAAGATCGCCGAGCACCAGGCCGTGCTGTTCCGGCTCGCCGAGATGGGCACCAAGGTGGAGGCGGCGCACCAGATGATGGTGAAGGCGGCGCGCACCAAGGACTCCGGCGAGCGCAACGACCTCGAGGCGGGGATGGCCAAGTACCTCGCCTCGGAGTACTGCGCGCAGGTCGTCGAGGACTCGTTCCGGATCCACGGCGGCTACGGGTTCTCCAAGGAGTACGAGATCGAGCGGCTCTACCGCGAGGCGCCGATGCTGCTCATCGGTGAGGGGACCGCGGACATCCAGCGGATGATCATCGGCCGCAGGCTGCTCGAGGACCACAAGCTGCGCTGACGACCGCGATGCGCCTCTCGGACGCCTTCACGACCCAGGCCGCCGCCTGCGAGCGGCTCGGCTCGCCGATGTACGCCGTGCTGCTCTCTGCCGTGGCCGACGACGTCGAGCGGGGCGGTGCGTCGACCCGGGTGCTGGCCGGCCACGAGGACGACCCCGGCCCGTCGGCGCTGGCTCTGCGGCTTGCCGGCAGCGTGCACCGGCTGGTCCTCGAGCGCCGGGCGGCCGAGCTGGCGACGTACTACCCGAGCGTCGGCGGCAGCTGGGAGCCGGACCGCGGCACCACGGCCTTCCTGCGGGCCCTCGACGCGCACGCCGACGACGTCCGCGCCGGGCTGGAGCGGGTCCCGCAGACCAACGAGGTGGGCCGGTCCACGGCGCTGCTCGGCGGGCTGCTGCACCTCGGGCAGGCGGGGCGGCTCCCCGTGCGGCTACGGGAGATCGGCTCCTCGGCCGGGCTGAACCTCCGGGTGGACCACTACGCCTGCACCGACGCGGGCGGTCGCCGCTACGGTCCCGACGACGCCCGGCTGGTGATCGAGGGCGGCTGGGCCGGGCGTCCTCTCGACGGGCCGGCTCTGCGGCTCGCCGACCGGCTCGGCTGCGACGTGTCGCCCGTGGACCCGACGACCACCGACGGCCGGCTCACCCTGACGTCGTACGTCTGGCCGGACCAGCGGGCGCGGCTGGAACGGCTGCGGGCGGCGCTGGAGGTCGCTGCCCGGGTGCCGGCCGAGGTCCGCAGGCTGGCGGCCCGGGACTTCCTCGAGAGCCTCGAGCTCGTGCCGGGCACCACCACCGTGCTGTGGCACTCCGTGATGTGGCAGTACCTGCACCGCGCCGAGCAGGACGCGGTCACGGCCCGGATCCAGAAGCTGGGCGCGGACGCGACGGAGCGGCAGCCGTTCGCGCACCTGGCGCTCGAGCCCCGGCGGCGCCGCGCCGACGCCGAGCACGAGTTCCTCGTCACCCTTCGGCTGTGGCCGGGCGGCGACCGGCGGGTCCTCGGCGCCTCGGTCGGGCACGGCGTGCCGACGACGTGGGAGTAAAACCCTCGACCCGCTCCGCCGACCGTGGCAGGGTGGCCGGACACGACCGAGGGAGGCAGGCCCATGTCAGCCGAGGCCAACGGTTCCGGAGCGCCCGGGAACGACGACATCAAGGCACGGATGCGCGAGGCGCTCGACCGCAAGAAGGGCTCCGACCGCGGCGTGCCGCACCCGGCGGGCTCGAAGGAGAAGGCCCACGGGTCCGAGGTGCTCGGCGGTGGGCCGAAGGTGCACCGGCGCAAGGCCGGAGGCGGCGGCTCCTGACGGGGTGAGGCATCCCACGCGCCCGGGGCCTCCCGCACCCGCCCCGGGTTCGGCAGCATGAGCCCTGTCGGGGTGCGTCGTGTCGGGGTACGTCCAGCGAGGAGCACGGGATGCAGTTCGGTCGCAGCTACGAGGAGTTCGAGGTCGGGGCGACGTACAAGCACTGGCCGGGCAAGACGGTCACCGAGTACGACGACCACCTGTTCTGCCTGCTGACGATGAACCACCACCCGCTGCATCTGGACGCCAGCTACGCCGAGAACACCACGCAGTTCGGCCGCAACGTCGTGGTCGGCAACTACGTCTACTCGCTGCTGCTCGGCATGAGCGTCCCGGACGTCTCCGGCAAGGCGATCGCGAACCTCGAGATCGAGTCGCTGCGGCACGTCGCGCCGACCTTCCACGGCGACACGATCTACGGCGAGACCACCGTGCTCGACAAGTGGGAGTCGACGTCCAAGGACGACCGTGGCGTGGTGCACGTCGAGACCAAGGGCTACAAGCAGGACGGCACGCTGGTGTGCGTCTTCAAGCGGAAGGTCATGGTGCCGAAGAACTCCTACCTCGAGGCGCGGGGCGGGGAGCAGCCCGGCCGGCCGACCCTGGTGGAGCCGCCGCCGCGGTAGGAACCGTCGGTGTCCATTTGCTGGACACCGCCCCTGGGTGGCATGGTCGATCGGGTGAGTACTCGGACCACACCCTCTGCACCACCGCGCCCAGAGCACGAGAAGACCTTCTTCGGTCAGCCACGCCTCCTCGCCAACCTCTTCGGCGTCGAGATGTGGGAGCGCTTCTCCTTCTACGGCATGCAGGGGATCCTGGTGATCTACCTGTACCACTCCGCGGCAAGGGGCGGCCTCGGCCTGTCGGAGGCCACCGCCGCGGGCATCGTCGGGGCGTACGGCGGACTGGTGTACCTGTCGACGATCCTCGGCGCCTGGGTCGCGGACCGTCTGATCGGCAGCGAGCGCACGCTGTTCTACAGCGCCGTGATGATCATGTGCGGGCACATCGCGCTGGCGCTGCTGCCCGGGTTCGTCGGCGTCGGAGTCGGGCTGGTGCTCGTCGGGGTGGGCAGCGGCGGCCTGAAGGCGAACGCCACCACCCTGGTCGGGACGCTGTACGCCGAGGACGACGACCGCCGCGACGCCGGGTTCTCGATCTTCTACCTGGGCATCAACCTCGGCGCGCTCGTCGGCCCGCTGCTCACCGGGCTCGCCCAGCAGGGCCTGGGCTTCCACTACGGGTTCGGGCTGGCCGCGATCGGCATGTTCATCGGGCTCGTGCAGTACTCCGTCGGGCGCAAGCGGTTCGGGGAGTCGGCGCACGTCGTGGAGAACCCGCTGCCGGTCTCGCAGCGCCCGCTGGCCGTCGGCGTCGCGGTGGCCGGGCTGGCCCTGGTCGCGGTGCTCGCGCTCGTCGGCGTCGTCACCGCCGACAACCTCGACAACATCGTGGTGGGGCTGACGATCGCGGCAACCGTGGCCTACTTCGTGCTGATCCTGCGCAGCCGGAAGGTGACCCAGGTCGAGCGCCGCCGGGTCTACGCGTTCATCCCGATGTTCATCGCCAGCGCGGCGTTCTGGTCGCTGTACCAGCAGCAGTTCACCGTCGTGCCGATCTACGCCGACAAGCGGCTGGACCGGAACCTGTTCGGATGGACGATGCCGGTGTCGTGGGTGAACTCGATCAACCCGGTCTTCATCATCCTGCTCTCCGGCCTGTTCGCGCTGATGTGGACGAAGCTGGGGCCGCGGCAGCCGTCGACGCCGGTGAAGTTCGCGCTCGGCACGGTGCTCATGGGCGTCGCGTTCCTGCTCTTCCTGCCGATGGTCGGAGGCGGTCCCGGCTCCGCGCCGCTGATCGGCATGGTCGGCATCCTGTTCGTGTTCACGATCGCCGAGCTGCTGCTCTCCCCGGTGGGTCTCTCGCTCGCCACGAAGCTCGCGCCCGAGGCGTTCCGCACCCAGATGGTCGCGCTGTTCTTCCTGTCCGTCGCGCTCGGCACCGCGATGTCGGGCTTCCTGGCCGGCTTCTACGACACCGGCAACGAGACGCCGTACTTCCTGTGGCTGGGCCTGGTCGCCATCGTGGTGGGGCTCGCGCTGGCCGTCCTGGTCAAGCCGATCCGCAGCCTGATGTCCGGCGTGCACTGAGCGATAGGGTCGCAGCATGGATCTCGGCACGAACCCCGTCGAACGCGACCAGGAGCTCTGGCTGGTCAGGCACGGCGAGACCGCGTGGAGCCGCGACGGCAGGCACACGTCGACGACCGACCTGGACCTCACCGAGAACGGCGTCGACGTGGCCTGCGCGCTCAAGGAGCGGCTCGCCGGTACGTCGTTCGACCGGGTGCTGAGCAGCCCGCTCCTCCGGGCCCGGCGCACCGCGGAGCTGGCCGGCTTCGGTTCACCGGAGACCAGCGACGACCTCGTCGAGTGGGACTACGGCGACTACGAGGGCATCACCACCGCGGAGATCCGCGACACCGTGCCCGGCTGGACCGTGTGGACGCATCCCACACCGGGCGGCGAGACCGCGGACGAGGTGACCGAGCGCCTCGACCGGGTGGTGTCCGGGATCCGGGAGCAGGGCGGACGGACGCTGCTGTTCGGCCACGGACACTCGCTGCGGGCACTGGCCGCGCGGTGGATCGAGCAGCCGGTCGACGAGGGCCGGTTCTTCAAGCTGGACACGGCGACGGTGAGCACGCTGGGCTACGAGAGGGACTTCCCGGTCGTGCTCCGCTGGAACTCCTAGCACCGCGTCCCTGCTTCCTGACGCGGTACTAGCGTCCCGGCTGGGGCAGCACACCCCACTGCGCCAGCGCGTCGACCAGCCCCGGCGCGCACACCAGGTCCGCGAGGTCACCGGCGCCGAACCAGCCCACCCCGGCCGCGTCGTCCCCGGCGCGGACCGCGTCGGGCTCGCTGCCGGGCGCGGGCCGGCACAGGTAGTCGCGGATCAGGTACCGCCCGCCGGCCGGGGCGTCGCGCAGCACGCTGCCGAGCAGCCGGCCGACCTCGACGTCGAGCCCGGTCTCCTCGCGCACCTCGCGGACGGTCGCGGCGGCGTCGGTCTCACCGGCCTCGACGCGGCCGCCCGGCACCGACCACGTCCCCCGGGCCGGCTCGGTGCCGCGCCGTACGAGCAGGAGCCGGCCGTGGGCGTCGTGCACCACGGCGCCCACGCAGTCGACGAGACCGGCTGCCACAGGCCAGACCCTAGCCCCCGGTCCGAGCCGTCGGCGTGAATCGTCCCCGGCGGACGATGCCCGGCCCCGGTGCGGGGCCGACCGTCCTCGGGTCGGACCCGGGCCACGCCTGTCCAGGAGCGCTGATGGCCAGCACCTTCGCCGGGTCGCCCTTCCACCTGCTGCCCCGGACGTCGACGGTGGGCGCGGGCGCCGCGCCGACGGGGACGATCGAGGCCGTCATCGTCGCGACCGGGCGCGCCGTGGTGCTGGTCGGCCCCGCGTTCGCGCTGCTCTACGCCCTGGACCAGAGGAGCCTGCTGCCCGAGGACGGCGTCTCGGAGCCCGGGTGAGCTTCTTGACGGCCGTGCGGCCGGGCAGCACGGTTAGCCCATGACCCTCGTGGCCGGCTGCCCCCGGTGCGCCTCGTCCGTGAAGCGGGACCGGACCGGCTGGCGCTGTCCGGTCCACGGGGAGACCACCCCGTTGTGGCGCACCCGCGATGCCGGCTACGAGCAGTTCGCCGAGCACCTCAGGTGCGCCGGAGCACTGCCCACTCTGATGCCCTGGCCGCTGAGTCCCGGCTGGGCGGTGTCGGACTTCGGCTGTGTGGCGGACGAGGGCGCCGACGCCCGCGCGACGTACGTAACCTGCACCGGCTCGAGCGACCTCGACGGGGTGGTCGAGCTGACCGTGGTGTCCGAGGAGCCCGGGGTCGGGGTGGGCTCGCGCTGCGCCGGGCTGCTGCGCAGCGACCCCGGCGCCGAGATCGGGGACGGGCCGCCGGACCTGAAGGTGCGCATCGACGGCCACCCCATCAAGCTGTGGTCGGTGCTCACCTCTGGCGCGGACACGCACTTCGACCGGTCGGTGTTCGTCGGGGAGGCGCTCGGCCGCTGGCTGTGGCTGGTGCTCCGGCCCCCGTCGGCGGCGCTGCTGCTGCAGGACGAGTGGGTGCTCACCGACGTCGCGGCGCTCGGACCGGAGCTGATCGACCTCCCGTTCGTGACGAGTCCGCCGGCGTGGTGACGACCCGGTGGTCCGTACGCTTGGACGGGTGCGCATCGATCTCCACACGCACTCCGACCGCTCCGACGGCACCGACTCCCCGGCCGCCCTGGTGCGGCACGCGCACGCCGCGGGCATCGACGTCCTCGGCCTGACCGACCACGACACGACGGAGGGCTGGCAGGAGGCGGCCGCCGAAGCCGCCGAGGTCGGTACGACGCTGCTGCGCGGGCTCGAGATCAGCTGCTCTCTCGCGGGGTACGGCGTGCACCTGCTGGCCTATCTCCCGGACCCGGGCTACCCGCCGCTCGTCGAGGAGCTGCGACCGGGTGCTCGCCGGCCGCAACGCCCGACTGCCCGCGGTGCTGGAGCGGTTGCGGGCCCTCGGCATCGACATCACGGCCGATGACGTGCTGCGGGTGTCCGGCGAGGCCGCGGCCACCGGACGCCCGCACATCGCCGACGCCCTGGTCGCGAAGGGTGTCGTCGCCGACCGCAACGAGGCGTTCAACCGGTACCTGGGACCGCAGGGGCCGGCGTACGTCAAGCGCTACGCGGCCGACCTGGTCCGCACCCTGGGGATCGTCGACGCGGCCGGCGGGGTGAGCGTGGTCGCGCACCCGTGGGCGTCGCGGCACAACCACGAGGCCCTGGACGAGCGCGGCCTGGCGCGGCTCAGGGACGCCGGGATGGCCGGCGTCGAGGTCGACCACCAGGACCACCCGGCCGCCGTGCGAGAGCGCCTGCGGGCCACAGCGCGGCGGCTGGGCCTGGTGGTGACCGGCTCGAGCGACCACCACGGCGAGGGGAAGCGGGGGCATGCGCTCGGCTGCAACCTCACCGCGCCCGAGGAGTACGCACGCCTCCTGGAGCTGGCCGCGGACGCCGCGCGCCGCTCCGGACGCCGGACACCCGAGGTGGCGGTGCCATGACGTCGCGTCGCGCAGCCCCGGTTCGTCTGCGATCCCCGCGCGGCGACGACCGGCGGGACCGCAGACGGGTCACCTGCGGCCGAGCCCCTGGAACCTCGCCTGCAGCGACGACGGGGTGTAGCGGGCGAGCGCGGCGAGGGCCTTGTAGCGCTTGGACGGGATCGAGACCGTGCGCCCGTGCTCGAGGTCGGCGAGCGCCTCGCGCACCAGGTCGTCGACGTCCAGCCACAGCCACGACGGCGCCGAGTCGCGGGAGACGTCCATCCGCTCGTGGAACTCGGTCTTCGTGAAGCCGGGCAGCAGCGCCATCACCGCGCACGCCGCGGTCGCGGTAGGTCAGGTCCGCCCACTCGCTGAACGAGGTGACGTACGCCTTCGCGGCGCTGTAGGTCCCGCGCGGCAGGTAGCCGGCCACGCTCGAGACGTTGATGACCGCCGCCGTGGCCGCGCTCGACCATCGGGCGTAGGGCGGCGTGGGTCAGCCGCAGCACGGCGGTCACGAGCACGTCGAGCATCGCCTGCTCGTCCTCGATGTCGTTGTCCAGGAAGCCGTGCTTGAGCGACGAAGCCGGCGTTGTTCACCAGCAGGTCGACCGGGCGCGCCGCGTCGGCGAGCCGGGCCTCCACCCGGGCCAGGGCCGCGCGGTCCGCCGAGGTCGGCCGGGAGCACCTCGCCTCGACGCCGTGCTCGCGGGCCAGCCGGCGGCGACCTCCGCGAGCCGGTGCTCGTCGCGAGCCACCAGCACCAGGTCGTAGCCGCGCGCGGCGAGCTGCTCGGCGAACGACCGGCCGATGCCCGCGGTGGGACCGGTGACCAGGCGACTGGTCGCGACATGCCCCGAGCCTTCCACGGCGCTGACCCGCGGTCAGGCCGTCTGTCTCGGGCACAATCGGCGGGGACGAAGCGACCAGTCCTCGCGATCGCCAACCAGAAGGGCGGCGTCGCCAAGACGACGACCGTCGCCTCGCTGGGCGCCGCGCTCGCCGAGCAGGGCCAGCCGGGTCCTCCTCGTCGACCTCGACCCGCAGGCCTGCCTGACGTTCTCGCTGGGCATCGACCCCGAGGACCTCGAGCTCTCGGTGCACCACGTGCTCACCAAGGGGCTCGACCCCACCGAGGTCATCCTCGACCACCGAGGACGGCGTCGACCTGCTGCCGGCGACCATCGAGCTCGCCCGCGCCGAGGCCGACCTGCTGACCCGCACCGGGCGCGAGTACGTCATCCGCGGCGGCGCTCGACGAGCTCGACGGACTACGACTGGGTGCTGCTGGACTGCCCGCCCTCGCTCGGCGTGCTCACGGTCGCGGCGCTGACCGCCGCCACGCGGTGTGCTGATCCCGTTGCAGTGCGAGACGCTGTCGCACCGCGGAGTCGGCCAGCTGCTCGACACCGTCCACGACGTACGCCGGTTCACCAACCGTGAGCTCAGGTCTGGGGGGTGCTGCCCACGCTGTTCGACGGGCGGACCAACCACGCCCGCGCCGTGCTGGACAACATCTCCGAGGCCTACTCGCTCGACGTCGTCGAGCCGCCGATCCCCAAGTCGATCCGCTTCGCGGAGGCGCCGGCCGCCGGGCGGTCGATCCTGAGCACCACCCGGCGAGCACCGCGGCGCCGACGCCTACCGGCGAGGTCGCCGGCACGCCTCGCACAAGAGCGGGCCGACTCGCCTAGATGACGGGCATGGGCGGCCGTCGCAGCACCACCGGTGCACCACGTCCCGGGGACGCTCGGCGCGCGGTGCCTCCGCGGCCGCGCTACCCGCGCATCGCCGCCGCAGGCGGGTCGCTCCTGGTCACCCTGTGGCCGTGCTCGGCGGCGGTGGGTCTGCTGCCGATCGAGTCCATGGCCGCTCCGGCCGTGTCCACCCAGGCGCCGGCCGGCCCGGCCCAGGGGGCCCTGCGGCTCGCCGGCTCGGTGACGGCTCGTTGCCGCGCGACCCGCTCCGGTCAGCGCCCTCGCCCGCGGAGACGGCGGAATCGACCCTGCCGTCGGCGGCCGCGCCGGCGGTCCCGGCCCGCACCGGCCGCGGCGGCGGGTGGTCTTCGACCGGTCGCGCAGCGCGTGTGGCTGGTGCCGCCGCGACGGCACGGTACGCCGCACCTACCTGGTCTCCGGCAGCCTGACCGACAACCTGCACGCCGGGCACTACAGGTCGAGAGCCGGCAGCCGCACGCCTTCGGCATCGACGACTCCGGCACGATGGACTACTTCGTCGTGTTCACCCATGGCGTCAACGCCGCGATCGGGTTCCACGACATCCCGGTCAAGGACGGCCACCGCTGCAGACCCGGGCCCAGCTCGGCACGCCGCAGTCGCACGGCTGCGTGCGCCAGTGGCGCCCCGACGCGAAGGCGCTGTGGCGCTTCACGCCGCTCGGCACCCGGTCGTCGTGCCGCCTGAGCGGCTACTCCGCGGCGGTGCTCGCCGCCGGGCTGCTGCCCGAGCCTCCGCGCGACCGGCGGCGGTTGCGGCTGCGCCGTGGCTTGGTGGCGCCGTCGGACGACTCCGGGTGGGGGCGCTCGCGCCCTCGGGCGCCGTCCCGCTGCCGGCCGCCGGCTGACCGCCGCGGGTGCGGGTCCGGGAGCGGGTACGCCGGCGCGCCGGCCGCTCGCGGTCCTCACGCGAGGCGCCGCCGGAGCCGGACTCCTCGGCGGGGACGCGCGGCCTCTCGGGGACGATGCGGCCCTTCGCGCCGGCCGGGATGCCCATGTCGTGGTACAGGTGCTCGGAGGTCGAGTACGTCTCGGGGACCTCCTCGAACGGCAGGTCGAGGGTCTTGTTGATGACCTTCCACCGGGTCACGTCGGCCCAGTCGACGAAGGTGACCGCGACGCCCGAGGCGCCCGCTCGGCCGGTGCGGCCGATGCGGTGCACGTAGGTCTTGTCGTCCTCGGGGCAGCTGTAGTTGATGACGTGGGTGACGTCGGCGACGTCGATGCCGCGCGCGGCCACGTCGGTCGCGACCAGCACCTTGACCTTGCCCTCGCGGAACCGCTTGAGCGCCTTCTCGCGGGCGACCTGCTGCATGTCGCCGTGCAGCGGGCTGGCCGGGAACCCGCGCTCGGCCAGGTCGTCGGCCACCCGCTGCGCGGCGCGCTTGGTGCGGGTGAACACGATCGTGCTGCCGGAGTTCTCGGCCTGCAGGATCCGGGCGATGATCTCGGGCTTGTCGAGGTCGTGGACCTGGTAGATGAACTGGGCCGTGGCCGGCACGGTCTGCTGGCTGTCACCCGACTCGGCGCGGATGTTCATCGGGTGCCGCATGTGGGTGCGGGCGAGCGCGACGATCGCGGCCGGCATGGTGGCCGAGAACAGCATCGTCTGCCGGGTCTCGGGAGTCTTCGCCAGCAGCTTCTGCACGTCCGGCAGGAAGCCGAGGTCGAGCATCTCGTCGGCCTCGTCGAGGACGAGAACCTTGGTGTGGCTCAGGTCCAGGACCCGGCGGTTGGCCAGGTCGAGGAGCCGTCCCGGTGTGCCGACGACCACGTCGACGCCGGTCTTGAGCGCGTCCAGCTGGGCGTCGTACCCGACGCCGCCGTAGACGGTCAGCACCCGGGTGCCGCGATCCGCGCTGGCCAGCCGGAGGTCTCCGGCGACCTGCAGCGCGAGCTCCCGGGTCGGCGCCACGACGAGCGCCTGCGGCTTGTCGGGCGCGGCGAGGTCGGCGTAGTCGGGGTCGTGCGGCGCGACCGTGCGCTGCAGGACGGGGATGCCGAACGCGAGCGTCTTGCCGGTGCCGGTGCGTGCCTGCCCGATGAGGTCGGTGCCCATGAGGGCGACCGAGAGCGTCATCTCCTGGATCGGGAAGGGGTGGACGATGCCGGCGCGCTCGAGGGCGTCGGCGATCTCGGGGAGCGCCCCGAGCTCTCTGAAGGTGGTCAGAAGCTTGCCTGTTCTCTTGGACTGGGGGGACAGCGCCTGCCGTCCTTCTCTCACAGTTGTCCAGACGATTCTACCGGTACGCTCCCGCCATGACCGACACGCCCGCTGCGCCGGTGCCGCTGGCCTTCCAGGACCCGTCGTACGTCGCCGCCGTCGTCGACCTCCTGGGCGTCATCGCGTACGGCGAGATGTCGGCGTTCGAGCGGCTGGCCGAGGACGTCAAGCTTGCGCCGCGCCTGCAGGACAAGGCCGAGGTCGCGGCGATGGCCTCGACGGAGTTCGGCCACTTCACCCGGCTGCGCGACCGGCTCGCGGAGCTCGGCGTGGACCCCTACGCGGCGATGGACCCGTTCCGCGAGCCGTTCGACGCCTTCCACGAGCGGACCGCGCCGGCGGACTGGCTCGAGGGGCTCGTGAAGGCCTACGTGGGCGACGGGCTGGCGACCGACTTCTACCGCGAGATCGCGGCCTCGGTCGACAGCGAGACGCGCACCCTGATCATCGAGAGCCTCGAGGACGCCGGCCAGTCGGCGTTCGTGGTGGACCGGGTGCGCAAGGCGATCGCGGCCGAGCCGCGGGTCGGGGGACGGCTCGCGCTCTGGGGGCGCCGGCTGATGGGGGAGGCGCTCTCCCAGGCCCAGCGGGTGGCCGCCGACCGCGACGCGCTCTCCGCCCTGCTGTCCGGCGGGGTCGACCGTCCGGGGCTGGACCTCGCGGCCATCGCGCGGATGTTCGCCCGGCTCACCGAGAACCACAACGCGCGCATGGAGGCGCTCGGCCTCTCGGCCTGAGCTCGGCCCTTGCTCAGGAGCGGAAGCCCACCTGGCCCACGGTCGGCGAGCCGATCTCGACGTAGGCGAGCTTGTCGACCGGCACGATGACCCGACGCCCCTTGGCGTCGACCAGGCTCAGCACCCGCTCGGTGCCCTCCAGCGCCTTCGCGACGGCCTCCTGGACCTCCTCGCCCGTCTGGGACGAGTCGACCATCAGCTCGCGGGAGACGTTCTCGATGCCGATCTTGACCTCCATGGAGGACCTCCTGGTTCGTGGTTGTGCGGGCCGGCGCGGCGGCAGCGCTCCCCGGGCAGCCTACGTCGCCGGTCAGGCCGGCTCGTCGCTGCGGGGGAAGCCGCGGATGCCGCGCCACGCGAGGCCGGCAACCAGGCTGGCAGCAGCGTCCTGGTCGATCTCGTGGTCGGCGTCCAGCCAGAACCGGGCGCTGACTTGTGCCATGCCCACCAGGGAGACCGCGAGCAGCCGGGACTGCTCACCCGGGAGACCGGTGTCCTCGTGGATCACGTCGGCGATCGCCTCGGCGCACTCCCGGGTCACCCGGTCCACCCGGTCGCGGACCGGCGGCTCGTTGGTCAGGTCGGACTCGAAGACCAGCCGGAAGGCGCCCTGCGCGCTGGCCACGTAGTCGTAGAACACGTGCATGGTGGCCGCGACCCGCTGCTTGTTGTCCTCAGTGGCCGCGAGGGCGTCGCGGGTGGCGTCGACGATCGTGTCGCACGACTGGTCGAGCAGCGCCAGGTAGAGGTCCAGCTTGCCGGGGAAGTGCTGGTAGAGCACCGGCTTGGAGACCCCGGCCCGCTCGGCGATGTCGTCCATGGCCGCGGCGTGGTAGCCCTGGGCCACGAACACCTCGAGGGCCGACTCGAGGAGCTGCGCACGGCGGGCCGTGCGCGGCATCCGGCCACCGCGCGGTTTCTGGTCGTGGATCGTGGTCACCTCGTCAGCCCTCTCACCCAGGGTCAGGTCGTGCTGGCGAAACACTACTCTGCAGTACGCCGGCCCCCCGGCACGGTGACGTCCACCGGGACGGATCGCCGGAGATGACTAGTCCAGAAATGGCTATTTCGGGGTCTAACGGTTAAAGGACCCGAACCGGACAATGGTGTGGGGGATCCCGTGGCGAGATGCCGCGTGGACCAGGCCGGGGGGCCGTCACCGCCGTGCTCCGCACGCTGCCCGTGGGCTGCGCACGCTCGTCAGAGCGTGGCTGCCCAGGTCAGAGGGCGTTGCGCGAGGAGTGGCCGCGGGTCTGTTCGCGCGGTTCGCAGGATCCGTCGATCCGCACCGACCGAACAGACTCAGGGGAATGACCGAACATGAGCCATCGCACCGCACCACTGCAAGCCCGGATCTCGAGCCGGCTCGCCCTCCTGTGCACCACCGCCCTCGCCGCCGGCCTGCTGGTGCTCGCCGTCCCGGCCGCCGCCCAGGCCACTCCGGCGAGCCACGCCGACGTGGCGTTCTGCCACTTCACGAGCGCCAACGCGGGCCACCAGTACAACTTCGTGCGGACCAGTGCGGCGTCCGTCGTGACGGCCGGCCACGGCGGCCACCGCGACGACATCATCCCGGCCTTCGACTACACCGACCGGTCCGGCACGGTCCAGCACTTCAGCGGCCTGAACCTGGACCGGCTCGGCTGGATCCACACCGGAAGCAGGACCTGTGCCGCGCCGCCCGCGCAGCCCGCCGACCAGGTGCGGCACGCGAGCACCGAAGGCACCGTCGACTGCGACACCGCCACGGTGCCGGTCACCACGACGACCACCACCACGCCGTACGTCTACGACGAGTCGTCCAACACCTGGGTCCTCGACAGCGACCACGCCACGACCAACGTCGAGCACGGCACCCGCGCGGCGACCGACGCCGAGCTCAGCCAGGCCGACTGCCAGGTCGTGCCGCCCAGGCCCGACCCCGTGGTCCAGCAGGAGGCGGTCGACGGTGTCGTCGACTGCGACACCGCGACGGTGCCGGTGACGACCACGACCACCACCACGGACTGGGTGTGGGACACCGAGACCGAGGCCTGGGTGACCGGCACGCCGGAGACCTCCGTCGAGCACGGCAGTCGCACGGCGACCGACGCCGAGCTGAGCCAGGCCGGCTGCGAGGTCCCACCGCCGGCCACCGACGTCTGCCCCGACCTCGACGGTGACCAGAGCAGCGTGCCCGACGGCTACGTGCTGGACGGCGGCCGCTGCGTGGTGGAGGACGTCCTCGGCACGGAGACCACCGTGTCCGGCGGACAGGGCGGTGGACCGCAGGGCGGCGGACACGCCGGCGACCTCGTGCTCGGCACCGACGCGAGCGTGCCTACCGCGGTCGACGCAGGGCTGGGCTCCGCGCCGAACGCGTCCCTCACGCAGGGCTCCCGCGGGGCCGTGGGCGACGTGCTCACCGCCGGTGGCCTTCTCGTGCTGCTCGTCTCCGGGGCCGTGACGTGGTCGCGGCGCAGGCGCAGTGTCTCCCGCCGTTGACCGGTCCGGGCGCGGCGACCGCCGTCGGATGGTCGCCGTGCTCGGCATCGCGCTCGTGGCGCTCGCCCTCGGGCTCCCGCGGTCCGGGCTCGCCGGGCTCTGGTCGGCCGATCCGCACTCGGGGGCCGCGCCGGCCGCGGTTCCGCCTCCACCGTCCGGCGGGTGGGCTGCCGGGCCCTCCACGGCCGCGACGCCTCGCCCGCGCCCGGTGGCCGGGCGCCCGGTGCGGCTGCGGATCCCGGCGCTGCACGTCGACAGCCGCGTCGTACCGGTCTCCGCGGCGGGCGGCGTGCTCACTCCTCCCGCCGACCCCCGGGTGCTCGGCTGGTGGCGGGCGGGAGCCCGGCCGGGTGGCACCGGCTCCGTGCTGCTGACCGGGCACACCGTGCACACCGGGGGTGGCGCGTTCGACGACCTCGGCACGCTGCGGCCGGGTGACGCGGTGGTCGTGCAGACGCCGCGCGGACGGCTCGGGTACGCCGTCAGGGCGGTCCGGGTCTATCGGAAGGCGGCCCTCGCGCGGCAGGCAAGGAGGCTGTTCGCCCAGCACGTCCCCGGCCGGCTGGTGCTCGTCACCTGCCAGGGCTGGAACGGCAGCGGCTATGCGAGCAACGCGGTCGTGGTGGCCGGCCCCGTGGGTGGCACGCCCGGCTCCTGAGCGGCGGCGTCCGCATCCCGGGACGCCTCACGTGCCGCGGGGCACCTCGGGGAACATGGAGGGCCGGACGGGTGTTGCCCCCACATCGGAACCCCGAGGCCTGAGGAGAGCTCGTGTCCCTACCCCCGCTGGTCGAGCCGGCAGCTGAGCTGACCGTCGACGAGGTGCGCCGGTACAGCCGCCACCTGATCATCCCTGACGTCGGGATGACCGGGCAGAAGCGCCTGAAGAACGCCAAGGTGCTGGTCATCGGCGCCGGCGGCCTCGGCAGCCCCGCGCTGCTCTACCTGGCCGCGGCCGGGGTCGGCACCCTGGGCATCGCCGAGTTCGACGAGGTCGACGAGTCGAACCTGCAGCGGCAGGTGATCCACGGCCAGAGCGACGTCGGCAGGCCCAAGGCCGTCTCGGCGAAGGAGTCGATCGCCGAGGTCAACCCGCTCGTCGACGTCGTGCTGCACAACGAGCGCCTCGACAACGACAACGTGCTCGGCATCTTCGAGCAGTACGACCTGATCGTCGACGGCACGGACAACTTCGCGACCCGCTACATGGTCAACGACGCGGCGTACTTCCTCGGGAAGCCGTACGTCTGGGGGTCGATCTACCGCTTCGACGGTCAGGCCTCGGTGTTCTGGCCGACCCTCGAGGGACCGGACGGCCGCAGCGAGGCGCCCTGCTACCGGTGCCTCTACCCGGAGCCGCCGCCGCCGGGCATGGTCCCGTCGTGCGCCGAGGGCGGCGTGCTCGGCGTGCTCTGCGCCAGCATCGGCTCCATCCAGGTCAACGAGGCGATCAAGCTGCTGACCGGCATCGGTGACCCGCTGGTGGGCCGGCTGATGATCTACGACGCCCTCGAGATGGAGTACCGCAAGCTCAAGGTCCGCAAGGACCCGAACTGTGCGTTGTGCGGCGAGAACCCGACCGTCACCGGTCTCATCGACTACGAGACGTTCTGCGGCGCGATCAGCGACGAGGCCGCCGACGCGGCCGCCGGGTCGACGATCTCGGTGACCCAGCTCGAGCAGTGGCTCAAGGAGCGCGAGAACGGCGAGCGCGACTTCGTGCTCGTCGACGTGCGCGAGCCGAACGAGTACGAGATCAACCGGATCCCCGGCTCGGTGCTGATTCCCAAGGGCGATTTCCTCAACGGCACGGCGATCGGCGAGCTGCCGCAGGACAAGCAGCTCGTGCTGCACTGCAAGTCCGGGGTTCGCTCCGCGGAGGCGCTGGCGGTCGTCAAGGGCGCCGGGTTCGGCGACGCGGTGCACGTCGGCGGCGGAGTCGTCGCCTGGGTGAGCCAGGTCGACCCCTCACAGCCGTCGTACTGAGGCGACCGCGTCCCGGTCCGTCGTGACCGGACCGAGACCTTCCGCGACTACGCTCCCGCCCGTGACGGGGAGCCACGGCAGCCGGGCCGCCCCAAGGGCCGTGGTCCTCGGGGCGGTGTCCGCCGCGGTCGTGGTGCTGCTGTGGGCCGCGGCCGGCGGACCCGGCGCGCTGCTCAGCGACTCCGGCCGGCGGCGGGTGCTCACGCACACGCCTGAGCCGACGGCGCAGGCGTCGACGGTCTCGCCGGCGCCCAACCTCCGGACGGTCACCCGCAACATCCGGCAGACCCATGACCTGAGCTGGCTCGGCACGCTGATCGCGTGGGCGGTCCTGGTCGGCGCCGTGCTGGTGATCGCGCTGGCGCTCCGGTACCTCTGGGCGCACCGCTGGCGTCCGCCCGAGAAGCCCTCGGAGGTCGCCTTCGAGGTGCTGCCGCGCGGCCGGTTGGCCCAGGCCCTCCACGACGACTCCGCCGCGCAGCTGGCCGCGGTCGCCGAGGGCAGCCCGCGCAACGGGATCGTCCGCTGCTGGCTGCGTCTCGAGCAGACCATCGGTGAGGCGGGCCTGCCTCCGGGGCCGACGGAGACCTCCTCGGAGTACACCGTGCGGGTGCTGAGGAACCTCGACGTCGACCCGCGCGCGATCGGGCGGCTGGCCGGGCTCTACCGGGAGGCCCGGTTCTCCGAGCACCCGCTGGCCGAGAGCGACCGGACGGCGGCCCGGGCCGCGCTCCAGCAGCTGCACAGCGAGCTGGCCGAGCTCGGACCCGTGGAGCCGGCCCGGTGAGGCGGGTCTGGACCGCACGCATCGTCACCGCCTTCCTGGTCTGGCTCGCCGGCTGCGCGGTCGCCTACTGGCGCGGGAACCAGCCACGCCCTGGCCTGCTGGCCCTGCTCGTCGCCGCGGTGGCGGCCACGCTGTGGCTGTTCCTCGACGCGTCGCTGACGACGGTGCCGGCCAGCTGGAGCCGGCCGGACCGCGAGCCGGGCCGGCTGCCCGGCGAGGACCCGCGGCTGGCCATGCTCACCCGACTGGTCGGCGCGCACCTCGACGCCCGCGAGGTCGGCCCGGGGCTCCAGCAGGAGCTCGCCACGCTGGCCGACCAGCGGCTGCTGGCGCACTACGGCGTCAGCCTCAAGGCCGACCCGGTCCGGGCGAGCGCCCTGCTGGGTCCCGAGCTCGCGGCGTACGTCGCCGGGGACGGGGGCCACGCCCGCCTCACGCCGGAGCGGATCGCGCTCCTGCTCGACCGAGTCGAGGCCCTGTGAGCCCCGACCCGCTGCCCGCCGTCCGCGAGGTGTCCGTCCTGGCCGACCGGGTCCTCGAGGAGGTGCAGCGCGCGGTGGTGGGCAAGCGGCACGCCCTCGTCGTCGTGCTCGCCAGCATCCTCGCCGGCGGTCACGTGCTCATCGAGGATCTCCCGGGCCTCGGCAAGACGCTCGCCGCTCGGTCGTTCGCGCAGACCCTGGGACTGCGCTTCACCCGTGCCCAGTTCACCCCGGACCTGCTCCCGGCCGACCTGACCGGCTCCTACATCTACGACCAGAAGGCCGCCGAGTTCTCGTTCCGGGCCGGCCCGTTGTTCACCGGGCTGCTGCTGGCCGACGAGATCAACCGGACGCCGCCGAAGACGCAGGCCGCGCTGCTCGAGGCGATGCAGGAGCGCCAGGTCACCGTCGAGGGCCGGACCTTCCCGCTGGACCCGCCGTTCCACGTCCTCGCGACCGCCAACCCGGTCGAGTACGAGGGCACCTACCCGCTTCCGGAGGCGCAGCTCGACCGGTTCCTGACCCGGGTGACCTTCGGCTACCCGAGCCGCGCCGACGAGGAGGACGTGCTGCGCAGGCGTCTGGAGCGGCGGCGCGAGGAGCAGCAGCTCTCGGCGGTCACCGACGCCGCAGGGCTGCTGCGGATGCAGGCCGCGGTCGAGACCGTGACGGTGGACCACAGCGTCGCGGCGTACTGCGTCGCGCTGGCCACCGCCACCCGCGAGCACCCTCACGCGCTGATGGGAGCCTCGCCGCGCGGGTCGCTCGCCCTGATGCTGGCCGCGCGGGCGTACGCCGTCATCGACGGGCGCGACTACGTCGTCCCGGAGGACGTCAAGGCGGTCGCCCCGGCGGTGCTCGCGCACCGGGTGACGGTCAAGCCGGAGCTGTGGATGAGCGAGGTGTCCGGCGAGACGGTCGCGACGAGCGTGCTCGCGCAGGTCGAGACGCCGTCGGCCCGGGAGCGCTGAGCGGGCCGTGCCCGAGACGCGCTGGAGGCCGACGAACGCGCTGGTCCGGGCAGTGCTCGTGAGCGCTCCGACGTGCCTGCTCGCGGTCGCGGTGGGACGGCCTGACCTGGTGGTCCT
Organism: uncultured Actinomycetota bacterium; assembly: GCA_963811365.1. Classification (GTDB taxonomy): domain Bacteria; phylum Actinomycetota; class Actinomycetes; order Propionibacteriales; family Nocardioidaceae; genus CAWEQW01. The sequence goes on along the minus strand of CAWEQW010000011.1, from coordinate 64,813 downwards.
GGTCCTTCCCCTCCTCTGGTATGCCGTCGTGGCGATGCTGCACCGGCCGCACCGGCTGCCGCGGACCGAGACCCGGGTCATGCACGGCACCATCCGCGAGGGCGAGGGGACGGTGACGCGGACCCGGATCCATCAGGCGGACGACGTCGAGCACGCGGTCGTGGCGCTGGACCGGCACCGCTGGTGGGCCACCCGGCCGGCGAGCGGCGTCGTCGGGGCGGCGCTGCCACCGGGTGCCTCGCGGCTCGACCTCGACGTGCCGTTCACCAGCCTGCGCTGGGGCCGGCGCAGCGTCGGGGACGGCCTCGTCCTGGCGACCGGCAGCTGGGCCGGGCACCAGTGGGGTCCGCAGGAGGTGTTCCCGGTGACGCTGACGACGCTGCCGCTGCCCGGTCGGTTCGACAGCAGGGCTCCGGCGCCGCACCCGATCGGCCTGGTCGGCACCCACCCCGCGCGCCGCCCCGGGGAGGGCAGCGAGCTCGCCTCGATCCGGCCGTTCGCGCCCGGCGACCGGCTGCGCCGGGTGCAGTGGCGGGTCTCGCTGCGCACCGGAACGCTGCACGTCACGAGCACCGTCGCCGAGGAGGACAGCAGCGTCCTGCTGGTCGTCGACAGCGGCATCGACCTCGGCGTCAGCGAGGGCGTGCTCGGCCGCGCCAGCAGCCTCGACGTCGCGGTGCGGGCGGCCGGTGCGGTCGCCGAGCACCATCTCTCCCGCGGGGACCGGGTGGGGCTGCGGGTGCTCGGCTCGGCGACCCGCAACGCGGTGCGCACCGGTTCGGGACGGCGGCACCTCCGGCAGCTGCTGGACACGCTCGCGCGAATCGTCCCCGGTGAGCGGCAGGACGTCGACGTGGCGCGGCTGCGCTTCCGGGCCCCGGCCGGTGCGGTGGTGCTGATCTTCACCCCGATGCTCTCGGAGCAGGCCGTCACGGCGACGACGACGCTGGCCGCGAGCGGGCTGAGCGTGGTGGTCGTCGACACGCTCCCTGACGACGTACGCCTCGGGGACGACGAGCGGGCCGCGCTGGCCTGGCGGATGCGCCGCCTGGAGCGGGAGAGCCTGCTGCTGCGGCTCGAGCGGTCCGGCGTCCCGGTGGTGCCCTGGCGCGGCCCCGGCACCCTCGACGAGGTGCTCGTCCGGCTCGCCCGCCGGGCCGCCCGCCCGCGGCTGGCGAAGCGATGAGCCGGCTCGGCGACGCGACGGCGTTCCTGGACCGGCTCAGCGCGCTGCCCGTCCAGCAGGTCGCCGTGCGTGCGGTCGTGGCGGTCGGGACGGTCGGCTTCCTCGGCATCCTGCGGCAGGCCGGGTCCGGGCCGCACCCGCTTCTGTTCACGGTCGCCGCCGCCCTGGGCGTGACGGCGGCGCTGGTGCCGGACACCAGCGTGTCGACGTTCCTGCTCCTGGCCCTCGCCGGGCTGTGGGCGTGGTTCCTGCCGGTGACGCTCGGTGGCTGGCTGCTGCTCGGCACCCTCGACCTGTGGGTGGTGCACGTCGCGGCCACCGTCGCCTCGCTCGGTCCGCCCGCGCTGGAGCTCGGCCGTGACGTGCTGGCGACGTGGGCGCGGCGGTACGTCCTGGTGGCCGCGGCCGTCGTCCCGGCGTGGCTGCTGGCGGCGGTGCTCGAGGGCCTGCACCTCCCGGGCGGCGGACCGGCCCTCTGGGTGGCGCTCGGCATCGTGCTGCTGGGCCTGGCCCTGGCCGGACGGCACCTCGCCCGCTGGTCCGCCTAGGGCGCTGGCTCGTACACCGACGTACCAGTCGCGCCGTCTGGCGCGGCCGGCACGCCTGGCATCCCGCGGTCGCCCGCCACCTGGTACGTCCGGCTACGCGAGCGGCCCGGCGACTGCCCGTAGGGTGGCGCCCGTGGACCCCGAGGAGTACGTCGAGCGGGTGCTCGCCGTGGTCGAGGAGGTCCCGCCGGGCCGGGTCACCACCTACGGAGCGGTCGCCGAGGCGGTCGGCGCTGGGGGCCCGCGGCGGGTGGGCAGGGTGATGTCGACGTACGGCGGCGCCGTCCCGTGGTGGCGCGTCGTGCGCGCGGACGGCTCGCTTCCGCCGAGCCACGACGAGGAGGCGCTCGCACGCTACCGGCAGGAGGGCACTCCGGTCGGCCGGTCCGGGCGCATCGACATGCGCGCGGCGTTCTACGACCCGGCGCGGTAGCGGCTGCCCCGTCGCGCGGGTGACCGGAGCGGGCCGGCGCCCACGACTGTCGGCGTCCTCTGATGGGATGGATCCCGTGACGACGTACCAGCTGGCGCCTCCGGTCACCGGGTCGGTCGCCGGGCCTGCCCTGGACGCCTTCCAGCAGACCGTCGTCGACCACGCCTGCGGGCCGTTGCTGGTGCTCGCCGGGCCCGGCACGGGCAAGACCACGACCCTGGTCGAGGCGATCGTCGACCGGGTCGAGCGTCGCGGAGCCTCGCCGGACTCGGTGCTGGCGCTGACCTTCAGCCGCAAGGCCGCCGAGCAGCTCCGCGACCGGGTCACGGCCCGGCTCGGCCGCACCCTGGCGACCACGCTCAGCTCGACCTTCCACTCCTTCGCCTACGGGCTGGTTCGGCAGCACTCCCCGGCGGACCTGTACGCCGCGCCGCTGCGGCTGCTCAGCGCCCCCGAGCAGGACGTCGTGCTCCAGGAGATGCTGCGCGGCAACCGGGAGACCGGGCTGTGGCCGGCCTCGCTGGCCGCCGCGCTGGAGACGCGGGGCTTCGCGCGCGAGGTCCAGGCCGTGCTCTCCCGGGCGCGGGAGAAGGGACTCGACCCGGTCGACCTGAAGGCGATGGCCGACGAGGCCGGGCTGCCCGAGCTGGCCGCCGCCGCCCGCTTCATGCAGCAGTACGCCGTCATCCTCGACGACGAGAGCGCCATCGACTACGCCGAGCTGATCCACCGGGCCGTGCTCCTCGCCGAGCAGCCGCCGGTCCGTGCCCAGCTGCGCGACCGCTTCACGCACGTCTTCGTCGACGAGTACCAGGACACCGACCCCAGCCAGGTGCGCCTTCTGGAGGCGCTCGCCGGCGACGGTCGCGACCTGGTCGTGGTCGGCGACCCCGACCAGTCGATCTACGGCTTCCGGGGCGCCGAGGTGCGCGGCATCCTCGACTTCCCGGCCAGGTTCCGCGGCCCGGACGGTTCGCCCGCCCCGGTCGTGGCGCTGCGCACCACCCGCCGCTTCGGCCGCCACCTCCTCGCGGCGTCCCGCTCGGTGGCCGCGGCGCTGCCCACCACGGGCGCCATCGGCGCCGACACGTTCCGGGCGTTCCGCAACCCGGCCCCGGCCGACGGCCCGCTCGGTCCCGGACGCGTGGACGTCGTCACCTTCGACACCGACCGGGCCGAGACCGAGCACGTCGCCGACCTGCTGCGCAGGGCACACCTCGAGGACGCTGTCGCGTGGACCGACATGGCGGTGCTGGTCCGCTCCGGCCGGAGCTCCATCCCCGGGCTGCGCCGAGCGCTCGGCGCAGCCGGCGTCCCGGTCGAGGTGGCCGCCGACGACACGCCGCTGGTGCGCGAGCCGGCGGTGCTGCCGCTGCTCGACGCGCTCCGGGCCGTGGTCGACCTGACGGTCGGGGAGCCGACCTCCGAGGACTACCTCGGTCCGGACCGGGTCGACGCGCTGCTCGTCTCGCCGGTGGCCGGACTCGACGCGACGGAGGTGCGCAGCCTGGCCCGCACCCTGCGCCGGCGCGAGAAGGAGCTGGCCGCGGTCGAGGACCGGCCGCCCAGGCCGTCGCCGGTGCTGCTGCGCCGGGCGGTCGTCGACGCGGCGACGCTCGAGGGCGTGGCAGGTCGTCCGGCAGCCAAGGTGGCGACCTTCGCGCGGCTGCTGGCAGGGGCGCGCGACGCGCTGGACGGGGGCGCCACGGCCGAGGAGGTGCTGTGGCGGCTCTGGTCGGGGACCTCGTGGCCGCGCCGGCTGCGCGCGACCGTCGAGCACGGCGGGCCGGGCGCGCGGCCGGCCCACCGCGACCTCGATGCGCTCTGCGCTCTGTTCGAGCTCGCGGCGAAGGCCGAGGAGCAGCGCGGGCACACCTCGGTGGAGAGCTTCCTGGCCATGCTGACGGCGCAGCAGATCCCGGGCGACACGCTCGCCGAGCGGGGGATCCGCGCCGACGGCGTCCGGCTGCTCACTGCCCACCGGTCCAAGGGCCTGGAGTGGCGGCTGGTCGTGGTGATGCACGTCCAGGAGGGCTCCTGGCCGGACCTCCGCCGCCGCTCGACGCTGCTCCAGGCCGACCGCATCGGGGTCGACGCCGTCCTGCCTCCGACCGGCACCACCACGCTGCTCGGCGAGGAGCGCCGGCTGTTCTACGTCGCCTGCACCCGGGCCCGGCAGCGTCTCGTCGTCACCGCGGTCGCCTCGGTCGACGAGGAGGGGGAGCAGCCGTCGCGGTTCCTCGAGGAGCTCGGTCCGCAGGTGCGTGCGGACCACGCCGCGACCGGGCTGACCCGGGCCCACGTTCAGGGCCGGCCGGCGCGCCCGCTCTCGGTCGCGGGGCTGGTCGCCGAGCTCCGCCGGACGCTGTCCGACCCGGCGGAGTCCGGCCCGGTCCGCACGGCGGCGGCCCGCCGGCTCGCGCGGCTCGCGCTCGCCACCCACCGCGACCAGCCTCTGGTGCCGTCGGCGGACCCGGGCCGCTGGTGGGGCACCCGCGGCCGGAGCCTCGCGGACACCCCCGTGCGCCCGGTGGCCGACCCGCTGGTGCTCTCCGCCAGCGCTCTCGAGGGCATCCTGGCCTGTCCCGCCAAGTGGTTCCTCGAGCGGGAGGCGGGCGGGGTGAGCCGGTCCACCCAGTCGCAGGGCTTCGGTCTCGTCGTGCACGCGCTCGCCGACCGGGTGGCCAAGGGCGAGCTCGCCGGAGCGGACCTCGTCGCCGACCTGATGGGCTACGTCGACCTGGTCTGGGACCAGATCCCGTTCCGCACGCCCTGGTCCCGCGACCGGGAGCGCGCCGAGGTGGAGGCCGCGCTGCGACGCTTCGTGGCCTGGCACACCCGGCCCGGCGCGCGCACCGTGATCGCCACCGAGGAGCACCTCTCCGCCGAGGTGAGGCTGCCCGACGGCCGGGGCGTGCGGCTCAACGGCTACGCCGACCGCCTCGAGCTCGACGAGGACGGCCGGGTCGTCGTGGTGGACCTGAAGACCTCCAAGTACCCGCCCGCGGACAAGGACCTGCCGGCCAACCCCCAGCTCGGTCTCTACCAGCACGCCGTCGACAACGGGGCCGCCGACGAGCTGGTCGGCCGTCGCGTTCGGGCCGGCGGAGCCGAGCTCGTGCAGCTCCGCAAGGAGGTCCGCGGGCAGGTCAAGGTCCAGACGCAGGCGCCGCAGGAGCCCGACGAGGAGGGGCTGCGGGTCGTCGAGCGTCAGCTGATGCACGCCGCGGCCGTGGTGCGCGGCGAGACGTTCACGGCGGTCGCCGGCAAGCACTGCGACCACTGCCGCTTCCAGGCGACGTGCCCGGTCAAGGGCGCCGGGACGGTGCTGTCGTGACCGCCGCCTTCGCGCCCCGACCGGTCACCACCCCCGAGCAGCTGCGCGTCCTGATGGACATGAGCTTCCCGTTCAGCGACCAGCAGTTCGCGGCGATCACCGCGCCGCTCGGCCCTCAGGTCGTGGTCGCCGGGGCGGGCTCGGGGAAGACCACGGTGATGGCCGCCCGGGTCGTGTGGCTCGTGGCCACCGGCCAGGTGCGCACCGACCAGGTGCTCGGGCTCACGTTCACCAACAAGGCGGCCGGCGAGCTCGGCCAGCGGATCCGGGGCGCCTTGCGCGACTCGGGCATCCTGCGTCCTCGGGGGGCTCGCGACCCGGAGCCGGCGGACGAGGAGCCCGAAGAGCCCACCGTCGCCACCTACAACGCCTACGCCGCGGCGCTGCTCACCGAGGAGGGGCTGCGCATCGGCCACGAGCCGGACACCCGGGTGGTCGCGGACGCGTCCCGCTACCAGCTGGCCGCACGCGCCGTGGCCCGGCACACCGCGCGGGTGGCGCTGCTCAGCGACCATCCCGAGACCGTCGTCAACGCGCTGCTCGCGCTGGACTCGGCGATGACCGAGCATCTCGTGGGTCCCGGCGACCTGCGCGCCTTCCAGGACCGGGAGCGACCGCTCTTCGAGGAGGCTCGCGCCGCCGAGTCCCTCAAGACCCGGCTGGCCGAGATCGACAAGGTGCTCGGCACCTTCGCCCGCCGCGAGGAGCTGCTCGGCCTGGTGGAGTCCTACCGCCGGTTGAAGCGCCGTCTGGGACTCATGGACTTCTCCGACCAGATCGAGCTCGCCGCCCGGCTGGCCGTCGAGCGCCCAGAGGTCGGTGCCGCCCAGCGCGAGACCTACCGGGTGGTGCTCCTCGACGAGTACCAGGACACCTCGGTCGCCCAGGCCCTGATGCTCAGCCGGCTGTTCTCCGGTCCCGTGCCGGGCGCCGGGCTCGGCCATGCCGTCACCGCCGTCGGAGACCCGAACCAGGCGATCTATGGCTGGCGGGGTGCGTCGGTCTCCAACATCCTGCGGTTCTCCGAGGACTTCCCGGCCGTCGACGGGCCCGCCGGCGTCCGCACCCACCCGCTGACCGTGAACCGTCGTTCGGACGCCCGGATCCTCGAGGTCGCCAACGCGCTTGCCCGGCCGCTGTACGACGCCCTGCCATCGGTGGAGGAGCTGGAGCCGGCCCCCGGGGCAGCCCCCGGCGTGGTGCGGGCCGCGGTCCACGAGACCTACGACGACGAGCTCGGCTGGCTGCCCGACCAGGTCGTCGCCGTGCACGCCGGCCGGCCCTGGTCGGAGATCGGGGTGCTGACCCGAGACAACGCGCATGCCGCGGACGTGTTCGACGCGCTGACCCGGCGGGACATCCCGGTCGAGATCGTCGGGCTCCAGGGACTGCTGCGGCTGCCGGAGGTCGCCGAGGTGGTCGCCACCCTCACCCTGCTCCACGATCTGACGGCCAACGCCGCGCTGCTCACGCTGCTCACCGGGCCGCGCTGGGCGGTGGGCGCGCGCGACCTGGCGCTGCTCGGCAAGCGGGCCCGCTCGCTCGCCCGCGGCACCGGGCCGGAGCTGCGGGACCGCGACGCGGGCATCGACGAGGAGCTCGACAACGCGGTGGCGGGCGCCGACCCGACCGAGGTGGTGTCCCTGTGCGATGCGCTCGACGAGCCCGGGGAGGCGAGCTACTCCGCGGAGGCCCGCGAGCGGTTCACGCTGCTCGCGACCGAGCTGCGCCAGCTCCGCCGCCACGCCGGTGAGCCGCTGCTCGACCTGGTGCGCCGGATCGTCGACACCACCGGGATCGACGTCGAGCTGGCCTCCTCGGTCAGCGCGGCCGCGCACGCCCGCCGCGACAACCTCGACCTGTTCGTGAAGGCGGTGGCCGAGTTCCAGGCCGTCGACGGCGACGTCAGCCTGCCCGCCCTGCTGGCCTACCTCCAGGCCGAGGACGAGTACGGCGCCGGGCTGGACGTCGCGACGCCCTCGGAGGCCGACTCGGTCAAGCTGCTCACGGTCCACCGCGCGAAGGGCCTGGAGTGGGACGCGGTGTTCCTCGTCGGCGTCGCCGAGGACCGTTTCCCGACGGGGCGCGGACGCACCAAGTGGACCGCCGGACCGGGCGTGCTCCCGACCCCGCTGCGCGGCGACGCGCGCGACCAGCCGGCGCTGGGCGGGCACTCCGCCGCCGATCTTCTCCAGCTTGCCCAGGACACCCGGGCCCACGAGCTGCGGGAGGAGCTGCGGCTGGGCTACGTCGCGTTCACCCGGGCCCGCCACGTCCTGGTGGTCTCGTCGTACTGCTGGGCGCCGGAGCGCAAGAGCCCGCTCGGTCCCTCGCCCTACCAGCGCACCGTCCGCGACGTGCTGGACGGCTGGGGGGAGAAGGCCGAGCTCTGGCACGACGCGCCCGAGAAGGGTGTCGCCAACCCGATGCTCGCGGTGCCGCGGTCCGCGCCGTGGCCGGTCGAGGCGCACACCGCGGAGCTGGAGCGCCGGCGCGACGCCGCGAGGAGAGTGCGGGCCGCGGCCGAGGAGCTGCGCGCCGCGCCGGGCACGATGCCCGACGACCACGGGCTCGACGTGCTGGAGGCGGTGCGCGTCGCGCAGTGGGACAGCGAGATCGACAGACTTCTGGAGGAGCAGCGTCGCGAGCGCGCCGACGAGGTCGTCGTGCCGCTGCCGTCCAGTCTCTCGGCGACCTCCCTTGCCCGGCTGCGCGACCAGCCACAGGAGCTGGCCGCGGAGCTCGCCCGTCCGATGCCGCGCCGGCCGTCGCCGTCGGCTCGCTTCGGCACTCGCTTCCACGCCTGGGTGGAGTCCCGGTTCGGCCAGCAGCAGCTCGTGGACCCCGACGATCTGCCGGGACGCGCCGACGCCGAGATCGACGACGACACCGACCTGCAGCAGCTCATCGAGCGGTTCAGCGCCGGTCCCTTCGCTGAGCGCACCCCGCTGGCCGTCGAGCCGCCGTTCGCCCTCGTGCTGGCCGGCCAGGTGGTCCGCGGACGGATCGACGCGGTGTACGCCGACGCGGACGGCTACCTCGTCGTGGACTGGAAGACCAACCGTGCACAGACCGCGGACCCGCTCCAGCTCGCGGTGTACCGGGTGGCCTGGGCCGAGCTGGCCGGGGTCCCGCCGGAGAAGGTGCGCGCGGCGTTCTACTACGTCCGCAGCGGGGACCTCGTGGAGCCCGAGGGGCTCGTGGACCGCGCGGGCCTGGAGGCGCTGCTCGGCGCGCTGCCCGGTTGAGCCGCGATCTCGCCCGCGCAGCGTTGACGTTGCTGCCGAGGAGCCCTACCGTCGAGCAGGCCGGTGTGGGGGGCGCCGGCGCCACGCCACGAAGGGACCCGCCATGACGGGCACGTCGGGCGACGCGGACCAGCTCGCCTCGGCAGCGGAGGAACCGGCCGACGAACCGGCCGCCCCCTCGCCGGCGGGTGTGCAGCAGGGCCACGTCCACGGGCGGAGCTGCTACTGGGACCTCGAGGGCTGCTGCTGGCGCTGCGGGTGAGGCAGCCGGTGCTCACGAGGTCGCGAGCGCCGCCTCGAGCGCGATGGCGACCATCTCGCCGAACGTCTGCTCGCGCGCAGCGGCGGTGCTGTGCTCTCCGGTCACGAGATGGTCCGACACGGTGCAGATCGCCAGCGCCCTGCGGTGGTGCGCGGCCGCGAGCGTGTACAGCGCGCTGGCCTCCATCTCCACGGCCAGCACGCCGTGCTCGGCCATCCGTGCGGTGAGCTCCGGTCGCGGGTGGTAGAAGGCGTCGGTGGAGAGCAGCAGGCCCACCCGGGTGCTCGCCGACAGGTCCGGGGACCCCGCGGCGGTGTGCGCGGCGACCATCAGGTCGAAGTCCGCCACGGGGGCGTAGTCGAGCCCCCCGAAGCGGAGCCGGTTCATCGACGAGTCGGTGCAGGCACCCGAGCCGATCACCAGGTCGCCCAGCGCGAGATCGGCGGTCAGGGCGCCGCAGGACCCGACGCGCACGATCGTCGCGACGTCGTACTCGGTGAACAGCTCGGTGGCGTAGATCGCCAGCGACGGCTGTCCCATCCCGGAGCCCTGCACGGACACCCGCCGTCCCCGGTAGCTGCCGGTGTAGCCGAGCATCCCGCGGACGTCTGAGTAGCACGTCACGTCCTCGAGGAAGGTCTCCGCGATCCGCCGCGCGCGCAACGGGTCGCCGGGCATCAGGACCAGCGGTGCGACCTCGCCCGCGGCGGCGGCGATGTGGGTGCTCACCGCGGACACGCTAGCCGGTGGTGTGCGTGCGTAGGGTGAAGGAGTGACCGACCAGGACCTCGCCACGTCCCGTCCGCGCGGGCACGCCGGCATCGCGTTGTCGCAGCGGACCCACGAGCGCGTCGCGGAGCGGCGGACCGACGAGGCATGGCTGGCCCGGGCCTGGGCAGACCCGCGCACCCGGGTCCTGCCCGTGGCGGGGAGCCGCTTCCCGCTGGCAGCCGACCGCCGGCGTCTCGGCTGGCGGTCCTCGGGCGACGTGCCGGAGGGCGACCGGGTCTTCCTCGGGATCAGCGATGACGTGGCGCACTTCGCCGTCGAGCTGCCGGACCGGGCGCCGGAGGAGTGGACACCGCTGCGCGGTGCTCTCCAGGGGCTCGATCCCGTCGACGCCGGCCTGGTCGTGCACGCGGTCGCCCTGGCGGAGTGGCACCACTCGCACCGCTACTGCCCGCGCTGCGGGAGCACGCTGCAGATGAGCCAGGCGGGCCACCAGCTGACCTGCACGGCCTGCGCCCACCACCAGTTCCCACGCACCGACCCGGCCGTGATCATGCTGGTGACCGACGGCGAACGGGCGCTGCTCGGCCGCCAGCCCTCGTGGCCGGCGGGGCGCTACTCGACGCTCGCCGGGTTCGTGGAGCCCGGGGAGAGCCTCGAGGACGCGGTGCGCCGCGAGGTGGCGGAGGAGGCCGGCATCGAGGTCGGCGAGGTCTCGTACTTCGGGAACCAGCCGTGGCCGTTCCCGGCCAGCCTGATGGTCGGCTTCCTCGCCCGGGCGACCACGACCGAGATCTCGGTGGACCACGACGAGCTGGAGGCGGCGCGCTGGTTCACCCGCGACGAGCTCCGCGCCGAGGCCGAGACCGGCAGCCTGCAGCTGCCCGGGGGGATCTCGATCTCCCGCTCCCTCGTCGAGGCGTGGTACGGCGAGGCGCTGCCGGGCGAGTGGGGAGCTCCGGCCCGCCGCGGCTGAGCCGTGCCGCCGGATCGGCCCGGCGACGCGCGCTCAGCCCAGCGACGCCAGCTTGGCCCTCACGTCGGCGAGCGACGGGTTGGTCTGGGCGGAGCCGTCGGCGTACACCAGCGTCGGCACGGTCCGGTTGCCCCGGTTGACGCGCTCGACGACCGTGGCGGCCTCGGGCTGCTGCTCGATGTCGACCACGGCGTAGCCGATCCCCTCCCGGTCGAGCTGCCGCTTCAACCGGTGGCAGTACCCGCACCACGGGGTCGAGTACATCGTCACGGCCGTCGTCGTCATTCCTGTCCTTCCTGGCGTCTACGCTGGGGCGTCGGGCACCGAGCATGCCGCAGCACGGTCGACGGAGGGTCGAGCCGATGACGGGATCGGTGCGCGCGGGCCGCGTGGGCCCTTGGACGATGCAACATCGACTGCGAGGAGCTTGTTCCCCGATGTGCCCGGCCACCGCCGACCAGCTGCTCGACGCCCTCGACCCGGAGCAGCGGGCCGTCGCCGAGGCGCTGCGCGGGCCGGTGCGGGTGCTCGCCGGCGCCGGCACGGGCAAGACCCGGGCGGTCACGCACCGGATCGCCTACGGCGTCGCGAGCGGGGTGTACGACCCCCACAAGGTGCTCGCCGTGACGTTCACGACCCGGGCCGCGGGCGAGATGCGGTCCCGGCTGCGCGGCCTCGGGGCCGGCGGCGTCCAGGCCAGGACCTTCCACTCCGCGGCGCTGCGCCAGGCGCGGTACTTCTGGCCCCGGGTGTTCGGCGGTGACCTCCCGGTGCTGGTCGAGTCCAAGCTCGGCATGCTCGGCTCGGCCGCCCGCCGCAACCGGCTCCAGACCGACCAGGCGACGCTGCGTGACCTGGCCGGCGAGGTGGAGTGGGCCAAGGTCAGCAACGTGCGTCCCGACGACTACGCCGCCCTCGCCGAGCAGCGCGGCCGCTCCGTCGGGGGCCACGACCCCGCGACGGTGGCCCGGGTCTTCGCGACGTACGAGGACGTCAAGCGCGACCAGGGCCGGATGGACATGGAGGACGTCCTGCTGTGCTGCGCGGCGCTGCTCACCGAGGACGAGCGGGTCGCCGCCGAGGTCCGCCGGCAGTACCAGTGGTTCGTCGTCGACGAGTTCCAGGACGTCAGCCCGATCCAGTCCGCGCTGCTCGACCTGTGGCTCGGCGGTCGCCACGACCTGTGCGTGGTCGGCGACCCCGCACAGACGATCTACTCCTTCGCCGGCGCGTCGGCCGACTACCTCCGCGAGTTCCCCCGGCACCACCCCGGCACCACCTCGGTCGAGCTGGTGCGCAACTACCGCTCGACGCCGCAGGTCGTGATGGCCGCGAACCGGCTGCTGGCCGGCACGGCGAGCGCCGGTGTGCAGCTCTCGGCCCAGCGCCCGACGGGGCCCGAGGTCGGCTACACCGAGCACCCCGACGAGGTGGCCGAGGCCGAGGCGGTCGCAGCGGAGGTGCTCGTCCTGCGCGATGCCGGGACACCACTGCGGGAGATCGCGGTGCTGTTCCGGATCAACGCCCAGTCCGAGGGCTTCGAGGAGGCGCTTGCCGCCCGCGGGATCCCGTACGTCGTGCGTGGCGCGGCCCGGTTCTTCGAGCGCCCCGAGGTGCGGCAGGCCGTCACGCTGCTGCGCGGCAGCGCGCGCAGCGGGGAGGACGGCGACGGCCTCGTCGAGCAGGTCGCCGCCGTGCTGTCCGGGATGCAGTGGACCCCGACACCGCCGACCGGGCGCGGCAACGTCCGGGACCGCTGGGAGTCGTTGCAGGCCATCGTGTCCCAGGCAGAGGAGCTCGCGGCGGCGGCCGGCGAGGAGGGCCGGGCGGCGACCCTGACCGACTTCGTCGCCGACCTCGACCGACGGGCGGGGGAGCAGCATGCCCCGGTGGCCGAGGGCGTCACGCTGGCGACCCTGCACGCCGCCAAGGGCCTGGAGTGGGACATGGTCTTCCTGGGCGGCCTCCAGGAGGGCACCCTCCCGATCGTGTACGCCGAGGGACCGGCCGCCGTCGAGGAGGAGCGCCGGCTGCTCTACGTCGGCATGACCCGCGCCCGTCGCCGGCTCGAGCTCTCCTGGTCGCAGGCCCGGACCCCCGGCGGACGGGCCACCCGCAAGCCGTCGCGGTTCCTGACCGGGCTGCGCCCGCGGGTGGTCTCGGACGCTGCGGAGCCCGGTCGCGGCAGCCGTCGCGGCCGGTCGGCAGTCGCGCACTGCCGCTCCTGCGGCAAGCCGCTCGGCTCGACCGCGGAGCGGAAGGTCGGGCGGTGCGCCGACTGCCCGGCCGGCTACGACGAGGCGCTGTTCGAGCGGCTGCGGGCCTGGCGTGCGGAGCGCGCGTCCGAGGAGAAGGTGCCGGCGTACGTCGTGTTCACCGACCTGACCCTGCAGGCGATCGCCGAGGTCCGGCCCACGACGCCTCAGGGACTGCTGAAGATCAGCGGCGTCGGCCAGACCAAGCTCGCCCGGTACGGCGAGGACCTGCTCCGGCTGGTGACCACTGCGGCGTAGTCCGTCCGGGCCATGGATTGATGCGCGAAGAAAGTTCCGAGAAATACCCGGAAAATGGTTTGCCGCTTACCTGGGCCGGACGGTACCTTTCTTCCACCCGCACACGACACCGCGCCATCGGCCCTGACGAAGCCGGCGCCCGAGAACACCGAGGAGGTGCTCACATGATGCAGACCACTCTCACCTACGGCCAGCAGGCATTCGTGCGCGCCCTCCCGACCTGGGGCCCCGCCTTCACCGTCGCCGCTGGCTCGACGTCTGCCTTCGTCGACGCGACCCCGATCGCCCGCCGGGTGACGGACGTCGCCGTCCTCGCGGACGCCTTCCCGGGTACCTCTGTCTGGAGACCACCGAACTAGAGTGAACTCTCAGCTCGGCAGCCTCCAGGCCGCGGAACCCGAAACCCGGGATCCGCGGTCTTTTTGTTTCCCATCAGCGATGACCCGCTACGAGAGAACAAGTCACAAGGAGGTGACAGAGATGAGTATCAGCGTCCTCGACGCCTACGCCGGCTCGACCAGCGGCAGCGGCGTCGACGAGGAGCAGCTGCCGTGCCGTCGCGACGACCCCGAGCTGTGGTTCGCCGAGACCCCGACCGACGTCGAGCTCGCCAAGGCGCTGTGCCAGGAGTGCCCGGTCCGACGCGAGTGCCTCGCCGGAGCCCTGGAGCGGCGGGAGCCCTGGGGGGTGTGGGGTGGAGAGCTGTTCCTGCACGGAGTGGTGATACCGCGCAAGCGCCCTCGTGGCCGGCCCCGCAAGAGCGAGGTCGCCGCCTGACCGACCAGACCGACCCACTGACTGACTGACAAGAGACAGGAACCGACGCGATGTATATCCACGACGACCTCGCCAGGACGCAGATCTCCGCACGCCTGGCTGCGGCCGACGACCTGAGGCGTGGCCACCAGCTCGCCCTCGCCCGGCGGCGGACCCGCCGCGCCGAGCGCGTGGCGCTGCAGTCCCGCCTCGCCCGCTCGCAGTGACCTGACGTCCCGCAGACCCGCAGGACAGCCCGACCACCGCGACGACGAAACGGACCCCGACCACCATGAGCGACTTCCAGAACCGGAGCACGAAGATGAACTTGATGTATGAAGACCTGGCACGGGCGCAGATGTCCGAGCGCCTGGGAGAGGCGCACGCCCAGCGTCGCGGGCACCAGCTCGCGCGAGCCCAGCGGCTGTCCCGTCGCGCGGACAAGGCGGCCGCTCGTGCCCGCCTCGCGCTCGCCCGCACGCTGTGAGACACCCGCGGCCGGTCCGTCCGGACCGGCCGCGGGTCGACAGGTTCACCCGACACACCGCAGGGCCCCCGACGGCGCGATGCCGTCGGGGGCCCCGCGGCTGCCACGGCCGTAGGCTGTCCCTGTGGCAGCGACGTGCGACTACTGCGGGACCGCGGCTCCCGGTGACGAACCGCCTCTGACCTGGACCCTGTCGGTCGAGGAGGGGCGCACCAAGATGTTCTGCGACCGCTGCTCCCGAGAGCACCTCCGGTCGATCGAGGGAAAGCTCGACAGCGCCTGGTGGTAGCCCGGCAGCCGGCGCCCGCCGGAGGGCACGGCCCGCTCAGTCGCCGGCGAACCCCGGGAGCGACTCGGTCAGGATCTGCCGGAACGGCGCCTCCGCCCCGAGCTGGCACAGCACCCCGATGCCGCCGATCCACACCCGGTGGATCAGCAGGTAGGACGCCGGCAGGTTGATCCGGAACGCCAGGTTGGAACCGGGTTGGTTGAAGTCCTGCAGCCGCTGGAACTGGCCGCGCATCCACTCCCGCGAGAACTTGAACGAGTCCTCGAACGCCGGCTCGATGAACGGCCCGAGGTAGGCACGCAGGTCGTCGGGGTCGACCCGGATGTTCGGCTTGACGAAGCCCTCCTCGCGCAGGCAGGCGAGCACCTCGTCGTAGTCGTCGAGCATCGCGATGCGCATCAGCCTGCCGATCGAGTGCGGCAGCCCGCGCTCCGGCAGCCGAGCCACCGCCCCGAAGTCCACGACCCCCAGGCCGCCCGAGCCGTCGCCGTGGCCCGGCCGCATCCGGAAGTTCCCCGGATGCGGGTCGGCGTGCAGCATCCCGGTGCGCGCCGGACCGGCGAACAGGAACCGGACGTAGAGCTCGCCGTAGTGGTCGCGCTCCTCCTGCGTGCCCTCGGCGATCAGCCGGGCCAGCGAGCCGCTGCTCTCGACCCACTCCGAGACCAGCACCTTGTCGGTGTGCGCGACCACCCTGGGGATGTAGAACCACGGGTCGTCGGCGAACTCCTCGGCGAACCCGCTCTGGGCCTGCGCCTCGAGCCGGTAGTCGAGCTCCTCGGCGACCCGGGCCTGCATCTCGGCCACCAGCGGCTTGATGTCGACACCGGGGACCAGGCCACCCATGGTGCGGGCCAGCCGGCCGAGCTGCCGAAGGTCGGACATCAGCGCGTCCCCGGCGCCGGGGTACTGCACCTTGATCGCGACCTCGCGCCCGTCGCTCCACCGGCCGCGGTGCACCTGACCGATCGACGCGGCGGCAGCCGGGTCGTCGTCGAACTCCACGAGCTTGCGCCGCCAGCTGCTGCCGAGCTCACGGCCCAGCACGCGGTGCACCGTGGTCGCCGACATCGGCGGCGCGGAGTCCTGCAGCCGGGTGAGGTGCTCCCGGTA
Source organism: uncultured Actinomycetota bacterium (assembly GCA_963811365.1). Lineage (GTDB taxonomy): Bacteria > Actinomycetota > Actinomycetes > Propionibacteriales > Nocardioidaceae > CAWEQW01. The sequence goes on along the minus strand of CAWEQW010000011.1, from coordinate 48,936 downwards.
GGGCGCCGCCACGTCCTCGGGCAGCGCGGACTCGAGGATGGAGAGCGCCTGCCCCATCTTCATCGCTCCGCCCTTGAGGTCGCCGAGGGTGCGGAACAGCTGCTCGGCGGTGCGGGTCTGCACCTCGGTCATCACGACGTCGGCGTTCTTCCCACCCATCCGCTTGCCGACGCCCATGGCGGTGCGTCCCGCGTAGCCGAGCGGCAGCGCGGCGAGGCGGGCCGTGCGTGCGACCGCCCGGCGGGGAAGCTCGGTCATGTCGCCCATTGTGTCCGACGCCTCCAATCCGCGGCCGCTGCGGCGCTTCCGGCCCGGTCCGGCGCCGCTCCTCACCAGCTGCAGGCGCAGCCGGGATGCCGCGGCCAGGCCCGGGTCTCGAGGGCGGCCAGGCCGGGGGACAGGGTCACCGTGGCCGACCAGCAGGTCGGCCGCCCGCCGTCGAGGTGGGTGACCACGTCGCGGGCGAGCCAGGCCAGCCCGAGCGCCGCCAGGAGCGGGTCGACCGGCTCGGTGGCGCCGTCGGCGCGGTCGCGGCGGCTGCGTCCGGCGTACTGCGCCAGCAGCAGCGGCCAGGCGGGGTCGGCGTCGGTGGCGTGCGCGTCGGTGCAGCGCAGGCACGCCGTGCCGCCCGGTACGACGAACGGGCCGACGACCACGCGTCCCTCGACGACCCGCAGCAGCGCGTGCGGGCGGCCCGCCCGCATCCAGCGGGTCGACGAGCTCCCGGTCCGGCTCGCCGACGCCGACGAGCAGGCAGGTCCCCGCGTCCGTGGTCGCCACGGGCACGCCGGCCTGACCGAGCAGGTCGGCCAGCTGCTCGGGCAGGGCGGCGCCGGACGGGTGGCCGAAGGTCGTGCACGAGACGCCGCCGGCGCCGCGGTCGGCCATCAGCCGACCGGCGCGGTCGCCGGCCTCGCGCGGCGGTGCGGCGTGCGCGCCGGGGAGGGTCGTGGTCCGCAGCCCCGACCGTCGCATGCGACCAGGCCCTGCTCGTCGAGCAGCCTCAGCAGCGGGTCGGCCCGCGGGTCGCGGACGCCCCGCACCGTCCAGCAGCCGCTCCACGTCGCGGGGCAGACCGCGCTCCGGCAGCAGCACCGCCCGCGCCGGGTCGAGACCGACCTGGAGCACGTCGGCGCCGCGGCGGAGCACGTGCAGCCCGGGACGCAGGACGGGTCGCATGCGCCGCAGGGTGCCACGGCCTCCGGCATGGCCGCGACCGGTTGTCCACAGCCCCGGGCCGGGGGGCCACAGCAGACAGCGGCGGGGCCCCGTGCTCCGGGGCCCCGCCGCTGAGATGTCGTGCGGGCGCTCAGGCCTTGCCGAGGATGCGGTTGAGGTTGGTGCCGCAGACCGGGCAGACCGCCTTGGCCATCCGGGTGCCCTTGTCGTTCACCTTGACCTCGCCCTCGGCCTCGCGCTTCTCCTTGCACTTCACGCAGTAGAACTCGCCGCTCCAGGTCTCCGCCATGACGGCCTCCTTGCTTGCTCGGGTCTTGCTGGTCGTCGCGGCGGAAGTCTGACCGCGACCCGCCGGGGCCGGCGGGGGAGCCGACCGACGGCCACCCTACGGCAGCCGCGACGGGGAGTCATGCAGGCGCAGGCGGGACGGCCGGATTTGCCGGCGGGCCCCTCGGTAGGGTCCCGGACATGGACGCGACCTCGACCGACCCACCGACCCACCTTCGCGTCGAGCGTCGCGACGGCGGCGTCGCGGTGCTCACCTTGGCCAACCCCGGGCAGCGCAACGCGATGTCGGATGCCATGACGACGGCATGGGTCGACGCGGTGGACGCCCTGGCCGCTGACCCGGGCCTGCGTGCGGTGGTGGTGACCGGTGAGGGAAGTGCCTTCTGCTCGGGGGGCGACACCAGCTGGATCGCGTCCGAGCCGGAGGCGACCGTGGACCGGCTGCGGGCCCGGATGCTGCCGTTCTACCGGGCCTGGCTGTCCATCCGGGAGCTCGAGGTGCCGACGATCGCGGCCGTGAACGGCCCGGCGATCGGGGCCGGGCTCTGCCTGGCCCTCGCCTGCGACCTGCGCTACGCAGCGCCGACGGCCCGGTTGGGAGCGCCCTTCGTCAGGCTCGGGATGCACGCCGGGATGGCCGCGACGTACCTCCTGCCGGAGGTGGTCGGGCTGGCGCACGCCCGCGACCTGCTGCTGACCGGCCGCCTGGTCAACGCCGCGGAGGCGCTCCGGATCGGGCTGGTCGGCGAGGTGCTGTCCGACGTGCCCTTCCTGGACGCGGTGCTCGACCGGGCGTCCGGCATCGCCGCGACCGCGCCGGTCGCCAGCCGGCTGACCACGGTGGCGCTGCGCGGCGGCGGCCACGCCGACTTCGAGACGGCGCTGCAGTGGGAGGCGCTGGCCCAGCCGGTGACGTTGGCGACGGCCGATCTGCAGGAGGGCGTCGCCGCGGCCCGCGAGCGCCGGTCGCCGGTGTTCCGCGGGCGCTGACCCGGCCCGTTCGGGCTCCGCCCGACCGGGCTCGGGGGCGCATGAGGAGGCCCTCGGCTTCTGCGATGCACCGCTCGCCTTCCCCTTGCTCGCGCTGCACCGAGTCCACCGAGGGCCTCGACCTGGCCTCACCGTAGGTGCGGCGTCAGGACCGGGTCAACGGCGTCGTGCACAGGCCTGTGGACAGGTTCGAACGAGCTGGGGAACATCTCCCACAGCCTGTGGACAACGTTGGGGAGAACTGGGGACCACCCTGTGCGCAACACGCCCGGGTCGCTGCCGGACCCGCGCTGCGAGCAGGCAGAATAGGCATCCACGGCATGTGGACACGAGAAAGTCGGTGATGACGTGGACCCGGTCGCCGCGTTGCGCCGTATCGCGTTCCTGCTCGAGCGGCAGCTGGCGGACAGCTATCGGATCAAGGCCTACCGCGGTGCGGCTGCGACCCTGCTGACGCTCGACCCCGGGGAGGTGCGCGACCGGGCGGGCGCCGGCACGCTGCAGGAGCTGCCCGGGATCGGCGCCAAGACCGCTGCCGTGGTCACCGACTGCGTCGCCGGCCGGGTGCCGGCGTACCTCACCTCGCTCGAGGAGACCTCCGGGCCGCTGGCCGAGGACGGGCAGGAGTACCGGGCCGCGCTGCGCGGCGACCTGCACAGCCACTCCGACTGGTCCGACGGCGGCTCGCCGATCGAGGAGATGGCGATGACCGCCCGCGAGCTCGGTCACGAGTACCTCGTGCTGAGCGACCACTCGCCGCGGCTCACCGTGGCGCGCGGGCTGACCGCCGAGCGGCTCGACGACCAGCTGCGCGTGGTGGACGCGGTCAACGACACCCTCGGCAGTGCACCGGGCGCCGGCTCGGAGGTCGGGTTCCGGCTGCTCAAGGGCATCGAGGTGGACATCCTCGACGACGGGCGGCTGGACCAGACCGACGCGATGCTGGAGCGCCTCGACGTCCGGGTGGCCTCGGTGCACTCCAAGCTGGCGATGGAGCCCGCCGCGATGACCCGGCGGATGGTGGCCGCGGTCCGCGACCCGCACACCAACGTGCTGGGCCACGTCACCGGCCGGCGGGTGCTCACCGGTCGAGGTGGGCGGGCCCAGAGCAGGTTCGACGCCGAGGAGGTCTTCGGCGCCTGCGCCGAGCGGGCCGTGGCGGTGGAGGTGAACTCCCGCCCCGAGCGGCGCGACCCCCCGGACGACCTCATCGAGCTCGCGATGGGGCTCGGCTGCCTGTTCTCCATCGACAGCGACGCGCACGCGCCGGGGCAGCTGGACTTCCTGGACCACGGCTGTTCCCGCGCCGCGCGGCTCGGCATCCCGCTCGACAGGGTTGTCAACAGCTGGCCGTTGGACCGGCTGCTGGCCTGGGCGAGCGGTACCGTTCGGTCATGAGCCCCGGCATGAGCCCGGCATGAGCCCCGGCATGAGCCCGATGCCCGAGCAGCCGACCGGCGCCGTGGTGCGCCCGGTCGTCGAGGTGCGCCGCAGCCGCCGGCGACGCCGCACGGTGGCCGCCTACCGTGAGGACGACCGGATCGTCGTGCTGGTCCCGGCGCGGCTCAGCCGCGACGAGGAGGCTCGCTGGGTGGCGACGATGCTGGAGCGTCTCGAGCGCTCGGAGAAGCGCCGCCGGCCGAGCGACGCCACCCTGGAGCGCCGGGCCCACGATCTGAGCGTCCGCTACCTCGACGGGCTGGCCCGCCCCGACACGGTGCGCTGGGTCGACAACCAGAACAGCCGCTGGGGCTCGTGCACCCCCAACGACCGGTCGATCCGGCTGTCCCGCCGGCTGCAGGGGATGCCCTCCTGGGTCATCGACTACGTCCTGGTCCACGAGCTGGCTCACCTCCTCGAGGTCGGGCACACCCCGACCTTCTGGGAGTGGGTCGACCGCTACCCGCGCGCCGAGCGGGCCCGGGGTTTCCTGGAGGGCGTGGCCGCCGCCCGTCACCTCGACCCGGTCGACGACCCCGCTGAGCTCGACTCCTTCGGGCTCGAGCCCGCCGCGGACTGAGCCACCCGGGCGAGCGCGGCGCCGACCAGCGCGTCCAGATCCGAGGGCGGCAGCGCGTCGACCGGCCACCAGCGCAGCTCCAGGGACTCCTCGCTCGCCCGCGGCGAGGCCCCGTCGGCCGCGACGGCGACGAACCGCACGTCGAGGTGCCGCGCGCCGCCCGCGCCCCCGCAGAACGGCACCTCGTGGGCATCGAGATGCACCGGCACCGGGTCGAGCACGAGGCCGTCGGTCCCGGACTCCTCGACGGCCTCCCGCCGCGCCGCCGCCGCCAGCGTGGCGTCGTCGGGCTCGCAGTGGCCGCCCATCTGGTACCACGCGCGGGCCTTGGCGTGCAGCGTCAGCAGCACGGCACGGGTCGGCGGAGACCACGAGGGTGCTCGCGGTGACGTGGTCGGGGCGGCAAGCGCGCCGCATCCCGTCGGGATGGTCGCGAAGGTGCCGAACGAACAGCCGCCGCAGCTCCTCCTGGCCGGCGTCCGGCGCGGCCCAGCGCTCCAGGACGGTCAGCGCGTCGGCGTGCAGCCGGTCGCCGCCGGCCGGGGCGACGTGCACCGGTCCGGCCGTCACCTCACCGCTCGTCGCCCGGGGCGCCGGGCTCGTCCTCGCTGCCGGGGGGCTCCGGCTCGCCGGACGACCCCGCGGAGGGGCCGGGGCCGTCCAGCAGCTCGGCGAGCGCGGCGTCGAACGCCTCGTCGCTCAGCTCCTCCGGCTCCGCGGTCCACGGCCTCGCGGAAGCCCAGCGGGTCGTCGAGGTCCGCCGGCGTCGGCAGCAGGTCGGGGTGCGCCCAGACCGCGTCGCGGCCTGCTGGCCCTGGCGCGAGCGCAGCGAGCCCCACAGCGCCGAGGCGTCGCGCAGCCGGCGCGGCCGCAGCTCGAGCCCGACCAGCGCGGCGAAGGTCTGCTCCGCCGGACCGCCGGCGGCACGGCGGCGGCGGAACGCCTCCTGCAGCTTGGCCGCGGCGGGCATCCGGTCGCGCGGTGGCCTGGCCGACGACCTCGTCGACCCAGCCCTCGACGAGGGCCAGCGTGGTCTCGAGCCGGCGCAGCGCGGCCTGCTGGGCGGGGGTCTTCTCGGGCTCGAACAGGCCGCCCTCCAGGGCCTCCTGCAGCGCGGCCGGGTTCGTCGGGTCGACGCCGCCCAGCGACTCCTCGATCCGGGAGACGTCGATGGTGCTGCCGCGGCCGTAGTCCTCGACGGCCGCGAGAAGGTGCGCGCGCAGCCACGGCACGTGGGCGAACAGCCGCTGGTGGGCGGCCTCGCGCAGCGCGAGGTAGAGCAGCACGTCGTCGTCGCCGACGCCGAGCCCCTCGGAGAACGCCGCGCACGTTGGTCGGGCAGCAGCGCCGCCTTGCCGTCCGGGCCGAGCGGCAGACCGATGTCGGTGGCGGTGAGCACCTCGGCGGCCAGCCCGCCGAGCGCCTGCCCGACCTGGCTGCCGAACATCGCGCCGCCGGCCTGGCCGAGCATGCCGATCAGCGGCCCGGCCATCGCACGTGGCCTCCTCGGGCAGCGCGTCGCCCATCGCCGACACGACGTGCTCGGCCACCGGCTCGACGAGGCGCTGCCACACCTCCATGGTCTCCTCGACCCACTCGGCCCGGCTCCACGCCGGCGGTGGCGTGCACCCCGGAGGGGAAGTCGGTCGCGGAGTCCAGCCAGTGGTCGGCGAGCCGCAGCGCGTCGGCGACGGCGGTGCGGTCCCGCTCGCCGGGCGAGGGGTCGGGCTCCTGCGCCACGGTGCTTGCGGGCCACGTCCTTGGCGAGGTCCCAGTTCACCGGGCCCGTCGTGCGGCGCCATCATCGCCTGCATCTGGCTCATCAGCATCGAGAGGTCGGGCATCCGCCCGCCCGCCGGCCGCTCCCGGCGCCCGCGGAAGCCGCCCCCGAACGCGGCGAAGATCTGCTCGAACGGCGTGCCCTTGAACGGGTTCCCGGCGTCCCTCGGACTCGTCGTCGGGTCGGTCGGCAGGGTCGTTCGTCACTCGTGGTCCGGACGGTCCTACTCGCGGCGGACCTCAGGCTCTGCCGCATGGACGCCGAGCAGCCCGTCGTACGCCTCGTGGACATCCGCAACACCCCGCTCGACGTGGGCGAGGTGTCGCCGCGCTGTCCGACGCCGCCGGCCGGAGGGCTGGCCCTCTTCGTGGGGGCGGTGCGCGACCACGACGCAGCACAAGGGCGTGACCGGCCTGGACTACACCGCGCACCCGAGCGCCGCGCGGCGCTGCAGGAGGTCGCGGAGGAGGTCGCCACCGAGTACGACGTGCTCGCGGTCGCCGCGGTGCACCGGGTCGGGCCCCTGGCGCTCGGCGACACCGCCGTCGTGGTGGCGCCGACCGCCGTGCACCGGGGAGAGGCGTTCGAGGCGTCCCGGGCCCTGATCGACCGGCTCAAGGCGACCGTGCCGATCTGGAAGCACCAGCTCTTCACCGACGGCAGCGACGAATGGGTCGGCACGCCCTGACCAAAGCCGGGAACCGGGCCCCGCACCGCTTAGCCTGGTCGGGTGGAGATCCTGCTGTGGCTCGTGCCGCCCGCCGTCGTGACGGTCCTGGCGATGGCCTGGGCGAGCTGGGCGGGCCGGCCCCAGCGCGACGAGCCGGACCGGTCCGAGGCCGCCTACGAGCGGTTCTCGCAGGCGATCGCCCGCAAGCACCCGGCCGCCGGACGTCCGGGGGTCGCCGCGGTGCGGGACCGCAGCACCGGCATCGCCGTACGGCCGTCGAAGCGCGCGTCCTGACCCCCGGTCCGGGCGTGGGCGAGCCTCGGCCGATCCGCCGGTCGTCGCCCGGCTGGTTGTCGCGGGATGAGAAGGTGTCGCCATGACGCGCCGCACCCTCGCCAGCACGATCGCGATCGTGCTGCTCGTGGCGCTGTTCGCGCTGGTCGCCCTGGTTCCGGTGCCGTTCGTCACGATGAGCCCCGGGCCGACGATCAACGTGCTCGGCACGTCCGACGGCAAGCAGATCGTCCGGATCAGCGGTCACCGGGCCTACCGCGACAAGGGCGACCTCCGGCTCACCACCGTCTCCGTCACCGCCCCGGACCGCAGCATCAGCCTGCCGGCGGCGATGTGGGCGTGGTTCGACGGGACCCGCGCCGTCTACCCTCGCGACGTGATCTACCCCCCGCGGCAGTCCGCGCAGCAGGCCGAGCAGGAGAGCAGCGTGGAGATGGTCAGCTCCCAGGACACCGCGGTCGCCGCGGCGCTGACCGAGCTCGGCTACCACCCCGACGATCGAGACCGAGGTGCTCGCCGTGACCCCGGACTCGCCCGCCGCCGGCAAGCTCGAGACCCGCGACCGGATCCTGACGATCGACGGCAAGCAGGTGCCCGACGCCAGCGCGGTGTCGAAGGCGGTGGAGCGGGCCGGCGCCGGCACGCCGATGCGCTTCGAGGTCCGGCGTGACGGCCGCACCAAGACGGTGACGGTGGTGCCGGCCAAGGTGCCGGGCCAGCCCGGAAAGGCACGCGTCGGGATCGTCGTCGGCGAGGGCTACCGGTTCCCCTTCGACGTGGCGGTGAAGATCCCGGACCGCATCGGCGGGCCGAGCGCCGGGCTGATCTTCTCGCTGGCGATCTACGACGCCCTGACGCCCGGATCGCTCACCGGCGGCAATGACGTGGCCGGGACGGGAACCATCTCCCGGGACGGATCCGTTGGTCCTATCGGAGGCATCCAGCAGAAGATCGTCGCGGCCGCCGACGCGGGCGCGAAGCTGTTCCTGGTGCCTCCGGCGAACTGTCGTGCGGCGCTGAACGCCGATGTGAAGAAGGACGAGATCAGGCTGGTGGAGGCTCCGACCATGCACAGTGCCGTGAGGTCCCTGACGAAGTACGCCGCCGACCCCTCCGCGACCCTGCCGAAGTGCGGCTGAGCCGTGACCGACGTCGACCCTGTGCTGCGCACCGCTGTGCTCGAGGTGGAGGCGCACCCCGCGGACGAGGGCTGGGACCAGCCGGCCCGGCTCTACGCCTTGGTGCCGACCTCGGACCTGGTCGCTCGCGAGCCCGGCCTGGCCGTCGCGCTCGGCGTCGACGACACGACCGCTGCCGGGTCGCTGACCCCCGTCGAGCAGGACACCCTTCCCGCGGACCGGCCGCTGGAGTCGGTGCTGGAGGAGATCATGTGGCCGCCGGAGGTGTTCGGCGCCGCCGCGGTCGTCGAGCGGCTGGTGCTCCCGCCGTCGGTCGACGCGGAGATTCCCGACGACCCGGCGGCCGCCGAGGCGTTCGCCGCCGCCCACCCCGACCGACAGGAGGTCCGCATCGTCGCCGCGGCCACCCGGGAGGGAGCCACCCACTGCGCGATCCGGATGAGGTCCCACGACGATGACGATTCGGTCGTCGACAGCGCGGACCTCGTGCCCGCGCTCCTAGAGCTGCTGCTCGGCACCCTCGAGCAATGACGAGACAGGACGTCCTGTGAGCGGATTCTTCGACGACGAGACCCCCGAGCCGCCGCGCCGCGGCTCCGCGCCGGCGGCGCCACCACGGTCCCGTGCGCTGATCTGGACCGCGGTCGTCCTCGTCATCGCGTTCTTCGTGCTCTCCTCGTTCACCGGGCTGTGGACCGACCGGCTCTGGTTCTCGAGCCTGGGCGACCACTACTCGACGGTGTTCAACCGGATCCTCGCCACCCGGGTGCTGCTGTTCGTGTTCTTCGGCGTGGTGATGGCCGCCGGGGTGGCGGTCAACATCTACCTCGCCTACCGGTTCCGGCCGATGTTCCGGCCCTCGTCGGTCGAGCAGGCCAACCTCGACCGCTACCGTGACGTCGTCGACCCGCTCCGCAAGTGGCTGCTGATCGCGGTGGCCGTGATCCTCGGCCTGTTCGCCGGAGGATCCGGCGCGGGGGAGTGGCGGGCCTACCTGCTCTGGCGGAACCAGTCGTCGTTCGGCACCCAGGACCCGTACTTCCACAAGGACGTGTCGTTCTACGTCTTCGAGCTGCCCTGGCTGCACCACGTCGTCAACTTCGCGATGATCGTCGTGGTGCTGAGCACGCTGGCCGCCGGCGTGGTGCACTACCTGTTCGGGGGGATCCGGCTGCAGGCCAAGCACGACAAGCTGTCCGGGGCGGCGCAGGTCCAGCTGTCGGTGCTGCTCGGGCTCTTCGTGCTTCTGAAGGGCGTCGACTACTACCTCGACCGCTTCGACCTGAACACCGGCAGCGGCCGGCTGTTCACGGGCATGGGCTACACCGACCGCAACGCCGTCGCGCCCTCGAAGCAGATCCTGATGTACATCGCGCTGATCTGCGCGGTCCTGCTGTTCGCCAACGTGTTCCGGCGCACCTGGCTGCTGCCGTCCATGGGCCTGGCGCTGCTGGTGCTCTCGGCGATCCTGCTCGGCGTGATCTGGCCGGGCATCGTGCAGCAGTTCCAGGTGAAGCCCTCCGAGCCGGACAAGGAGGCGCCGTACATCCGCAGGAACCTCGAGGCGACCCGGCAGGCCTTCCAGATGAACAAGGTCCGGGTGACGCCGTACAACGCCAAGCTGTCGTTGAGCCCCGACCAGCTGAAGAGCGACGCGCAGTCGATCCCCGGGATCCGGCTGCTCGACCCGGCGCTGGTCAGCGACACGTTCGAGCAGCTGCAGCAGGTCCGCGGGTACTACAGCGTCCCGAAGGTGCTCGACGTCGACCGGTACACCGTCGACGGCCGGGTCCGCGACATGGTGCTGGCTGCCCGCGAGATCGACCAGACCGGCCTGCCGGACGGGCAGCTGAACTGGGCGAACCTGCACACCGTCTACACGCACGGGTTCGGGATGGTGGCCGCGTACGGCAACCAGCGCAACGCGCAGGACAAGCCGGTCACCAACAACGACGGCGAGCCGGTGTGGGCCGAGCAGGACATCCCGCCGCGCGGCGACCTGACGAACCAGCCGCCGCGTCCCTACCAGCCGCGGATCTACTACGGCGAGCGCACCGACACCTACGCGATCGTCGGTAAGCCCGAAGGGCAACCCGAGCGTCGAGCTCGACACCCCCGAGTCGAACACCTCGAGCCCGTCGCTGACACACCTACCACGGCACGACCGGCGTCTCGGTGGGCAACTTCTTCAACAAGCTGCTGTACGCGATCAAGTTCGGTGAGCCGAACATCGTGCTGTCCAGCCGGGTGAACACGGACTCGCGGATCCTCTACGACCGCGAGCCGCGGGCCCGGGTCCAGAAGGTCGCGCCGTGGCTCACCGTGGACAGCGACCCCTACCCGGCGGTCGTCGACGGCCGGGTGGTGTGGATCCTCGACGGCTACACGACGACGAACAAGTACCCGAACTCCGAGGCTCGGTCGCTCTCGGACATGACCTCGGACTCGCTCAACCCGCGCACGTCGTACGCCACCTTGCCGACCGACCAGATCAACTACATGCGCAACTCCGTGAAGGCCGTCGTGGACGCGTACGACGGCACGGTGAAGCTGTACTCGTGGGACCAGAAGCGCAACCCCGACCCGATCCTGCGGGCGTGGTCCAACGCGTTCCCCGGCGTCGTGCAGCCGCAGAGCGCCATCCCGAAGGACCTGCTGGCGCACCTGCGCTACCCCGAGGACCTGTTCAAGGTGCAGCGCAACCTGCTCGCGACGTACCACGTCGAGAACCCGAAGGTGTTCTACGCCGGCAGCGACAAGTGGAACGTCCCCGAGGACCCCAGCGACAAGACGCAGACCACCTCACAGCCGCCGTACCGGCTCTCGGTGAAGACTCCGAGCGGCGACCCGAAGCCGGTGTTCTCGCTGACCAGCGTGTACGTCCCGCAGAAGCGGCAGAACCTGGCCGCGTTCATCTCCGTGGACGCCGACGCCAGCCAGAGCGACTACGGCACGATCAGGATCCTGCGGCTGCCGAGCAACACGCAGGTGCCCGGCCCGTCGCAGATCGCGAACCTGTTCGCGGCCGACCAGCAGATCCAGAACCGGCTGCTGGCGTTCAGCCGGACGAACTCCAAGGCGCTGTTCGGCAACCTGCTCACGCTGCCGGTGGGCAACGGCCTGTTGTACGTGCAGCCGCTGTACACGCTGCGCGAGTCCGGCGCCGGCACCTACCCGGTGCTGCGCTACGTGCTGGCGTCGTTCGGCAAGGACGTGGGGGTGGGTACCACGCTCACCGGCGCGCTCGACGACGTGCTCGGTGTCTCGGGGGCGACCTCCGGCACGGGTGGCTCGGGGACCAGCAACGGCGGCTCCGGGACCACCAGCGGCGGCGGATCGACGGTGTCGCCGGACGTCCGGGCACTGCTGCGGCAGGCCGAGCGGCAGTTCGCGCTGGCGGAGCAGTCGCTGCGTGACGGGGACCTGCAGGGCTACGCGAAGAACCAGGCGCAGGCGCGCGAGCTGGTGCGCGAGGCGCTGAAGGCCGCGGGGAAGGCGGTGCCGGCGAAGCCGTCGGCCTCCGCCTCACCGTCGGCCTCCGCCTCACCGTCGGCCTCCGCCTCTCCCACCGCGGGCGGCTGATCCCTCACACCACAACGGCCGGCGCACCGTCGTGGTGCGCCGGCCGTGCTGTCGTGGTCGCTCAGCCGGCACCCAGCGCGTCGGCGATGGAGTGGAAGGCGTAGAGCGCGTTGCCGCACTCCTTGCGGTTCTTGACGGTCAGGTCGGGCAGCAGCTGGTCCTCGAGGTCGGTGCCGTTGTGCAGGGTGGCCGGGTAGCTGAAGGCGCCCACCTGCACGAGCATGTCGCACTGGGCGTAGGGGTCCCCGAACACGTCGACGGGCTCGACGACCGCCTTGCCCCGCGCCATCGTCGCGACGCAGGCGGAGTAGTCGAACGACGAGGTGTCGACGGGGACGCCGAGCACCATGCCGGCGTTCTCGATACTGCCCGGGATCGACTTGCAGACGTTGGCGGGGTTGGCGATCCGGGCCACGTTCGGGTCGTAGGTCTGGCTGGCCGCGGCCGGGTTGGCTGCGACGAGGGCGGAGCCGGCCAGCGTGGCGCCGGCGAGCAGGGCGACTGTCTTTCTCATGCGGGTGTCCTTTCCTGGGGGTGGGTCGGTCAGCCGACGGGCGGCCGCGGCAGGCACTCGTCCTGGGCCGAGCCGGTGGGATGCTCGTGCGCGCGGATCTTGTAGAGGTCTCCGGGGGACTGCAGGTCGTCGGGCAGCAGCGGCCCGATGAGCTTGATGAGCAGGTTGACGCCGCTGCGGGCGTTGCCGCCCAGCGTGTCGCCCATGAACACCGGCGGGTCGAGCTGGGCGAGGTAGGCCGAGCAGAGGCCCATGTTGCTGCGCTGGCCGGCGGCGGGGTCGGCGGTCTGGCCGGCGTGGGCCGCGGGAACGGCGAGTACGGTGAGCGCCGTGCACGCACCGGCGAGCAGGAGCGCTCGTGGCGCCCGGCGGGATGTCGATGACAAGGGAGCTCCATCTCTTGGCGTCGGATGTCCCATATGCAACAGGCTCGCAGCGCAGGGCCGCATGACCCGATGCGACCATCCCGCCTGGCCTCGGCGGGTGGTTGTGCCCGTCGTACGACGGGCCTGCCCGGTCTGGCGGCTTTGGCTCAGCCTTCTCGGGCGGCCTGCTCCATGGCGTCCGCCTCGGTCGCGATGTAGCGGCGGGTCATCCGGCCGTAACCGACGTGCGCCACGAACGCCAGGGGTCCTGCCCAGTCGACGCTGAGGGTCAGCGTGGACTTGCCGTCCTTCGGGTCGATGGCGTGACGGGCGGTCGTGGTCACTCCGCTGGTCCTGGCCACCCAGGTGAAGGACCGTCCTTCGTCGACGTCGGTCACCTCGTAGACGGCCGGCCGCAGCTTCGGCTGGGCTACCTCGAACCGGTCGCCGCGTGTCAGCCCGTCGCCGGCCGTGAGCCGGCGTACGGCATCGACCGTCGTGAGCAGCCCGGGCCAGGCCTCGACGTCGGAGACGACGCGCCAGAGCGCTTGTGGGGTGGCGTCGCAGTGGCGCACGAGGGTGGGCACGCAGCGATCCTAGGGTTGCCGGGGCGGCTCGGAGGGCCGATTTGGACTGGATGCGGGGGTGGCATAGAGTGGGACCACCGACGCGGGGTGGAGCAGTTCGGTAGCTCGCTGGGCTCATAACCCAGAGGTCGCAGGTTCAAATCCTGCCCCCGCTACGATGTGATGTCTCAAGACATCGTGGAGGGCCGAACCCAATAGACGTGGGTTCGGCCCTCCTTCGTTTCAGCGCCTCGGGCCGGGTGGTCGGCCGGTGCCTTGGTAGCGCTTGGATGGGTCGAGGACGAGCTCGCGCAGGAGCTCGCCGGTGGCGGCGTCGATGATGCGGATGTCGAGGTCCTGGGCCAGGACGAGGACGCGGGTTCCGGTGTGGGTTCGGCCGATGCCGATGCTGTAGAGCTGGCCGTGGTAGCGCAGCGTGACCTTGCCGGCTTTGTCGATGCGGTCGTGGCGGACCCGGTCGTGGGTGTCGTTCTCGCGCGCGCCGGTCTGTGGGCCCGCCTTGGGGCGGCTGGTGTAGACGGTGGCCGGGGTCGCCCGGTGCGGCAGGGACCGGTGGGGCCGGTGCTCGTTGTACTCCTCGGCGAACGCGTCGAGGAGGGCTTGGAGGTCGTCGATCGTGGACGGCTGTTCGGGCTGGGCGCGCAGCCACTTCTTCAGTGTCTGCTGGAACCGCTCGACCTTGCCTTGGGTGGTGGGGTGGTTCGGTCGCCCGTTCTTCTGGACCACGTTGAGACGTCGAAGTTCGGTCTCCAGGTGGTTGCGGCCACCCTTGCCGCCGGAGAGTCGGGTGGTGAACACCATCCCGTTATCAGTGAGCGTGGAGGCGGGGATCCCGTGTTCTGCAACGGCTTGGCGGAAGGTGGCCAGCACGATGGGGCCGGTGACCCGGACGTGGGCCGTCACGGAGAGGGCGTAGCGGGAGCAGTCGTCGAGCCAGGTCAGGATCTCGGTGTCGGCGCTTGGGCGGCCGTCGGGGCGGGTGAGCCGGTAGTGGGTGAAGTCGCTCTGCCAGGTCTCGTTGGGCATCTCGGCGGCGAAGCGAATGTAGGACGACTTCGGCTTCTTCTTCGGCTCCGGGACAACCAGGCCGTGACGGGTCAGGTAGCGCGAGATCGTCGCCCTGGACACCGCGACCGAGTGGTGGTGCTCGAGGTGCCACTTGATGGTGTCGGGTCCGGCGTCCAAGCCGGTGGCGGTCAGCTTCTCGCGGAGCTCGAGGATCAGCTCGACGACCTCGGCGGGTGTGGTCCGCGGAACCGTCTTCGGGCGACGGGAGCGGGGTTCGAAGGCAGCCTCGCCCTCGGCCTTGTAGCGGGCCACGAGCTCGAACAGCCAGGACTGGGAGACGCCGTACTGGGCGGCGACGTGGGCAACCGATCGGCTCTCGACCACCACGGCGGTGATCAGCAATCTGGTGAGTGACATGCCCGCACGCTGGTGGGGCTCAGCTGGCTACTCCGGGATGACTCGCGACATCAGTCCGGGATGTCTTGAGACATGGCTCCGGGATGTCCTGAACCAGAACACTGCCCCCGCTACGAATGCGATGTCCCGCGACACCGTTGACAGGTGTTGCGGGGCATCGTTGCATTTCAGGGTGTCTTTGGGGGAGGTCCCGGCGGTCGGCCGAGGGGTTGGTAGTCGCATTTGGGGTCGAGGGTGAGTTCGCGGAGCAGTTCGCCTGTCTCGGCGTCGACGACGCGAATGTAGAGGTCCGCGACGAGGGCGAGGACCCGTTTGCGGGCGTGCTCGCGGCCCAGGCCGATGTGGCGTAGCTGGCTGTCGTAGCGCAGCGTGATGACCCCGGTGGGGTCGGTCTTGTCGCGGCGGACCCGGTAGTGGACCGGAATCGAGGGTTTGGCGGGGCGTGCTTTGGGGCGGGCGGTGTAGGCGTGCTCGGGGGCGCGGCGGTCGATCGCGCGGTGGGGGCGGACGGTGTTGTAGTAGCGCCGGAACCGGTCGAGCTGGCGTTGCAGTTCTGTGATCGTGGTTGGCGGCGGTTGGGCGGCGGGAGTGGTGGAGCCGGACGCCGAGGAGGTCGAGCTCGATCTCGAGGGCGACGCGGCCACCTCGGCGTGGTTTGCCGGTGAAGATGGCCCCGTTGTCAGTCAGCACGCTGGCGGGGATGCCGTAGCGGCGGAACGCGGCGCGGAAGCTGGCGAGCACGTCGGGTCCGGTGGTGGTGCCCGGACCTTGGAGGTGAGGTCGAGCCGGGAGTGGTCGTCGATGATGTTGAGGATCTCGACGCCGGTGTCGTCGGCGGACGCGGTCCGAAAGGTCGTTGGCGCGCTTGAACTCACGGTACTCCCGCCCCAGCTCGGCCAACCCTTTTGCGGCGTCGGGGGTCGTGCCCAGACGGGCGCCGCCGTCGACCTCTGCCTGACGAACCCAGCGCCGCCGTGCCTCGGGCTGCCCCCGAGTTGGTCCTCCGCAGCGGCGCCGCTCCGGGGCTGATCAGGTGTCGGTGTGACTTCAGGATCCACCGAGAGGGGTGCACTCGCGCCATCGAGTTGCACTTCGGACAAGAACCTTGTGGCTGGATGTGACCCATGAGACAGTCCGGTCACAGGCGGCGCTCGCCCGGGGAGGTCCGCCGCGGTGGACGGAGGTACGCGTGAGCCTCGACAACAGCTGGTGGGAGAATCTCTGGGCCTACCTGCAGCTGCGGTGGGAAACGGTGCTCGCAGACGCGATCGGCCACATCCTCCTCGTCCTACTCTCGGTGGTCCTCGCGACCGCCATCGGTGTCGGGTTGGGAATCCTTACCTATCGGGCCCAGCGGCCTCGGGACTTCGTGCTGGCCGTCACCGGCACGATCCTCACAATTCCGAGCCTCGCCCTCTTCGGCATCTTCATCGGCATACCGGGGCTCGGCCTGGGCACCCGATCCGTCGTGGTGGCGCTCACGTTGTACGGCCTGCTGCCGATCGTCCGGAACACTGTCGTGGGGTTGTTGGAGGTCGACCCGGCGATCGTCGAGTCGGCCCAGGGCATGGGGCTGGGAAGACTCCAACGGCTGCGGCGGGTGGAGCTGCCGCTCGCGTGGCCCGTGATCATCACCGGCATCCGGGTGTCCACGCTGGTCATCATCGGCATCGCGGCTATCGGCGCCTACATCAACGGACCGGGTCTCGGCAACGAGATCTTCTCGGGACTGGCTCACATCGGCGGTGCGAGCGCCCTGAGCGAGGTCCTCGCCGGCACTCTCGGCATCGTCATCCTGGCCATCCTGTTCGACCTGTTCTTCGTCGCCGTCTCTCGGCTGACCGTCTCTCGGGGGATCCGATGACCATGCACACGGACAACGCCGCCAACGGCGCCAGCGCCGCCCGCGGCCACGCCAAGATTCGGCTCGAGAACCTGTCCAAGCAGTTCCCGGGGCAGCCGGAGCCCGCGGTGTCCGACCTCTCCATGGAGATCCCCGCAGGAGAGATCGTCATCTTCGTGGGACCGTCGGGGTGCGGGAAGACGACCACGATGAAGATGATCAACCGCATCATCGAGCCAACCGGGGGGCGGATCTTCCTCGACGGGGAGGACGTGACGAAGGTCGACCCGGACCACCTGCGACGCCGCATCGGTTACGTGATCCAGCAGATCGGCCTGTTCCCGCACATGACCATCGCCGACAACATCGCAATCGTCCCCCGGTTGCTGGGCTGGGACAAGAAGCGGATCAACGGCCGGGTCGACGAGCTGCTGGAGACGGTGGGGATGGACCCGGGCAGCTACCGCAACCGTTACCCCAAGGAGCTGTCCGGCGGGCAACGGCAGCGCGTCGGTGTGGCCCGGGCGATGAGCGCCGATCCCGACGTGATGCTCATGGACGAGCCCTTCGGCGCGATCGACCCGATCACGCGGGAGCGCCTCCAGAACGAGTTCCTGCGGCTGCAGGAGCAGATCAAGAAGACGATCGTGTTCGTCACCCACGACATCGACGAGGCGATCAAGATGGGCGACCGGATCGCGATCCTGCGCGACCAGTCACGCATCGCTCAGTTCGACACCCCCGAGCGCATCCTGGTCAACCCTGCCGACGACTACGTCGCCAACTTCATCGGCCGTGGTGCGTCGCTGAAGCGACTGAGCCTCAGCCGGGTGCGAGACATCGAGCTGCAGGTCTGGCCGACCGCGCCCGAGGACGCTTCTCGTGAAGAGGTGCAGCGCGCCTTGGCAGCCAGCGACAAGACGGCCGTGCTCATCCTCGACCGGGCGGGTCGACCGGTCCAGTGGGTCAACGCCGAACATTTGCGCCGGGCCGCTGCCGATCGACCTCTGCGGGAGATCGGCCTGCCCGCGGACGCTGTCGTGCAACCGCATGCGACGCTCAGCGACACGTTGAACGAGCTGCTCACGGCTCGGTACAGCTGCGCGATCGTGGTCGACGCCCACCGCGCCTACAAGGGCATCGTCGACATAGACACGATCAACGAGGCGGTCCGCGGCATGCGGCAGGCCGAACGCGGGCGGCTCCATGCAGAGGAGCCGCACTGAGATGTCCGAGCTCACTGCGGATACCGC
Source organism: uncultured Actinomycetota bacterium (assembly GCA_963811365.1). Taxonomy (GTDB): domain Bacteria; phylum Actinomycetota; class Actinomycetes; order Propionibacteriales; family Nocardioidaceae; genus CAWEQW01. The sequence goes on along the minus strand of CAWEQW010000011.1, from coordinate 31,007 downwards.
CGAAGGACCCGCCTCCACGATCACCGACGACCTCGGTCCCGTCTTCGGTGCACCTCGGCGACATCGCTCTCTGGCCGGCTATCTCCTCATGCCGGCGCTGCTGACCGCCACTCTCGTGGTCCTGTTCGTGTACGTCTCGAAGCAGGATCTCAGCAGTGGTGAGGAGTCCGTGCTGGCTCCGGCGAAGGTCATGAGCGACCTCGTGACGCACCTCCAGGTGACCGCGGCGGCGACGATCCTCGTCCTCGTGATTGCCATTCCGCTCGGCATCCTGCTCACCCGCTCCTTCGCCCGCACCATCACCCCGCCTTCCATCGCGGTGTTCAACGTCGGTCAGGCCGTCCCCTCCATCGGCCTCGTCGTCCTCTTGGCGATCGTCTGGACCATCGGCTTCTGGCCCGTCGTCGTTGCCCTCGTCGCCTACACGGTCCTGCCGGTCCTGCGCAACACGATGGTCGGTCTGCGCCAGGTCGATCCGTTCGTGATCGAGTCGGCTCGGGGCATGGGCATGACGAAGACCGGAGTCCTGCTCAAGATCGAGCTGCCCCTCGCGGTGCCGATCATCATGGCCGGGCTCCGAACCGCTCTCATCATCTGCGTCGGAACGGCGACCCTCGGAGCGTTCGTCGGCGTCAACACCCTGGGCATCTTGATCGTGGCCGGGCAGGTGCAGAACCGTCAGCTCATCACGGTGGTGGGCGCGGTGCTGGTCGCGGTCGTGGCGCTGTTCATCGACTACCTGGCGAGCATCGCCGAAGAAGTGCTCAGACCGCGAGGTCTCTAGATCGGCTCGGCCCAAGTGGCTCGGCAGGGTCAGCTCTGAACTCATGAAAGGAAACCGATGATGCGGAACCTGAGAGCAAGAACTGCGGTGACCGCGCTGTGCGTCGCGCTGGCGGCGATGGTGGCGGGATGCGGCGGCAACGACAGTGGGAGCAGCTCGAGTGGGGACGGGCCGCTGGCAGGCGAGTCCTTCGCCGTCGGGTCCAAGGAGTTCACCGAGCAGCTCGTCATGGGCCAGATCACCAAGCTCGCCCTGGAGAACGCCGGGGCGACCGTCGATGACAAGACCGGCATCACCGGCACCACGAACGTGCGCAAGGCACTGACCTCCGGGCAGATCGACATGTACTGGGAGTACACCGGGACCGGGTACGGCGAGCTCCTCGGCAACGAGATCTCCACGGCACCCACGGACCAGAAGCAGCTGTTCGAGGAGGTCAAGAAGCAGGACGAGAAGAACGGCGTCGTGTGGACCGACCTGGCGCCGGTGAACAACACCTATGCGCTGGCCACGTCGCAAGGCGCTTCCGACAAGTTCGGGGTGACCACGCTATCCGACTACGCGAAGCTCGTGTCGGACAGCCCCGACGACGCATCGCTCTGCGCCGCCTCGGAGTTCCTCAACCGGTCGGACGGACTCCCCGGCGTGGCGAAGGCGTACGGCTTCGACGCCTCCAAGGTGCCGACCACCGAGGTCGACCTCGGTGTCATCTTCACCCAGGTGCCGAAGGGAGACCCGTGCAACTTCGGCGAGGTGTTCGCAACGGACGGCCGCATTCCTGCCAACGACATGGTGGTGCTGGACGACGACAAGGCGTTCTTCCCGATCTACAACCTGGCGCTGACTGTCAACAAGGACGTCTACGACAAGAGCGGCGACCAGCTCGACAAGATCTTCGAGCCGATCGCGCAGAAGCTGACCACCGAGGAGCTGCAGAAGCTCAACGCCGATGTCGACGTCAACGGGCTGACGCCGGAGGAGGTCGCTCAGCAATGGCTCGGAGACAACGGGTTCATCGACTGACCTCTGCGGGGACGTGAGGCTCTCGCTCGCCCAGGTCGGCGTCACGCTGGGGGACCTGGACGCCAACTTCGAGCTCGCTCACGAGATTGTCGCCACCGCGGTGCAGCGCGATAGCGACATGATCGTGTTCCCGGAGCTGCACCTGTCCGGATACTCGATCGGGGCCGTCGACGCCGACCTGTCCCTGCGGCCCGACGATCCCCGGCTCGAGGAGCTCGCGCGGCACGCGGGGTCGGCCGGCGTGCTCGTCGGGTTCGTCGAGTCCGGCTCGCACGCGCTGCACACCTACAACAGCGCAGCCTTCTTCCGCGACGGGCGGCTCCTGCATCTCCACCGGAAGCTGTACCTTCCCGCCTATGCACCCTTCCAGGAGCGCAACAACTTCACTCCGGGACCACAGCTGGAAGCGTTCTCAGCGGACCCAGACACCAGGACCGCGGTGCTCATCTGCAATGACGCCTGGCAGCCGCAGCTGACGTTCCTCGCCGTGCAGGACGGCGCCAAGCTGTTGCTCGTGCCCGCCGCCAGCGCGCAGAGCCAGTTCCCCGAGCACTACGACTCGCACGAGTACTGGCACGACATCACCCATTTCTACGGTCGGATGTTCCAGGTCTTCGTCGTCTTCGTGAACCGGGTGGGCACGGAAGGACCGCTGCGCTTCTGGGGTGGTTCGCATGTCATCGACCCATGGGGCAATGTCGTCGCGGAGGCGCCGCAACAGTCCGAGACCCTGCTCACGGTGGACATCGACCTCTCGGAGGTCCGTCGCCGACGTCGGCAGGTTCCCCTGGTCAAGGAGGCCCGGCTCAGCCTCCTCCAGCGGGAGATCCGGCGACTGATGAAAGCGGGTGGCGACCTCTGACGCGGAGGTCTGCGCGACGCCCGCGGCTCCGCAGCTTCAGGGCGCGCGACACGCCGTAGGTGCGGACAGCGCGGTGGAGTGGGCGCACAGCTCCGCGGCGGCGATGCGCATCGCTCGCGGGCCGAACCGCTGGGCGGGACCCTGGACGCCGAGGATGGCGGTCAAGCCGGTCGTTGACAGGATCGGAGCAGCGATCGCGTTCAGCCCGACCTCCCGTTCGCCGATCGCTTGACCCCAGCCACGTTGGCGGGTCAGCCGGATCTCCCTCTCGAACGTCTCCGGGTCGGTGATCGTCCGCGGGGTGTACGCCGGTAGTGCCGCCGGCGTCTCTGCGTCGGTGAACGCGATCCGGATCTTCCCCATGGCTGTCGCGTGAGCGATGCTCGGTCGACCCATCTCCGCGACGCTGCGGACCGACGACGGGCTCTGGACGAAGTCGATCGTGATCGTGCCGTCGCGGTAGGGAACGGACAGCGTGCTGGTCTCGCCCGTGGCCTCCGTCAGCGCCTCCAGGTGCGGCCGGCACCGCTCACGGATGTCGACCCGGGCCAGGGCGGCATTGCCCAGCTCGACCAACCTGGGACCGAGACGGAAGCAGCCTGTCGCGTCGACCCGGCTGACCATCTCGTCGCTCGCCAACGTCGACAACAGACGCGACACCGTGCTCACGTTGATGCCGGTCTGCCGGGCGATCTCCTTGTTGCTGAGGTCGGCGCGGGAGTCCGCCAACGTGTACAGCACGGCAAGGGCACGTTGCACGGTGCTCAGGGGCCGCGCTCGAGCGGCGTGTTCCGCTGTCATGGTCTGAGGGACACCGGGTCTCCGAGCTCCTCGGCGCGACGCTCGACGAACTCGAGGAGCTCGGCTTCGACCGCGTCGTCCAGCGGAGGTCGTTCGAAGTCCTCGACCATCGCCCTCCAGCGGGTGTCGGAGCGATCAGCGTGACTCTGGGCCCCGTTTCGCGTCCAACGCTCGAAGTTCTCCGTGGAGGCGATCGTCGGTCGCCAGAAGCAGTCACGAAACCGCTCCAGGGTGTGCGTCGCCCCGAAGAAGTGACCGCTGTGGCCGACCTCGACGTGGGCGCCGTACGCCAGGCTCGCCTCGTCGACCTCCAGCGGCGTGAACTGGTGACGCAGCAGGTCCAGGAGCTCGCAGTCGGCGGCGAACTTCTCGAACGAGGTGACGAGCCCGCCCTCCAGCCAGCCGGCCGACTGCCAGCAGACGTTAGCGCCCGCGAGGAAGGCGGCGCTGAGGGTGTTGAAGGCCTCGTAGCCGGCTTGGAAGTCGACTGTCTGACTGGCGGTGAGCGTGCCGCCACCCGAGCGCCACGGCAGACCCAAACGCCGGGCGATCTGACCGGAGGCGCAGAGCCCCATCGCGGACTCCGGTCCACCAAAGGCTGGTGAACCCGACTTCATGTCGGTGGTCGACAGGAAGGAGCCCATGATGCACGGGGTGCTCGGCCGGACGAGCTGCACCAGGGCGATGCCCGCCAGGGCTTCCACCGTCTGCTGCACGAGGGCGGCAGGCACCGAGACCGGTGCCATCGCCCCCATCAGCAGGAAGGGGGTGATGATGATCGCCTGCCCTGCCTCGGCGTAGGCGAACAGCCCCTCGAGCATCCGCGCGTCGAAGTGCAGCGGGGAGTTGACGTTGATGTTGGCGAAGAGCACCGGCTCGCGCTCGATGGCGTCGCGCCCGCCGTGCACGATCTCGGCGATCCGGATGCAGTCGCGCGCAGCCGTGTCCGAGGACGGCTCACCGGACCACACGCGGTCGGTCAGCCGGGTGGCGGCCAAGGCCCGCAGCAGGTGACGGACGTCGAGTGGGACGTCGTTCGGCTCGAGGATGTTGCGCCCCGGAGTGTCCAGAGCGTCGGTGACCTGGACCATCATCAGCAGCTTTTCGAGGTCAGCCATGGTTCCTTCGCGCCGCTGACCATCGACCCGCACGAACGGCGGGCCGTTCGCCGGCCCGAAGACCATGGAGTCGCCGCCGATGGTGAGGTCGCGCTCGGGGTTGCGTGCTCTCATGCGGAACTCGGCTGGGGAGTCTGCTGCCTGGGCGCGCAGGAACCCCGGCTCGAACCGGACGACGTCCTCGTCGACCCTCTGTCCTGCCGCGCGGAACAGCTCGCGCGCTCGAGGGGAGTCAAACCGCACCCCGACCTCGGTCGCGAGTCGCTCCCAGCCGTGCCCCACGGTGAGGAGAGCCTCCTCGCTGAGAACTTCGTAGCGGGCCATGCGGTTGACGAACATGGGCGGCCCTCCTCGCGTGCCGGCTGCGCTCGGGGCGACGACCCTCAGCAGTCCCGAGTACAAGCCTTGCCATTGTTGACCCGCAGTTGGTTATATGGCAACGACGTGAGGATCGGGTATGTCTGTTTCAGGCGCGCGCTATCTGGTGATCGGCGCAGGCGTACACGGGCTCTCGACGGCCTGGCACCTCGCCAAGGCTCTCCGGGCCTCCGGTAGGGGCGAGGGAGCGGACGTCGTCGTCATCGACAAGTCCGGCGTGGGCGCCGGTGCTTCAGGCATCGCATGCGGAGTCATCCGCAACAACTACTTCCAACCCGCGATGCGAGAGCTGATGGCCCACTCGGTCGACGTCTGGGAATCGGATCCGGAGGCGTTCTCATACCACCCGGTCGGCTACCTGCAGATCTCGCCCGAGGTGATGCATGCAGGGGTGGAGCAGATCCACCTGGAGCAGCAGGCCATCGGTTACCCCTCGACGTTCGTGACCGGCGAGGCCGACAGTCGCACGTACATGCAGGGCATCTTCAGCGACTGGCAGGCGCGGGGCGTGACGAGCGTGCTGCACGAGCATCGAGGCGGATACGCCAACAACAGGGCGTCGATCCAGGGATTGTTGGGCAAAGCCCAGGCCGAGGGGGTCCGGCTCCAGACGCACACCCGGGTCACCGGCTTCCGGCTGGAGGACGGAGCGGTTTCGGTCGTGGAGACCGACCAGGGGCCGATCCGCGTCGAGACGGTGGTCGTCGCCGTCGGTCCGTGGATCCGCGACCTCTGGCGGATGCTGGAGCTTCCCGAACGCATCCCGCTCAGGGAACGCGGCGGCACCGTGCACCCGGAGCAGGAGATGTGGACGTACTGGTCGCTGCAAGAGGGCACGCTGGGGGTGAACCCCTCCTTCCTGACCGACAACCGCGGCCAGCTGCCGCCGGTGGTGCACCTGGACACCGACGCGCCGCTTCTCGATGACCGTGACGGATCGCTGATCACCGACGGGCTGTGGGGCATCTACTTCAAGCCGGACTTCAACTTCGGCGGCGTCCAAGGCGGTGCGATGCCGTTCGTGGTGGAGCGCCCGACCGACACCGTCGCCGTCGACCCCTACGGACCGGACAGTCCTGACTTCATCGTCGGGCCCGAGTTCGCCCGGATGTGGACGTCCGGCCTGGCGCACTGCCTGAAGCGGTTCCAGGGGAAGGCGGACCTGTTCTCCAAGGAGCCTTCCGGAGGCATCGGCTGCTTCACCCCGGACAGCTTCCCCGTCTTCGACCTGTTCAGGCAGAACGCCTACGTCATCGCCGACTCCAACCACGGCTACAAGATGATCGGTGTCGGCGAACTGGTGGCAAAGGAGCTGCTGGGCGAACCGCAGGCGTTGCTCCAGCCCTTCCGGTTCGCACGGTACGAGCAGGGGCAGCTGCACCCCGCGAGCAGCTCTCCGTTCCCGTGGAGCTGATGCGGTCGTGAAGCGCGGGCGTCCGGCGACGTACTCGGCTCTGGGGCTGGTCGGCCGCGGGCTGACCCACCGCGCCTGGCCGCCAGCGTGGCGCAGCCACGAGCTGCGACCGGCGTACGACGTGGTCGTCATCGGGGCCGGTGTACACGGCCTGGCGACCGCCTACTACCTCGCCGCCAACCATGGGATCCGCAATGTCGCGGTCCTCGACAAGAGCTACCTCGGTGGCGGCGGGTCCGGCCGCAACACCGCGATCATCCGGTCGAACTACCTGACCCCGGAGGGCGTCCGCTTCTACGACCGGTCGGTCAAGCTGTACGAGCGTCTGGCGGCGGAACTGAACTTCAACGTCATGTTCTCCCAGCGTGGGCACCTCACTCTCGCCCACAACGACGGGTCGCTGCGCACCATGCGCTGGCGGGCGGAGGTCAACAAGCTCGAGGGCGTCGAGTCGCAGGTCATCAGTCCCGACGAGATCGTCCAGATGGTTCCCTTCCTCGACGTCTCGGCCGACACGCGCTATCCGATCCTCGGAGCGCTGTACCACCCGCCCGGCGGGACGGTCCGCCACGACGCGGTGAACTGGGGGTACGCGCGCGCGGCGGACGGCCTCGGGGTCGAGATCCACCAGGGCACCGAAGTGGTGGGCATCGACGTCGAGGGCGGCGAGGTGCGCGGTGTGCAGACCAACCGCGGCTACGTCTCGGCTCCGACGGTGGTCAGCTGCACGGCCGGCTGGTCGAGCCAAGTGGCGGCGCTCGCCGGCCTCCGGCTTCCGATCAGCACCCATCCGCTGCAGGCCGCGGTGACCGAGCCCGTCAAGGTCTTCCTGGAGACGGTCGTGGTCTCCGGGACGCTGCACGTCTATGTCAGCCAGACCGACCGCGGAGAGCTGGTGTTCGGCGCCAGCACCGACCCCTACCCGTCGTACTCCACGCGAGGGTCGCTGGAGTTCACCGAGGAACTGGCCGGCCACGTCCTCGAGCTGATGCCCTCCATCGCCAAGCTGCGGTTGCTGCGACAGTGGGCGGGGCTGTGCGACATGACTCCGGACTTCTCGCCGATCATGGGCGTCACCCCGGTGAAGGGGTTCCTCCTGGACGTCGGCTGGGGCACCTACGGGTTCAAGGCGGGGCCGGTGGCGGGTGAGGCGATGGCCCAGCTGGTCGCCACCGGCAGCACGCCCGAGCTGATCGCCGCGTTCGACCTCGCTCGCTTTCGCGAAGGCCGTCTGGTCGGCGAAAAGGGCGCAGCAGCAGTGGGGCACTGAAGGAGGACAGGGTGTTTCGGATCCCTTGCCCGCACTGCGGGCCGCGGAACGTGTCGGAGTTCCGACACGTCGGTGAGGCCAAGACCCGCCCCGAACCGCTCACGGTGACGCCTGAGGAGTGGCGTGCCTACCTGTACGAGGAAGGCAACGTGGCGGGCTGGTCGGCGGAGTCCTGGTACCACGCCGTCGGCTGCCGCCGGTTCCTCAGCGTCGAGCGTCACACCGCGACGAACGAGACCCGGCTCATCGAGGGCACCGGGGAGCCGGAACCCCTCGCGATGGGTTCGACGTCGGTCGACTCAGGAGCCCCGGACGCGGCAGGGACCTCATGAGCGCCGGGCACGGCTCCGCGAGGTTGGGCCCTCAGCTGGGCGAGGTGATCGACCGCGAGCGGCGCCTGGCCTTCCGTTGGAACGGGACGCGCTACGTGGGGACCGACGGTGACACGATCGTGTCGGCCCTTGCGGCGTCGGGAGTGCGCGTGTTCTCGCGGAGCTTCAAGTACCACCGTCCCCGCGGAATCCTGACCGCGTCCTTCTACGACCCCGGCTGCATGGTCCAGGTCGACGACGAACCCAACGTGCGGGCCGGCGCACGTCTGCTGCGGGCCGGTATGGATGTGCGTGCGCAGAACGCTTGGCCGTCCCTGAAGTTCGACGTCAAGGCGGCCAACCGGCTCGCGGCGCCGTTCCTCACCACCGGGTTCTACTACAAGACGTTCATCCGGCCCCGGAGGTTGTGGCCGGCCTACGAGAAGGTCCTTGCCCGCTTCGCCAGCGGAGGAACGGTCTCGCGGGACACCGTGCCCGGCTACTACGACAAGCGGTACGCGCATGTCGACGTTCTCATCGCCGGCGCCGGGCCGGCGGGCATGGCGGCAGCGTTGACGGCCGCCGCGGAAGGCGCCCGAGTCATGCTGGTGGAGGACGAGCAGGACACCGGCGGTTCGTTGCGCTGGGGAGGGCTCGATGAGCTGGCGACTCTCCGGCAGCTGCGCGGCGAGCTCTCGGCGGCGTCGGTCGAGGTGCTGGTCGACTCTGTGGTGGCCGGCCGCTACGACGAGAACTGGATCTCCGTGGTGCAGCGGGGTCTGCCCGGAGTGGAGGAGCGCCTCGTGAAGGTGCGCGCCAAGACCCTCGTCGTCGCCCCGGGGCTCATCGAGCGTCCCTATGTCTTCGCCGGGAACGACCTTCCGGGCGTCATGCTCGGGACGGCCGTGCGTCGCCTCATCAACCTCTACGCCGTCCGTCCCGGTGTCCGGGCGGTCGTGCTGACCGCGAACCCGGAGGGCGATGCAGCGGTCAGCGACCTGCTCCGCGCAGGTGTCGAGATCGGCTGCGTCGTCGACGCGCGGGCGGGTGAGGACGTGCGCCGGGCGCTCGGTCACGGCCGTGTCCAGGCCGTCGAGCTCGGCAACGGACGAGTCGTCGACTGCGACCTGTTCGTCACGTCCGTCGGGTGGACGGCGCCGACGTCGCTGCTGAACATGGCGGGAGACCGACCGGAGTTCGATCCGACCGCGGCGCGCTTCCGGCCGAGCGCGGACCTGCCCGACACCGTGCTGGCCACGGGCGGCATCGTCGGTGACGGAACCGTGGAGGAGCTGGTTGCGCACGGCCGCGCGGTCGGAGCGGCGGCGGCCGCCAGGGCGGGCTTCGGCTCCGCAGCCGTGCCTGCTTCCTTGCCGGTCGATCCACATCCCGCCCTGTTCCGAGCCTCGTCGCACGGCATGGTCGACTTATCGGAGGACGTCTCGTCCAAGGACATCTTCGACGCCGCCGCGGAAGGCTACGACTCCAGCGAGCTGGTCAAGCGGTACACGACGGCCACCATGGGCCCTGCGCAGGGAAAGCTGGAGACGGTCAACACGGTTGCCGTCCTCGCGGAAGCCACGGGTCGCACCATCGGCGAGCTCGGCACGACGGTGTGGCGACCGCCGTACGCGCCGGTGACGTTGGGTGCGCTGGCCGGCCGCAAGCTCGAACCCGTGCGGGTCTCCCCGATGCAGGTCTGGCACCAGGCGCACGGCGCCCGGCCCCTGGTGGCCGGGCAGTGGATCCGTCCTGACTCCTACGGAGACCCGGCCGCGGAGGTACGCGGCGTGCGCGAGCGGGTCGGAGTCATCGACGTCACCCCCCTCGGCAAGCTCGACCTGCGCGGCCCCGACGTGCCGAAGCTGCTCAACGCGGCCTACATCAACAGGTGGTCGAAGCTGCCGATCGGTGCCGTCCGGTACGGCGTCATGTGCGCCGAGGACGGAGTCGTCATGGACGACGGCGTCACCGGTCGGTTGGGCGAGGACCACTATCTGATGACGACGACCTCGACCGGCGCCGCGACGGTGGAGCAGCACCTCGAGAGCCTGCTGCAGACGGAGCATCCCTCCTGGCGCGTCCACCTCACACCCGTCACGACCTGCTACGCCAGCATGAACGTCGCCGGCCCCAGGTCGCGAGACCTTCTCGGCCGGCTCACTGACGGACTCGACCTGTCGCCGGACGCATTCGCCTACATGCAAGTGCGCACGGCCACGGTGGCCGGGGTGGCTGACTGCGTGGTCTGGCGCATCGGTTTCACCGGGGAGCTCAGCTTCGAGATCCATGTCCCGGCGTCGTACGGCCTGCACGTGTGGGAGGCGTTGCTGGCCTCCGGGAGCGACCTCGGCGTCGGTCCCTTTGGCATCGAGGCTCAGCGGATCCTCCGCCTGGAGAAGGGGCATCTCATCGTGGGGCAGGACACCGACGGACTGACCCGTGCCTACGACGCCGGCCTGGACAGCATGGTCAAGCTGGACAAGCCCGACTTCGTCGGTCGGCCCGAGCTTGCGTGGCAGCAGCAGGACGGTGCAGCGACGCGACTGGTCGGTCTGCAGCCCGTCGACCCGCGTGCCGTGCCCGCTGAGGCCAGCCAGATCGTGCGCGAGAACCAGCAGATCGTCGGCCGGGTTACGAGCAGCCGAATGTCGCCAACGCTTGGGCGCTCCGTGTGCCTTGCCACCGTCCGCGCCGACCTGGCCCATATGGGTTCGCGGGTCACAATCCTGCTTACCGATGGCGGTCTGCTCGAGGCGACGGTGACCGAGGCCATCCACGTCGATCCGGAGGGAGGTAGGTCACGTGCCTGAGTGTCCTGTCGCCCGCAGCCCGATCCGGCCCCGCCATCCGGTTGGGGTCCGCGATGGCTGGGACGTGTCGCTGCTTCGGTCCCGTGGCGGGCTCCGGCTGGCCGACTGCTCGCCGCTGACGAAGGTGCACGTGCGGGCGAGCGTCCACGGCCCGTTCGCAGCCAGGCTCGCTGTGCCCTTCGGACGAGCCGTGCATGATGTGCACGGCACGCTCGTCATCGGATCCGGAGTCGGGGAGTGGCTGCTTCTGGCGGGGCCGCGCACAGCGAAGGTCGTGACCAGCCGGCTCGACGCCTCCGGTGACTGGGTCTCCGTCGTCGACGTGACCCACGGTCGGGCGCTGATGCGTCTGACGGGGGAGGGCGCCTGGCAAACGCTGGCGAAGCTGTGCGGTGTGGACCTTGCCGACGAGGTGACGACGAACGGCGCGGCGTTCCGCAGCACGGTCGCCAAGGTGGCGACCGACGTCGTCCGCGACGATGGAGGAGGAGCGGGCTCGCCCGAGCGCTCCTACCTCGTCCAGTGTGAGCGTTCGTCGGGGCAGTACCTCTTCGACACGATCCTCGACGCCGGCCGCGAGTTCGCCATCGAGGTCGACGGATTCCCTGGGTGGCCGGCTGCTGATCGAGCTTGACGGAGACGGTTCCGTCGTTCACTCGCGGCATAGGCCACACCCCACACCGGTCTCGGACGTACTCGGCGAAGGTGACCTGGCCGCGGAGTGGTCGTGCCAGGCGCCGTCGCGGACCTTGGCCTCTTCACGGTGGGCGGCGCGTTCGGCGGCACGCCGGGAGGAGTAGGTGCCGGCGGAGCGTTGGCGGCCTTCGGGATCCCGATAGCCGGCGACGAACCGAGTGTCGCCGTCGTCGGTGACCTGCGCAAACGGGGCCGGTCGGCGTGCGGACCTTGGCGCTGACATGCTGTCGTCGTCGCGATCTGAAGGGGTTAACGACTAGTTTGCTCCATCCAGATGGCCGCCTCTCTCCTGTCCCGGCCGCGGAGGGTCGGTCACCCGACACTCCTGAGGAACATTGCCTCTGGTGCTTGCTGCACGGAGGGAGGTTGCCTGACAGCGAGAGCGTTCCGCGGCCCGGACGCGGATGGAGGTCAGAGCCATGAAGACCAGCGAGGCAGTTCCGAGCCCGCGAACCCGGCCCCTGTTTGGACTGCGGCGGCGACCGGGCCGCTTGGCGTTGGCTGTGTTCCGGCTTCCTCTGGTCCTGTATCGCCGGGGCTGGGGTTGGCTGCTCGGCACGACGTTCATGCTGCTGGTGCACGCTGGACGCAAGACCGGGCAACCGCATCTGATGACGGCGATGGTGATGCGCTGGAACCCCTCCACCCGTGAGGTGGTCATTTTCTCGGGCTGGGGTCCGAACTCCGACTGGGTGCGGAACCTGCGCGCTCGGCCCGCGCTCCGGGTGGAGATCGGTCGGGAAACCTACACGCCGCAGCACCGGTTCCTCTCCGAGGAGGAGAGCGTGACCGTCGCGCGTGACTTCGTGCGCCGGCATCCGTACCGCCTGCGGGTGGCCACCCGCATCCTCGACTGGCCGGACCTGCACTCCGAGCCCGTGCTCCGCGACTTCGTCCGGACTCACCCATTCGTGGCACTTCGGCCTGCGGACGCAGCCTGACTCGGATCTGCTTCCCCGGCCGGTGACCTTCGCCTCTTTCCTCACCCCAGGACTGTGCCCAGGCTCGGAGAAGAAGGGAGATGAGCAACGGTGAACGTTCACATGCGCACACCAGTTCTCACTCGCCGCACCCACGCCGTCACCCCCGTACCCAGGGCCTCCGCCAGCGCGGGAGGGGGTTCGCCTCTGCTGTGGCTGGGCGCTGCCGCGATCCTGTTCTTCCTGGTGCCGTTGATCGGCACCAGCTGACTCGAGCTCCAGCCGGACCTGTACTACCTCGGCTACTTCACCGTGGCCGTGTCGTTCTTCGCCGCGTTCCTGGCCACGCACGCCTCAGTTCTGCGATCGTTGTGGACCGCGAACCTGTGGCAGAGCCTCCTGGTCGGGGCGCTGGCGGGTGCTGTGTTGGCCGTCGGCGTCTTCAACCAAGCGGCCACTCCGCACCCGGACGGCTGGCGCTACGGGTTCCAGATCATCTGGCGGGGTCTCGTCTATGGGTCCGTGGACGCGTTGACGCTGTACGTCTTCCCGGCCGCGGTTGCCTACCTGCTGATGCGCGGAAACCGGCAGGGGCTCAGTCGCAAGGCCGGGTTCGCCGGGCTCGCTCTGGTCCTGTCGCTGCTGGTGACCACCACCTACCATCTGGGCTACTCCGAGTACCGCGGTGACACCATCAAGTGCCCCGAGATCGGCGCCGTCGTCGCGAACGTGCCGACCGCCCTGACCGGCAACCCCCTCGGCGCCGTGGTCGCGCACGGCGCGATGCACGTGTCGGCCGTCGTGCACCAGAACGAAGGCGGCGCACAGCACATGCTGCCGCCGAAGGTGACGGCCGACTATGGCAACCATGGGAGCAGCGACTTGGCGGCCGGCCTTGCAGCTGCCGGGCTGCTCATGACCGCGGGCGCCCTGACCCTGCTGTTGCGCCGGCAACGCCCCGAATGACCCGACAGGACAAGAAGGAGGTGGCGCCATGAACGCGCCCACCATCACACTGCAGGACTACGAGCAGGCTGAGCGCGTGCTCTCCCATGAAGGCGCCCGTGCGGGCCTGGTCGTGCACGCTGTTGTCACCGTGCTCGTCTCCGCAGTGCTGATCGTCATCAACTTCGCCTTCGCGGACGACTTCCCCTGGTCGGCCTTCGCCGTAGGCGGCATGACCATCGGACTGTTCGCGCACTGGTGGTTCGGCTACCGCAACCTCGAAACCGAGTTGACCGCACGCCAGCACAAGGTCGAGGAACGCGCAGCGCATCTGCGCTGAACCAATATCGCGATCGCCACGCGCTCCGTCTCACGTCAGCGCCCTCAGGTCGCCCGAGAGGGCGCGCCTGACCTGACGGCCGTCGGAGGGTTTCTCATGCGCCGACAGGGCGGACCGAAAGTGGGTGCACCCGGAGGTCACGACGACACGGTGAGGTTTCGGTTCACGCCGGCGTTCAGCTGAGCGCTTCCGTGCCGAACGAAAGCACTTGGCCGTGGGCGGTTGCCGCGCGATCGCGCAGGGTGAGCAGCATCTTGCGCATCATCCAGATGTCGCCGAACTCCAGTAGCGCCGAGAAGGCGATTGATGGCGACAGCCACTTGTAGCGTGAACGCACGCGGCTGATGAGTCTTGTCGTGCCTCCGGCGGTCTCGTCGAGTTGCCAGGCCCACGTCGTGCCTCCGGGGTCGCCCCAGACCATCGAGTGGGGCGCATCCATCGAGTGGACCCGCATGCCCTGCTTGCCGTCAGGGCTCATCGGTATGACGTCACCCACGGCAAGATGCTGCAACTCGGGGATGACGCGCCGGGCGCTGCGATGCCCGAGGTTGTCCAGGAGGTCGTAGCTGTACCAGCCGGCCCGGGTGACACCGGCTTGGACCAGCCAGGGCCACACGTCCTCGGGGCGAGCGGCGATGGTGATGGCACGGGTGGCGTTGAACGTCGGATCCCGCACAAGCTCGTCGCTGGGAAGCGAGCGTGAGACCTCCGCTGGGGTTGCACCCCAGGTGAGCTGCCACGGACGCACGTACCGGGCATAGGCGGCGCCGGCGATCGGGACAGAGAACAAGAGCACCGTGGCGGTTCGCACAACTCCAATCTGCGCTTCGTCTCCGGACGAACAGCAGAGGCAAAGGGCCTGGCCCGGGTATGGTCTTGCGGCTGCCGCTTCGCTCTTGTCGACGGGGCCGATCGGTGTGGGCACGAGAGGCGGTTCTGGCTGTCGTTTCGTCCTGGGGATCGGGGCTCAGGAACCTGGTGCCAGCCAGATCGCTCGCGCGGGCCGCACTCCGCAGGCGTCGGTGAGTGCGTGTACTGGGGTGACGGCGACCAGTGCTTGGGTTCGTTGCGCGATCCAGCCGTAGCCCAGGCCGATGGCGGCCGCGCCGCCGAGCAAGGATGCGCGCCGTCGTGCGGTGGTCTGCCGAGTGGAGAGGGGAACCAGATGCCATGCGGTGAACCCGACGGCGGGCCAGAGCCATCCCTGGAGCGGGTCGTCTGGGAACGTGGCGGCGGGGACACCGCGCCAGAGCGCCTCCTCGGCGAGGGCGTTGGTGATGCCAATTCCTGCGGCGACGGCAACCGCGGCCGGACCGGCGGCGCGGGCGTTCGGCAGCCATTCGGTGGCGACGGCGCCCAGGGGTGGCGCAACGAGCAACGCGGCGGCGACCGGGCGAGGCTTGGGCAGCACCTGTTCGGGTAGCCGCCAAAGGTCGAGCAGACGCCGGGGTCCAACGATCACGCCTGCGAGCGTCCAGCAGGTGGTCCAATAGATGGCGAAGCTGGCTTGGTAGCCGCGTTCGGCGCCGAATCGCCGCGTGGTCCTGGCGAAGACCGCCTTCATGGCCAGCGGCATCACCGCCGGCACCAGCGTGGCGAGGCCTCGACGCCACGTCGCGGCCATCGAATGGACGTCACTCACGCTCCGATTGTGTGCCGGACAATGACCTGGCACCAGTACCCGAACCGGCGGGCAGTCGCGCTCATGGCGTCGACCCACCTCGGTGGATCAAGGTTCCGCCTGACCCGCATCGTTCGCTGCATCAGGTTCGGAGTCGCGGAGGCCAGCGTGTCGCTGCGTATCGCAGCAGTGGTGACCATGTTGTTCATTTGTTCGCGACCCCGTCCGGGGTTCGGGTCGATCGCCGTCGGGGCGCATTCACTCGACCCCTTCATCTGATCTTGTTGCGGGCCCCCTGGTCAGTGCCAGGCGACTCTGCTGTGTGGGTCGTTGTGCCCTGACGGTCGTGAAGGCCTGCCAATAGCGTCGTGGTGGAGGAAGTGCGTCGTCAGAACGCCCGGGTGACGTGCCCGCCACACGACACGCGCTGTCCGTCTTCTCGATGGTCTGGTCTGGAGCTCCACATGACGATCACTCGGGAACGCCGCCGTGTTGAGATCGACGCCCTCACCGATGGCGACCCGGTCGCGCGCGCTGAGCACCTCGGCAAGCTCTACGGCACGGGCGATGCCCAGGTTGTCGCCCTCGACGACGTCACGGTGGAGTTCGGCCGCGGCCGGCTCACCGCGATCATGGGCCCCTCCGGGTCCGGCAAGTCCACGCTGATGCACTGCATGGCCGCCCTGGACGCCCCGACGTCGGGCCGGGTGGACATCGACGGCGTCGACATCCGCGGTCTCAAGGACAAGGCGCTGACGCTGCTGCGACGCGACCGGCTCGGCTTCGTGTTCCAGGCCTACAACCTCGTCCCGACGCTCACCGCTCGCGAGAACGTGACCCTGCCCGTCGACATCGCCGGTGTGAAGCTCGATGTCACCTGGTTCGACACGATCGTGGACACGCTGGGGATCCGGGACCGCCTGAGCCACCGGCCCGACGAGCTCTCCGGCGGCCAGCAGCAACGCGTCGCCTGCGCCCGAGCCCTCGTACGCCGGCCCGCGATCGTCTTCGCCGACGAACCCACCGGCAACCTCGACTCCCAGGCCAGCGCCGAGATCCTCACATTCCTACGGCAATCGGTCGACGACTTCGAGCAGAGCATCGTGATGGTCACGCACGACCCGGTGGCGGCCTCGTTCGCCGACCGGGTCCTCTTCCTCGTCGACGGACGCATCGTCGATGAGATCCTGGAACCGACCACCGCCTCGGTCCTCGATCGGATGAAGAGCTTCGAGCTTGCCGGCCGGGAGTCTTGAGATGCTGCACGTCACCCTCCGGGGACTCCAAGGCCACGTGGTCCGGCTGCTCCTCACCGCGTTCGCCGTCATGTTGGGGGTCTCCTTCGTCACCGGAACCTTCGTGCTGCGCGACAGCATCGACAACACCCTCGGCGGTCTGGTCGCCCAGTCGGCCAAGGGACTCGACGTGTCGGTTCGTGGCGCTGGTACCGAGGCCGTGGCCCCGGTCTCCGTCAACGGATCCACCGTCAGGCCCGGGGTGCCTCTGGCCCTCGTTCAGACGGTCGCGGCTGTTCCCGGGGTCGCCCGGGTGGTGCCGGATCTGCAGGGCAACGCCATTCTGGCCGGAAGCGACGGCGTCGCGGTCCGCAACGGCGGCGCGCCGTCGCTTGGTTTCGCCTTTACCGAGGACGATCCCTCGTTCACCCTGGTCTCCGGCCGCGGACCCACCGGCCCCAGCGAGGTCGCGGTCGAGAGCAGCACACTCGACCGAGCACATCTGAAGGTCGGGGACCGCACCCGTGCCGTCATCGGCGACCAGGCACGGCAGGTCACCATCACCGGTGAGGTGCACTTCGGCTCCCTGTTCGGTGCCACAGCCGTGCTCCTTGACGGTGCCACCGCTCGACGGGCCTTCGCCCCCGACGGCACGGTCACCTCCCTGTCGGTCACCGCCACCCCCGGAGTCAGCCAGACCGTGCTGCGCGCAGCCGTCACGAGCGTGTTGCCCTCTCGCTTCGAAGCCGTCACCGGCTCGACCGTGCAGCGCGAGACCGAAACCTCGGTCCAGGAGGGGTTGCAGTTCTTCACTATCTTCATGCTGGTCTTCGCCGGTGTCGCCCTGTTCGTCGGCTCGTTCATCATCGTCAACACCTTCTCCATGCTCGTCGGGCAGCGCTCTCGCGAGCTCGCTCTGCTGCGGGCCATCGGAGCGACCAGGGCACAGGTGATCCGCACGGTGCTCGGCGAGGCGGTCGTCATCGGCCTCGTAGGTTCGCTGCTCGGCATCGGCTTCGGGCTGCTGATCGCCGCGGGCGCCCAGGCAGCCATCCGGACCTTTCTCAGCACCGACCTCGGGGCCGGACTGCCACTCCACCCGACCACGGTTGTGCTCAGCGTCCTGGTCGGGGTGGTGGTCACCGTCGTCTCGGCGGTGCTGCCCGCCCGACGTGCCTCGCGGGTCGCACCGGTGGCCGCCATGCGAGAAGACGTCGGTGCGGTCGCAGGCGGTCTCCGTAGGCGTGGCTTGGTCGGCTTGGCCCTGCTGATCTCCGGTGCGCTGGTCCTCGGCGCGGCGGTCACGCGCTCACACGTCACCTGGCCGGTGGCGGCCCTCGGAGCTGTCGCCGCCGTGCTCGGCATGTTGGTGGGTGCACCGCTGGCGACACGGCCCGTCGTACGCCTCATCGGGTGGCCGTTCGTCGCGATCATCGGAGCGGTCGGAAGGCTCGCCCGCGAGAACGCGCTGCGCGTCCCGCGTCGCACGGCGACCACAGCGAGTGCCCTGATGATCGGGCTGGCCCTGATCGCTGGCATCTCGGTGCTGACGGCGAGCGTCAAGGCCAGCTTGAGCAGCGCGGTCGCCCAGGAGGTGACCTCAGACTTCGTGCTGAACAGTGGCAACGTCGCCCCGGTGCCCACGCCGGTGGCTGTCGCCGCCCGGGGGCTTCCCATGGTGCGCTCGGTGGCGGCTGTGAGCTTCGTGGAGGTGCGAATCGGGACCTTCCACACCTCCGCCTCCGCGACCACTGCCGCCGACGTCGCGGACAACTTCGTCGTACCGATGGAGAGCGGCCGGCTCTCCGCACTCGGCGCCCGCACCGTCCTGGTCGACGAGACGACTGCCAGGGCCCGTGGCTGGCACGTCGGGGACTCCCTGTCCGGGACGGTTGGCACCATCAAGGGCGAGCCTCTCGTGGTTGGCGGCATCTACCGCGACAGCCAGGCCTTCAACTCGCACGTGATCGTCGACCGTTCTCTCTACGACGCGGCCCTCCCTGCGAGTCAGCGGGTCGATGGCCGCCTCTTCGTGCGGGCCGTCCCGGGCGCCGACCTCGCTGCCCTGCGTGCCGAGCTGACCGACCTCGTGCGTCCCTACCTGATCGTCTCGGTCCAGGACGGCGCGGAGTTCGCCGACGCTGAAGGCGCTTCGATCGACACGTTGATCAACCTGCTCTACGTCCTGCTGCTCTTCAGTGTCATCGTCGCCGTGCTCGGCATCATCAACACCCTGGCGCTCTCCGTGTTCGAGCGGACCCGTGAGATCGGACTGCTCCGTGCGATCGGTCTGCGGCGTCGACAGCTGGGCTCCATGATCACGATCGAGGCCGTCACGACCTCGGTGTTCGGTGCGGTCCTGGGCACCCTCCTCGGCCTCGGGCTCGGGGTGGCGCTGCAGCGGGGGCTGGTGACCCAGGGGTTGACCACCCTCGCCGTCCCCTGGGCGCTCATCCTGGGCATGCTGCTCACCTCAGGCGTGGTCGGCGTCCTCGCAGCCGCGCTGCCCGCGCTGCGTGCAGTACGCCTGAACATTCTGCAGGCCGTCGCCAGCTCCTAGGAGCATCGGGCTCCTCCGGACCGCTGCCCGACCGGTCGGGCTCAGCCACCCGGCTGCGCTACCGCCCCGATCTCCCGGAGCTGCCCCTTGGTCGCGACGGCTCACTCGACGCGCATGGGCCGCCGGAGGGCGCGCGGGCGTGGTGGCGGGCCAGCTGGTGTACGACGGTCGCGACTGAAGGACGGGTCAGCGTCCGCCCATCGACACCGTGAGCAGGAACGTCGTGTCGGTCTCCGCCTCGACGCTGTGCGGGGCGTTCGGGATGACCAAGAAGTCCCACTCCCGGCCGTGCCACCGGGTCTCCCCAGCCACGAGCCAGAGTCCACCGCTGATCACCAGCAGCGACGCCTCGCCCGGACTCTCGTGCTCGGCCATCTCCACGCCCGCGCGCAGCGCGACCACCGTTTGCCGCAACCGCTTCTCGTGGCCACCGACGACGGTGTCGGCGGCGCGGCCGCTGGCCGACTCGGCGGCCTTGTGAGCCAGTTCGCGGGCCTTCGCCTGCAGGCTGAGCTTGTCCATCTCTCCGGTCTATCCTGCGAGCCCGCGCCGGCACAACCGCGCGCGGTGGGCCAGCGTCAGCTCTTGGCCCGAACATCGCCGACTCGCGCGTCGCACGACCGGGCTCAGGCAGGTTCGTCCTGCTCCTCATAGTTCGTCAAAGTGCCGGCACATCTGCGCAGCAGGCAGCTGAGATTCGGACCGTGTGTCCAACAAGTGTCCACATTGGGTCCGTCCTACTCCGCATCGGACGGGTACCCTGAGATTGGAAGCGAGGGCGAATCCCTCACCACACCGAGTGAATCGGTAGTCTCCGGCCCGACTCCGTAGTTGTCGCGGCGCCCCTGATGGCGCCCAGAGGTCGCAGGTTCAAATCCTGCCCCCGCTACAAGTGTGATGTCTCAAGACATCGTGGAGGGCCGAACCCAATAGACGTGGGTTCGGCCCTCCTTCGTTTCAGCGCCTCGGGCCGGGTGGTCGGCCGGTGCCTTGGTAGCGCTTGGATGGGTCGAGGACGAGCTCGCGCAGGAGCTCGCCGGTGGCGGCGTCGATGATGCGGATGTCGAGGTCCTGGGCCAGGACGAGGACGCGGGTTCCGGTGTGGGTTCGGCCGATGCCGATGCTGTAGAGCTGGCCGTGGTAGCGCAGCGTGACCTTGCCGGCTTTGTCGATGCGGTCGTGGCGGACCCGGTCGTGGGTGTCGTTCTCGCGCGCGCCGGTCTGTGGGCCCGCCTTGGGGCGGCTGGTGTAGACGGTGGCCGGGGTCGCCCGGTGCGGCAGGGACCGGTGGGGCCGGTGCTCGTTGTACTCCTCGGCGAACGCGTCGAGGAGGGCTTGGAGGTCGTCGATCGTGGACGGCTGTTCGGGCTGGGCGCGCAGCCACTTCTTCAGTGTCTGCTGGAACCGCTCGACCTTGCCTTGGGTGGTGGGGTGGTTCGGTCGCCCGTTCTTCTGGACCACGTTGAGACGTCGAAGTTCGGTCTCCAGGTGGTTGCGGCCACCCTTGCCGCCGGAGAGTCGGGTGGTGAACACCATCCCGTTATCAGTGAGCGTGGAGGCGGGGATCCCGTGTTCTGCAACGGCTTGGCGGAAGGTGGCCAGCACGATGGGGCCGGTGACCCGGACGTGGGCCGTCACGGAGAGGGCGTAGCGGGAGCAGTCGTCGAGCCAGGTCAGGATCTCGGTGTCGGCGCTTGGGCGGCCGTCGGGGCGGGTGAGCCGGTAGTGGGTGAAGTCGCTCTGCCAGGTCTCGTTGGGCATCTCGGCGGCGAAGCGAATGTAGGACGACTTCGGCTTCTTCTTCGGCTCCGGGACAACCAGGCCGTGACGGGTCAGGTAGCGCGAGATCGTCGCCCTGGACACCGCGACCGAGTGGTGGTGCTCGAGGTGCCACTTGATGGTGTCGGGTCCGGCGTCCAAGCCGGTGGCGGTCAGCTTCTCGCGGAGCTCGAGGATCAGCTCGACGACCTCGGCGGGTGTGGTCCGCGGAACCGTCTTCGGGCGACGGGAGCGGGGTTCGAAGGCAGCCTCGCCCTCGGCCTTGTAGCGGGCCACGAGCTCGAACAGCCAGGACTGGGAGACGCCGTACTGGGCGGCGACGTGGGCAACCGATCGGCTCTCGACCACCACGGCGGTGATCAGCAATCTGGTGAGTGACATGCCCGCACGCTGGTGGGGCTCAGCTGGCTACTCCGGGATGACTCGCGACATCAGTCCGGGATGTCTTGAGACATGGCTCCGGGATGTCCTGAACCAGAACACTGCCCCCGCTACAAGTGCAAAACCGCATCAGAGGCCGTTTCCGGAGTCATCCGGAGGCGGCCTCTGATGTTCCTCGAGCCTCAATGCCAGCAGGATGTCAGCAGGCGCTGCCACGGAGTCGGGCGTCCAGACGTGCGTGTCCGCAGCGGTGAGCGGTGCAGTGAGGTACCTGTGAGCCGCTTGGTGAGACACTTGGTGAGCGGGATGGGAGCCTGACGAAGGGGCGGCGGCGGCGAGGCAGGCGTCGTATGCGCTCAGTTCGGGAGCGCCGAGAAGGCGCTGCACATCGCCCAGAAAGACGCGGCTCCTCGGGCGTCATGCCTAGATGCCCGCGATTCCGAAGAGGTCTCAATGGGCGACCCCGAGGCTGTCGTACTACGAAGGAGCGCCGTACACCGACCCCAATGCAGAGGAGAAGGCGCAGAAGACGACCTCGAGCCACCGAAGCGAGCAGCATCTCCAGAATCGTGCGGATTAGCGCGCTGGGGTCAGGCCGTAACACGTCTTCAGACGACGCCTACCGAGGGCCCTGACGCGCTTCGCCGCAGTCTCGCGTCATTCAGCGACCTCCACGGGTAGCGCGCGAACGAAGGCGCTGGCGTCTTGGTGGTCGCCGAGCGGTCGGGTCAGAGAGGAATGAGGGTCAGGACCATCCAGCCGAAGGTCTCCTCGGGGTAGAGGTCGGGGGTGAGGGATGCTCTCATGGCCAGGCCCTGGCCGATGGCGGTGATGATGGCGCCTATGGTCGCGGTGGTGAGGGGCGGGCGTGGCTAGGCCGTGTCCGCATATCTGTTTGGACGGGATCGCGTAGCCAGATCTTGATCGAAGCGATGTCGATGGTGCCGCGGTAGATGAAGTCCCGCTTGTCGTACCGGGTGGCCACGGCGCGGGTGCCGCGGAGCTTGTTCACCGCCCGCTCGACGACGTTGCGTTGGCGGTAGGACTCCTTGTCGAAGGCAGGCAGTCGTCCGCGGGCGCCACGGCGGCGGTGGCCGGCCTGTTGGTCGGACTTCAGCGGGATCGTGGTCTTGATCGCCCTGCCGCGGAGGTGGGCGCGGATCGCTGTGTTGGAGTAGGCCTTGTCGGCCAAGAACTCATCGGGACGGGTACGCGGGCGACCGGTGCCGGGGCGCTGCACCGACAGGGCGGCCATCAGCGGTTCGAAGGCCAGCGAGTCGTGGCGCTGTCCCGCGGTGGTCAGCGTTCCCAAGGGTCGACAGCGGGCGTCGGCGAGTAGGTGGATCTTGGTGCTGAGTCCGCCTCGCGATCGTCCCAGGGCCTCCCGGTCAGGCCGTTTGCCCCGCTCTGGCGGGGATTTCGTGTGATTCGACGCAGCCCCCTGTGGTCCCGCGCCGCCCGATGCCGTGGTAAATCGAGGCATCGTGTCCAGATGAGGGCTGCGGCCAGGGTGAGCCCGGCGAGGTAGGACTGGGCGGTCTTGTCGCAGCGAGAGGGATGGCGCGCCACTGTTTGAGCGTACCTGCGTGACGTGTTCCCACCTCCCCGGCGCTGCAGCAGGCCACTCCGCGACCAGGTGGGTGAGCCGGTTCTTGTCGACCTTGGTGTAGATCGCGGTCGTGCGCAGATGGGCGTGGCGCAGCAGTCCCTGAACCTCCTGCAACGTCGCCCCGGAGGCGAGCATCCTGACGGTGACGGGAATGCGGATCAGCGAGGCCGGGGCCTCAACAACGACGACATCACGACGGACTACGAGGCCGGCGACGGCAGGGGATGGGCAAGGGTCACCGACACGAAGTTCGGCAAGTCACGGCTCGTCCCGCTGCACGCGACGACGATGGGCGCCATCCGGAGATACCAGCGGCTGCGTGATAGGACGTTCCCGGTCCCGAAGACGACCGCGGTGTTCGTCGCCCCCGTGGCACCCGGATCGCCCGCTCGACTGCGGGGAAACACCTTCCGCGAGATACGACAGGAAGCCTGCCTGGGCGGCAGCCGCACCAGGTCAACGGCGACCGTGTCGAGCAGGCCGAGCTTGCGGCACTGCCGCGCAATCGTGCCGGGCCGTCACCCCGCCACGGTACGCGTGCGGGGCAACCTCCTATGCCTTCGCAACCGCAGCCTCTACGCCCGCCGGTTCATGCCGGCCGCCACCGTGACCGATCCGCAGCCCGGTCAGGTGACCCTGCTTCCGGCGGGCGGCCAGCCCGGCTCGCGGGTCGTGGGAGGCCAGGCCTCTGCTTCCAGCCGCGGGTCACTGCACGCCGGCGAGCCCCTCGACCTGCTGGGCACCGAAGAGTGTGTCGGCCAGCAGTAGGGCGAGGCCGATCAGCCCGGCCCGGTTGTCGAGCTGGCTGCGGGTGATTTGGAGGTTGCGTGTGGCCAGTGGCAGGGAGCGCTGGTAGACCACCTCCCGGATGCCGGCGAGCAGCTGTTCCTCTGCGGCGGACAGCTGACCGGCGAGGACGATCACGCGGGGGTTGAACAGGTTCACTGCCTGAGCGACGGCCTCCCCGATGACCCGCGCGGCTTGGCGGGCGAGGGCTACGGCGGCGAGGTCGCCGCTGCGGATCAGCCGGACTGCCTGGTCGAGGTCAGCGACCTCGATGCCCGCCGCGTTGAGGTCGCGGACGAGGGCCCAGCCGCCGGCGTAGGCCTCGACGCAGCCCAGCCGCCCACATCGGCACTCCGACTGGGGTCCGTCGACGGGGACGGTGGCGTGCAGGTGGCCGATGTCGCCTGCGGCCCCGTCGGCGCCGCGGAAGATCCGGTTGCCGGTCACCAGGCCGGCGCCGACACCGGTGCCCACCTTGAGCATGAAGAGCTCGGTGACCTGGGGGTAGACGACCCGCTGCTCGCCCCAGGCCATCGCGTTCACGTCGTTTTCGACGAGGACGGGACAGTCGAACCGCCGCCCGAACCAGGCGCGGATGTCGAAGCCGTCCCAGCCGTTCATGATCGGGGGACTGACCACCTGACCGCGGGCGAAGTCGACGGGCCCCGGGACGTCGAGCCCGAGGCCGAGGACCGCGGACCGCTCGATGCCCGCTTCGACGAGCAGGGCGTCGAACGCGTCGTCGACGCGCGACAGCAGTGACTCCGGACCGAGGCTCAGATCGATGGGGGTGTCCTGCTCGGCGAGCACCGTGCCGCACAGGTCGCACAGTCCGGTGCGCATCCCCGTCGCTCCGATGTCAGCCACCAGCAGCACGCCGCGCAAGCGATTGAATGCGAATCGCTCCGGCGGGCGGCCGCGCGCGCTCGACTTCTCGCCGGCCGGCTCGATTAGACCGGCGGACAGCAGGGCGTCGATGCGCTGGTTCACCGTCGAGCGGGACAGCCCGCTGTGTGCCATCACCTCCGCGCGGGTCAACGCCTCAGCGCTTCGGAACAGCGTCAGGACCTCGGTCAAGCCGGGTCCGGTGGCGGGGGTCTGGGCCAGCGTCCACGCGGGAAGGGTCATGGCAGGAGTCTAATCTGACACGCGGTAAACAAAAAGAGGCTTCTTTCTGCTTGACGCCCGTCGAAAGAAGAGGTTGACTGCGACCATGGCCACGCCCCAGGAGGCGCGGCCCCGAACCAGGAGGCTTCCCTTGCGAACTCGACCGCTTACTTCCCGCCGCACCGTGAGCGTCGCGGCCCTTGTCGCGACCGCGGGACTCGCGGTTACCGGATGCTCCTCGTCCAGCTCCGCCTCCGGCGACGGCAACACCACAGACGGCTCCTCGAGCACCGGGAGTACCAAGATCGCCGCGGTCATCAAGGGCCTGGACAACCCGTTCTTCCAGACAATGGAGCAGGGCATCCAGGACCAGTCGAAGACCGCGGGGGTGAGCACCACCGTGCAGGCCGCCCAGTCGATCACCGACACCACCGGCCAGGCGGACAAGCTGACCGGGCTCGCCGGTCAGGACTACGGCTGCTTCGTCGTGAACCCGATCTCGGGCACCAACCTCGTGCAGGGGATGGCCCAGGTCGCGGCGAAGAACATCCCGATCGTGAACATCGACAGCCCGGTCGATGCGTCGGCCGCCAAGGCCGCGAACGCCACCCCGGCGACCTACATCGGGACCGACAACGTGCAGGCCGGCGAGCTCGCGGGCAAGCAGATGGCCAAGCTGCTCGGCGGCAGCGGCCAGGTCGCGGTCATCGGAGGCATCTCCGGGGATGTGACCAGCGGCGCGCGCATCGAGGGCTTCAAGAAGGGCCTCGGCGCCGGCGGCACCGTCGTGCAGACGGTCGCCGCCGACTGGGACCGGCAGACCGCGCTGACGAAGGCCACCGACCTGCTGCGGGCGCACCCAGACCTGAAGGGCTTCTTCTCCGCAAACGACGACATGGGGCTCGGGGTCGCCCGGGCCATCGCGAACGCGCACCAGACCGGCAAGGTCTTCGTCATCTCCGTCGACGGCATCAAGGACGCGCTGCAGGCGGTGCAGGCCGGCACCGTGAGCGCCGTGGTGGCGCAGTACCCCTACACCATCGGTGCGATGGGCGTGGAGGCGTGCAAGGCAGCGGCCGCTGGCAAGACGCTCCCCTCGCACGTCAAGGCGCCGGTCGAGCTGATCACCAAGGCGAACGCCGCGCAGGCGCTCCAGAAGACACCCAAGCCGGTCGGGTCCTACAACGACCCGTTCGCGGCCCTGAACAACTGACCATCACCGGTCCCTGCCAGGGGACTCAAACAGCCTCCTGGCAGCTCGGAACCCGGAGGAAGCTGCCGTGACACACTCCACAACACCCCTGTCGTCCACCGAGGATCAGCCCGTGGACGCCCCCCTGACAGCAGCCGTCCCAGGCCAGCCCCACGGGCTTCGCAGGCGGCTCACCGATCCGGCGACCTGGGCCGACTGGACGGCGCTGGTCGGGCTGGTCGTGCTGGTCGTGATCTTCCAGTCTGCCAACTCCACCTTCCTGTCGGTGGGCAACATCCAGGCGATGCTGGTGGCCGCAGCGATCCTGGTGCTGCTCTCGGTCGGGCAGACCTATGTGATTGCGACGGGCGGCATCGACCTCTCGATCGCCGCCGCGATGACCTTCGGAGCCGTCTGCTTCGGGGCGTCCTTCTCCGGCGGACTGCCCCTGTGGCTGTGCGCCGTGCTCGCCGTGCTCGGCGGGTCTGCAGTCGGGGTGGTGAACGGACTGCTCATCGGCAAAGCCAAGATCACCGACTTCATCGTCACCCTCGGGACACTGTCCGCGGCCGCCGGTGCAGCCCTCGTGCTGTCCGACGGGAAGCCGGTGACCGTGGTCAACTCCTTCCTGCTGCGCCTGTCCACCGGTGGCATCGGCTTCGTCGGGTGGCCCGTAGTGGTCGCGGCCGCGCTGGCCCTGGTCGGGCACGTCGTGCTGTTCCACACCCGGTTCGGAACCCACGTCCTGGCGGCCGGCGGTTCGGCCGAGGCCGCCACCGCGACCGGCATCAGCGTCGGCCGCATCAAGGTCGCCGTGTACACCATCAGCGGCCTGCTCGCCGGCGTCGCAGCCATCCTGCTCGTCGCCCGCGTCGGTGCCTCCGAGCCCGCCGCCAACACCTCCTTCCTGCTCAACTCCGTGGCAGCTGTCGTCCTCGGCGGCGTCAGCCTCGTCGGTGGCCGCGCCACGATCATCGGCCCCGTGATCGGGGCGCTGCTGCTGACCGCC
The DNA here is from genome assembly GCA_963811365.1 of uncultured Actinomycetota bacterium. Classification (GTDB taxonomy): domain Bacteria; phylum Actinomycetota; class Actinomycetes; order Propionibacteriales; family Nocardioidaceae; genus CAWEQW01. The sequence continues at coordinate 4,053 of CAWEQW010000011.1, read as the reverse complement.
CTGGCCAACGGCCTCACCCTGCTCGGGGTCTCGGAGTTCTACCAGCCCGTCGCCGTCGGTGCCGTCGTGGTGCTGGCCGCCCTCCTCACGAGGTTCCAGAAATGACCCAGCCACTGCACACCACCCGCCGGCCTCTGCTCGAGGTAGCCGACCTCTCGCTCGCCTTCGGCAACGTCCAGGCCCTACGCCGGGTCAGCCTCACCCTCCAGCCCGGTGAGGTCACCGCGATCGTCGGTGACAACGGCGCCGGCAAGTCCACCGTGGTGCGCTGCATCAGCGGCATCCACCGGGCCGACTCCGGCGAGATCCGCTTCGACGGCGAGGCGATCTCCTTCAAGAACCCCGAGGAGGCGCGGGAGGCCGGAATCGAGACCGTGCACCAAAACCTCGCCCTGGTCGAGGACCTCACCGTCTGGCAGAACCTCTTCCTCAACCGGGAGCTGGTCCGCCGCGTCGGCCCCATCGCCTTCCTCAACCGGCGGGCGATGCAGAACCAGGCCCAGCAGATGGTCTCCACCCTCGCCGTCAACGTGCCGGCTGTCGGCGCCCGGGTCCGACGGCTCTCCGGCGGCCAACGCCAGGCGGTCGCAATCTGCCGTGCCGCCGGCTTCAGTTCCCAGCTGGTCATCATGGACGAGCCCACCGCCGCCCTTGGCGTTCAGGAGACCGCCCGAGTCGAGGAGCTCATCACCCGCCTGCGCTCCGAGGGACACGCCGTCTTGCTGATCAGCCACAACTTCGCCCAGGTCATGCGGCTCAGCGACCAGGTCTGGGTGATGCGCTCGGGCCGGTGCGTCGCCGGGCGACGGACCACCCAGACGACCGGCGAGGAGATCGTCGCGCTGATCACCGGCGCCCAAGCCGCCTGACTCCAGATTCACCCACTCACCTTTCGTGCACCAGAGACGAGGACCCGTCATGCCCACCACCGACTCCGCAACCACACCGGCTCCGTCGATCCCCAATCCGCTCGGCGTACACGCCCTGGTGTTCGTCGGCGACACCACCCCGGACTCCCTCTCGCAGGCCGTGCGTCGCACCGTCACCGCCGGCTTCGACCTGCTCGAGATCTCGCTGCACGACTCGGTCAACCTCGACGTCGCCCACGCCCGCGCCGAGATCACGCAGGCGGGACTGGGCGTGGTCTGCTCGCGCGGCCTGGCCTTCGACGCCGACGTGTCCAGTGAGGACCCCCAGACCGTCGCCCGCGGCGAGCAGCTGCTGCACCAGTCCCTCCAGCTCACCCACGAGCTCGGCGGGACCCACCTCACCGGCGCGCTCTACAGCGCCCTCGGAAAGTACTCCCGCCCCCTGTCCGAGACCGGCCGCCGGCACGTGGTCACGGTGCTGCGTCAACTCGCCAAGGAGGCCCAGCGTCTGGAGATGACCCTGGGCCTGGAGATCTGCAACCGCTACGAGACCAACGTGGTCAACACCGCCCGCGGCGCGCTGCGCCTGGCCGACGACATCGGCGAGGACAACATCACCATCCACCTCGACACTTACCACATGAACATCGAGGAGACCGACCTCGTCCGCCCCGTGCACGAGGTCGGCGACCGACTCGGATACGTGCACATCGGGGAGAACCACCGCGGCTACCTCGGCTCCGGACACCTAGACTTCACCGGGTTCTTCCACGCCCTAGCCGACATCGACTACACCGGACCGATCACCTTCGAGTCCTTCTCCTCCGCCGTGGTCGCCGCCGGCCTCTCCAACGACCTCGCGGTCTGGCGCAACCTCTGGGACGACGGCGACGACCTAGCACGCGAAGCCCACACCTTCCTGGCCACCGGGATCGCCTCGGCCGCGCACCGATGATCACCACCCCCACCAGCCCCACGGTGCTCGACACGTTCCAGGCGCTCGTCGAGCGAGCCGGTGAAGTCAGCCACCGAGGCGGTCGCCGCACCATCGGGATCGCAGGCAGCCCCGGGGCCGGCAAAACCACGCTGGTGACGGCCCTCGCAAAGGCACTCACCACCGACCACCCCGACGGCTGGGTCGCCCACGTACCCATGGACGGCTACCACCTCGCCGACATCGAACTACGCCGACTCGGCCGGCTGGACCGCAAAGGAGCCCCCGACACTTTCGACGCCCGCGGATACGCAGCCCTGTTACAACGGTTGCGCACCACCACCGACCACACCGTCTACGCCCCAGCCTTCGACCGCGAGATCGAACAGCCCGTGGCCGGTGCCATCCCCGTGAAACCGGCCTGCCGGCTGGTGCTCACCGAGGGCAACTACCTGCTACTCGACGACGAGGAGTGGTGCCCCGCCCGCGCAGCCGTCGACGAGGTGTGGTTCTGCCAAGCCGACGACGACCGCCGCAGGGCCGAACTACTCGCCCGGCACGTCCAGTTCGGCAAGACCCCCGCAGCAGCCAGCACATGGGTCCGCGAAGTAGACGAACGCAACGCCGCACGCGTCGCTGCCACCCGCGCGCGCGCCGACATCGTCGTACCGCGCCTCGACCTACCCTGAGCTCCACTCAGGAACGGGCAGCCGATCCACCAAGCCGCAGGCAAACGACCAACACGCCCAACCAGGCCGGGCGGGACTGTCCGCTGAACGGTGTTTCTGGCCCGACACGCCGACGTGGTCGGCGAGGAAGGCTGGCCTGTTGTGGCCGAGACAATCCCGAGCATGAGCTCGATGAAGGATGCGAAGAAGGAACGTTCCTCCAAGGTGAGCGCGGCTGAGAGAGCTGCCGTGCAGGAGCTGGTGCGTGCCGCTCGGGGCCGCGGTGAGGACATCACCGACCCCGACGGGCTGTTGAAATCGGGCTCTTGTGACGCATCCGTGGGTGGTTGGGCGCGTCTGAGATGTGAGCACGCCGTTCCCTGTCTAGGTTTCTGAGCTGTCTAGGAACCCGGGGGCATAGGACATCAAATGCGGCTCTCCTGACTGATCCGTGGGTCATTTCCGGCCGGGGAGGGGGCCTGACCCCGTTTCTTGGACACGCCGAATCCCGCACCCATGATGGGCAGGGAGTGAGCGAGATGATCCAAGAATCATGGCCAGGAAGAACTACTCCGAGGAGTTCCGTCGTCAGGCCGTCGACTTGTACGAGTCCACGCCGGGGGCCACGGTCCGCGGCATCGCTGAGGACCTGGGCATCGTGCGAGGCACGCTGCGCCACTGGCTCGAGGCGTACGGCACCGGCAAGAAGACCGCCCCAGACGGGACGCTGACCTCCAGTGCACTGCAGTGCAAGTCATCCGGCTCCAGCGTGCCAGCCGACGCGGTCGATGAGACACCGGAAAGGAGGATCGCTCGGCTCGAGGCCCGGGTCGCTGAGCTTGAGGTCAGCGAGAAGAAGCTGACCGCCGAGCGGGAGATTCTCCAGCGGGCGGCCAAGTATTTCGCCGGGGAGACGCGCTGGTGAGTCGCTTCCAGTTCGTCGCCGACAACTCCACCACCTACCCGGTGAAGCGACTGTGCGAGCTCGTCGAGATCGAGCGTTCCTCCTACTACGCCTGGAAAGCAGGCGCCCCGGCGCGTGCCGCACGGGCAGCCGCCGATGCCGAGCTTGCGGAGAGGATCAGAGCCGTCCATGCCGAGGACAACACTGTCGGCGCGCCACGGGTGACCGCCGAGCTCAACGACGGCGTCCCCGACGGGGCGCGGGTCAACCACAAGCGCGTCGCGCGCGTGATGCGGGAGAACTCGATCGCCGGCTACGTGAAGAAGCGCCGCGTGCGGACCACGATCCCCGAACAGGCCGATCAGAAGGTCCCGGACCTGCTGAAGCGGGACTTCGCCGCCGACGCGCCGGGGCGGCGCTATGTCGGCGACATCACCTACCTACCGCTCGCCGACGGAACCAACCTCTATCTGGCCACCGTGATCGACTGCTACTCCCGACGGCTCGCCGGCTGGGCGGTCGCCGACCACATGCGCACCAGCCTCGTCGAAGACGCCCTCCAGGCTGCCGCCGCGACCCGGGGCAGCCTGGCCACGGCGATCTTCCACAGCGACCACGGGTCGGTCTACACCTCGAAGGACTACGCCCGGCTCTGCAGCAAGCTCGGTGTCACCCAGT
>CAWEQW010000010.1:0-240006 GCA_963811365.1 uncultured Actinomycetota bacterium | reverse complement strand
AACCCCCACGCCCGATAAAGGGCACTAGCACCTCAAGCTAGCGCGTCTACCTATTCCGCCACCCGGACAAGGGCGCTCTCGAGGCCTGTCGAAGGGCCCTGAGTGCGGCCGTAACTGTAGCAAACGGGGCCGCCCGCCCGTGCGGGGGTCGGCGCCGGGCAAGCACCCGTCAGGCGCCGGTGTCAGGATGAGGGACATGACCACGCCACGAGGGACCGCCCCGTCGTACGACCCGGCCGCCGAGGTCGTGGAGGTCTGCCGCGACCTGCTCCGGATGGACACCACGAACACCGGGGACTCCAGCGGGCCGGGGGAGCGCAAGGCGGCCGAGTACGTCGCGACACAGCTCGACGAGGTCGGCATCGAGGCCGAGCTCATCGAGTCCGAGCCCGGGCGCACGAGCCTGGTGGCCCGCTGGGGCGGCACGACGGGCGACCCGCTGCTGCTGCACGGCCACCTCGACGTCGTGCCCGCCGACGCCGCCGACTGGCAGGTCGACCCGTTCTCCGGGGAGGTCCGCGACGGCTACCTGTGGGGTCGCGGGGCGGTGGACATGAAGGACTTCGACGCCATCGTGCTGTCGGTCGTACGAGCCCGCGCCCGGGCCGGCGCGGTGCCGGAGCGGCCGCTGGTGCTGGCGTTCACCGCTGACGAGGAGGCCGGTGGCCACAAGGGCGCCGAGCACCTCGTCGTGCACCGGCCGGACCTGCTCGCCGACTGCACCGAGGCCATCGGCGAGGTGGGTGGCTTCAGCACCACCGTGCGCGGCCGCCGGCTGTACCTCATCGAGGCCGCCGAGAAGGGCATGGCCTGGATGCGCCTCACCGCCCGGGGGAACGCCGGGCACGGCTCGATGCGGCACCCCGACAACGCCGTCACCGCGCTCGCCTCCGCCGTCGCCCGGATCGGCACCCACTCCTGGCCGGTGCGGCTCACCCCGTCGATGCGCGTCCTCCTGGCCGCGGTCGGCGAGCTCGCCGGCGTCGAGGCCACCCCCGGGAACGCCGAGCAGCTCGTCTCCGAGTTCGGGTCCGCCTCCCGGATGCTCGGCGCGGTCATCCGGCACACCATGAACCCGACGATGCTCGAGGCGGGCTACAAGGTGAACGTGGTCCCCGGCCAGGCCGTCGCGCACGTCGACGGTCGCTTCCTGCCGGGCTTCGAGGACGAGTTCTTCGACACCCTCGCCGAGCTCGTCGGTGACCGGGTCACCGTGGAGTACGTCAGCAAGCAGGCCGGGCTCGAGACGTCGTTCGACGGTGACCTCGTCGACGCGATCACCTCCTCGCTCCTGGAGGAGGACCCGGACGCCACCGTGGCGCCGTACCTGATGTCCGGCGGCACCGACGCCAAGCACTGGCACAAGCTCGGGATCCGCAGCTTCGGCTTCGCGCCGCTCAGACTGCCGGCGGACCTGGACTTCACCGCGTTGTTCCACGGGGTCGACGAGCGGGTGCCCACGGACGCGCTGGAGTTCGGCGCTCGCGTGTTCGACCGGTTCCTGGACCGCGTGTGAGCCGCGCCGACCGCGGCTCGCGTCAGAGGTAGGACGGGCGTGGCTGGCGGATGATCTTCCGCCGGAGCACGACCTTGCGGGTCCCGTCCGGGAACATCCGCAGCCGGTCGAGCTCCCAGCCGCCGCGCTCGGCGCGCTCGGTCAGCATCCTGGTCACGAAGCTGCGGGAGAAGTCCCGCGAGATCGTCATCCGTTCGAACTCGTACTCCACACGCGGGCTGAGCGGTGACCGCTTGCCGGTCGTGTGGATCGGGGTACGAGACATGAGCACATGGTGGCACGAGAGGTCGGCGGTTGTCGGCCCCCTCCTCAGAGGCCGACAACCGGGTCGGACCCGCCGGGCCGCGAGACGTCGTCGAGGGCCGTGACGATCTGCTCGGGCAGCTCGACGTCCTCGACGGTCAGCGACCCGCGCAGCTGGGCGGCCGTGCGGGCGCCGACGATCGGCGCGGTCACCCCGGGACGGTCCCGGACCCAGGCGAGCGCGACCTCGAGCGGGGTCAGGTCGAGCCCCTCGGCCGCCTTCGCCACCGCCTCGACGACCCGGGCCGACCGGGCGTCGAGATAGCTGCCGACGAAGTTGGCGAAGTGCGGCGAGGCGGCCCGGGAGTCCGCGGGGGTCCCGCTGCGGTACTTGCCGGTCAGCACGCCGCGGCCGAGGGGCGACCACGGCAGCACGCCGAGCCCGAGCGCCGCGGCGGCCGGAACCACCTCGCGCTCGACCTTCCGGTTCAGCAGGGAGTACTCGACCTGCGTCGAGGCCAGCGTCGCGCGGCCGGGCACCGCGCGCTGCCACGTCGCCGCCTGCGCGGACTGCCAGCCGGCGTAGTTCGACACCCCGACGTACGCCGCCCGGCCGGTCGTCACCGCGAAGTCGAGGGCGCTGAGCGTCTCCTCGAGCGGGATGCCGTCGACCCAGGTGTGCACCTGCCAGAGGTCGACGTGGTCCACGCCGAGCCGGCGCAGCGAGCCGTCGAGCGTGCCGACGAGGTAGCCCCGGGAGACGTTGGTCTCGCGAACGCCGCGGGCCCGAGAGATCCCGGCCTTCGTGGCGATGACCACGTCGTCGCGGGTCACGACGTCGCCGAGCAGCGACCCGAGGAGCTCCTCGGAGGCGCCGTCGCCGTACCCGGCCGCGGTGTCCACGAGGCTGCCGCCGGCCTCGGTGAACGCGACGAGCTGGTCGCGGGCCTCGTGCTCGTCGGTGTCCCGGCCCCAGGTCAGGGTGCCGAGGCCGAGCCGGGAGACCTTGAGACCGGTGCGCCCCAGGAACCGTTGCTGCATGAGCGTCACGGTATCGATCGCGGCGCACGGCGGGCCGCTCGCCTCGCCGTCGACGCGGACATCTCCGACACGCCGTGCGCGTCAGGATCTCGTCAGGTGACCTGCATACTCTGTCTCGGGCGTCCGGCCAGCCGGACCCGTCCGAGTCCTGTCCGTCGCTCCGCGAGGAACCCCGTTGACATACATCCAGGCCATCATCCTCGGCATCGTGGAGGGGTTGACCGAGTTCCTCCCGATCTCGAGCACCGGTCACCTCACGGTCGCCGAGAAGATCATGGGGCTGCCGATCGAGGACGCGTCGGTGACCGCGTTCACCGCGGTGATCCAGGTCGGGGCGATCGCGGCGGTGATCTTGTACTTCTACCGCGACATCTGGCGGATCGCGCACGCCTGGACCGTCGGCCTGGTCAAGCCGGAGTACCGGGGCACGTTGGACCACCGCATGGGCTGGTACGTCATCGTCGGGTCGATCCCGATCGGGATCGCCGGCATCCTCGGCAAGAACCTGGTCACCGGTCCGCTGCGCTCGCTGTGGGTGGTCGCCTTCGCGCTGATCGGATGGAGCGCGGTGATGATCTTCGCCGAGTGGCGCGGTCGGCAGGACCGCTCCGAGCGGGACATGACCATGACCGACGCCGTGGTCATCGGGGTGGTCCAGGTGGCGGCGCTGGTGCCCGGGGTCTCCCGTTCCGGCGCGACGATCTCGGCGGGCCTGCTGCGCAACCTGGACCGGGTCAGCGCGACCCGGATGTCGTTCTTCCTGTCGATACCGGCGCTCGTCGCGGCCGGCCTCTACGAGCTCAAGGACGCGATCGGCGGGGACATCGGGATCGGCCCGACCTTGGTCGGCACGGCGGTGAGCTTCGTGGTGGCCTACGCGACCGTGGCCTGGCTGCTGCGCTTCGTCGCGCACCACAGCATCGACTGGTTCGTCCCGTACCGGGTCGGTCTCGGGCTCATCGTGATCGGCCTGCTCCTCTCCAACGTCCTCACCGCCACCTGACCGCCCGCGTCGTCCGCGCTCGCCCCGCGAGAGACTCCGGCGGGACCGCACACGACGCGGGGGGTCACAGCCAGCCGGAGCGCTTGAACAGCCGGTAGAGCAGCACCGACAGCACCGCCATCAGGCCGAGGGCGTAGAAGTAGCCGTAGTGCCAGTGCAGCTCGGGGATGAAGTGGAAGTTCATCCCGTAGACGCCGGCGACCAGCGTCGACACGGCCGCGATCGCCACCCAGGCCGAGATCTTCCGCATGTCCTCGTTCTGCTGGACGCTGATCCGGGCCAGGTGGGCGTCGAACGCGGTGGACAGCAGTGAGTCGAGCGAGTCGATGTTCTCCGAGACCCGGGCCAGATGGTCGGCGACGTCGCGGAAGAACGGCGCGGACTCCGGTGCGATCAACGGCACCGACCCGGTCGCGAACCGCTTCATCGGCTCGCGCAGCGGGTTCACCGCGCGCCGCATCTCGGCCAGCTCGCGCTTGAGGATGTAGATCCGCTGGGAGTCCTGGGTGCGGTCCGGGGAGAACACCGACTCCTCCACCTCGTCGACGTCGGTCTCCAGCGACGCCGCCACCCCCTCGTAGGCGTCCACCACCCGGTCGCAGATCGCGTACACCACCGCGGACGGGCCGTGGCCGAGCACCGCGGTCTTGCGCTCGAGGCCGAGCCGGGCGCTGTGCAGCTCGGCGCCGCGGCCGTGCCGGACGCTGATCACGTAGTCCCGTCCCACGAACAGGTTGATCTCGCCGGTCTCCACGGCGTCGTTCGCGTCGACGTACCACAGCGTCTTGAGGACCAGGAACAGGCCGTCGTCGTAGCGCTCCAGCTTCGGTCGCTGGTGGCCGTTCTCGGCGTCCTCGACCGCCAGGGGGTGCAGGTCGAAGACCTTGGCCACCCGAGACATCTCGTCGTTGTCCGGCTCGTGCAGCCCCACCCAGATGAAGTCGTGCAGCCCGATGGCCGCGTCCCGCAGCGACTCGAGGTCGGTCTTGGCGCAGTCGACGTGGAGCCGAGTCCCGTTCCGGTACACCGCGCTGTCCACGATCATGGGCCACAGGGTACGTCGCCGGGCTCCCTGGGCCGCGATGCGTAGAGTGCCGCCATGGCAACCGTGATCCTGGCCCGTCACGGCCGCACCACGGCGAACGCGTCCGGCGTGCTCGCGGGCCGCACCAAGGGCGTCCACCTCGACGAGCAGGGTCTCGCGCAGGCGCGCGCCGCAGGGGAGCGGCTCACCAGCCTGCCCCTCGCCGCGGTGGTCACCAGCCCCCTCGAGCGCTGCCGGGAGACCGCCCGCGAGATCGCCCGCGCGCAGACCGCGCCCCCGAAGGTGAGCACCGACCGGGGGCTCGTCGAGTGCGACTACGGCTCCTGGACCGGCCAGGAGCTCAAGGTGCTCGCCAAGGAGCCGATGTGGAAGACGGTGCAGAGCCACCCGTCTGCCGCGGTGTTCCCCGACGGCGAGACCATGGCCGACATGTCCGCGCGCGCGGTCGGGGCCGTCCGCCGCTGGAACGCTCGGGTCGAGGCCGAGCACGGTCCGGACGCCGTCTGGGCGGCGGTCAGCCACGGCGACGTGATCAAGGCCGTCCTCGCCGACGCGCTCGGCATCCACCTCGACTCCTTCCAGCGGATCGTCGCCGACCCGGCGTCGCTGTCGGTGGTCCGCTACACGCCCCTGAGACCGTTCGTGGTGACGATGAACTCCACCGCGGGAGACCTCGCTCACCTGCGGCCGCCGAAGAGCACGAGGCGACGCGGGCGGTCGCGCGCACGGGAGAGCGAGGCGGTGGTCGGCGGTGGCGCCGGTGCGGCGCCGACCCCGCGTGACCCGGCTGGCTAGGCTCGACCCATGGCTCCCGTCGTGCACAGCTTCGACCCGCCTGAGCGCTTCGTGGCGGGAACGGTCGGCCCGCCCGGGCAGCGGACCTTCTTCCTCCAGGCGCGCAGCGGCGCCCGGGTCACGACGGTCGCGCTCGAGAAGCAGCAGGTCGCCGTGCTCGCCGAGCGCATCGACGAGCTGCTCGACGAGCTGATCCGCAGCGGCGAGGGCGAGAACACCGTCCCCGCCGCGCCTCCGCTGGCCCTCGAGGACGCCGAGCCGCTCGAGCAGCCGATCGTCGAGGAGTTCCGCGCCGGCACCATGACGCTGTCGTGGGACGCCGACGACGAGCGGGTCGTCGTCGAGGTGCTGCCGTACTCCGACGAGGCCGTCGTCGACCCCTCGGTGCCCGAGGAGGAGATCGAGGAGCCCGAGCCCGAGGAGCTGCTCGTGGTCAGGATGCCGCCGGGTCTGGCCCGAGCGTTCAGCAAGCGTGCCCAGGCCGTGGTCTCGGCGGGCCGGCCGCCCTGCCCGTTCTGCGGCGGCCCGATGGACCCGGCCGGTCACCTCTGTCCACGCGCCAACGGCTTCCGCCGGACCACGGCGGTCTGACCGCACGCCGATGAGCCAGCACGCCCCGGACGGACCGCCGGCACCGACCGCCGACCACACCGGTGGACTCAGCCGCGAGGTGGAGGCCGTCACGCTCGCGCTCGGCGACCTCGAGGTGAAGAGCCGGATCCTGCCGGCGTCGAACCTCACCGTGCTGGCCGAGGCGCAGCACGACGACGCCACGGTCACCTGCGTGTACAAGCCGGTCTCCGGCGAGCGACCGCTGTGGGACTTCCCCGACGGCACCCTGGCCGCTCGCGAGGTCGCCGCGTACGCCGTCTCCGAGGCGCTCGGGTGGAACGTCGTGCCGCCGACGATCCTGCGCGACGGTCCCGTCGGCACCGGGATGGTCCAGGCGTGGCGCGAGCCCGACCCGGAGCAGGACCCCGTCGACATCGTGCGGCTCGGCGACGCACCGCCCGGGTTCAGACACATCCTCGACGCTCTCGACGGTGCGGACCAGCCGGTGTCACTGGTGCACGAGGACTCGCCTCCGCTGCGCCGGATGGCGGTCTTCGACGTGCTGGTCAACAACGCCGACCGCAAGGGCGGGCACGTGCTGGCGATGGCCGACGGTCACCGGTACGGCGTCGACCACGGGGTGTGCTTCCACACCGACAACAAGCTGCGCACGGTGCTGTGGGGCTGGGCCGAGGAGCCGCTCGCGGCCGAGGAGGTCACCGCGGTGCGCGGACTCGGCGACCTGCTCGCCACCCGCGGGAGCGATCTTCGTGCCCGCCTCGGGGACCTGCTCAGCGGCCCGGAGGTGGTCGCGCTGGAGACGCGGTGCGAGGCGCTGGTGCGGCGCCGGCGGATGCCGCTGCCCTCCGGTCACCGTCCCTCGATCCCCTGGCCGGCCTTCTGACCGGGTGTGGCTAGGCTTCGCGCATGCGTGCCTGGCCGACCCCCGACATCCCCTCGCTGGCCGACCTCGGCCGGGGGCCCGCCGTCCGGGTGCACGACACCGCGACCGCGTCGCTGCGCACGACGACGCCCGACGGCACCGCACGGCTCTACGTCTGCGGGATCACGCCGTACGACGCCACGCATCTGGGTCACGCCGCGACCTACGTCGCCTTCGACCTGCTCAACCGGGCGTGGCGCGACGCGGGTCACGCCGTGCGCTTCGTGCAGAACGTCACCGACGTCGACGACCCTCTGCTCGAGCGGGCCGCCGCCATCGGCACGGACTGGGCCGAGCTCGCCGCGCTCGAGACCGACCTGTTCCGCGAGGACTGCACCGCGCTGCGGGTGCTGCCGCCCGACGACTACATCGGTGCCGTCGAGTCCATCCCGCTCGACCTCGACCTGATCGCGCGGCTCCTGGATCGCGGCGCGGTCTACGAGGTCGACGGCGACCTCTACTACGACGTGCATGCCGACCCGCGCTTCGGCCAGGTGTCCCGCCTCGACGAGGAGGCGATGCTCCGGGTCTTCCCCGAGCGCGGCGGGGACCCGGAGCGGCCCGGCAAGAAGCATCCGCTCGACTGCCTGGTCTGGATGGCTCAGCGGCCGGGCGAGCCGGGCTGGGAGTCCCCCTTCGGCCGGGGGCGGCCGGGCTGGCACGTCGAGTGCACGTCGATCGCGTTGCGCTACCTCGGCGCCGGCTTCGACGTGCAGGGCGGCGGCAGCGACCTCGCCTTCCCGCACCACGAGATGAGCGCTGGCCACGCCCAGGCCGCCGAGGACGGTCTGACCTTCGCCCAGGCCTACGTGCATGCCGGCATGGTCGGCTACCACGGAGAGAAGATGTCGAAGTCGCGCGGCAACCTGGTGCTCGTCTCCCGGCTCCGTGAGGCGGGGGCGGACCCGATGGCGCTGCGGCTCGCGCTGATGCGGCACCACTACCGCAGCGACTGGGAGTGGCACGACGACGAGCTCGCGTCCGGCGTCGCCCTGCTCGACGAGGTGCGCGCCGCCGCCGCACGCGGCCAGGGCGCGGCCTCGGCTCCGGTGGTGGCCGCCGTCCGTGCGGCACTCGCCGCCGACCTCGACGCGCCCGCTGCGGTCGAGGCGGTGCGCGCGTGGGCCGCGGCGACGAACGCCGACGCAGGCTCCTCGCGTGAGCCCGGCGCCGGGGAGGTCGTACGACGCCTGGTGGACGCTCGGCTCGGCATCCTGGTCTGAGGGCGGCGGCCCGTCAGTCGTCGTGGCTCTCGCGCCGCTTGAGGTAGCGCTCGAACTCCCGCGCGATCGCCTCACCGCTGGCCTCCGGGAGCTCCGCGGTGTCGCGGGTCTCCTCAAGCGCCCGCACGTAGGCGGCGATCTCGTCGTCCTCCTCGGCGAGCTCGTCGACGCCGCGTTCCCAGGCCCGCGCCTCCTCCGGCAGGTCGTCGAGCGGGATGCTGATCTCCAGCAGGTCCTCGAGCTGCCCGAGCAGGGCCAGCGTGGCCTTCGGGCAGGGCGGCTGGGCGACGTAGTGCGGCACGGCTGCCCAGAACGACACGGCCGGCATGTCCTCCTGGGTGCAGGTGTCCTGGAACACCCCGACGATCCCGGTGGGACCTTCGTAGTTGGACTGCTCGAGCTTGAGGCGGTCGGCGAGGTCGGGCTCGGTCGCGGTGCCGGAGACCGGGATCGGCCGGGTGTGCGGGGTGTCCGCGAGCAGCGCGCCCACGGTGACCACCAGCTGGGCACCGAGCTGCTCCGAGGCGGCGAGCAGCTCGGCACAGAACTGCCGCCAGCGCATGTTCGGCTCGATGCCCCGCAGCAGGATCACGTCGCGGAGCGCGCCGGGCGGGGAGGCGACCGAGATCTCCGTGGACGGCCAGCTGATCCGGCGCATGCCGGCCTCGTTGGTGCCGACGACGGGTCGGTTCATCTGGAAGTCGTAGAAGTCCTCCGGGTCGATCGCCGCCACCACCCGGGCGTGCCACACCCTGATCAGGTGGTCCACCACGGAAGAAGCGGCGTCGGCGGCGTCGTTCCAACCCTCGAACGCGGCGATGAGGAGTGGCGACCTCAGCTCGGTTACATCCTCGATCTCGATCACCCGCCCACCCTAGACCGCACAGCGGGCCGCGGTGCCGAGGCGGGACGGGCCGGCGCGCGTCGCCGCGAACGCCGTGACACAATGTGAGACGGCTGTGTCGGTATCCGGAACCCCGCGTTCCCGCCGGCCGGGGTCTCCCTAGGGTGAAGGGGTCCCGACCGCCCGCGGCCAGCCCGCGCAGCTTCCGCCCGCACTCCAGGAACGGTGAACCACGTGGCCGAGCCCGACGACGTCCGCCCCGACCTCACGACGCAGCTGAGCGCTGCCCTGAGCGAGCGGATCCTCGTCATGGACGGCGCCATGGGCACCATGGTCCAGCAGCGCGGACTCGGCGAGGACGACTACCGCGGCGAGCGGTTCGCCGACTGGCCCCGCGACGTGCGCGGCAACTCCGACCTGCTGAGCCTCACCCGGCCCGAGCTGGTCCGCGACATCCACCGCGCCTACCTCGAGGCCGGCGCGGACGTCGTGGAGACGAACACGTTCAGCGCCCAGCGGATCTCCCAGGCCGACTACGGCATGGAGGAGCTGGGCTACGAGCTCAACCTCGCCTCCGCGCGGCTCGCCCGGGCGGAGTGCGACGCGATCACCGCACGCACGCCGGACCGGCCGCGGTACGTCGCCGGCGCGCTCGGGCCCACCAACACCACCGCCTCGATCAGCCCGGACGTCAACGACCCGGGCACCCGCAACATCACCTTCGACGAGCTGGCCGGGGCCTACCTGGAGCAGGCCCGCGGACTGGTCGACGGCGGCGCCGACCTGCTGCTGGTGGAGACGATCTTCGACACGCTCAACGCCAAGGCCGCGATCTTCGCCCTCGAGACCCTGTTCGAGCAGCGCGGACGCCGGTGGCCGGTCGTCATCTCCGGCACCATCACCGACGCGTCGGGCAGGACGCTCTCGGGACAGACCACCGAGGCCTTCTGGCACTCCGTGCGGCACGTCCGCCCGCTCGCCGTCGGTCTCAACTGCGCGCTCGGCGCCGCCGAGATGCGGCCCTACCTCGCCGAGCTGTCCCGGGTCGCCGACTGCTTCGTGTCCTGCTACCCCAACGCCGGGCTGCCCAACGCCTTCGGGGAGTACGACGAGACGCCGGAGCAGACCGCGGCGGTGGTCGGCGAGTTCGCGGCGAGCGGGCTGGTGAACCTGGTCGGCGGCTGCTGCGGCACCACGCCCGACCACGTCGCCGCGATCGCCGCAGCCTCGGCGGGCGCGGCACCCCGTACTCCCGCCGAGGTGGCCCCGGCTCTGCGGCTGTCCGGGCTGGAGCCGCTGACGGTCACCGCGGAGTCGCTGTTCGTCAACGTGGGGGAGCGCACCAACATCACCGGCTCCGCGCGGTTCCGCAACCTCGTCAAGGCCGGGGACTACGACGCCGCGCTGTCGGTGGCCCGCCAGCAGGTCGAGGCCGGGGCCCAGGTCATCGACGTCAACATGGACGAGGGGATGATCGACGGGGTCGCGGCCATGGACCGGTTCACCCGGCTGATCGCCGCCGAGCCGGACATCTCCCGGGTCCCGGTGATGGTCGACTCCTCCAAGTGGGAGGTCATCGAGGCCGGCCTCAAGAACGTCCAGGGCAAGTCGGTCGTCAACTCGATCTCGATGAAGAGCGGCGAGCAGGCGTTCGTCGAGCAGGCCCGGCTGTGCCGCAAGTACGGCGCCGCGGTGGTGGTGATGGCCTTCGACGAGGACGGCCAGGCCGACTCGCTGACCCGGCGCACCGCGATCTGCGCACGCGCCTACGAGCTGCTCACCGAGGAGGTCGGCTTCCCCGCCGAGGACGTCATCTTCGACCCGAACATCTTCGCCGTCGCCACGGGCATCGAGGAGCACGCGGCGTACGGCGTGGACTACATCGAGGCCGCGCGCTGGATCAAGGAGAACCTGCCGCACGCCCTGGTGTCCGGCGGGGTGTCCAACGTGTCGTTCTCGTTCCGGGGCAACAACGCGGTCCGCGAGGCGATCCATGCGGTCTTCCTGTACCACGCCATCCGCGCCGGCATGGACATGGGCATCGTCAATGCCGGCGCCCTGGGCATCTACGACGAGGTCGACCCCGAGCTGCGCGAGCGCATCGAGGACGTCGTGCTCAACCGCCGGCCCGACGGCACCGAGCGCCTGCTGGAGATCGCCGGTCGCTTCGCCGGTGACGGCGCGGCCCAGCAGGCCGCGGACGAGCAGTGGCGGTCGCTGCCGCTGGCCGAGCGGATCACCCACGCGCTGGTCAAGGGCATCGACAGCCACGCCGAGGCCGACACCGAGGAGCTGCGCGCGGAGATCGCGGCGCGTGGCGGACATCCGATCGAGGTGATCGAGGGGCCGCTGATGGACGGCATGAACGTCGTCGGCGACCTGTTCGGCTCCGGCAAGATGTTCCTGCCGCAGGTGGTGAAGTCCGCGCGAGTGATGAAGAAGTCGGTCGCCTATCTGGTGCCGTTCATCGAGGCCGAGAGGGCGCCCGGGTCGGCGGAGACCAAGAAGGGCACGATCGTGATGGCCACGGTCAAGGGCGACGTGCACGACATCGGGAAGAACATCGTCGGCGTGGTGCTGCAGTGCAACAACTACGAGGTGATCGACCTCGGGGTGATGGTGCCGGCGCAGAAGATCCTGGACACCGTCGCGGAGGTCGACGCCGACCTCGTCGGGCTGTCCGGGCTGATCACCCCGTCCCTCGACGAGATGGTCGGCTTCGCCGCGGAGATGGAGCGCCAGGGGCTCGACATCCCGCTGCTGCTCGGCGGTGCGACGACGTCGCGGGCGCACACCGCGGTCAAGGTGGACCCCCGCTACCACGGTCCGGTCGTGTGGGTGAAGGACGCGTCCCGGTCCGTGCCGGTGGCCTCGACGCTGCTGTCCCCGGAGCGCCGGGACACCCTGCTCGCCGATGTGCGCGCGGACTACGACTCGATCCGCGAGCGGCACGCCGCCAAGGCCAACGACCGGCCGCTGGTCGGGTACGCCGAGGCACGGGAGCGGCGCACGTCGCTGTCCTGGGAGGGCTACCGGCCGCCCGCGCCCCGGCTGGTCGGACGCCGCACCTTCACCGGCTACCCGCTGGCCGAGCTGCGCGACTACATCGACTGGCAGCCGTTCTTCAACACCTGGGAGCTGAAGGGCCGGTTCCCCGACATCCTGAACAACCCGGCCAGCGGCGAGGCCGCCCGCCGGCTCTGGGACGACGCCCAGGCGATGCTCGACCGGGTCGTCGCCGAGGACTGGCTGGCGGCGAACGCGGTGGTCGGGCTGTTCCCGGCCAACCGGGTGGGCGACGACGACGTCGAGGTCTACACCGACCAGAGCCGGTCCGGGGTGCGCGCCACCCTGCGGCACCTCCGCCAGCAGGGCCTGCACCGAGACGGGGTGCCGAACCGGTCCCTGGCCGACTTCGTCGCCCCCCGCGACAGCGGCCTCACCGACTACCTCGGCGGGTTCGCGGTGACCGCCGGCCTCGGCATCGAGGAGCGGGTCGAGGCCTTCAAGCGGCAGCACGACGACTACAGCGCGATCCTGCTCGAGTCGCTCGCCGACCGGCTCGCGGAGGCGTTCGCCGAGCGGCTGCACGAGCGGGTCCGCCGCGAGCTGTGGGGCTACGCGCCCGACGAGCGGCTCGACAGCGAGGGCCTGCTCAAGGAGCGGTACGCCGGCATCCGGCCGGCGCCGGGCTACCCGGCGTGCCCGGACCACACCGAGAAGGCCGTGCTGTGGGAGCTGCTCGACGCCGAGGCGCAGACCGGCATCCGGCTCACCGAGAGCATGGCGATGTGGCCCGGCGCGGCGGTCAGCGGCTGGTACCTCTCCCACCCGGAGTCGCAGTACTTCGTGGTCGGTAGGGTCGGACGCGACCAGGTGGAGGACTACGCCGCCCGCAAGGGCTGGTCGCTGGCGGAGGCCGAGCGCTGGCTGGCACCGAACCTGGGCTACGACCCCGACGACTGAGCTACCCCACAGACGTCCCCGATGCGACGACAGGCAGACCGACACGTGCGCGCAGAACCCGACGGACGCCCCGACGCCGTGCTGTGGGACCTCGACGGCACCCTCGTCGACACCGAGCCGTACTGGATCGCCGCCGAGTTCGAGGTCGTCGAGCTGTACGGCGGGACCTGGAGCCAGGAGCACGCGCTGGCGGTCGTCGGCTCCGACCTGCTCGACTCCGGGCGGTACATCCGCGAGCACAGCGGCATCCCGCTGGAGCCGGACCAGATCGTCGAGGAGCTGCTCGACCGGGTGGTGACCCGGATCGAGGAGCGAGTGCCGTGGCGGCCGGGCGCCCGGGAGCTGTTGACGTCGCTGCTCGACGCGGGCGTGCGGTGTGCGCTCGTGACGATGTCCTACCGCCGCTTCGTCCGGCCCGTGCTGGCCGCGCTGGGGGAGCACGCCTTCGAGGTGGTGGTCACCGGCGACGCGGTCACCCAGGGCAAGCCGCACCCCGAGCCGTACGCGACGGCGACGGCGGTCCTGGGTGTCGAGCCCGCGCGGACGCTGGCCATCGAGGACTCCAACACCGGCGCCCGCTCCGCCGAGGCGGCAGGCTGCACCGTGCTGGTGGTGCCGAACCACGTGCCGGTCCTGCCGGGGGAGCGGCGGGTCTTCCTCGACACGCTGGACGGGGTCGGCGTCGACGACCTCCCCGTCCCGCACGGCCTGGTCGCCGCCCGCTGACCCCGGAGCCGGTCCGGGCCGGTCGCGGTCCGGGCCGGTCGCGGTCCGGGCCGGTCACGGGGTCCCGAGGAGATCCTGCGTCCGGGGCTCGGCCGTCGGCAGCGGCGGGGGAGTGCCGCCGAACTCGGGGCAGAGCGCCTGGTGGGCGCACCAGCCGCACAACGGACCACGGCGCGGGCGCCAGTCACCGGTCTCATGGGCCCGGTGGATCGCCTGCCACAGTGCCTCGACCTTGCGCTCCGTCGCACGCAGGTCGCGCTCGTCGGGCACATAGCGCAGCAGCTCGCCGCTTCCGAGGTAGACGAGCTGGAGCATCGCGGGAACCACGCCGCGGGTCCGCCACACGACGAGCGCGTAGAACTTCATCTGGAACAGCGCCTTGGCCTCGAACGCCTCGCCGGGCGCCTTCCCGGTCTTGTAGTCCACCACCCGGATCTCGCCGGTGGGTGCGACGTCGAGCCGGTCGATGAACCCGCGCAGCAGCAGCCGGGAGCCGAGCACCGTCTCGACGTACAGCTCCCGCTCGGCCGGCTCGAGCCGGGTCGGGTCCTCCAGGGAGAAGTACGCGAGCAGGGCGGTCCGGCAGGACGCCAGCCACCCGCCGATCTCCGGACCCTCGGGTCCGAACATCTCGGCGATCTCCGGCTCGGCCTCGAGGAGCTCCTCCCAGGCCGGCTGCAGCAGGTCGGCCGCCCGGTCCGGCGTCCGGTGGGCCGCGGGCAGGTCGAAGAGGTTCTCGAGCACCTTGTGGACGACCGTGCCGCGGACCGCCGCGGGCGAGAACGGCTCGGGCAGCCTGTCGACCGTGCGGAACCGGTAGAGCAGCGGGCAGGACATGAAGTCCCCGGCCCGGCTCGGCGACAGCGAGCCGACCACGTCGACCCCGTCGACCGGCGTGCGTTCGGCCACCTCGTTGCCCATGCCCAGAACACTAGGTGAGCGCACCGACAGTTTCCGTGCGGACGCCGCGATAGCGTGGAGTCGTGGAACAACCGACCGACGGTCCGCGCGCCCCCGCGCCGGCGCAGCCCCGCCAGCCGGGCACGTTCCGGATCGGCCAGATCGGTGGCATCGACGTGCTGATCCGCTCGTCGTGGCTGGTCGTGGCGGTGCTGATCTCCGTGATGCTCGCCCCGGCGGTGGAGTCGGTGGCCCCCGGCCTCGGCATCGGAACCTACCTCGCCGGGCTGGCCTTCGCTGTGCTGCTCTACCTCTCGGTGCTGCTGCACGAGGCCTCGCACGCCCTGATGGCCAAGCGCTACGGGCTGCCGGTGCGGTCGATCACCTTGCACTTCCTGGGCGGGGTCACCGAGATCGAGGGCGAGCCGGACACACCCGGTCGCGAGTTCGGCGTCTCGGTCGTCGGCCCGCTGACCTCGCTGGGCGTCGCCGCGGTGGCGTTCCCGCTGGTCGTGCTCGCCCCCGACGGCACCCTGATCGACCTGGCCGTGCGGATGCTGGCCGGCGCCAACCTGCTCGTCGGAGTGCTCAACCTGGTCCCGGGACTGCCCCTCGACGGGGGCAGGGTGCTGCGGGCGGCGGTCTGGAAGGTCACCGGCAACCCGCACCGGGGAACGATGGTCGCCGGGTGGGGCGGCCGGGTGACCGCCGTCGTCGTGCTCGGCTACCCGCTGTACGCCACGATGATCACCGGCTCTCCGCCGGGGCTCACCGACTACGTGTTCGCCTTCGCCATCGCCGCGTTCCTGTGGAGCGGCGCGTCCGGGGCGATCGTGTCGGCGAAGGTCCGCAGCCGGCTGCCGGCGCTCAAGGCCCGGACGCTGGCGCGGCGCACGGTCACCGTGCCCCACGACCTGCCCCTCGCGGAGGCGGTCCGGACGGCCCGTGGGGAGCAGGCCGGCAGCATCGTCGTGCTCGGCGCGACCGGTCGGGCCGAGGGCATCGTCAACGAGGCCGCGGTGCTCGCCACGCCGGCGGAGCGGCAGCCGTGGATGCCGGTGAGCGCGGTGTCCCGGAGCCTCGAGTCGGGCCTGACCTTCCCCGCCGACCTCGCGGGTGAGCCGCTGATCCGGGCCATGCAGGCCACCCCGGCCACCGAGTACCTCCTCGTGGAGGCCGACGGCAGCATCTTCGGGGTGCTGGTCACCGAGGACGTCGACCGGGCCTTCGCGGCGACCACCTGAGCCCTGCCCGCAGCGCAGGTCCGCCGCCGGCGCCCTACACTGCCCGGCATGCCCCCCGAGAGCCCGTCCCCCGTCGACCCTGCCCGGGATGTGGCCACCGACGTTGCCACCGACGTGGCCCCCGACGTGCGCCCCCGACGCCTGGTCCGGGGTGCACCGGGGGCCGCTGCGTGCGGGCGAGTGGGTGCGGCTCACCGACACGAAGGGCCGCCGGCACAACATCTGCCTGGAGCCCGGCAGGCAGTTCTTCACCAACCGCGGCTCGATCGACCACGACGACCTGATCGGCCGGCCGGAGGGCTTCGCCGTTGCGTCGAGCGCGGGCGGGGAGTACCTGGTCTTCCGTCCGCTGCTGAGCGAGTTCGTGGTCTCCATGCCGCGTGGCGCGGCCGTCGTGTACCCGAAGGACGCCGCCCAGATCGTGGCGATGGCCGACGTCTTCCCGGGCGCCCGGGTGGTCGAGGCCGGAGTCGGGTCCGGGGCGCTCACCTGCTCGCTGCTGCGCGCCGTCGGCCCGCTCGGCCTCGTCTCGTCCTACGAGCGTCGCCAGGACTTCGCCGACATCGCGGCTCGCAACGTGGACCAGCTCTTCGACGGACGGCACCCGGCGTGGCGGCTGACCGTCGGCGACCTCGCCGAGGCGCTCGACGACACCGAGGTCGACAGGGTGGTCCTGGACATGCTCGCGCCCTGGGAGTGCGTCGGCCGGGTCGCCGAGGCGCTCACCGCCGGCGGCATCGTCTGTGCGTACGTCGCGACCACCACCCAGCTGAGCCGCACCGTCGAGACGCTTCGCGCGCACGGCGGGTTCACCGAGCCACAGCCCTGGGAGACGTTCGTCCGGGACTGGCACGTCGAGGGGCTCGCGGTCCGCCCCGGCCACAAGATGATCGGGCACACCGGCTTCCTGGTGACCGCGCGCCGGATGGCCCCGGGGCAGACCGCACCCGCGAAGAAGCGCCGTCCGGCGCCCGGCGCCTACGGCGTCGACTACGTCGGGCCGCGTCCGGCCGACCTCCCCGAGGCACGTGCCGAGGAGTCCTTCCGGGACTGAGCGACGGCCCTGCGCCACCTGGACCAGTGGTTGGCCCGAGGGGTTCTGGAACGTGATGTTTTGGTAACCGACACATCAAGGATCTGGCCTTCAGTTTCTCGCCTCGCCGAGTAGGGTCGGTCCTCGGAGCACGATTTGCGGAGGTGACTTGTCGTGCCAGCAACAGATAGTGGATCCGGCCGGTCCGGAGCGCGCACGCCAGAAGAGCTGCAGAGCCAGCTCCGGTTCCTCGAGGACGAGGTGGAGGACCTGCGCCGCCGGCTCGCCGAGACCCCGGGACACTCCCGCGCCGTGGACCAGCGGCTCGCCGAGACCCAGCGCTCGCTGGCCGCCGTCACCGCCCAGAACGAGCGGCTCGCGCAGACCCTGCGCGAGGCCCGCGACCAGATCCTGACGCTCAAGGAGGAGGTCGACCGGCTCGCGCAGCCGCCGGCCGGCTTCGGCACCTTCCTGGCCCGCAACGAGGACGACTCCATCGACGTGTTCACCGGCGGGCGCAAGCTCCGGGTCAACGTCAGCCCGTCGGTCGACCTCGACACCCTCCAGCGCGGCCAGGAGGTCATGCTCAACGAGGCGCTGAACGTGGTGGCCGCGCTCGACTTCGAGCAGGTCGGCGAGGTCGTGATGCTCAAGGAGTTCCTCGCCGACGGCGACCGGGTGCTGGTGATCGCCAACGCCGACGAGGAGCGCGTGGTCCGGGTCGCCGAGCCGCTGCGCGGCCAGACCCTGCGCGCGGGGGACTCGCTGCTGCTCGACTCGCGCTCGGGCTACGTCTACGAGCGGGTGCCGAAGTCGGAGGTCGAGGAGCTGGTCCTCGAGGAGGTCCCGGACATCGACTACGCGAACATCGGCGGGCTGAAGGGCCAGATCGACCAGATCCGCGACGCCGTCGAGCTGCCGTACCTCCACCCGGACCTGTTCCTCGAGCACCAGCTGAAGCCGCCGAAGGGCGTGCTGCTCTACGGCCCGCCCGGCTGCGGCAAGACGCTGATCGCGAAGGCGGTGGCGAACTCGCTGGCCAAGAAGGTGGCCGCGAAGACCGGGGGAGAGGGAGCCGCGGGCAAGTCGTACTTCCTGAACATCAAGGGCCCCGAGCTGCTCAACAAGTACGTCGGCGAGACCGAGCGGCACATCCGGCTGGTCTTCCAGCGGGCCCGCGAGAAGGCCAACCAGGGCACCCCGGTCATCGTCTTCTTCGACGAGATGGACTCCCTGTTCCGCACCCGCGGCTCCGGCGTCTCCTCCGACGTCGAGAACACCATCGTGCCGCAGCTGCTCAGCGAGATCGACGGCGTGGAGGGCCTCGAGAACGTCATCGTGATCGGCGCCTCGAACCGTGAGGACATGATCGACCCGGCGATCCTGCGGCCCGGACGGCTCGACGTGAAGATCAAGATCGAGCGGCCCGACGCCGAGTCCGCGCGCGACATCTTCTCGAAGTACCTCGTGGCCGAGCTCCCGCTGCACGCCGACGACCTCGCGGAGTTCGGCGGCGACCGGGAGGGCTGCGTGGCCGGGATGATCCAGGCCACCGTCGAGCGGATGTACACCGAGACCGAGGAGAACCGGTTCCTCGAGGTCACCTACGCCAACGGCGACAAGGAGATCCTCTACTTCAAGGACTTCAACTCCGGCGCGATGATCCAGAACATCGTGGACCGGGCGAAGAAGATGGCGATCAAGGACCTCCTCGACCTCGACCAGAAGGGCCTGCGGGTCACCCACCTGCTCCAGGCATGCGTGGACGAGTTCAAGGAGAACGAGGACCTGCCGAACACCACGAACCCCGACGACTGGGCCCGGATCTCCGGCAAGAAGGGCGAGCGGATCGTCTTCATCCGGACGCTCATCACCGGCAAGCAGGGCACCGAGCCCGGTCGCTCGATCGACACCGTGGCCAACACCGGCCAGTACCTCTGACCCGGTCCGCGCGCCCCCGCCGGCGGTGCACCACGGTATGCAGACGTACCTGCACTCCCCACGGCGTACACCCCGTGGGGAGTGCAGGTACGTCGTGGGAACCCAGGACCCGCGGCGCCACCGGGGCGTCTCCGCCGCTGACCTAGACTGGCCGCATGTTCTTCTGGGTCGGCCTCGGGGTGGTGTTCGTGGCGTTCGTGGTCATCGTGGTGCTCGCCTCGCGGGGCATCGAGGGCCGGGCGCACAAGCCGGGCACCCAGCGGCTCCGCTGACCGACCGAGTGCTCACCGTACGTCGGTGACGTCGGCGACCTGCGCGTGCAGAGCGCTCACGAGCTGGGCCGCCTCGACCGTCAGGGCGACACCGTGCGCGCCGCCGCCGAGCGACACGGACCCGGTCATCGCGGCGTCCGCCACCACCGGCCATGCCGTGGTGCTGCCCAGCGGCGTGATCGTGCCGCGCACGTAGCCGGTGACCGCGAACGCGGTGCCGGCGTCCGGCATCGACATCCGGTTGACCTCGAGCAGCGCGCGCAGCCTCGGCCATGAGATCTCCCGGTCCCCGGGGACCAGCACGAACCGGTAGTCGTCCTCGGCGACCCGCACCACGAGCGTCTTGACCACCGCGGCGGGCGCGACGCCCCGGGCTGCGGCCGCCTCCTCGAGCGAGCGCACCGGCCCGTGCCGGGTCACGCGGTACCGGAGTCCCAGCGCGCGGGCCGCGGCCACCGCGCGCAGCTGGCCGTAGTCGTGCGCTCCGCTCGAGGCCAGGGTCCGCAGCAGCAGGCGGGTGTCGGGGACGAACGGCCAACGGGTGTCCGACAGGTGCTCGGCGAGCTCGGGCAGCGTCATCCAGGCGCCCCAGACCACCTCCGAGGGCTGATGCCGCACCGGGCCGTCCCAGGTCGCCTCGAAGGCGTGCTCGACGCAGCGGGTCGCGTCGTCCTCGTACACCGACACCCCGAGCGCGGTGAGCGGGACGCCGGCCACCCCGAGCTCCTCCTCGAGCTCGCGCAGCGCGGACGCCTCCGGCTCCTCGCCCGCGAGCATCACGCCCCCGGCGGCCGCGTCGTGCAGCCCCGGCGCCCAGTCCTTGTCGCCCGAGCGGCGGTGCACGTAGATCCGGCCTCCCGGGTCGCGCAGCAGGACGGCAGTGGCGGCGTGCAGCAGGTTCTCGCGTCGTACCCGGCTCCGGGGGGCGGAGCCGACGACGGTGCCGTCGCGCTCCACCAGCGCGGCGACCTCCTCGGAGGGGGGAGTCGGCATGCCCCTCATTCTGCCCGGTCGATCCGCCCGGTCATTGTCCCCGGTCGTCGCGGTCGGTCCCGTAGGCTCGGCGCATGAGCGTTCGCCGGGTGATGGGCACCGAGACGGAGTTCGGGATCTCCGTGCAGGGGCAGCCGACCGCCAACCCGATGGTCGCCTCGTCGCAGATCGTGAACGCCTACGCCGGATCGACGCTGCGGGCCCGGCGGGCCCGGTGGGACTTCGAGGAGGAGTCGCCGCTGCGCGACGCCCGTGGCTTCGACATGTCCCGCGAGGTGGCCGACCCCTCACAGCTCACCGACGAGGACCTCGGCCTCGCGAACGTGATCCTCACCAACGGCGCCCGGCTGTACGTCGACCACGCGCACCCGGAGTACTCCACGCCGGAGTGCACCAACCCGCGCGACGTCGTCAAGTGGGACAAGGCGGGGGAGCAGGTGATGGTCGACGCCAGCCGCTTCGCCGCGACGATCCCGGGCGCGGCGCCCCTGCTGCTCTACAAGAACAACACCGACAACAAGGGCGCCTCCTACGGCGCTCACGAGAACTACCTGATGCGGCGCAGCACGCCGTTCGGCGACATCGTCCGGCACCTCACCCCCTTCTTCGTCAGCCGGCAGGTCATGGTCGGCGCGGGCCGGATCGGGATCGGCCAGGACGGACGCGAGCACGGCTTCCAGCTCAGCCAGCGCGCCGACTACTTCGAGGTCGAGGTGGGCCTGGAGACCACCCTGAAGCGCCCGATCATCAACACCCGCGACGAGCCGCACGCCGACCCCGACAAGTACCGGCGGCTGCACGTCATCATCGGCGACGCGAACCTCGCCGAGGTGTCGACGTACCTCAAGGTCGGCAGCACCGCGCTCGTGCTCGCGATGATCGAGGACCGCTTCATCGGCAGCGACCTCTCGGTGGAGCAGCCGGTGCGCGCACTGCGGGCGGTGTCGCACGACCCGACGCTGGCCCGGCTCGTCACCTTGAAGGACGGCCGCAAGCTCACCGCCGTCCAGCTCCAGATGGAGTACCTCGACCTGGCCCGCAAGTACGTCGAGGACCGGCTCGGCGCCGACGCCGACGACCAGACCGTCGACGTGCTGGACCGATGGGAGTCGGTGCTGAACCGGCTGGAGCGCGACCCGATGCTGTGCGCTCGCGAGCTCGACTGGGTGGCCAAGCTCAAGCTCCTGGACCAGTACCGCGACCGCGACGGGCTGGAGTGGGACGACGCCAAGCTGCATCTCATCGACCTGCAGTACGCCGACATCCGGCCCGAGAAGGGGCTCTACCACAAGCTGGTCTCGATGGGCCGGATCGACCGGCTGCTCACCGACGACGAGATCGCCGACGCGATGCACGTCCCGCCGGTCGACACCCGGGCCTACTTCCGCGGGCGCTGCCTGGAGCAGTACGCCGACGCGATCGCGGCCGCGTCGTGGGACTCGGTCATCTTCGACCTGCCCGGGCACGAGTCGCTCCAGCGGGTCCCGACGATCGACCCGCTGCGCGGCAGCCGGGCGCACGTCGGGCAGCTGCTGGACCGCTGCGAGACCGCAGAGGCGTTGTTCGAGGCCCTGACTCGGTAGGGTCAGGAGCAGGAGGTTCCCGGCACCGTCCGGGCGCACCCGAGGAGGGGCTGATGGCACAAGAGCAGAAGCAACCGAGGAAGGCCTCGGAGACCGACGAGCAGACCGACGTCGCCCCCAACGCGGACGTCGCCGAGCGCAAGGAGCAGCTCGACGAGGACATCGACGCGATCCTCGACGAGATCGACGACGTGCTCGAGACCAACGCCGAGGACTTCGTGAAGTCGTTCATCCAGAAAGGCGGCGAGTAAGCACTCCATGAGCGACCTCACCTCGCGCGGCGGCGGCCTGCCGTCGTCGTACTTCGTCCCGGGCTCCTCCTCGTTCGCCGACTTCCTGGCCGAGCAGGCGCCCGACCTGCTGCCCGGTCGGCGGGCCCTTCCTGACGGCGACGCCGCCGGCCTGGCTCCGCACGGCACGACGATCGTCGCCGCCACGTTCCCCGGCGGCGTGGTGATGGCCGGTGACCGGCGCGCCACGATGGGCAACATCATCGCCCAGCGCGACATCGAGAAGGTCTTCCCCGCCGACGAGCACTCCTGCGTCGGGATCGCCGGTGCGGCCGGGTTGGCCGTCGAGATGGTGCGGCTGTTCCAGACCGAGCTCGAGCACTACGAGAAGATCGAGGGCACCACGCTGTCCATGGACGGCAAGGCCAACCGGCTCGCCGCGCTGATCCGCGGGAACCTCGCGATGGCGATGCAGGGCCTGGCCGTCGTGCCGCTGTTCGCCGGCTTCGACCTCACCGTCGACCAGGGCCGGATCTTCTCCTACGACGTCACGGGCGGTCGCTACGAGGAGACCGCCTTCCACTCGGTCGGCTCCGGGTCGCTGTTCGCGCGCGGCTCGCTCAAGAAGCTCTACCACGACGATCTCGACGCGGAGGGCTGCGTCACCGCGGTCGTCCAGGCGCTGTACGACGCCGCGGACGACGACTCGGCGACGGGCGGCCCCGACATGACCCGCAGGATCTTCCCCGTCGTGGGCCTGATCAGCGCCGACGGCTACCGGCGGCTGTCCGACACGGAGGTGGCCGACGTCGCCGACCGCGTGATCGCGGCCCGGATGGACCGCCCGGACGGCCCGGCCGCCGCCCTGACCTGACCTGACCGAGAGGCCCGAGGACCACCACGATGACCATGCCGTTCTACGTCTCGCCCGAGCAGCTGATGAAGGACCGGGCGGACTTCGCCCGCAAGGGCATCGCCCGAGGCCGGTCGGTGACCGTCGTGCAGTACGCCGACGGCATCGTGTTCGTCTCGGAGAACCCCTCCCAGGCGCTGCACAAGGTCAGCGAGATCTACGACCGGATCGCGTTCGCGGCCGTCGGGCGCTACAACGAGTTCGAGAACCTCCGCATCGCCGGTGTCCGGCTCGCCGACATGCGCGGCTACGCCTACGACCGCCGGGACGTGACCGGCCGCGGCCTCGCCAACGCCTACGCGCAGACCCTCGGCACCATCTTCTCCAGCGGCGGGGAGAAGCCCTACGAGGTCGAGATCTTCGTCGCCGAGGTGGGGGAGACGGCCGGCGACGACCAGATCTACCGGCTCACCTACGACGGCCAGGTGGCCGACGAGCACGGCTTCGCGGTGATGGGCGGGACGACCGACAGCGTCACCGCCTACCTCAAGGAGCACTACGTGTCTGCTGCGTCGATGGCGGACGCGGTCCGGCTGGCGGTGGCGGCACTCGGCCACGGCGAGGGCGCGGCCCGGGTGATCCCGGTCGGGGACCTGGAGGTGGCGCTCCTCGACCGGACCCGCAGCCAGCAGCGCAAGTTCAAGCGGCTCGGCGACGGCCAGCTCGCCTCGATCCTCGGCGACCGCGGCGACGGTGCCGCGCCGGAGCCGGCCGCCCCGGTCACCCCGGACGCCGCAGGGCCCACGAACGGCCCGACGAACGCCCCGCCGGACGGCTCCGACGGCCCGGAGCCACCGGTGGCTCCGCCCGTCAGCTGACCGGACCCGTTCCGATGGGCGGGTCTGCTGCGCTGCTTGCCCCGGCCACCTAGTCTGAGCACGTGGACCGCCGGATCTTCGGGATCGAGAACGAGTACGGCGTCACCTGCACGTTCCGCGGGCAGCGACGCCTCTCGCCGGACGAGGTTGCCCGCTACCTGTTCCGCAAGGTGGTCTCCTGGGGCCGCAGCAGCAACGTGTTCCTGCGCAACGGCGCCCGGCTCTACCTCGACGTCGGCAGCCACCCGGAGTACGCCACCCCGGAGTGCGACGACATCGTCGACCTGGTGGCGCACGACAAGGCCGGGGAGCGGGTCCTCGAGGGGCTGCTGATCGACGCCGAGCGACGGCTGCACGACGAGGGCATCGCCGGGGACGTGTACCTGTTCAAGAACAACACCGACTCCGCCGGCAACTCCTACGGCTGCCACGAGAACTACCTGGTCAGCCGACACGGCGAGTTCTCCAAGCTCGCCGACGTCTTGATCCCGTTCCTGGTCACCCGGCAGATCATCGTCGGGGCCGGGAAGGTGATCCAGACGCCCCGTGGGGCGATGTACTCGGTGTCCCAGCGCGCGGAGCACATCTGGGAGGGGGTCTCCTCCGCGACGACCCGCAGCCGGCCGATCATCAACACCCGCGACGAGCCGCACGCCGACGCCGAGCGCTACCGACGGCTGCACGTCATCGTGGGCGACTCGAACATGAGCGAGACGACCACGATGCTCAAGGTCGCCAGCTGCGACCTGGTGCTGCGGATGATCGAGGAGGGCGTGGTGATGCGCGACCTCACGATGGAGAACCCGATCCGGGCGATCCGGGAGATCTCCCACGACATGACCGGCCGCCGCAAGGTCCGGCTCGCCAACGGCCGCGAGGCCAGCGCGCTCGACATCCAGCAGGAGTACCTCGCGCGGGCCCGTGACTTCGTGGACCGCCGCGAGCTGCACACCCCGGTCGTGACCCGGACGCTCGACCTGTGGGAGCGGGCGCTCAAGGCGGTGGAGTCCGAGGACCTCGGCCTCGTCGAGCGGGAGATCGACTGGGTGATCAAGTGGAAGCTGCTGGAGCGCTACCGCAGCCAGCACGGCCTCCCACTGAGCCACCCGAGGATCGCCCAGCTCGACCTCGCCTACCACGACATCCACCGCGGGCGTGGCCTCTACTACCTGCTCGAGCGCCGCGGGGCGGTCACCCGGGTGGCCAACGACCTGCAGGTGTTCGAGGCCAAGTCCGTGCCGCCGCAGACCACCCGGGCGCGGCTGCGCGGGGAGTTCATCAAACGCGCCCAGGAGCGCCGCCGGGACTTCACCGTCGACTGGGTGCACCTCAAGCTCAACGACCAGGCGCAGCGCACGGTGCTGTGCAAGGACCCGTTCCGGGCCCACGACGAGCGGGTGCACAAGCTCATCGAGGGCATGTAGGGGGCTCGCACGGCGTCCTCTCAGGATCGGCGGTTAGGGTTGTGCTTCCCGCCCACGAATCCTGATGAGGTGTCCTCCTCGTGCGTCGACGTCGTCTCGCGCTGTCCGCTGTCTCCGCCACCTTGCTCCTCGCCTTCGGCACCGCTGCGTGCGGCGGCGGAAGCTCGTCGTCGTCGTCGAGCTCCGGCTCGCCGTCGGTGAACATGGGGAGCGACATCACCGGCCTCACCGTCAGCGACGACGTGACCCAGGCACCCAAGGTCACGATCAAGACCCCGCTCAAGGCGGGCAAGCCGCAGACCCAGGTGATCAAGGCCGGCAACGGCAACCCGGTGCGCGCCGGCAACAGCCCGCTGCTGAACGTCTACCTGGCCAACGGCACCACCGGCAAGAAGGCGTTCTCCTCCTGGGACCAGGGCGTGCCCAGCCAGGTGCCGATGGACACCAAGCAGTTCTTCCCCTCCGTCGTGAAGTCGCTCGTGGGCAAGCCGCAGGGCAGCCGGATCGCGATGGCCGGCAGCGTGAAGTCGTTCTACGGCTCCGCGGGCGCGAGCCAGCTGAAGCTCAAGCCCAGCGACAGCATGGTGCTGGTCATCGACGTGGTCTCCGTCGACCCCACCAAGGTCCTCGACGGTCCGCCAGGGCACCACCAAGAAGGAGCCCGCCGGACTGCCGACCGTCGTGCAGAAGAACGGCAAGGTGACCAACCTCGACTTCTCCGACGCCGCCGCCAAGCCGTCCGGCAAGCTCCAGGTGGTCCCGCTCATCCAGGGCAACGGCCCGGCGGTCCGCAACGACAGCCTCACGACGTTCAACTACTTCGGCGAGGTGTGGGACGCGAAGAAGCCGTTCGACGAGTCCTACACCAAGAAGCCGGTGACCTTCCCGCTCGGGATCGGCAGCCTCATCAAGGGCTGGGACAAGGGCCTGGTCGGCCTCAAGCGCGGCAGCCGGGTGATGATCGTGGCGCCGCCGCAGTACGGCTACGGCGCCCAGGGCAACCCGCAGGGCGGCATCCCCAAGAACGCCACGCTGGTCTTCGTCGTGGACATCCTCGGTGTGGACAGCTCGCAGTCCTGAGGTGACCCGGTGGCCGCACGCAAGAGCGAACGACTGCTCAACCTGCTGATCGCGCTGCTGGTGGCGCGCACCTACGTCACCAAGGACCGGCTGCGCGAGGTCGTGGAGCAGTATCGCGACGCGGGCGACGAGGCCTTCGAGAAGATGTTCGAGCGCGACAAGGAGGAGCTCCGCTCGCTCGGCGTGCCGATCGAGGTCGGTCACGTCGACCGCGCCTTCGAGGACGAGCCGGGCTACCGGATCGTGCGAGCGGCGTTCGAGCTGCCGGACGTCGACCTCGCGCCGGACGAGGCCGCGGTGGTCGGGCTGGCGGCCCGGGTGTGGCAGCACGCCGGGCTCGCGGCCGCGACCTCGGACGCTCTGGTGAAGCTCAGGGCCGCCGGGATCAGCGTGGATCGTGAGGCCCTCGACGTCGTCCAGCCGCAGCTGGCGGCGGACGAGCCGGCCTTCGAGGCGTTCTGGACCGCGACGCTGTCGCGCACCCCGGTCCGGTTCGGCTACCGCACGGCGGCCGGCGCCGAGGTCACCACGCGGCACCTCCAGCCGTGGGGGGTGGTCTCCTACCGCGGGCGCTGGTACGTCGTCGGCCTCGACACCGACCGGCGGGCGCCCCGGCTGTTCCGGCTGTCCCGGGTGCAGGGCGAGGTCGCGCACGACGGCCGCCCGGGAGCCTTCGAGGTCCCCGACGGCACCGACGTCCGGGCGCTGACCCAGTCGCTGGCGCCGCCGCCGGCCGACCGGACCGCGTCGGTGCTGGTGCGGCACGCAGCCGCGCACGGTCTCGCGCCGGCACGCCGAGCCGGCCGCCGACCAGGACGGCGTACCCGACGGGTGGCAGCGGCTCGCCGCGCGGTTCGGCGCCACGAACGCGTTCGCCGAGGAGCTGCTCGGCTACGTCGACGATGTGGTCGTGGAGTCCCCCGAGGACGTCCGGGCGCTCGTCGTCGGCCGCCTCGCAGGACCTGGTGGCGCGGGCGTGAGCGGCGCACGCGACCAGGTCGGCCGGCTGCTGGCGCTGGTGCCCTACCTCCAGGCCCAGGACGAGGTGTCGCTGGAGCAGGCCGCGGCCGACTTCGGCGTCCGTCCCGCGCAGATCGTCAAGGACCTCAACGTGCTCTGGTTCTGCGGCCTGCCCGGTCTCGGGATGGGGGACCTGATCGACGTGGACATGGACGCTCTCGAGGGCGACGGGCGTGATCCGGGTGTCCAACGCGGAGTACCTCAGCCGGCCGCTGCGGCTGGACAGCTCCGAGGCGTCGGCCCTGATCGTCGCGCTGCGGGCGCTGCGCGAGGGCAGCGACGAGGCGGTGCGCCCGATCGTGGACCGGGCGCTGGCCAAGCTCGAGGCGGCTGCGGGCGACGGGGCGGCTCTGGCCGCACAGGTCGAGGTCCGGCTCCCCGAAGGCGAGCCCGCGCTGGTGCGACTGCGGGACCGGCTCGCTCGCGCGGTGGAGCAGCGCCGACAGGTCCGCCTGGACTACTACGTGCCGAGCCGCGACGAGTCGACCGAGCGGGTCGTCGACCCGATCCGGGTGGTGACCGCAGAGGGGCACACCTACCTGGACGCCTGGTGCCACGTCGCGGAGGACCAGCGGCTGTTCCGGCTGGACCGGGTCTCGCGCGCCGACGTCCTCGACAGCGAGGTGGAGCGGCACGACGTCGCGCCGCGCGACCTGGCCCAGGGCCTGTTCCAGCCCTCCCCGGACGACACGCTGGTGACCCTGCGACTGCAGCCGCCGGCGCGCTGGGTGGCGGAGTACTACCCGGTGCAGGACGTCGCCGACGCGGGGGACGGGGACCTGCGGGTGCGGCTGCGGGTCGGCGACCCGGCCTGGCTGACCCGGCTGGTGCTCCGGATCGGCGCGAGCGCCACCGTGGAGGAGCCGCCCCGGCTCGCCGCGCAGGTGCGAGACGCCGCCGCCCGCGCCCTGCGTGCCTACGATGAGCCCGTGCGTACGATGGGCAGTGCTCCCGACAACGTGAAGAGGACGACATGACCACGCTGGCCACCCCGATGGTCCTGGGCCTCGGCGCCCCCGAGCTCCTGATCCTCGTCCTCATCGTGGTGCTGCTCTTCGGTGCCAAGAAGCTCCCCGAGCTGGCTCGTGGCAGCGGCCGGGCGCTCCGGATCTTCAAGGCCGAGACCAAGGGCCTGCTCGACGAGGAGGACGACGAGCAGAAGACGCCCGAGCAGAAGCAGATCGAGGCGCAGGCGAACCGGACCGAGGCCCAGCGGCTCGAGGACGAGGCGCGCGCCGACCAGGCACGTCGCGACTCCGAGCGCTGACCGGCGCGGCCGTTCGCTGACATGTCCGTCGCCGGTGTCATCGGGCTGTTCCGCGCCTCACCGCAGCATCCGGTGGGCGAGGGCGGCCGGATGGCGCTCGCCGACCACCTCCGCGAGCTGCGGGCCCGGCTGCTGCGGGTCGCGCTGCTGCTCTCGGTCGCCATCGTGGTGGCCTGGTTCTTCTACCCCCAGCTGCTCAACCTGATCCTGGACCCGTACTACGCCGCCCAGAAGAGCCTCGACGGCCGGGTCAGCACCGAGGCGTACATCCAGGGCGCCGGCGGTCCGCTGCTCATCCAGCTCAAGATCTGCGCGTTCGCGGCGGTCGTGCTCACCAGCCCGATCTGGCTGCTGGAGATCTGGGGCTTCATCGTCCCGGGGCTGCACCCGAACGAACGCCGCTGGACGAGGATCTTCGCGCTCGTGGCCGGGCCTCTGTTCATCATCGGCGTGGCCATCGGCTACTACGTGCTCCCCAAGGGCCTGCAGGTGCTGCTGAGCTTCACGCCGGCGAACGTGAAGTCGCTGCTGGAGTTCACCGAGTACTTCTCGTTCTTCACCCGGATGCTGCTGGTCTTCGGGATCGCGTTCGAGGTGCCGCTGTTCGTGATCCTGCTGAACCTGGCCGGGGTGGTCCGCGGCGCGACGCTGGCGCGCTACCGGCCGTGGATCATCATCGGCGCCTTCGTGTTCGCCGCGGTGGCCACGCCGTCGACCGACCCGTTCTCGATGCTGATGCTGGCCATTCCCATGACCTGCCTGTTCATGGTCTCGGAGGTCGTCGCCCGCACCGTCGACCGGCGCCGCGGCCGGGACCAGGACGCCTACGCCGGGCTCGACGACGACCAGGTCTCCCCGCTCGAGGACGACACCGAGCGCTACCGCCCGTCCGGGCTGAGCGAGGAGGACGACTGAGTGCGGGCTCCCAGCGAGGTGCCGACGGTCGACCCGTTCGACCTTCCCGAGTGGCTCGGCACCGGGCACGTCGTGTGGACCGCGCTCTCCGGGGTGCACGACGGCCACCTCGTGACCGGTGAGCTGCGCGGCGACGGGCACGACTGCCCGTGTGACCTGCTCGCCGCGGACCAGGCGTTCCCGGAGCCGGTCGTGCCCGACGCCGTACGCCGGTCGGTGCACCAGTCATGGACGCACCGGCAGGTCCTGCTGGTCCGGTACGACGGACGGCTGACCCTCGCCGTGCCCGGCAACGAGTTCAGCGCGGACCTGGTCCTGGAGTGCGTCGGCCGGCTCGCGAAGGCGGTCGGCGCCCGGCGCTCGCAGTACGCCGCGACGCTACGCCTCTAGCGGGGACCCGCGAGGTCGAGCAGGTCGTCGATGATCCGGTCCAGCTGCATGAACAGCGACACGTGACCCGCGCCGTCGACGA
The DNA here is from genome assembly GCA_963811365.1 of uncultured Actinomycetota bacterium. GTDB lineage: Bacteria > Actinomycetota > Actinomycetes > Propionibacteriales > Nocardioidaceae > CAWEQW01. Next base: position 210,004 of record CAWEQW010000010.1, on the reverse strand, counting down.
GGTGCGCGCGAGCGCCGCGGACGTGCCCGGCCAGCCACTCGCCGTGCGCGAACGGAACCATCAGGTCCTCGGTGCCGGCCCAGACGGCCACCGGAACGGTGATCGCAGCGAGGTCGAAGCCCCACGGCCGGCTGTGCGTGAGGTCGTCGTCGCGCCAGCCGACGACGCCCTGCGCTCCGGCCCGGGCCGTGGAGCTCGCCAGCCACTCGGCCAGCTCGCCGGTGACCGCCTCCCGGTCGACCGGCGGGAGCAGGCCGCCGAACGCCTCGGCGATCTCGTCGGCAGTCGCGGCGAACGTGGCCGGGGCGTTGTCCTCGAGGAACTCCTGGAGCGCCGCGCGTCCATCCCGGACGGCGGCGTACTCCGCGAGGTTCTCCGGGCCCATCCCGGCCGACCAGTCCAGCCCCGCGGCCCCGACCGGGGCGAGCCCCACGCCGCTGGTCGCCGCGAGGCACCGATCGGGCAGCACCGCCGCGCACGCGAGCGCGCGCGGCCCGCCGCCGGACCAGCCGAGGGTGACGAAGCGTGCGAGGCCGAGGTGGTCGAGGATCGCCGCGACGTCGTGCGCGTCGTCGGCCACCGTCGCCGTGGTGGCGGCGTCGCCGCGCGGCGTCGACCCGCCGTACCCCGGTCGGGACCAGGCCACGACCCGCAGCCCCCGGGCGTGCGCCGGGCGCTCGAGAATGCCGCAGGGCACCGCGGCCTGCGGCGTGCCGGCGTGGAAGACGAGCGGGAGCCCTTCCTCGGGCCCGCTGACGAGCACCTCCAAGGAGCGTCCGTCGGAAGCGGGCACCGCGAGCGTGGTCGTGTCGCTGCCGTCCATGCGCGGACCTTAGCCTCTCCCTCGAGCGTTGCGAACCGCACCGCGGGGCGCCCGGGGTAGCCTCGCGGCGTGTCCCGACGCATCGCGCTGCTGACGAACCCGACCGCGGGCCGCGGGCGGGGGCGGCGCACCGCGGCGGTCGCAGCGCAGCGGTTCCGAGAGGCCGGCTTCGCCGTCGAGGAGCTCGTCGGCCGGGACGTGGACGAGGCAGCCGACCTGGCACGCTCGGCAGCGGCCTCGGGTGTGGAGGCGCTGGTGGTGTGCGGCGGCGACGGGATGGTGCACCTGGCCGTCCAGGCGCTCGCCGGCAGCGACACCGCGCTGGGCGTCGTTCCGGCGGGCACCGGCAACGACGTGGCCCGCTACTTCGACATCCCCCGCGACGACGCCGCAGCGGCCGCCGACGTGGTGGTCGGCTCGCGCCGCCGGCGCATCGACCTCGCGCGCACGGGTGCCACCTACTACGTCACCGTGATGGCCGCCGGCTTCGACTCGATCGTCAACGAGCGCGCGAACGCGATGCGCTGGCCGCGCGGCCAGCTGCGCTACACCCTCGCCACGCTGGCCGAGCTGCGGGTCTTCGAGCCGCTCACGTACACCCTCGAGCTCGACGGCGAGGAGCGCACGCTGGACGCGATGCTGGTCGCGGTCGGCAACGGGCCGTCGTTCGGCGGCGGGCTGCGGATCACCCACGGGGCGGAGCTCGACGACGGTCTGCTCGACGTCGTGCTCATCAAGCCGCTCAGCAAGCTCGAGCTCGTGCGGACCTACCCCAAGCTGTACACCGGCGGTCACGTCCACCACCCGCAGTACGAGCGGCACCGTGTGCGGTCGGTGACCGTGGCGGCGCCCGGCATCGTGGCGTACGCCGACGGCGAGCGGCTCGGGCCGCTGCCGCGCACCGTGGAGGTGGTTCCCGGCAGTCTGACAGTCTTGGTTCCCTGATGACCTCGCCCGCAGAGAAGTACGCCCGGTTCCACGAGCACCGCACGTCGCCGGTCTTCGCGCGGTTCGCCTCGCTCTACGACTTCCAGCTCGACCCGTTCCAGGTCAGCGCCTGCAAGGAGCTCGAGTCCGGCCACGGCGTCCTGGTCGCGGCGCCCACGGGCTCGGGCAAGACCCTGGTGGGCGAGTTCGCCGTCCACCTCGCCCTCGAGCAGGGCCGCAAGTGCTTCTACACGGCCCCGATCAAGGCGCTGTCGAACCAGAAGTACAACGACCTCGTCCGCCGGTACGGCGCCGACCAGGTCGGGCTGCTCACCGGCGACAACACCATCAACGGCGAGGCGCCGGTTGTCGTGATGACCACCGAGGTGCTGCGCAACATGCTGTACGCCGGGTCCCGCACGCTCGAGGGGCTCGGCTACGTCGTGATGGACGAGGTGCACTACCTCGCCGACCGGTTCCGCGGGGCGGTGTGGGAGGAGGTGATCATCCACCTCCCGGACTCCGTGGCCCTGGTGTCGCTGTCGGCGACGGTGTCGAACGCGGAGGAGTTCGGCGAGTGGCTGTCGACCGTGCGCGGCGAGACCTCGACGATCGTCGAGGAGCGCCGGCCCGTCCCGCTCTACCAGCACGTCATGGTCGGGCGCCGGATGTACGACCTGTTCGCCGACTCCGAGGGGCGGGTCAACCCCGACCTGCTGCGGGTGGCCCGCGACGACTGGCGCCGGGGCCGCACCGGCGACCGGCGCCGCGGGTCGCAGGGGCGGGCCGGCGCGCGGGGGCAACGCCGCAACGGACCGCCGATGCCGACCCGGGTGGACGTCGTCGACCGGCTCGACAGCGAGGGTCTGCTGCCGGCGATCGTGTTCATCTTCAGCCGGGTGGGCTGCGACGCCGCGGTCAACCAGTGCCTGGCCGCCAACCTGACCCTGACCACGCCCGAGGAGCGCGAGGAGATCCGGGCGTTCGTCGAGGAGCGCTGTGCGGGCATCCCGGACGAGGACCTGCACGTCCTCGGCTACCACGACTTCCTCGACGGGCTGACCCGTGGCGTGGCCGCCCACCACGCCGGGATGCTGCCCACCTTCAAGGAGTGCGTCGAGCTGCTGTTCGCCGCCGGGCTCTGCCGGGTGGTGTTCGCCACCGAGACGCTGGCGCTCGGCATCAACATGCCGGCCCGCTCGGTCGTGATCGAGAAGCTGTCGAAGTGGAACGGCGAGACGCACGCCGACATCACGCCGGGGGAGTACACCCAGCTCACCGGCCGGGCCGGCCGCCGCGGCATCGACGTCGAGGGCCACGGCGTCGTGCTGTGGCAGCCCGGGCTCGACCCTGCCTCGGTGGCCGGGCTGGCCTCGACGCGCACCTACCCGCTCAGGTCGTCGTTCCGTCCGTCGTACAACATGGCGGTCAACCTGGTCCACCAGGTCGGGCGGGCGACCGCCCGCGAGCTGCTGGAGTCGTCGTTCGCGCAGTTCCAGGCCGACAAGGCAGTGGTCGGGCTCGCCCGCCAGCTGCGCAAGGCGGAGGAGGCGCTCGCCGGGTACGCCGAGGCGGCGACCTGCGACCTCGGGGACTTCATGGAGTACTCCGCGCTGCGCCGCCGGCTCGGCGAGGTGGAGAACAGGCAGGCGCGGGCCCGGCGGGCCGACCGTCGCGACGAGGTCGTCGCCTCGCTCGAGGCGCTGCGGCCCGGTGACGTCATCGAGGTGCCCGGCGGCCGGTACAGCGGGATGGCCGTGGTCATCGACCCCGGCATGCGGTCGGACCGGGACGGGCCGCGCCCGTACGTCGTCACCCAGGACCGGCACGCCCGCCGGCTCTCGATGGTCGACTTCCCCGAGCCGGTCCAGGCGCTGACCCGGATGCGGGTGCCGAAGACGTTCAACGGTCGCAACCCGCAGAGCCGCCGGGACCTGGCCTCGGCGTTGCGGGCCAAGACCCACGGGTTCACCTCGCCTCCGCGGCGGGGAAGGGGCGGCGAGCCCGGTGCAGCAGGCAGCCGGCGCGGCGCCGCCGGCGAGCAGGAGATCAGCCGGCTGCGTGCCGAGCTGAGGGCGCACCCCTGCCACGGCTGTGCGGACCGCGAGGACCACGCCCGCTGGGCCGAGCGGCACCACAAGCTCGACCGGGACACCGCCACGCTGAAGCGCCGGATCGAGCAGCGGACCAACACGATCGCCCGGCAGTTCGACCGGGTCTGCGACGTGCTGAGCGCGCTGGGCTACCTCGAGGACGACACGGTCACCGAGACCGGTCGACGGCTGATGCGGATCTACACCGACATGGACCTCGTCGCGGCCGAGGCCCTGCGCAACGGCCTCTGGGACGACCTCTCGCCGTCGGAGCTCGCCGCGGCGCTGTCTGCGCTGGTGTTCGAGGCACGCCGCCCCGACGACGCGTTCTCGCCACGGCTTCCCGGTGGCCGCGTCAAGCAGGTGCTCGCCGACATGGTGTCGCTGTGGGCGGATCTCGACGCGCTCGAGCGCGACAACAAGCTCGACTTCCTGCGCGAGCCGGACCTGGGCTTCGCGTGGGCGGCGTACCGGTGGGCCGAGGGCGCCTCGCTCGACGACGTGCTGTCCGAGAGCGACCTGGCGGCCGGGGACTTCGTGCGGTGGGTCAAGCAGCTGCTCGACCTCACCGACCAGATCGCCGACGCGGCCGCCGGCTCGCCCCTGCGGGCTACCGCCCGCTCGGCGTCGGCGGCGCTGCGCCGCGGCGTGGTGGCCTACTCCTCGGTCTCCGACTGACCAGCCGACGTCAGGAGACCGGGCGCTGCTCGTACGGCGTCGACAGCACGATCGTGGTGCGCGTGGACACGTTCGCGGCGGAGCGGATCCGGGCCAGCAGGTCCTCGAGGGCGTACGGCGTGGCGACCCGCACCTTGAGGATGTACGACTCGTCGCCGGCGACCGACCAGCAGCTCTCGATCTCCGTGATCGGGCGCAGCCGCTCGGGTGAGTCGTCGGGCTGCGAGGGGTCGATGGCCCGGATCGAGATGAACGCCGTGAGCGGCAGGCCCACCTGGTCGTAGTCGATGGTGGCGCCGTACCCCTGGATGAGGCCGCGCTGCTCGAGGCGCTTCACCCGCTGGTGCACCGCCGAGGTCGACAGCCCCGTCGCCTTGCCGAGGTCCGTGAAGGACATCCGGCCGTCCCCGGCGAGGAGCGTCACGATGCGCTGGTCCAGCTCTTCCACGACCTCACCCTATCCGTCGCGACGGGTCGCCCGGTCGTGCCGCGCGGACCTCCCGGGTATCGTCCCTCGGGCACACTCACGAGGGGGACACATGCGGGTCGTGGTGACCGGAGGCGCGGGCTTCATCGGGGCGAACCTGGCCCGCCGGCTGGTGGCGGACGGCGACGAGGTGGTCGTCGTCGACGACCTCTCGACGGGTGACCCGGAGAACCTGGCCGGCCTCGACGTCGAGCTGCTCGAGGGCAGCATCCTCGACGCCGGGCTGCTCGACAAGGCGCTGCCGGGCGCGGACGCGGTCGTGCACCTCGCGGCGCTGCCGTCCGTGCCGCGGTCCGTCGCCGACCCGCTCGCCAGCCACCACGCCAACGCGACCGGCAGCCTGGAGGTGCTCGAGGCCGCCCGCCGGCACGGCTCCCCGCACGTCACGGTCGCCTCGTCGTCCTCGGTGTACGGCGCCAACCCGAGCTGCCCAAGAACGAGGGCATGCGCTGCCGGCCGATGTCGCCGTACGCCGTCAGCAAGCTGGCGACCGAGGCGTACGCGCTGGCGCACGCACGCTGCTACGGGCTCCAGGTGCTGCCGTTCCGGTTCTTCAACGTGTTCGGACCGCTCCAGCCGGCCGGGCACGCGTACGCGGCCGTCGTCCCCGCGTTCGTGGACGCCGCGATCGCCGGAAGACCCGTCGTGGTGCACGGCGACGGCACCCAGAGCCGCGACTTCACCTACGTCGGCACGGTGGTGCAGGTCCTCGCCCGAGCGGCCCGCGACCGGGTCACCAGCCCGGACCCGGTCAACCTCGCCTTCGGCGGGCGTACGACGCTGCGCGAGCTCGTCACGCTGCTCGAGGCCGAGCTCGGCCACCCGGTCGAGGTCGAGCACGTCGCGTCGCGGGCCGGCGACGTGCCGCACTCCCAGGCCGACTCGTCCCGGCTGCGCGCGCTGTTCCCGGACGTGACGCCGGTCCCGCTGGAGGAGGGGCTGCGCGCGACGGTCGGATGGTTCCACGAGCGGGCCGACCGGGCCGCGCGGGCTCAGCGCTGAGGCCGGGCCGGCGATCCCACGACGACGGCTCCGGGGGCGACGTCCCGGGTGACCACCGCGCCGGCGCCGACGAACGCGCCCCGGCCCACGACGCGGCCCTGGAGAACGACCGCGCCGCTGCCGACCGTCGACCCCTCCTCGAGCAGCACGGAGCCGGAGACGTTGGCGCCCGGGTAGACCGAGACCAGGTCCTGGAGGACGGCGTCGTGGCCGACCGTCGCGTTGTAGTGCACCTGGACGTGCGCGCCGAGCCTCACCGAGCTGGAGACGTGCGCACCGCCGAGGACCAGGGTGCCCGCCCCCAGCACGGTCTCCGGGCCGATGATCGCCCGCGGATGGACGACCAGGCCGGCCGAGAGGCCACGTCCGGTCAGCAGCGCGGCGAGCCGGCGCCGCACCTCCGGCGAGGCCACGCCGACGACGAACGTCCCCCCGGCCTCCGCCTCGTCCGGCGCCAGGACCGGCAGGCCGCGCACGGTGCGGCCCGCGAGAGCGTCGTCCAGGAAGGCGGTCACCGGCACGCCCGCCGCCAGGCAGGCGTCGAGCGTCTCGCGTCCGACCCCGCCGGCGCCGGCGACGATCACCCGCGGCTCCGGACCCTCTGCTCGGACGGCTGCTCGACGACCGGCAGCGGGAAGCCCTGGTTGACCCCGCCCTCACCGTAGATCCCGGTGGGACGGACCAGCCGCAGCGCAGTGCGGGCCAGGATCCGCAGGTCCAGGGCGAGCGAGCGGTGCTCGATGTACCAGAGGTCGAGCTCGATGCGCTCCGGCCACGGGATCGCGTTGCGCCCGTTCACCTGCGCCCAGCCCGTCAGCCCGGGGCGCACGACGTGCCGGCCGTGCTGGCGGCCGGAGTAGTGCCGGACCTGCTCGGGCAGGGTGGGCCGCGGGCCGATCAGGCTCATGTCGCCGCGCAGCACGTTCCACAGCTGGGGCAGCTCGTCGACGCTGAGCCCGCGCAGCGTGCGGCCGAGCGCGGTGTCCCGTTCGGCGTCCGGCTCGCCCGGGTAGGTCTCGGGCCGCATCGTGCGGAGCTTCACGATGTCGAACTCGCGGCCGTCCAGCCCGGTGCGGCGCTGGCGGAACAGGACCGGCGGGCCGAGCCGCCGGCGCACCAGCGCTGCGGCCACCGCGATCACTGGTGCCAGCAGCACCCCGGCCACCGACGAGACCACCACGTCCACACCTCGGCGGATCACACCGCCACCTCCTCGAGAGTGCGCCACCCGAGCCCCCGGCGCCGCGCCACGTCGGCGTACGTCGCCAGCGACCGCGCCGCGATGGCCCGCTGGTCGAAGCAGGACAGCGCACGCTCCCGCGCCGCAGCGCCGAGCCGCTCGCGCAACGGCGGGTCGTCGAGCAGCCGACCCACGGCCGTGGTCAGGGCGGTGGCGTCGCGCGGCGCGGCCAGCAGCAGGTGGGTGCCGTGGTCGCCGACCTCGCGGCAGCCGCGGATGTCGGAGAGCACCGTCGCCGTCCCGCACGCCGCGGCCTCCATCGCCGAGCGGCTGAAGCCCTCGCGGTAGGAGGGCAGCACGAAGACGTCGAGCGCGTTGTAGACCGCCGCCATGTCGCGGCGCTCGCCGAGCAGCCGTACGCCGGCGAGCTCCCCGGCCAGCGCGTCGGGCTTGTCGGGGTCGGGCGGGCCGACCCAGACGAACGTGGCCCGGCCTGCCAGCCGGCGGGCGGCCTCGGCGAGCTCGCGCACCCCCTTCTCCTCGACGAGCCGGCCCACCCCGCCGACCAGGAGCTCCTCGTCGGCGACCCCGAGCTCGGCGCGGACCCGGCGACGCTGCTCCCGCGACGGCACGAAGGCCGTGAGGTCGGTCCCGTTGCCGACCACCGCGGCGGTGCGGGTCCGGACCCACGGCTGCAGCGTCTGCAGGTCGGTGCCGTTCTGGTAGAGCTCGGCGTGGCTGAACGCGGCCGCAGCGACCTCGGCGGCGTACACCGGGAGCCGGCGGCGCAGCGGGTCGGCCGGAGAGGCCCACAGCCCGTGGCAGGTGTTCACCACGACGGGCACCCCCAGCGCACGCCCGATCACCCTGCCGAGCACACCGGTCTTCGGGTTGTGGGTGTGCAGCACGTCGGGGCGCAGGTCGCGCAGTGCCGCCGCGAGCTCCCGGGCCGCGGCCGCGTCGCGCCGGACGTCCCAGGACCGGGTCAGCGAGGCAAGCGGCAGGTGCGTGACGCCGAGCGCCTCGACGGCGGGGACGTAGCGGCCGGGGGCCGAGATGCCGTACGTCTCCCATCCCGCCGCGACGTCCACGGACAGCTCGGTGGGCAGCAGCAGCGCGAGGCTCATGTCGACGGTGGTGAGGTGCGCGACCCGAAGGGCACGACCGTCGGCGCCACGGGACCGGACCGGCTCAGCCACGCACGCCCGCCCTCTTGGCGCCCGCCACGACGGTCGCGTAGGCCCGCTCGGCGAGCAGGCCGCGCTCCAGCTTCGCGGTGAAGAACGGCAGCGGGTCGGTGCGCCGGACCGGGACCCGGCGCAGGGCGAGCAGGTCGGTGTCCGGGTGGTTGCGGCCGAGCCTCCCGGTGGCCGCGCTGCGGAACCGGGCGCGCAGCTCCGGCTGGAGCCGGGGCACCGGCACCCCCCACGGGTAGGCGAAGTGCCGCGGTGTCACGCCGAGCTCGCGCTCCACGAGCTCGCTGCATCGGTCGAGCTCGTCGGTGCTCAGCCGCTCGGGCCGCACGTGGGTGTGGGTGTGGTTGCCGACCGTGCACAGCCCCGACGCCACCATCTCCCGCAGCTGGTCCCAGGTCAGCGCGGGCGCTCCCTGCTCACGGGCGGTCGAGCCGGCCCAGCGCATCGCGCCTCCGACGTACCCGGTGGTGAGGTAGACGGTGAACGGCAGCCGGCGCTCCCGGAGCAGCGGCCAGGCATGGTCGTAGACGTCGCGGAAGCCGTCGTCGAAGGTCAGCACCACCGACGGCCGGTCCGCGTCCTTCGGACCGGCGTCGTCGCGCGCCCGGTCGACCACCTCGTCGAGCGCCTGCACCCGGTGGTCGGCGAGCCGGTCGAGCTGGGCGCGGAAGTCGGGCAGCGGGACGTCGAGCTCCTCGCGGCTCCCGCCGCCGACCCGGTGGTAGATCAGCAGCGCACAGCCGGCGGCCCTCCGGTCAGGAAGGGCCGCCAGTGCCTTCTTCATCCCCCGACGCACGCGCAGAGACTACGACGTCACCGTGGTGGGTGCATCCCTCAGGGCCGGGGCTGCGGGCTCTGCGCCGGCGCAGGGAGCGCGACGGGACCGACCGTCGTGCCGTCCACGCACGCCGCGCTGCCGCCGCTGCTCTGCCCGAGGGCGTTGGTGAGCACGTTGCCACCGACGTCGAGCCCGCACGACGCGCTGTCGAGCTTGATGCCGACCATCTTGCGGCCGGCGTTGAACGGGATGACGTTGTCGCGGAAGCGCACCCCTTCGACGCCGTAGCCGACGACGGTGCCGCCCAGCGAGCTCGCCGAGGAGCGGGTCACCACGTTGCCGACGAACCGCCAGTTGCTGCGGCTCTCGCCCAGCCGGTTCCTCACCAGCGAGTTCAACGGCCGGTGCACCGTGTTGCGCAGCACCGCGACGTCGTCGACGGGGCCGCGGCCCGCGGCCGACAGGAAGTTCAGCCGCCCGTCGCCCACCACGTTGTCGGAGATCGTGACGTCCTCGACCCGCCAGGTCGGGCCGTTCGGCTCCAGGTCGAAGCTGGTGCGCCGGACGTCGCCGATCGTGTTGCCGACCACCAGGACCCGCGAGCCCTGCGTGACGGAGACGCCCTGCCGGCCGCTTCCGGTCAGGGTGTTGCCGCGCACCGTGACGTCGCGGGAGGACTGCATCCAGGTCGGGGCGCGCTTGCGGAGGTCGCGGCCGACGTAGACCAGGTCGCCGTAGACGTCCTGGACGGTGTCGTCCTCGACGAGCACGCGCTGCGGCCCGTCGAGCTCGATCCCGTGCTGGCCCTCCAGCGAGGACAGGTAGGTGCCGTCGACTCCGGCGTCCGGGTTGGCCCCGACGATGTGCAGCCCCCGCACGGTGATGTCCGAGCCGCCGACGACCAGCAGCTGGCTGCGCGACCGGTAGCCGGTCGTGGTGGCCACCAGGGTGGCGCCGTGGCCTTCGAGGTCGACCCGGTGCTTGTCGAGCAGCCTCAGGGTGTCCTCGGCGCGGTAGCGGGCGCCGGCGGGGAACGCCACGACGGTGTCGTCGGGGACCCCGGCCAGGAAGGCGTTGAGCGCGGCCGAGACGTCCCTGGCCCCGGTCGCGTCGATGGCGGACGGGACCCGGAGCGTGTGCACGGACGGGGTGTCGGGCGCGAGCGGTGCGGCCAGGGCCACCGTCGAGGTGAGGACGGCACCGCCGGTCGCGAGAGCGGCCGCGACGCCCAGGGCGGACAACGTCTGCAGAGGGGTCATGCCCCTTGCATCGGTCGTAGTTGCCGGTTCCTTTACCTTATGGGGTACATCTGTGTGGTATGTCGGTGACGAGCGATGTGCCCCCGGCGATTGCCGAGCGCGCACCGGCCTGACAAGGTGGGTCCGCACAACGACGGGGGAGAGCGAACGCGTGAGCCAGCGCAGTGACGTCCGCTCGGGTCGGCCGACGTCCCGGGTACTGCACGTCATCACCGACACCGACCGACGCGGCGCCCAGGTGTTCGCCGCCGACCTCTGCTCCGCGCTCACCCGCGACGGCCGGCCCGGCGCGGTCCGCGCGCTGCGCCACGGCGGACCGGGGGCCCGGCTCGACGTGCCGGTGCTCGGCGCCGGCGCCCGCGACCTGCCGACCCTGCACCGGCTGCGCCGGGAGATGGCCGCCTCCACCGTCGTCGTGGCGCACGGGTCGAGCACGCTGCTGGCCTGTGGCCTGGCCGGCGCCGGGCTACGGGTGCCCGTGGTCTACCGCAACATCAGCGACCCGGCGTACTGGCTGCGCAGCGCCGCCCGACGCGCCCGGGTCCGGCTGCTGCTGTCGCGGATGGACCGGGTGGTCGCGCTGTGGCCGGGCGGAGCCGACTTCCTGGTCCGACGGCTCGGCGTCTCGGCCGACAAGGTGGCGGTGATCCCGAACTCGGTGCACGCCGCCGCGTTCCGGCCACCGTCCCGCGAGGAGCGCGTCGAGGCACGACGCCGGCTCGGCCTTCCCCAGGACGCCCCCGTGCTGCTGTACGTCGCCGCCCTCCAGCCCGAGAAGCATCCCGAGGCGGCCGTGCGATCCCTGGCGGAGCTGCCGGTCGCGACGCACCTCGTGGTCCTCGGCGACGGTCCGCGTCGTGCAGCGGTGGCCGCCCTGGGCGAGCAGCTCGCGCCGCGGCGGGTGCACCTCCTCGGCCGCGTGGACTCGCCGCGCGACGCCTACTGGGCCGCCGACGTCGTCGTGCTGCCCAGCGAGGGCGAGGGGCTCCCGGCGGTGCTGATCGAGGCCGGGCTCTGCGGGCTGCCGGCGGTCGCCTCGACCAGCGGTGGGTGCGCCGACATCGTCCGCGACGGGCACACCGGCTACGTCGTGCCGCCCGACGACCCGGGGAGGCTCGCCGGCGGCGTACGGCGCGCGCTGTCCCGTCGTACGGCTCTGGGCGCCGGCGCCGAGTCGCACTGCCGCGAGCGCTACGACCTGGGCGCGGTGGCCAGGCAGTGGCGGGAGCTCCTCGACGGCCTGGTCACCCGGACGGAGCCGGCGTCGTGACCGCGCGGACCGGGCCGGACTTCCTGGTCGTCGGCAGCCCTCGCTCGGGGACCACGCTGGTGCAGCGGCTGGCGAGTGAGCTGCCCGGGGTCCGGGTGACGCCGGAGACGCACTTCTACCCGCTGTTCTACGAGCCGCACCTGCGCCGCACCCGGTTCCCGCTCGAGGGTGGCCGGCTCCGCGCCGCGCTCGAGACCTACCTGGCGATCCGGGCGGTACGCGACCTGCCGCTGGGCGCCGAGCGGCTGACCGCCCGGCTGGAGGGTCGCTGCGAGAGCGCCTGGCAGCTGTTCGCCGCGGTCGTCGACGAGCTTGCGGGCGATGCCCGGGTGGTGGGGGAGAAGACCCCGAACCACCTCCGGTGGTGGCGTCCGCTGCACCGCGCGGCGCCGGGGCTGCGCTTCGTCGCTGTGGTCCGCGACCCGCGCGCGGTCGTCGCCTCGGCCAAGGCGGCCCCGTTCGGCATGGACTCGGCCGTGCTGGTCGCCTCCGCGTGGCGGGAGGACCAGCGCGACCTCGACCGCGCGCGCCGCGAGCTGGCACCGGACCGGCTGCTCGAGCTGCGCTACGAGGACGTGGTCACCGACCCCGACGACGCCCGGGACCGGATCGGACGGTTCCTGGGCGTCCGCGGTCCGGCGGTGCCGATCGCGGACCAGGCGGCGACGCTCTTCCCGGCCTGGGAGGCGGGGTGGAAGGGCCGCGCGCTGGGCCCGGTGCAGGTGGACCGGCGGGACGCCTGGCGCAGCACCCTGACCGTCCGGGAGGTCGCCCAGGTCGAGGCGGTGCTCGGGGCCCGGCTGAGCCGCGCCGGATATCTGCCCACCCGGGGCGACGGCTGGGCGCGGCTCCACGAGCTCGGCGCGCACGACGCCTTGCGGGTGGTCCGCAACCGCGCCGCCCGACGTGCCCAGCGCCGGTCCATCGACGCCGCGGAGGTGGCCGGTGCCCGGCGGTGACCGGGGCGCTGACGGCGCCGTGGCGGTGGTGGTCCCGCGTCGCCCGTCGCGGGTCGGCGCCGTCGACAGCCAGCTGATGGCCGCCGCGCACCTCGCCCGGGGGTTCGCCGAGGTCGTGGGTCCCGACGACGTGCTGCTGATCACCGAGGGCGGTCCGGCCGACGCCGCCGCCGTGCTCGCCGCCTCTGTCGGCTCGCCCGGCGCCGGCACGGGTGGCCGGCTCCGCCGGCTCCCGCCGCCGGTGCGGGTCGGCCTCGGGGACGCCCAGGCAGTGGCGCGGCGACGACGGCTGCGCGGTCTCGCCGTGCACCGTCCGCTGCGGCTGGTGGTGCAGTACCACCACCGCTTCCAGGACGTCGGGAGCCGGCTGGCCGACAGCTCCGGCTGCCCGCTCGTGCTGCGGGTCGAGGCGCTGGAGGTCGCCGAGCAGCGCGCCTGGGGACTGCGCGGCACACGTGGCGGCCGGCTGGTCGCCGCCGTGGGGGAGCATCGGCTGCTCCGGCGCGCGGACCGGGTCTCGGTGGTGTCCGCCCCTCTGGCCAGGGCGGTCCAGTCCGTCGGTGTGCCACCCGGGCGGGTGGACGTGGTGCCCAACGGGGTGGACCTCGAGCTGTTCGCTCCGGGCTCGGGACGACCCGCGGCTCCGGTCGTCGACGGGCTCGCCGGGCGGTTCCTGGTCGGCTGGGTGGGCGGCTTCCGCGCCTACCACGGCCTGCACCAGGTCGACGCGCTCGCGACCCGGCTCGAACGGCGGCTGCCGGACGCGACGCTCTGCCTGCTCGGCACCGGCCCGCTCCACCGGGAGATGCTCGACGTCGCGCGCGCCCATCCGGCCTCGCTCCGGCTGCTACCGCCGGCGCCCCAGGCCGAGGTCCCCGGCTGGCTGCGCCGGTTCGACGTCTGCCTCCAGCTCGCCGATCCGGGGGCGGGAGACCACTACTCGCCGCTCAAGGTGCTGGAGTACCTCGCCACCGGGAGGCCGGTGGTCGCGCCCGACGTGCCGACCTCCTCCCTGCTCGCCGACGGCGCCGACGCGCTGCTCTACGACGCGGGTGACGTCGACGGCGCCGTCGACCGGCTGGTCGCCCTGCACGACGACCCGAGGCTGCGGGCAGCCTTGGCCGCGCAGGCCCGCACGACCGCCGAACGGCGCGGGTCCTGGGCGGCGGTGGCCGAGCGCCTTCTGGCGACCGCACGGGCGCGCGAGGAGGTCCGGTGACCAGAGCCGGCAGCCCTCTGCGCGCCGAGACCTACCGGCTCGCCAAGGCGGGGCTGCGGCGCCGGCTGATGGTCGGGCGCGGCCGCCTCACGGCCACGTTCCGGCCGCGCGGGCTCGCGGAGCCGCCGGTGTTCCTCGTCGGCTGCCCGCGTTCGGGCACCACCTTGCTGTTCGAGCTGCTCGGCGCGCATCCCGATCTGCGCTCCCTCCCGGAGGAGGGCCACGTCTACTGGAGCGGCTACAACCATCCGCGGCGGCACGGCTGGGCCTCCGACGCCCTGTCCGCCGCCGACGCCTCCGCAGCCGAGCACCGCTACCTCGAGACCCTGCTCGCCGGGCTCGGCCCCGGGCGGCCGCTCGACAAGACGCCGAAGAACGTGCTGCGACTGCCCTACCTGCGCGCGCACTTCCCGGACGCGCGCATCGTGCTGGTGGTGCGGGACGGCCGGGCCACGACGGCCAGCCTGCTGGAGGGGTGGCGGCACCGTCGCGGCGCGTCGTACGTCCTGCCCGAGCGGCTCCGGCTCGCCGACTACGACTCCCGGGTGTGGCGCTACGTGCTGCCGCCCGGCTGGCGCTCGCTGCAGGGCAGCGACCTCGCCCAGGTCGCGGCCCGGCAGTACGTCGCCTGCACGCAGGCCGCCGACCGGCACCGGGACGCCGTCGACCTCGTGGTCCGCTACGAGGACCTGGTGGCCCGCCCCGAGCAGACCGTCGCGCAGGTCGAGGACGTGCTCGGCCTGCCGCCGTCGGAGGCGGTGCGCCGGGCCGCGGCGACCGTGCCGGGCACACCGCGTGGCGCGATCACCGCTCCGCGGCCCGACAAGTGGCGCGCCGCCGCCGGCGACCTCGAACGGCACCTGCCCGGCATCGAGCAGGCGATGGCGACCTGGGGGTACGCCGGTGGCTGATCCGCTGTTCAGCGTCGTGGTACCGACCTGCGGACGCAGCGAGCTGCTGCCGCTCGCCGTCGCCAGCGTGCTGCGGCAGACCGTCGCGGACCTCGAGGTGCTCGTCGTCGACGACGGCGCCGGCACGACCGGGACACTGCCCGACGACCCGCGGGTCCGGGTGCTCAGCCGCAGCGAGCGGGGCGGAGCCGCCGCGGCGCGAAACACCGGGATCAGGGCGGCCCGGGGCCGGTACCTCACCTTCCTCGACGACGACGACGAGCTGACCGCGGACCGGCTGGCGCTCGCGCGGCACGGCCTCGAGCGCGCCCCCGTGGCGTTGAGCTGGAAGGCCGGGCTCGGCGACGGGAGCCTGCGCTGGAGCAGGAGGCTCGACGGCTGGGTTGCCGGCACGCTGCTGGAGGCCCCGGTGCCGCAGCTCGGCTCGGCCGCCGTCCAGCGCGACGTGGCACTGCTCCTCGACGAGTCGTACCCGGTCTCCGAGGACGTCGAGTGGTGGCTGCGGATGAGCCGGGTGGCGCCGGTGCACACCGTCCCGGAGGTCGGCTACCTGATCAGGGACCACGACGGCGACCGGCTGCGGGACCGCACCTCGGCCCGCCTCGCCGCCCGGCTCCGGCTGCTGTCCGCGCACCCGGACTACTTCGCCGAGCACCGGCGGGCCGCGGCCTACCAGTGGACCCGTGCCGGTGGTCTTGCCGAGGCGTCCGGCCGGCCCGGCACCGCGGTCGCCGCGTTCGCCCGGGCCCTGCGGGCGCGACCCTCAGCGGCGGGGCTCGGCCACGTCGGACGCGCCGGTGCGCGGCAGCTGCTCCACCGGCGTGGCAGGCACTGAGCCGGCCCCCCGGCCCCGCAGCCGGCGACGCACCACCCGCGGCAGCTGCCGGGCGAGCGCCGGGTCCGCCACGGCCACCGTGCCGACGTACCCGGCGACCGCCAGGCCTCCGGCCAGCAGGACGTGCACGACCGGGCCCTGGGTCGGCAGCAGGACGTCGTACGCCGCCACGACCACTGCCATGGTCAGCGAGCCGAGCGCGGGCAGCCGCAGCGTGACGAGCTGGTCGCGCAGCGTCACGGCACTGACCCGGCGCACCAGCAGCAGCCCGACCGGCAGCAGCAGCCAGGTACGGACCGTGATGCCCACCGCCACCACGGTGATCCCGAACGGCACGGTGGCCAGGAACACCGCCACGCTGGCGACCGCGGTCGCGGCCGTCCATCGCAGGGCCAGGCCGGAGGCGCCGCGCGCGAGCATCATCGAGTTGTTGAAGTAGGAGATGCTCTGCGCCGGGCCGACCAGCGCGAGGACCCCCATCAGCGGCCCTGCGGTGGTCCACTGCTGCCCGAACAGCACGGGCGTGAGCCGGGTGCCGAACAGGGCCAGCAGCACGAAACCGGGGAAGGCCACCAGCGTCGTGGTGTGCGTGGCGCGCAGGTAGGCGTCGCGCAGCCGGGCGGGCTCCTCCGAGACCCGGCTGAACACCGGCATCGCGACCTTCTGCACGTTGCTGACCATCAGGTCCATGAGCAGGTTGAGGATCCGGTTCGCCACGGTGAACAGCCCCAGCGCGACCGGGCCGATCGTGACGCCGACCAGGAACTCACCGGAGCGGCGGGTGACGAAGTTGAGCAACGAGATGCCGAGGACGTGCGAGCCGAAGCCGAGCAGCTCGGAGACCGACGTCCGGTCCCACTGGGTCGAGGGTCGCCACCCGGTCGACGCCCACAGCACCACCGCTGCGACGACGGACTGGCAGACGACCTGGCCGACGAGCGCCCAGACCCCGAAGCCCAGCACGGCCATCACGACGCTGAGCACGCCCGCGACCACCACCGAGGAGGTGCCGCGCAAGGCCAGCGAGCGGAACCGCAGCTCACGGCGGAGGATGCTCTCGGGGACCGACGAGATGCCGGTCATCACCGGCACCGCCGCCAGCGCGAACAGCACCGGCTCCAGCTGGGGCATCCGGTAGACGTGCGCGACGAACGGCGCCGCCACGGCGAGCGCGAGTCCGAGCACGAGGCCCGCGCCCCCGGAGACGAGGAGCGCGGAGTCGAGGTGTGAGGCGCGCAGCCGGGGACGCTGCACCAGCGTTCTGGTCAGCCCCGCCTCGGCGAACGTCTGGGCGAGCGAGATGAACACCTGCGCGGCCGCCAGGACCCCGAACTCGTGCGGCGTGAGCAGCCGGGCGAGCACCAGGAACACCACGACGCCGCTGCCCCGGTTGACCAGGCTCTGCGCGGTCGTCCACACCACGCCGTGGCGCGCCTGCCTGCCCAACGACCGCGGAGGTCCTGCCGACAGCTCGGCGGCGAGGGTCTGCGAGGACTTCATGGCCGGCGACCGACGGCCGCGCCGCGCCACTCCGGGATCGTCGTCTCGAGCAGCTCCTCGAGGGCGCGGGTCGGACCTGCCAGCTCCTCGGCCAACCGGGCGCGCACCGGCTCGGGCATCGGCGGGTTCGGCCGGGAGCTGGTGTTCACCCGCCCCACCGCGTCGCGCACCGGCTTCGGCAGCGGCCGCGCGAGCCGGCGCAGAGCCGGGGAGCGGACGTGGATGGCGGCGTTCACCGCGCTGCCGACGGCGGGCACGCGAACCGTGTCGTCCACCCCCAGGAAGCCGCAGATCCGGGCGAAGGTCTGCGCGGGCGCGCCCACCACGTCGCGCTCGAACAGCAGCACCAGCACCCGCTCCCGGTCGCACACCGAGAACAGCTCGCCGAGCTGGTCGGCGTACCGGCCCTTCGCCACGTAGCCGTAGCGCGACCAGGACGCCTTGTCCTTCAGGCGTTCCGGCTCCCGGTCGAGCGCCTGCTCCACGTCGAGGGCCTCCCGACCACGGGCCCGCAGCATGCAGTAGTGCGACCAGGCGCGGACGACCGGGTCGCGCAGCGTGACGACCAGCCGAGCGTCGGGCAGCGCACGCACCATCCGCTCGCGTGCCCAGGGCAGGAAGAGGTACTCGGGCGTGGACTCGCCGGTCACCTGCCCGGGCGCGGCACCGGCGAAGTGCCCGGCGTACCACCCCCACCCGCGGTCGTGGTGGAGGTCGAAGTAGTGCACCTCCTTGGGCGTGGACAGGTGCACGGCGGGATGCCCACGAAGCCAGTGGTGCAAGGAAGTCGTCCCCGAGCGCATCGCTCCCGCAATGACGAAGTCGGGCCCCCCGATCGACGGTGCCACGGTCAGATCGTTGCAGACGCGGACGACAAGTCAACCGGCGCAGGGGCTAGTCTCGAGCGACGCCGGGTAGGGGAGGGGCACGTCGATGGCCGTCGCGCAACGAGTGGCCGACACCCTCAAGCCGTACGTCGGACCGCAGGCCCGTGCCCGCATCACCCGCGCCAGGTTCGCGGCGCGGCGGCCGACCGCGGGGCTGCGGTGCCTGCCGGACTTCCTGCTGATCGGCGCGATGCGCAGCGGCACCAGCTCGCTGTTCAAGTACCTCGCCCAGCACCCCGAGCTCGCCCCCTCGCTGCGCAAGGAGGTCGACTACTTCGCCCGCCACCCGCACCGTGGGGAGGACTGGTACCGCCGGCACTTCGCGCTGGAGAGCCGTCGCCGGATCGCCGAGGCGCGCGGCCGCAGCCTGCTGAGCTTCGAGGCGACCCCGTACTACCTCTACGAGCCGCGAACCCCCGCCCGGGCCGCCGCCCTGCTGCCGCAGGCACGGCTCGTCGTGCTGCTGCGCGACCCCGTCGACCGCGCGTTCTCCGACTACCAGCACATGCGCCGGCTCGGGTTCGAGCCGCTGTCGTTCCCCGACGCCGTCGACGCCGAGGAGGCCCGGCTGACGCCCGAGCTCGCGCGGATGGCGGCGGACCCGGGATACTTCTCCCGCGACCACCACCACTTCTCCTACCTCGCGCGGGGCCGGTACGCCGACCAGCTCGAGCGGTGGCTGGCCCACTACCCGGCCGGACGGATGCTGCTTCTCGAGAGCCGCGACCTCTACCGCGACCCGGCCACCTGCGTGCGCGCGGTGAGCGACTTCCTCGGTGTCCGGCCGTGGACCCCGCAGCAGTTCCGCAACTACAGCTACGTCGGCCGGCCACCGCGCCGCGATGTCGTCGACCCCGGGCTGCGCGCGCAGCTGCGAGCGCGCTTCGCGGAGTCGGACCAGCGGCTCGAACAGCTCTGGGGACACCGGCCGAGCTGGCGCGACGACGCCTGAGCGTCCGATCCGGTCCGAGACGCCCTGGTTCGAACGGACTCGGGACGCCTGGCCTGAACCTGTCGAAACGTACATACCGCTTGGCATTGGCAAGACCGCTATTTCTGGCATACGGTCCTTCCGAGTCGAGTCGCTCGACCTACCGGGGGATACGTCCATGCACGCTCGCAGGCCCGCCTCGCCGTGGACCCGAGGTCTGCGCCAGGTCCTCAGACGCCAGGCGCGCGCCAGCCTTCGGCTCGTCGCCGCCGACGCGTTCTTCGTGACCACGTCGTGGGTCTGCGCGGTCCTCCTGCGCTACGACGCCGACGTGCCCGCGCACGCCTGGCGCCACCTGCTGAGTTTCCTTCCGGTCGTGCTCGCCGTGACCCTGGTGCTGTACGCGGTCGCCGGGCTGTACTCCGGGGTGCTTCGGTTCGCGAGCGTGCTGGAGGCCCGGCAGATCGTCCTGGCGCAGGGCCTCGCAGTCGTCCTGCTGCTTCCGCTCGTGTGGTTCCTCGACCGTCCGGTGCCGCTGTCCGTGCCGGTCATCGCCACGGTGCTCAGCTGCGGTGCCGCGGGCGCCCTGCGGTTCTGGTCGCGGATGCTGCGGTGGCGCGGCTACGCGGCTCGAGACACCGAGCGGGTGCTGGTGATCGGGGCCGGTGAGTCGGGCGGAGCCCTGATCCGGTCGGTGCAGGCACAGGGCGAGGCGCACGTCGTGGCGGTCGTCGACGACGACCCGCGCCTGTGGGGCCTGCGGCTGCACGGCGCCCGGATCCACGGCCCGCTCGGCGACCTCGGGCGGATCGTGGAGGAGTCCGGCGCCACGCGGGCCGTGCTCGCGATCGCGGCCGCCGGCCCGGCGATGGTGCGCGGACTCGCAGGCGCCTGCGGAGAGCTCGGCATCAGCCTCAGCGTCGTGCCGCCGCCGTCGGAGCTGCTGGGTCGCCAGGTCTCGTTGCAGGACGTCCGCGACCTGGAGATCGCCGACCTGCTGGGACGGGCCCAGGTCGAGACCGACCTCGACGAGATCGTGCATCTCGTCGAGGGCCGCCGCGTGCTCGTCACCGGTGGCGGTGGCTCCATCGGCTCGGAGCTGGTCCGCCAGGTCGCGACCTTCGGGCCGAGCCGGCTGGTCGTCCTCGACCACGACGAGACGCACCTGTTCGACGCGACGGCCGGCGTCGAGGGGCCGGTCGTGCAACGGCTCGCCGACATCCGCGACACCGTCGCCCTCGACAAGGTGTTCACCGACGAGCGGCCGGACATCGTGTTCCACGCCGCGGCGCACAAGCACGTCCCGCTGCTCGAGGCACATCCGGCGCAGGCCGTGCAGACCAACGTCCTCGGCACCCGCAACGTGATCGCCAGCTGCCGGAGGGTCGGCGTGCGCAGGTTCGTGTTCATCTCCACCGACAAGGCGGTCCGGCCCTCCAGCGTCATGGGCGCGACCAAGCTCGTCGGTGAGCACCTCGCCCTCGCGGCGGCACCGGCGATGACCGGCTGCGCGGTCCGGTTCGGCAACGTGCTCGGCAGCCGGGGCAGCGTCGTGCCGACGTTCGTGCGCCAGATCCGGGCGGGCGGGCCGGTGACGATCACCGACGGCCGGATGACCCGCTACTTCATGAGCATTCCGGAGGCGGTCCGGCTCGTGCTGCACGCTGCGACGCTGTCCCGTGGCGGCGAGATCTTCATGCTGGACATGGGGGAGCCGGTCCGGATCCTCGACCTCGCCAAGCGGATGATCCAGCTCTCCGGCCAGCGACCCGGCGCCGACGTGGAGATCCGCGTGACGTCGGTGCGGCCCGGGGAGAAGCTCTCCGAGCAGCTGCACGCGCCGGAGGAGGTCCAGCACCTCACCTCGCACCCGTCCATCGTCCGGCTCGAGCCGGTCGCGATGTCCCGGGCGCACCTCAGCGCGGGCGTCACCGGTCTGGCGGCTGCCGCCCGTGCCCATGACGACGTCGCCGCGCGCGCCGGGCTGCAGCGGCTGCTGGCGGCGCGCCTGCACCCGCCGCAGCAGCCCGTCCTGCCCGTCCAGAGAACACCGACCGTGAGCGAGCAGCAGTGATGGACCTGACCACGTACCTCCAGATCTTCCGGCGCCGGTGGCTGCTGCTCGTCGTGCCGGCGCTGTGCGCGGTCGCGGTCGCCTTCCTGACCGCGCCGCAGCCGCAGACGGCCACGACCGCCTCCGCCACCTACACGGCGAAGGCCACGCTGATCGCCTCGCCGACCTACACCACCGCCGGTCAGCCCCCCGTGCAGATGGCCGACGTCGCGTTGTTCACCAGTCTCGGCTCGGTACCGCGTCGCGCCGCGCGGCGGCTCGGCTACCACGGCGAGCCGCAGGTGCTCGCCTCGACGGTGGAGGTCACGCCCGACACCACCACCAACACGCTGGCGATCTCCTCGACCGGCCCCGACCGCAGGCAGGTGGCCGCCCGGGTCAACGCGTTCGCGTCGGCGACGGTGCAGTTCTTCACCGACCAGCAGCGCCGCCAGACGGGCGACCGGATCTCGACGCTGAACAGGCAGCTCGGCGCGATCACCCGGCAGACCCGGCGGGTGCAGGCCCGGCTGGCCTCCAGTCCGGACGATCCGGTGCTCTCGGCGCGGCTGGCGTCCCTGCAGTCGCAGTACAGCACGCAGTTCGGCGAGATCGGCGACCTCCGGCGGAGCCTGGGCGCCTCCGGTCCGCTCGAGGTGCTCCAGCCCGGGGTCGCGATCCCGCTCGACGGCGGCGGCTTCGAGGCGCCACGCAGCCCTCTGGTGCGGCTCGGCATCGCCGGGCTGCTGGGCCTGCTGCTGGGCGCGGCGCTCGCGCTGCTCGTGGAGCGGATGGACTCCCGGCTGCGGACCCGTGACCAGGTCGAGGACGCGTTCGGCCTGCCGGTGCTGGCCGAGATCCCGGCGCTGTCGTACGGCCGGCGCCGCGTGCGCGAGATCGTCAGCGCCGAGCGGCCGGCCAGTGCGACCGCCGAGGCGCACCGCGCGCTGCGTTCGGCCGTGCTGCTGCTCGGGCCGCACGGCAGCCCCGACGGCATCGGCGGACAGGAGGCGGCCGGCTCGCTCGTCGTCCTGGTCACCAGCGCGCTGCCCGGCGAGGGCAAGACCACGACGGTGGCCAACCTGGCCGCGGTGATGGCCGAGGCCGGCCGCCGGGTCGTCGTGGTGTCCCTGGACCTGCGCAGCCCGCGGCTGCACGAGTACTTCGGCCTCGAGAACGGCAGCGGGGTCTCGGACCTGCTCGCCGCCGACCGGGCCGGGCACCTCGCGGGCGTCCTCAAGGACACCCACGTGCCCGGTGTCCGGGTGGCGACCAGCGGTCAGGAGCTGGCACACCCCGGCGCGCTCGTCGCGTCGGCACGACCGCTGCTGGACCAGGCACGCCGGCTCGGCGACGTCGTGCTCGTCGACACTGCGCCGATGCTGACCGTCTCCGACGCCGTCGACCTCGCGCCGTACGTCGACGTGGCGATCGTGGTCTCGCGGCTCAACCGCACCACCACCACCCAGGCCGCATCCTCGCGCCGGCTGCTGTCCCGGCTGGGCGTGCCGGCGCTCGGCACCGTGCTCGTCGGCTCGCGGGGCGGCGGCCGGTACGACGGCTACCGCGCCGGACCGCCACGGGCCCGGCGCACTGGCCAGCCGACCCGCCACTGACCGGACCACCACCCTCTCGGGAGACACCTCATGACCACGGACCGCAGCGCCCTCGAGCGCGCGATCACCGGCCGCACCGCACGCGTCTGCGTGGTGGGCCAGGGCTACGTCGGACTGACGCTCGCCGCCGCCGCCGCCGTGGAGGGCTTCGACGTCTCCGGTGTGGACGTCGACGCCGAGCGGGTCGCGCGGCTCGCCGAGGGCCTCCTCGTGGTGCCCGGTGTCGAGGACGGTCTGTTCAGCCAGGCGGTCGACAGCGGCCGGCTGCGGTTCAGCACCGGCTACGAGGCGGTCGCCGACGCCGACGTGGTGGTCGTCTGCGTCCCCACGCCGGTGACCGACCACCGCCCGGACCTCGGCATGGTGGAGAGCGCCGGGCGGGAGGTCGGGGCCCGGCTGGACGGCGACACGCTGGTCGTCCTCGAGTCGACGACGTACCCCGGCACCACGGAGCAGGTGCTGCGCCCGCTGCTCGAGGCGCACGGCGCCCGGCTCGGCGAGGACCTGTGGCTGGCCTTCTCGCCCGAGCGCATCGACCCGGGCAACCTCAAGTACGGGCTGCGCACCACTCCCCGGGTCGTCGGCGGCGCGGACGACCCGTCCACCCGGCTCGCCGCCGCCTTCTACGGCTGCCTGGTCGACGACGTGAACCCGGTCTCCGGCTGCCGCACCGCCGAGATGGCCAAGCTGCTCGAGAACACCTTCCGGATGGTCAACATCGCCCTGGTCAACGAGCTCGCCGTGCTCTGCGGCGAGCAGGGCATCGACACCTGGGAGGTCGTGTCCGCGGCGGCGACCAAGCCCTTCGGCTTCATGCCGTTCTACCCCGGACCAGGGGTCGGCGGGCACTGCATCCCGCTCGACCCGACGTACCTGGCCTGGCAGTCCCGCCGCGACACCGGCCGGCCGTTCCGGCTGGTCGAGCTCGCCCAGGACATCAACGCCGAGATGCCGACCTACGTCACCCGGCGGATCCTGGACGCCCTCGGGCGGCGCGGGGTCGCGCTGCGCGACGCGCGGGTCCTCGCGCTCGGCGTCACCTACAAGCCCGACGTCGGCGACCTGCGCGAGTCCGCTGCCGTGGAGACTCTCGCCCGGCTGCACCGCCACGGTGTGCAGGTGCAGTTCCACGACCCCTACGTCGAGCGCGTCGACAGCCACGGGCTTTCGCTGCGGCGCACGCCGCTGTCCGCCGAGACGCTGTCCGTCGCCGACGCCGTGGCCGTGCTGACCCCGCACTCCAGCTACGACCTCGACCTCGTCGTGCAGCACGCTGCGCTCGTCTTCGACGCCCGCAACGCGCTGGGGGTGCGGTCCTCGGACAAGGTGGTGACGCTGTGACCACCTCCGTCGACACCACCTGGTTCGTGCGCACCGCCGGGCTGCTGTGGCGCGACACCGGCCGGCACGTGCTGGTGCTCGGCCACGACGAGGCCCGCGACGTCACCGTGCTCGGCGGTGGCGGCGCGACGCTGTGGCGGCTGCTGGACCGGCCGCGCTCCCTCGACGAGCTCGAGCAGCGCCTCGCGGGCGCCCCGGGGCAACCCCACCTGCGCACCGACCTGGCCGCCTGCCTGGAGGACCTGGCCGAGCGCGGGCTGTTGCAGCGAGGGGCGGGGGAGTGACCCCGGTGACCACCGACACGGTGACCAGCCGGAGCACGGTGACCGGCCGGGGCACGGTCATCCGTGCCGTTGCGGCGCACGGGCTCGCCGGCTCGATGCTCGACCTGCCCACCGTGCCGCTCCACGACACGGCGTTCGAGGGGCTGCTCGCCGACGCCCGCGAGTGCCGGCTCAGCGGCCTGCTGTGGCAGGCGATCGGCGACGGACGGCTCCCGGCCACCGCGGAGCAGGCGGACCGCGCGGAGTGGCTGCACGTCGAGGCGCTGTCGGCGAGCCTGCTGCTGGAGCGCCTGCTGCTCGAGACCGTCGAGGTGCTGCGGGCCGCCGGCGTGCCGGTGCGGGTGCTCAAGGGGTCGGCGTACGGTCACCTCGACTACGCCGACCCGGCGCAGCGGACCTTCGGCGACATCGACCTGCTGGTGCCCGCCGAGCACATCGACGACGCGGTGGCCGCCCTCGAGGACGAGGGCCACGTCCGGCTGCACCCCCAGCCACGTCCCGGCTTCGACCGCCGGTTCGGCAAGGGCACCAGCTTCCGCACCGTCGAGGGTCTCGAGGTGGACCTGCACCGGTCGTTCTCGATGGGCCCCTTCGGCGTCCGGCTGGACACCGCACGGCTGTGGGAGCGCTCCGAGCCCTTCACCGTCGGCGACCGGGTCCTGGAGGCACTCGGCGCGGAGGAGCGGTTCGTACACGCCTGTTACCACGCGGCGCTCGGTGAGGTCCGGCCCCGGCTGGTCCCGCTGCGCGACGTCGCCCAGATCGCGCTCACCCACGCGCTCGACCTGACCCGCGTGCTGTCCCTCGTGCGGTCCGGCCGCGGGGAGGCGGTGGTGGCCCGCGCCGTGCGCCACGCCTGGACCGAGCTGGACCTCGCCGACGTGCTGGCGGTGACGGCGTGGGCGTACGCCCACCGCGCCGACCCGCGTGAGGCCGCGGACCTCGCGGCGTACGGCGAGGGCTCGAGCTACGCGACCAAGGCGATCGCCGCCGTGCGGGCGCTGCCGACGACGGGCCAGCGGCTGGCCTACCTCTACGCCATGCTGCTGCCGAACCGCGGCTACCTCGGCGAGCGGCACGCCGGGCGGTGGGACCGGCTGCGGACCGGCTACCGGCAGCGTGCCCGGCAGCGCGGTGCCCGAGAGGCCGGTCCGTGAGCCGGCCACGCCGTGTGCTCTGGCTGACCAAGGGGCTCGGCAGGGGTGGCGCGGAGATGCTCCTGGTCGGGCTGGCCCGGACCATCGACCCGCGCCTGGTGCGGCTCGAGCTCGGGTACGTGCTGCCGCACAAGGACGCCCTGGTCGGCGACCTCGAGCAGCTGGGGCTCGCCGTGCACTGCCTGGGTGCCGCCCCCACAGCGGCCTGGCCGCTGCGGCTGGCCCGGCTGCTGCGCCGGGGCCGGTACGACGTCGTGCACACCCACGCGCCCGTGGTGGCCGCCGCGGCCCGGCTGCTCGCTCCGCGGACGACCAGCGTGCTGCACACCGAGCACAACGTCTGGGGCCGCTACCGCAGGCCGACCCGCTGGGCCAACGCCCTGACGCTGTCCCGCAACCGGTGGGTGTGGGCGGTCTCGGAAGGCGTCGCGAGCTCGATCCGGCCGTGGGGACCGGCCGTGCTGCACCCGCCCGTGCGGGTGCTGCTGCACGGGATCGACCCGGCCGGGGCCCGACGCGGGGCGCTCGCCCGACGGGAGGGACTCTCCCGCCTCGGCCTCCCGGACGGCCCGTTCACCGTCGGGGCGGTCGGCAACCTGACCGTGAAGAAGGACCACGAGACACTGCTGCGGGCCTTCGCGCGGCTGCGCATGGCGCGCCCCGACGCTCGGCTGGTGCTGATCGGCAGCGGGCCCCGCGAGCCGCGGCTGCGCGCGCTCGCGGAGCAGCTGGGCGTGGCCGACGCGCTGCTGATGACCGGCATGCGCGCCGACGTCCCCGACCTGCTGCCCGCGTTCGACGTCTTCGCGATGTCGAGCCTGCACGAAGGCCTCTCGATCGCCCTGGTCGAGGCTCTTGCCGCCGGGCTCCCCGTCGTGGCCACCGCGGTCGGCGGCGTCCCGGAGGTGGTCCGCGACGGCATCGAGGGGCTGCTGGTGCCGGCCACGGACGCCGTGGCGTTCGGCGAGGGGCTGACCCGGCTGGCGCAGGACGAGCCGCTGCGGCGGCGGCTGGCTGCTGCCGGACCGGCACGCGCGGCCGGGTTCGGGATCCGGTCCGCTGCCGACGCGCTCACCGCCGGGTACCTCGGCAGGGCGTCGTGACCGCGCCTCCGGTGCTCGACCTCCGGGCGATGACCGACGACGACGAGGACGAGGTCCTCCAGCTGCTCACGCTCACGATGGCCGGCGGTCCGACCGGTGCCCGGAGCCGGGAGCTGTTCGCCTGGAAGCACCGCCGCAACCCCTTCGGCAGCTCGCCGGGTCTGCTCGCCGTCCACGACGGGCGGATCGTCGGCGTGCGGCTGTTCCTGCGCTGGCGGCTCGCGAGCGCCCGGGGGCCGTTGCGCGCCGTGCGGGCGGTGGACACCGCGACCCATCCGGACTACCAGCGGCAGGGCATCTTCCGTCGGCTCACCCTGACGCTGCTCGAGCAGCTGGAGGCCGACGACGCCGTCGACCTGGTGTTCAACACCCCCAACGCGGACAGCCGCCCCGGCTACCTGCGGATGGGCTGGCAGGAGGCCGGTCTGCTGCCGGTCCACATCAGCCCGGTGCGGCCGGTGACCTTCCTGCGCGGCCTGCGGGGAGCCCGGAACGCCAACGCGTCCGGTGGTGCCGCGGCCGTGGCCGGCGCGCCCACGGTCCCGGTGCCCGCCTCGGCGTGCCCGCTGCCCCGGGCTGCGGAGGCGTTCGCCGACGCCGGGGCTCTCGACCACCTGCTCGCCGGCATCCGGACCCCGGCGGCCCTGCACACCCCTCGGACGGTGGACTACCTCCGCTGGCGCTACGCCGAGGCGCCCGGGCTGGACTACCGCTGCGTCCCCGTGCACGACGCCGGCCGGCTCGTGGGGCTGGGCCTCGGACGGCTGCGCCGCCGCGCCGGTCTCGTCGAGCTCACGCTGGGCGAGGTGCTGGTCCGCGACGGCGACGTGCGGGCCGCCGGTCGGGTGCTGCGCGCGGCCCGCACCTGCGGTGTCGACCACGTCGCCGTGCACGCCGGCCCCGGCAGCGAGGTGGCCGCCCGGCTGCTGCGGTGCGGCTACCTCCCGGTCCCGGGCCAGGGCATCGGCCTGGTCGTGAACCCGCGCACCCCGCCCGCCGGCCGGGCGCTCGACCCCGACGCCTGGGCAGTCTCGCTCGGCGACCTCGAGGTCTTCTGATGGCCGCCCGGGGGTTCGCCGTCGCCGGTGTGGCGCTCGTGTGCTGCTACGTCGGCCTGGTCGGCTGGGCCGGTGGCCACGCGTCGTACGACCTCTGGGTCGCGCTGGTGGTCCTGCCGCTGCTCCTCGCCGTCAACCTCGTCGCGGTGGTCCGGGTCGGGCGACGGGACCCCGACCCCCGGTTCGCCCGGCTGCTGGTGCTCGCGTTCTGCGCCAAGATGCTCGCCACGGTGGCCCGCTACCTGATGGCCTTCGTGCTGTACCACGGCTCCGCCGACGCGGCCGGGTACGACGGGTGGGGCACCCGCCTGGCGCCGGCCTACCGCGCGGGTGACCTCGGCGTGGACGTCGGACGCCAGCTGGTCGGCACCGGCTTCCTGCGGATGCTGACCGGGCTGCTCTACTCGGTCAGCGGGCCGAGCGTGTACCTGGCCTACGCCGTCTTCTCGATGCTCGGCTTCTGGGGGCTCTACGCCCTCTACCGGGCGGTCGCCGTCGCGGTCCCCGAGGCCGACACCCGGCGCTACGCCTGCCTCGTGCTGCTGCTGCCCTCGATGCTGTTCTGGCCCTCCGGCCTCGGCAAGGAGGCGTGGATGACGCTCGCCCTCGGGCTCGCGGCGTACGGGGCCGCCCGGCTGCTCAGCGGGCACCGGCGCTGGGTGCTGCCGCTCGTGGCGGGGATGGCGGCCGGCGCGATGGTGCGCCCGCACATCATGGCGGCCCTGGCCGTGGCGGTCGCGGCCGGGTACCTGCTCGGCCGCAACCAGCACCGCGCCACGGAGCTGACCCCGCTGGTCCGGGCCGCCGGTGTCGTGGTGGTGCTGGTCGGGGCCTGGCTCGTGGTGGTCCGCGCGGCCGGCTTCCTGGGAGTGCGCCAGGTGACCTGGTCGGGCGTGGACGCCGCGGTGAGCGGCACGGCCGGCCGCACCTCCACCGGCGCCTCGGCCTTCGCCCCGGCCGGCGTGCACTCGGTCGCCGACGTCCCGCGCGCGGTCCTGACGGTCTTGTTCCGGCCGTTCCTGTTCGAGGCGCACAACCCCCAGATGCTGCTGGCGGCGGCCGAGGGGACGCTGCTGCTGGTGCTCACCCTGGCCGCCTTCCCCCGGTGGCGGTCGCTGCCCGCACGGCTGCGCGCCCGGCCCTACCTGATCGCCTGCCTGGTCTACGCGGCGATCTTCGTCTTCGCCTTCTCGAACTTCTCCAACTTCGGCCTGCTGACCCGCGAGCGGGTCCAGGTGCTGCCGTTCCTGCTCGTGTTCCTCGCGCTGCCCCGACCGCCCCGGCGAGCGGCGCCGCCGGCGGCCGAGCCACCGACCCGGCTGACCCTGCCCGACCGCCCCCGCACCCGAGCCGACCGGAGACCCGTTCGATGACCTCGCTCATCACCGCTCGCACCACCGACCTGCCCGCCGTGCTCGGCGGAGCGCCGCTGTTCCCGGACGGGCTGCCGCTGGTCCGGCCGGCGCTCGGCGACGACGCGGCGCTGCGTGATCGGTACGCGACGATCCTGCGGTCCGGGATGCTGACCAACGGGCACACGGTCCGCGAGCTCGAGGAGGTGGTGGCGGACCGGCTCGGCGTCCCGCACGTCGTCGCGGTCGCCTCCTGCACCGCCGGGCTGGCCCTGACCCTCCAGGCCCTCGACGCCCGGGGCAGCGTCGTGCTCCCGAGCTTCACGTTCGCCGCGAGCGCGCACGCCGTGGTGTGGGCGCACGGCACCCCCGTGTTCGCCGACGTGCGCGCCGAGGACCTCACGCTCGACCCCGCCGACGCCGCGGCCGCCATCGAGGAGCAGGGGAGCGCCGCGACAGCCATCACCGCCACCCACGTGTACGGGACACCCTGCGACACCGACGCCCTCCAGTCCGTCGCCGACGCCCAGGGCGTGCCGCTCGTCTACGACGCGGCGCACGCGCTCGGGTCCGAGCACCACGGCAGCCCCGTGGGTGGGTTCGGCAGCGCGGAGGTGTTCTCGCTGAGCCCCACGAAGGTCGTGGTGGGCGGCGAGGGCGGCCTGGTCGCGACCCGCGACGAGGCCCTCGCCCGCCGGCTCCGCCTGGGCCGCGACTACGGCAACCCGGGCGACTACGACTGCCTGTTCCCCGGCCTGAACGCCCGGATGTCGGAGCTGCACGCCGCCACCGCGCTGCACTCCCTGTCCCTGCTCGACGCTCACCTCGCTCGCCGACGGACGCTCGTGCGGCGATTCTGGGAGCAGCTCGCGGACCTCCCGGGGCTCCGTGGCCCGCGCCTCGTGCCGGGTGACGTGTCGACGTACAAGGACCTCACGCTGGTCGTCGACGCGGAGGTGTGCGGACTCGACGCCGCCGAGCTCGGCCGGGCCCTCGCCGCCGACGGCATCGACTCCCGGCGCTACTACCACCCGCCGATCCACCGCCAGCAGGCGTACGCCGGTCTGCCGGCGCGCCCGTTGCCGGTCACCGACCGGCTCTCCCGGCAGGTGCTCTCGCCGCCGCTGTGGTCGCAGATGAGCGACGCGGAGGTCGTCGCGGTGGCGGAGGCGGTGCGCCGGGTGCTCGCCGACCCCGCCGCGGTGCGCGACGCCCTCGACGCGGAGCCCGCATGAGTCACCAAGTCCTGGTCGTGTCGGGCGGCCTGCTCGAGACCGAGTGCGTGGTGCACGCCCTGCAGGAGGCCGGACTCGACGCCGGCACCGGCCCCGACGATGCCGCCGTGGAGGTCGTCGTCGCAGTCGCGACGGGGGCCGACGGGAGCCGGCTCGGTGAGCTCGCCCGCGGCCGACCGCTGCTGGTGGTCGGCGGGGACGGCGACGTCGCCCGACACCGCGGGCTGGCCGCGGCCGCCACCTGCGTCGTGGCCCCCGACCGACCGTCGCGGGAGCTCGCCGACGCCGTCGCCGGGCTCCTCGAGGGGAGCTCGCCGGCCCCGCCGCTGCCCTTGTCGTTCGCGGTGCTCACCCAGCGCGAGCTCCAGATCCTGGCGCTGCTCGCCCAGGGGCGCCGCAACGACCAGATCGCGCGCGAGCTGGGGATCAGCTACCACACGGTCCGCACCCACGTGGCGCACGTCCTCACCAAGCTCGGCGCCCCGCACCGGCACGCCGCCGTCGCGCTGGCCCACCGGGAGAGCGGCCGACCGCGGAGGGCCGCCGGATGACGCTGCTGGTCGGCCACCGGTGGCGCAGCGTCGCCGAGGGGATGGCGCTGCTGCTCGCGCACCGGCTGCCGGTCGGGCGAGCGATCGTGGCCACCACTGCGACCGAGGTCTGCGCCGCGGCCCGCAGCGCGCACCCGTCACTGGCGGTGCTCGACGTGGCGCTCGACGCCGGGCTGGGCGGCCGGGCGCCGGTCTGCCGGACCGTCGCCGGCCTCGGCGTGCCGGTCGTGATGGTCGCGGGTGCGGACCCGCAGGAGCACGTCGCACTCGTCGAGGCCGGCGCCCGCGCGCTGCTGTCGGCCGGTGACGGCATCGACGGGCTCGAGGCCGCCGTACGGGCCGTTCAGGACGGCTGCGCCTTCGTCTCCCCGCGGCTCCTAGGGCCGCTGCTGACCCGGCTGCTCGCCAGGGACGCCGACCCGTCCGCCGCCCGGCTGTCCCGGCTGAGCCCGCGGGAGCGGGAGGTGCTGTCGCTCCTCGGCGCCGGAGCCGACCAGCGCGGCATCGCGGCCCGGCTGGCGATCTCCCCGCACACCGCGAAGACGCACATCACCCGGGTGCTCGCCAAGCTCGACGTCGGTTCCCGCAGCGAGGCCGCCGGGCTCGCGGTCGCCCTCGGCCTGGTTCCGTCCGCGGGGGAGGCGTCGTGACCGCGGGCGGGTGGACCAGCGGACCGTGCGCCGCGCTCGAGCACCGTTTCGTGCTCGTCGCCCCGGGCGAGGCGGGCGAGGCCTTCGCGCCGCTGGTCGCCCCGCTGAGCTCACCGGAGCCGGTCGGCGGCCCGCGGCTCTCCCGCTACCGGGTGCGACCGGGCCCCGGCTCGCGGCTGACCCTCACGGTCGACGGCGTACGGCTGGCCCAGGGACGGACCGCCGAGGACCTGCTGGCGCGGTTCGCCTGGCACGTCAACCAGACGGCCGTCTCGACAGCCACTGCCGGTCACGTCGTGCTGCACGCCGCGGCCGCCGTCCGCGACGGGGTCGCCGTCGTCCTGGCGGCGGACCAGGAGTGCGGCAAGACGACGACCGTGGCGGGGCTGCTGAGGGCGGGCTTCGACTACGTCACGGACGAGGCGGTGGCGTTGCGGCCGGCGGACGGCACGATCGTCGCTTTCCCGAAGGCGCTGTCCCTCGACCCCGGCTCGTGGCCGCTGTTCCCGGAGTGCCGGCCGGACTCGACCGGCTGGCTGCGTCAGTGGCACGTCCCGGCCGACCGGCTCGGCGCGCGGGTCGCGACCGGTCCGGTCCCGGCTCCTCGTGTCGTGGTCTTCCCGCGGTACGTCGCCGGGTCCACCACCGCGGTGGAAGGCGTCTCGCCGGGAGCGGCGGTGCGCGAGCTGGCCAGGATGACCTTCGAGTTCCGGGGCAACCCCGCCCGCCACCTCGCCACGCTCGGTGCCGTCGCGGAGCGGGCCACCGCGGTCCGGCTGCGGATCGGCAGCCTGGACGCGGCGGTGACCGCGGTCGCGACGCTCGTCGACGCCGCCGGCCGGGCCCGGGTCCTCGACACGGCCGGGGCACTCCGGTGACGGACCGAACGCGTGGCATGGACCCCCGGACGGTGCTGCGCCGGCGGCCGAGCCCGGCCGTCGAGTGGGTGGAGGTCGCCGGCGAGGTGGTCGCCTGGAACGACGACACCCAGAGCCTGCACCTGCTCGACCCGATCGCCGCGCTGGTCTTCCAGCTCTGCGACGGCCGCGCCAGCATCGAGCGCACCGCGACCGAGCTCGCCGAGGTCTACCGGCGCGACGCCGCCGAGATCCTGCACGACGTCTGCACGTTCGCCGGCAGGCTGCGCGACCTCGGCATCGTGGAGGCGGTGGGGTGAGCGCCGGTCCGCTGGTCGGCTCAGCAGCCTGAGCACTCGCGCCGGAGGCCGGCGCCCTGCAGGTTGCCGGCCGCGCTCGTGCCGGCCGCCTGCAGCAGAGTCGTCCCGGAAGGACCGGTGACCGAGAACGACACGGTGCCGAGCGGGCCGCCCGGCTGCCCGTCGTCGACGAGCTCGAAGTGCAGCACGTTTCCGGCCCCGTCCGTCGCGGTACCGAGGAAGTGGTCTGCGCAGGCCGGCTTGCCAGAGGTCGTCGAGGCCGAGGCCGTCGCGCTGAGCTGGAGGTTGCTGCCGAAGTGGAACGCGGCCTGTCCGGCCGGCGGCCCCTGCGGGTGCGCGTCGACCTGGATCTGCACCGGCCCCTGGCCCTCCGAGCACAGCCTGCCCAGCGCCAGGCCGGCGCGCGGGATCGTCGCCCCGCGGAACACCACGGGATGTCCGGGCACGGTCACGACCTGCACCGCACCGGACACGCACGACTGGCACGCGCCCGGCTGGGTGCCGACCGCGAAGGCCGGTGTCACCAGCGACTGCACCGTCGGCGCGGCCCACACGGTGGCGGCGCCGACGACCGACGCGCGCCGGATGAAGGCCCGCCGGTCGAGGCCTCGCCCGTCCGGGTCGTGGCCCTGCCCGAGATCCTGCCCGAGATCCTGCCCGAGATCCTGCCCGGACTCCTGCTGCGACGTCATGGTCCCCCTTCGCTCCCTGACAGGGTAGAGGGTGCTGTCGACGGGGGACATACGCAGTCGGGAGTAATCCGGGACCTGGGGGCGCCGACCGGTACGGTTCCCGGGTGAGCGACCTCCGACCGCGCCTGATGCTGCTCGACACGGCCTCGCTCTACTTCCGTGCGTTCTTCGGGGTGCCGGACTCGGTGCGGGCTCCCGACGGCCGCCCGGTGAACGCGGTGCGCGGGCTTCTGGACTTCATCACCCGGCTGGTCACCGACTACCGCCCGAGCCACCTCGCCTGCTGCTGGGACAACGACTGGCGCCCCCGGTGGCGCGTCGACCTGGTGCCGTCGTACAAGGCGCACCGGGTGGCCCGGGCGGTGCCGGGCGGCCGCGACGTGGAGGAGGTCCCCGACCCGCTCGAGGCCCAGGTGCCGGTGATCCGCGAGGTGCTGGCCGCGTTCGGGATCGCGGTCGTCGGTGCCGACGGCTACGAGGCGGACGACGTGATCGGCAGTCTCGCCACCGACGCCGGGATGCCGGTCGACGTGGTGACCGGCGACCGCGACCTGTTCCAGCTCGTCGACGACGACCTCGAGGTGCGGATCCTCTACATCGCCCGCGGCGTGGGTCGCCACGAGCGGGTCACCGACACCGTGGTCCGCGAGAAGTACGGCATCGCCGGGCGGCAGTACGCCGACTTCGCGGCGTTGCGCGGCGACCCGTCCGACGGGCTGCCCGGCGTGTCCGGGGTGGGGGAGAAGACCGCCGCGACACTGCTCGGGCGGTTCGGCGACCTCCCCGGCATCATCGCAGCGGCCGAGGACCCGGAGGCCGACCTGGCCCCCGGGCCGCGCCGCCGGGTCAAGGACGCCGCCGGCTACCTGGAGGTGGCACCCCGCGTGGTCGCCGTCGCCCGCGAGCTCGACCTGGGACGTCTCGACCTGACGCTGCCGCGCACCCCTGCAGATCCCGACACCCTCGTCGCGCTGTCCGAGCGCTGGGGGCTCGGCGGGTCGGTCACCCGGCTGGTCGACGCGCTGACCGACCTCTGACGCGCCGCCCGCGCCGTCAGCTGATCGGCAGCAGCTTCTGGTCCTCGGCGGCCGCTCGGGACGCCGCGGCGTGCCGCTCGGCCTCCGCGAGCGAGTCGGGGGCCTGCCGGCTCCACCACTCCCGCCCGGCCGCCGGCAGCGTGTGGATCGGGTCGTAGTACTCGTAGGTGCGCGACATGGCCTCGGGGTCGTCGGCCTCGATCGAGGTGCGGTAGTTCTTCGTCCAGTACGAGATGCCCTTCTCGCGGTCGTAGTCCGCGAGCTGGTGCACCCACCGCTTGCCGACGAACGGCACGTCGCACACGATGCGCGGGGTCGCGAAGCCGGGAAGGTAGCCCATCATGTGGTGCTGCAGCCGCTGCGCGTCGGCGACCGAGACCCGCCAGTGCTCGCTGAACGGGATCATGTCGCACATGTAGAAGTAGTAGGGCATCACCTGAGCGCCGTCGAGCAGTGCGAAGCACAGGTCGAGCAGCGCCTCGGGGTCCGCGTTGACGCCGTTGAGCAGCACGCCCTGGTTGCGGACGTCGCGGATGCCGGTGTCCAGCATGGCCCGCGCCGCCTTCGCCACCATCGGGGTCACCGAGTTCGCGTGGTTCACGTGGGTGTGGATCGCGATCGAGACGCCGCGCTCCCGGGCGGTGCGGGCGATGCGCTCCATGCCGGACCGGACGTCGTCCTGCAGCCAGTGCTGGGGCAGCCCCATCAGCGCCTTGGTGGCCAGCCGGATGTCGCGGATGTTGTCGATCTCCAGCAGCCGGGCGAGGAAGTCCTCGAGCCGCGGCCAGGGCATGTTCGCCACGTCGCCGCCGGAGACCACGACGTCACGCACCTGCGGCGTACGGCGCAGGTAGTCGAGCATCGCCCCGACCCGGTCGACCGGCTTGAGCTCGAACTTGAGCTTGTCGATGACCGGGGTGGAGTTGCCGACGAGGTCCATGCGGGTGCAGTGGCCGCAGTACTGCGGACACGTCGGGAGCATCTCGGCGAGCACCTTGGTCGGGTAGCGGTGCGTGAGCCCCTCGGCGGCCCACATGTCGTGCTCGTGCAGCGAGTCGCGGGTGGCGTGCGGGTGGGAGGGCCAGTCCGTGCGCCGGTCGGAGAACACCGGCAGCATGTAGCGGCGCACCGGGTCGGCGTACATCGCCTCGGTGAGCGAGCCGGGGCCCCGCGGCACCGCGCGCGGCGCCATCGTGTTGAGCATCTGCGGCGGCACGAGCATCGACATGGTCGCCCGCTCGGCCTGGTCGCGCTCGAGGTCGGCGTAGAACCGGTCGTCGACGAGGTCGCCCCACAGGGCCCGGAGCTGGCGCAGGTTCTTGATGCAGTGCGCCCGCTGCCACTGCACGGACTCCCAGTCGGCGGCGGTGACGTCCCTCCAGCCGGGGAACCGGGTCCAGTCCGGCTCCACGAGCTCGACCGCCCGGTAGGCGTACGGCTGTCCGGTCTCGAGTCCGAAGGAGGTCTCGATGGTCATGGGGTCGCTCCTGACGACTCGGGGCTCCTGGTGCAGGCGCGTCGTTTGTGTGACGCAGCGCTCACGTGCCAGAGTACGCAAAGAATCTACGGTGAGTCCAATGCGTCGCCGCAGGATTTCCCTTGTCTAGCCCCTGCGCATGGAGGACACACGGTGGACGACCGGATCGGTGACCCCGTCGGGCTGCATCGCGTGCTGGAGCCGCGGGGTGTGCTCCCGCAGGCGGCGGCCCGCCTCGACACCCGGCGCGCGCTGTGGCCGGACGAGGTGCGGATCCGGGTGGAGCGGCTGAACCTCGACGCAGCGTCCTTCCGCCAGCTCGAGCGTGCGCACCACGGCGACGGCGACGCCGTCCGGGCCGCGGTGCTGGCGATCGTCGGCGCCCGGGGCAAGATGCAGAACCCCGAGACCGGCTCCGGCGGGATGCTCGTGGGCACCGTGGAGGAGGTGGGCCCGGAGTCGCCGCTCGGCCTGTCGGTGGGCGACCGGGTCACGACCCTGGTCTCGCTGACGCTGACCCCGCTCGTCATCGAGGACGAGCTGGCCCGCTGGGACGGCCGCAGCGAGCAGGTGCCCGCCGACGGCTACGCCATCTTGTTCGGGCGCTCGATCGCCGCGGTGATCCCCGACGACCTGCCCACCGAGCTGTCGCTGTCGGTCATGGACGTGTGCGGCGCTCCGGCGCTGACGTCCCGCGTCGTGGGCCGGTACGACGACCCGGTCGTCGCCGTGGTCGGCGGCGCCGGCAAGTCGGGCTCGCTGTCGCTGGTCGCCGCCCGCGCCGCGGGGGCCGCGCGCGCCATCGGCGTCGTCCCGCATGACGAGGAGGCCGCCCTGCTGCGGTCCGCCGGCATCGCCGACGCGGTCGCGGTCGCCGACGCCCGGGACCCGGTCGCGCTCTCCGAGGCGGTCAGCCGCGCCGGCGGGCCGGCCGACGTCACCGTGGTCTGCGTCGACGTCCCCGGCTGCGAGGGCGGGGCGATCCTGTCCACGGCGACCGGCGGCACGGTGGTGTTCTTCTCCATGGCGACCTCGTTCAGCGCAGCGGCGCTGGGCGCGGAGGGCCTCGCCGCAGACGTGACGATGCTGATCGGCAACGGCTTCGTGCCGGGTCACGCCGACTACGCGATGTCGCTGCTGCGTGCGGACGCAGGTGTCCGTGGGCTGTTCGAACGGCGGCTGTGAGAATGGCCCCATGACCCGCCTGCTGCTCCGCAACGGCTACGTGCACGCACCCTCGGACCCGCACGCGACGGCGCTGTGCGTCGAGGACGGGCAGGTCGTGTGGACCGGTGACGACGACGCCTCGCAGCACTTCGCCGACGGTGCCGACCGGGTCGTCGACCTCGGGGGTCGGCTGGTCACCCCGGCCTTCGTGGACGCGCACACGCACCTCGCCCAGACCGGCCTGGCCCGGCGCAGCCTCGACCTGAGCACGGCGCCGACGCTGAGCGCCGCGCTCGACGCGCTGGCCACAGCCGCCACCGCCGGCGACCTCCCCGTGGTGCTGGGGTTCGGGTGGGACGAGACCCGCTGGCCCGAGCAGCGCCCACCCACCCGCGAGGAGGTGGACCGCGCAGTGGGGGAGCGGGCCGCCTACCTGGCCCGCGTCGACGTGCACTCCGCGGTGGTCTCCAGCACCTTCCTGGGCGCCTACCCCGACCTCGCGCAGCTCGACGGCTACTCCGCCGACGGCCGGCTCGCCCGCGACGCCCACCACCTCGCCCGCGAGGCGGTGTTCCGGCTGATCCCGCAGTGGGCCCGGGAGGCCGCGATCCTGGACGCGCTGCGCGAGGCGGCCCGGCAGGGGATCGGCATGGTCCACGAGCTCGGAGCCCCGCACCTGTCGCCGGCCGAGGACTTCACGCTGATCCGGGCGGTCCGCGAGCAGCAGCCCCTCCCGGAGGTCGTCGGGTACTGGGGCGAGCTCCGCGGGGTCGACCGGGCGCGCGAGCTGGGCTGCGCGGGCGCGGCCGGCGACCTGTGCGTCGACGGCGCGGTGGGCAGCCGTACGGCGGCGATGCGCGAGCCGTACGCCGACGCCGCGACCCGTGGGCACCTCTACCTGCGCGCCGAGCAGGTCCGCGAGCACGTCGTCGCCTGCACCGAGGCGGGGCTCCAGGCCGGCTTCCACTGCATCGGCGACCGGGCGACGGCGGAGGTGGTCGACGGCTTCCGGCAGGCCGCCCAGCTCCTCGGCGCAGCAGCCCTGGTGCGCGCCCGGCACCGCCTCGAGCATCTCGAGATGGTGAGCGAGGACGATATGCGGACCCTCGGCGAGCTCGGCGTGACCGCCAGCGTGCAGCCGGCGTTCGACGCGAGCTGGGGCGGCGAGGACTCCTTGTACGCCCAGCGCCTCGGGGCCGAGCGGGCCCGGCCGATGAACCCCTACGCCTCGCTCAACCGGGCCGGTGTCGCGCTCGCCTTCGGCTCCGACACGCCGGTGACCGCCTTCGGTCCCTGGGCGGCGGTCCGCGCGGCGGCGTTCCATCGGACCGAGAGCGAGCGGGTCACCGTGCGTGCGGCCTTCAACGCGCACACCCGCGGCGGCTGGCGCGCGGCCGGCCGTGACGAGGGCGGGGTGCTCGCGCTCGGCGCGCCGGCGAGCCTGGCGGTGTGGGACGTCCCCGGCGACCTGCTCGTGCAGACCCCCGACAGCCGGGTCGCGGCCTGGTCCACCGACCCGCGCGCCGGCGTACCGCGCCTTCCCGACCTGCATCCCGACATCACCCTGCCGACCTGCGTGCTGACGCTGGTGCACGGCGAGGTGGCCTTCGAAGAACCAGGAGCACTCCTATGAGAGGGAAGCTGGACCTCGACCCGGCGACCGTGCGCAAGGCCCGTAGCCTGGCCCGCCGCGCCGGGAGGCCCATCGTCGACCTCGCCCGTCGGCACACCACGGTCTCGGTGGAGCGCGCGACGCTCCGGCTCGCCGGGCTGCACGGCGCCGACACCGAGGGGACCCCCTGGGTGAACCGGCTGCTGGACGCGGTGCGCGCGGACGTCGGCCTCGAGCACGGCGTGGCGCTGCCGGCCTGGGACGCGCTGGTCCGCGGCGAGGCCGACGACCTCGCCGTGCTGGCCCAGAAGGCGTCCGCCGGGTCGGTCCGGTTCCGGCTCCCCGAGGGCCGCGACCTGGTGCGAGCCCGGTCGGCGGCCCGCAAGCAGGTGGGCGCGGGAGTCAAGCGGGTCGACGCGCGGCGCCGGGAGCGGGACCGGCTCGTCAAGCGGTTCGGCGACCCCGGCCACAAGCCCTGGATCTACCTGATCGTCGCGACCGGGGACATCTACGAGGACATGCCGCAGGCGCAGCAGGCGGCCCGCGAGGGCGCCGACATCATCGCGGTGATCCGCTCGACCGGCCAGTCGCTGCTCGACTACGTGCCCGAGGGACCCACCCGCGAGGGCTTCGCCGGCACCTACGCCACCCAGGACAACTTCCGGCTGATGCGGGCCGCCCTCGACGAGTCGAGCGCCGAGCTCGGCCGGTACGTCCGGCTCACCAACTACGCCTCCGGGCTCTGCATGCCGGAGATCGCGGCGCTCGCCGGGCTCGAGCGGCTGGACATGATGCTGAACGACTCGATGTACGGGATCCTGTTCCGCGACATCAACCCGGTCCGCACCTTCGTCGACCAGCGGTTCAGCCGTCAGGTGCACGCCCGCGCCGGGATCATCATCAACACCGGCGAGGACAACTACCTGACCACGGCGGACGCCGTGGAGGCCGCGCACACCGTCACCGTCAGCCAGCTGCTCAACGAGTACTTCGCCAAGGAGGCCGGGCTCCAGGACTGGCAGCTCGGCCTCGGGCACGCGTTCGAGATCAACCCGGACCTGCCCGACAGCTTCCGGATGGAGCTCGCCCACGCGCTGCTCGCCCGCGAGCTGTTCCCGCACGCCCCGCTGAAGTGGATGCCGCCCACCCGGCACATGACCGGCGACGTGTTCCGCGGCTACATGCTCGACGCGTTCTTCAACCTGGCCGGCTCGCTCACCGGCCAGGACATCCTGCTCGTCGGGATGATGACCGAGGCGGTCGTCACGCCGTGGCTCTCGGACCGCGACCTGGCGCTGCAGAACGTCCGCTACGTGATGAACGCCGCCGGCAGCCTCCACGAGGACTTCCGACCGGCCCCCGACGGCTTCATCGCCGAGCGGGCCCGGCAGGTGCTCGCCGAGAGCATCGACCTCCTGGAGCAGATCGTCCACGACTCGGACAAGGCCGGGGACCCGCCGCTGCTGGCAGCCATCGCCGACGGCACCTTCGGGCTGATGAAGCGGCCTCCGCAGGGCGGCCGCGGCCTCGACGGCGTGGCGCGCAAGGCGCCCGGCTATTTCAACCCCGCGAGCGAGATCCTGGAGGCGTCATGAGCGGCCCGGTGCTGCGACCCTACGGCGACACGACCGGCGACGGCATGGTCCAGGTGTCCTTCACGCTGCCCGTGCCGCACTCCAAGGTCGCGGAGGGCGCGGCCGCCCAGCTGGCCAACAAGATGGGCATGGACCCGGCCCTGGTCGTGCACGCGAAGCCGATGGGGCCCGACTTCACCTTCTTCGTGGTGTACGGCCGGGTCAACCACCTCGTGGACGTCTCGAAGGTGCAGGTCGTCGAGCGGGACTTCCCGCTGCTGATCCCCAAGGAGGTCAACGCGGCGGTCAAGCGCACCCTGCAGCGGCGGCTGGTCGTGGTCGGCGCGTGCATCGGCAGCGACGCGCACACCGTCGGCATCGACGCGATCCTCAACATCAAGGGGTTCGCGGGGGAGAAGGGCCTGGAGTACTACCGCGAGCTCAAGGTGGTCAACCTGGGCGCCCAGGTCTCGGTGCCCCGGCTGGTGGAGCGAGCCCGTCAGGAGAGGGCAGACGCGGTGCTCGTCTCGCAGGTCGTGACCCAGCGCGACGCGCACCTGCTGAACACCAAGGAGATGTCCGCGGCGTTCCGGGAGGCGTACCCCAGCGCGAACCGGCCGCTGCTGATCGCGGGGGGCCCACGCTTCGACGAGACGATGGCCGCCGAGCTCGGTGTGGACCGGGTCTTCGCCCGCGGGACGACGCCCGGCGAGGTGGCGTCGTACCTGGTCCACGAGTTGGTCACGAGGCGGGCCGGATGACCGAGCGCCCCGACCCCCGCCTCGGGCTGCGCGTCGTGCACCGCCGCTACGTCCCGTACTCCCACGCGCACTACGCCGGCAACCTCGTCGACGGGGCCTACTCGCTGGGGCTGTTCGGGGACGTCGCCACCGAGGTGTGCATCCGCACCGACGGCGACGAGGGGCTGTTCGCGTCCTACTCCGACGTGCAGTTCCGCTCGCCGGTGCGGGCCGGCGACCTGCTGGAGGTCAGCGCCGAGGTCGTGAAGGTGGGCCGCCGCTCGCGGACGATCGCCTTCGAGGCCCGCGTCGTCGGCCGCGGCCGGCCCGAGGTGTCCGCATCGGCGGCCGAGCTGCTCGAGACAGCCGTCGTCGCCACCACCGCCACGGGCGTCGTCGTCGTACCCTGACCCCTGTGGGTGCCACGTCTTCACGGCCGGCCCGGCGTGTCGGGCCGGCGACACGCCGGACGGCGCAAAAAGTGTCCCCCGGTG
Source organism: uncultured Actinomycetota bacterium (assembly GCA_963811365.1). Taxonomy (GTDB): domain Bacteria; phylum Actinomycetota; class Actinomycetes; order Propionibacteriales; family Nocardioidaceae; genus CAWEQW01. Next base: position 168,699 of record CAWEQW010000010.1, on the reverse strand, counting down.
GCTTCGGGGCACCCAGCCGGTGACCTGCGGTTTCGTGCGAAACGGCTGGTCACGAGCCGGTTGACAGGGGCCCCCCGGATTGGACAGTGTTCCGGTCGTTCCACCCAGCAGGCCGTCACCGCGGGCTGACGTCCAGGTGGCCGCGTCCTCGGGTCGGGTACCACGAACCCGAAGGTCGCGCGGTTCCCGGAGATCGGCCCTGCGGCGACGGAGTGGAGCACGAAGAGAGTCTGGCGCCCAGTAGACAACGGGCCCGGTCCCGCAGCCGGCGGGGAAGGGTTCGGTCCGAAGGGTCCGGACTCTTTTCGCGTCCCGGGGCCTATCCTGGACTGGCTCCGAACTCCCGGGGCACGGGCTTCGGAGGAGGGACACAGGCCGGTGAGGACGCTGCTCACCCGGGTCCTGCCCGCCGCCGTCGGGGGAGTGGCCACGGCCCTCGCCTTCCCGCCTTCGGGCTGGGCCCTGCTGCTGCCCCTGGGCGTCGCGCTGCTGACCGTGGTCACCGTCTCCACCCGGCCGCGCACGGGCTTTCTGCTCGGTGCGGTGTACGGCACCGCGTTCATGCTCACCCTGCTCCCGTGGCTGGGCGTCATCGGGGTCTACGCGTGGGTGCCGCTCTCTGTCGTCGAGGGGCTCTTCTACGGACTGGTCGGGCTGTCCGCGGCGGCCACCGCGCGGCTCCGCTGGTGGCCGGTGTGGCTGGCCTGCGCGTGGGTGGGCGTGGAGCTGCTGCGCAGCTCGCTGCCGTTCGGCGGCTTCCCGTGGGGGCGCCTGGCGTTCGCGACGGTGGACACCCCCGTGGCACCGCTGTTCGCCTGGGTCGGTGCGCCGGGCGTCTCCTTCGTGGTGGCGCTGCTCGGCACCGTGCTCGGCTGGGCGGTCCTCGAGGTGCGCCGTTCCCGGCTGCGCGTCGCGGCGCCCGCGGCCGTCGCGGCGGCCGGCGTGCTGGCGGCCGCCGCCGCGCCCTTCCCGGTGAACGCCGCGTCGAGCGCGCCCGGCCTGCCGCGGCTGCGGGTCGCCGCGGTCCAGGGCAACGTCCCCGGCACGGGACTCGCCGCGTTCGCGCAGCGCCGAGCGGTCCTGGACAACCACGTCGCCGCCACGCTCGGGCTGGCCGAGCGGATCCGTGCCGGCCAGGTGGCGCGGCCGGACCTCGTGGTGTGGCCGGAGAACTCCTCCGACATCGACCCCTACGCCGACCCGGCAGCGCACGCGGAGATCGCCACGGCCGCCGAGGCGGTGCACGCCCCGCTGCTGATGGGTGCCGTGGTCGGCGACCGCGGCGTCGGCTGGTTCAACCGGGCGATCGTCTGGACGCCGCGCGGCACCATCGCCCGCTACTACGACAAGACGCACCCGGTGCCGTTCGGCGAGTACATCCCGCTGCGCGGGCTCCTGGCGTCCCGGGTCCCGGCGCTGGCCCAGATCCCCAGCGACATGGTGGCGGGCAGCCGGCCGGGGGTGCTGCGCGCCGGGCGGGCGACGGTCGGCGTGCTGATGTGCTTCGAGGTGGCCTACGACGGGCTGCTCCGCTCGGTCGTCCGCGACGGCGCCCAGGTGATCGTCGTGCCCACCAACAACGCGACGTACACCGGGACCGGCCAGGTCGAGCAGCAGTTCGCGATCTCCCGGCTGCGGGCGATCGAGACCGGCCGGTACGTCGTCGTGGCGTCCACCAACGGCATCTCCGGGATCATCGCACCCGACGGCCGGGTGATCCGCGAGGCGCCCACGGTCACCCGGGCCGTCCTGGAGGCCGGCGTCGCGCTGGACCGGCGGCTCACCCCGGCGATGCGGCTCGAGCGGTGGCTGGAGTACCTTCTGACCGCCGCAGGGCTGGTGGCCGTCGCGGTCGGCCTCGCCGTCAGTCGCCGACACGGCCGGGCCCGCGTCGTCCGGAACCCCAACGGAGCACCAGTCGTTCACCACGAAGAGCCCCCCGTGACGTCAGGACGTGCATGAGCCCCACCTCTGCGGCCGGACCCGAAGACCTCCGCCGGATCGTGATCGTCATCCCGACCTACAACGAGCGGGACAACCTCGCCTGGATCGTGGAGCGGGTGCGCACGGCGCTGCCGGTGGCCGACGTGCTCGTCGTCGACGACGGCTCACCGGACGGCACGGGGCGGCTCGCCGACGAGCTCGCCGCGGCCGACGGCCAGGTGTCTGTGCTGCACCGCACCGCCAAGGCCGGGCTCGGGGCCGCCTACCTCGCCGGCTTCGAGGTCGTGCTGGAGCAGGGGTACGACGTCATCGGGGAGATGGACGCCGACGGCTCCCACCAGCCCGAGCAGCTTCCCCGGCTGCTCGCGGCGCTGGCCGACGCCGACCTGGTGCTGGGCTCCCGCTGGGTGCCGGGCGGCAGCGTGGTCAACTGGCCGGCGTACCGCAGGGCGCTCTCCGTGGGCGGCAACGCCTACGCCCGAGCGCTGCTCGGGATCCCGGTGCGGGACGTGACCGGTGGCTACCGGCTGTTCCGGCGCGGCACACTGGAGCGGATCGACCTCGCGGCGGTGCAGTCGGTCGGCTACTGCTTCCAGACCGACCTCGTGTGGCGCACCGTCCAGGCCGGGCTGCGGGTCGTGGAGGTGCCGATCCAGTTCGTCGAGAGGGTGCGTGGCGAGTCGAAGATGAACCGTCAGTCGCCACCGAGTCGCTGGCCCTGATCACCGCGTGGGGCCTCAGGGAGCGCCGGCACCAGGTGCGCGACGTACTGTCGAGGATGAGGACCCGGGCGCGGCCCCGGGCACGAGGAGCGACGCGATGAGACGGTGGATGCCCTGGTGGGTGCTGGCGCTGGTCTTCGTCGTGCTGCCCATCGTCGAGATCTACGTGCTGATCCAGGTCGGCCAGGTCATCGGCGCCGGGTGGACGCTGCTGCTGCTGCTCGCGCGACAGCCTCCTCGGCGCTGGCTGGTCAAGCACGAGGGCGGCGCGCCTGGCGCGCGCTGCAGGAGACGCTGCGTGAGGGCCGGATGCCGCACCGCGAGCTGGCCGACGGCGCGCTGATCCTGGTCGGCGGCACGCTGCTGCTCACGCCGGGCTTCGTCACCGACGTGGTCGGCGTCGTTCCTGATCCTGCCGTTCACCCGGCCGGTCGCGCGGCGGCTGTCCTCGGTGCGCTGGCCCGCCGGGTCGGCATCCGGTCCCGCGACGACGGCCGGGACGACAGCAGCCGGGACGACGGGACGGCCCCCGGACACGACAGCGCCCCGGACCAGACTCCGTGGTCCAGGGCGAGGTCGTCGACTGAGCGGGCTGCCGTCAGGCGCTCTTCTGCTTCTTCTTGGCGGACGCCCGGTGCAGGTGGGCGGGGCCGATCTCGCCGCCGCGCAGCAGCTCGAGGCGCTCGGTGAGGATGTCCTCGAGCTCGCTGATCGAGCGGCGCTCGAGCAGCATGTCCCAGTGCGTGCGCGCCGGCTTCTCGGCCTTGGCCTCGGGCTCGTGCCGTCCTTGCTCAGCGCCTCGGCCCCGCAGCGCGGGCACTCCCAGATCGCCGGGACGTCGGCCTCGACGGACATCGTGATCTCGAACTCGTGGCCCTGGGGGCACACGTAGCCGACCTGCTGGCGAGCCGCGAACTCGATGCCGCGCTCGTCCTCGAAGCTCTGGCCCCCGAGGCGGGCGCCGCGCAGTGTGCGCTCTCCCATGAGCCACCTCCTGTACTGGTTCCCCGTGATGTGTGCGAGACGGCGCGGCCGACCAGCCTAGGCCGTCGGAGCCGTCCTCCACGGATCCTCAACGGGCCGGGCACCCGAACAATTCCCGGGTCGGGGGGATCCGTGCTGTCTCCTGAGCCCAGTGTGCACCCCTGCGTCGCCGCACGTGCACGCGGCTCGCGAGCGCGGCTCAGACGACGGCCGGAACCTGGTTCCCCGCCTCGCGGATGCCTCGCTCGGCGTCCACCCGGCCAGCAGGAGCCCGCCGACCGACGAAGAACAGCATCAGCGCGAAGATCGCCGGGCCGGTAGGAGTCGGTCACTGGTGCACCAGGCCGAAGACCAGCGTGCCGAGCCAGCTAGGTGCCCGCGCTCGCACGCCTGGTACAGGATGAAGTACTCCGCCTCGCGCCCGCGGGGGATCAGCAGGCTGAAGAACGACCGGGACAGCGCCTGGGTGCCGCCCAGCACCAGGCCGATGCGCGACGGCGAGCGCCAGGAAGAGCAGCAGTCTGCTTGGCGGGCATGACAGCGCCAGCCGTCACCACGAGCATCCAGATCACCAGCCCGGCCAGGATCACCCGGCGGCTGCCGAACCGCCCCGCGAGCCGGCCGAACAGCAGCGCGCCGGCGAACGCGACGAACTGGACCAGCAGGATCGTGGCGATCAGCACGGAGGTCCCGAAGCCGAGCTGCTTCGTCGCCGTACACCGAGGCCGACGCGATCACGGTCTGGATGCCGTCGTTGTAGAACAGGTAGGCGACCAGGAAGGTCAGCGTCACCGGGTAGTTGCGCATGTCGCGCAGCGTCGCGAACAGCTGCCCGAAGCTCTGCCGCACCAGGCCGCCCTCGCTCGGGCACGACCGCCGACCGGCGGCGCGGTCGCGGATCCCGAGGTAGGGGATCACGCGTGAACCCCGCCCACCACACGCGCCGCCGAGAGCAGGCTGATCCGCACCGCCATCCCGGTCGACGAGCCCGAGGCTTCGTGCGACGGTGACCACGCCGAGGTTCACGCGCCAGCAGCAGCCCGCCGCCGAGGTAGCCCAGCGCCCAGCCGCGCGAGGAGACCCGGTCGCGCTCGTCCGGGTCGGCGATCTCGCACAGGATCGCGTCGTACACGACCAGGGAGGAGCCGAGGCAGATGTTGGCGACGAACAGCAGCAGCGCGCCGAGCTGCCAGTTCGACCCGGTCACGAAGAACATCAGCGCCGCCGCGCGCTGCCCGACCCAGGCGAAGCCGGCCATGAGCGTGCTTCTTGCGCGCCGAGCGGTCGGCGGCCGCGCCGACGACCGGCAGGACCAGCGCCGAGACGATCGTCGCGACGCGTGACGACGTAGAACACCAGCGAGCCGGGCGAGACCGAGACGCCGAGCACGTGAGGTCCGCGCGTGCACGGGCCGGTCCGTCGTGCCGACGAAGCCGCAGGCGGCCTGCTCGGCGACCGAGGTCAGGTACGGCGCGAACAGCACCGTGGCGATGTGGTCACGTACGCGGAGTTGGCCCAGTCGTACCAGTACCAGGCGCGCTGCTCCCGCGCGCGCTCGAGCGGCTCGAGGTCGGCGACGCCGCTCGGTGGTCTGCTCATCCACCTGGTCCCTCCATTGGCCGCGCTCGACGAGCACCTCGCGTGAGCAGGTCGGTCCGGTCGGTCATCAGCCGTCGACGCCCAGGTCGAGCAGCTCGTGCATCTCGGCCGGGTCGTCGACGGTCCACACGTGGACGTGCAGGCCGGCGGCGTGCGCCCGGCGGACGAGCCCGCGGTGACATGGTCAGCCGGCCGCGACGGTGCGGGACCTGGAGCGCCGCGCCGGACCGCGCGCGAGCGCGCCGGTCAGCCGCGCGCCGGGCAGGACCCGGAACGCGGCGATCTCGAGCGGGGCGGCCGAGGTGGCCACCCGTGCCCGCCAGAGCCGCCGGAACCGCCGAATCCGTCGCTGCGAGAACGAGCCGACGCAGACCCGGTCGTCAGGCCCCGGTGCCGGGACGAGCGTCGGCGAGCGGCGCGCACCGCGGCGTCGGACTTGAGGTCGATGTTGAACCGCGCCTCGGGGAACGCCTCGAACAGCTCGGCCAGCGTCGGCATCTGCTCCCGCGCCGCCGATCACGGCGTGCGCGCACCTCGGCGACGTCGAGGTCCGCGATGCTGCCCGGCGATGTCGGTCACCCGGTCCAGGGCGGCGTCGTGGAAGGCCAGCAGCACGCCGTCGCGGGTGGCGTGCACGTCGGTCTCGAGGTAGCGGTAGCCGAGGTCCACGGCGTGCCGGAACGCGGCCAGGGTGTTCTCCAGGCCCTCGATCTCGGGGTGGTAGGCGCCGCCGCGGTGGGCGAAGGCGAGCACCGACCCCGGCTGGTCGAGACAGCGTCGAGGAACGGGAACCCGGTCCGCGGTCGCGTCACGCGTGCAGTATCCCCGCGCGGCGGCAGGAGTACGGTCGGAGGCATGGAGGAGCATGACGCTGTCCGCAGCTGCGGCGTCGACGATGGACGAGCGCGCGCGCGGTCGGGGACCGCCAGGTCGACCAGTGCCCGTGACGCTGCGACGGGCGTCTTCCTCGCGCGCGCCGACCTCGGGGCGCTCATCGAGGCCGAGAACGACTGGCACGCGCAACGCCGGCCAGAACACCGAGCCGCTGCCGCGGATCACCGCCGACATGACCGCGCCCCCGCCGCCGGCAGCACCGCGCGCGCCCTAGATGGAGACGCTCTTCGGCTGACCGGCGCCCGCGGACCGCTCAGATGTCGCGGAAGGTCTCGATGCTGGCGCCCGAGCTGGTTGAGCCGCTCGCCAGGTCCTCGTAGCCGCGGTTGATCACGTAGACCGACCGCAGCACCGAGGTGCCCTTCGAGGCCAGCATCGCCAGCAGGATGACCACGGCCGGGCGCAGCGCCGGCGGGCAGACGATCTCGGCGCCGGACCAGCGCGTCGGGCCCTCGATCATCACCCGGTGCGGGTCGAGCAGCTTGACCGGGCGCCGAGCTTGGTCAGCTCGGTGAGGTAGATCGCGCGGTTCTCGTAGACCCAGTCGTGCAGCAGGGTCTGCCCCTCGGCGACCGCGGCGATCACCGCGAAGAACGGCAGGTTGTCGATGTTGAGGCCCGGGAACGGCATCGGGTGGATCTTGTCGATGCGGCGCGTGCAGCTGCGACACCCGGGTGGTGAGGTCGACCAGGCGGGTGTGCCCGTTGGCCGCGACGTACTCCTCGGCTGCGCGTCGTAGTCGAAGCCCATCTCCTCCAGCAGCGCGAGCTCGATCTCGAGGAACTCGATCGGCACCCGCCGGATGGTGATCTCCGACTCGGTGACGATCGCCGCGGCCAGCAGCGACATCGCCTCGATCGGGTCCTCGCGAGGGCGCGTAGTCGACGTCGACGTCGATGCGCGGCGAGCCGTGCACGGCCAGGGTGGTGGTGCCGATGCCCTCGATGCGCGACGCCGAGCTTCTGCAGGTAGAAGCAGAGGTCCTGGACCATGTAGTTCGGGCTGGCGTTGCGGATCACCGTGACGCCGTGCCGGCGGGCGGCCGCGAGCAGGGCGTTCTCGGTGACGGTGTCGCCGCGCTCGGTGAGCACGATCGGGCGCTCGGGGCTGATCGCCCGGTTCACGGTCGCGTGGTAGCTGCCCTCGGTGGCCTTCACCTCCAGGCCGAACGGCCGCAGCGCCGCCATGTGCGGCTCGACGGTGCGGGTGCCGAGGTCGCAGCCGCCGGCGTACGGCAGCTCGAAGGTGTCCTCGCGGTGCATCAGCGGGCCGAGGAACATGATGATCGAGCGGGTACGCCGGGCGGCCTCGGCGTCGATGCGCCCGAGGTCGAGCTCGGCCGGCGGGACGATCTCGAGGTCGTTGTCGTCGTTGAGCCAGCGGGTCTGCACGCCGATGCTGTTGCAGCACCTCGAGGAGCCGGTTGACCTCCTCGATCCGGGCGACCCTGCGCAGCGTGGTGCGGCCGCGGTTGAGCAGCGACGCGCACAGCAGCGCGACGCCGGCGTTCTTCGAGGACTTGACGTCGATGCTGCCCGACAGCGTCGTCGGACCGATGACGCGCAGGTGCGCGGGGCCGCCGCCGAGGGAGACGATCTCCGAGTCGAGCGCCTCGCCGATGCGGGCGAGCATCTCCAGGCTCAGGTTCTGGTGGCCGCGCTCGATGCGGTTGACGGCGCTCTGGCTGGTGTTCAGCACGTCGGCGAGCTGGGGCTGGGTCCAGCCGCGGTGCTTGCGGGCGTCACGGATCAGGTTGCCGATCCGGGCCAAGTAGTCCTCACTCACCCCCGCACAATATCTCAGATATGAGATACCGCAACGCAGCGACACGGTCGGGGGAGGTTCACCATGGGATGCAGGGCAACCGACCCTGCCCACGACGTACACCTCGTGGGGAGTGCAGGTCCGTCGTGGGAAGACCAGACCTGCCTGCCTACCATGGCGAGCATGCGCGTCACCACGATCCATGGCCCCCGTGACATCCGCCTCGAGGACCGCCCGGTCCCGCCGATCGAGGCGCCCACCGACGGCGCTCGTCAAGGTCGCCGCGGGCTGCATCTGCGGCTCGGACCTGTGGCCCTACCGCGGCGAGAACCCCATCACGCCCGGTCGACCGATCGGCCACGAGATGGTCGGCGTGATCGAGGAGGTCGGCTCCGAGGTGCACTCGTTCGCCCCGGGCGACTTCGTGATCGTGCCGTTCGTGCACTGCGACAACACCTGCCCGCACTGCACCGCCGGGATCACCTCGGCGTGCCAGCACCAGGGCTTCACCGTCGGCGGCCAGGGCGAGTACGCCATGGTGCACCCAGGCCGAGGGCAGCCTGGTGAAGACCGACGGCATGCCCGACGCCGCCCTGATGCCGTCGCTGCTGACGCTCTCCGACGTGATGGCCACCGGCTGGCACGCCGCGGTCGCCGCCGGCGTCCGGCCGGGCGACACCGCGGTCGTCGTCGGCGACGGCGCCGTCGGACTCTGCGGCGTCCTGGCGGCCGCAGCAGCTCGGGGCCGAGCGGGTCATCGCGATGTCCCGCCACGAGACGCGCCAGAAGATCGCCCAGCTCTTCGGCGCCACCGACATCGTCGCCGAGCGCGGCGAGGAGGGCGGAGCAGCGCGTCCTCGAGCTCACCGAGGGCGTCGGCGCGGACGCGGTCCTGGAGTGTGTCGGCACCGACCCGGCGATGCAGACCGCGTTCCGGGTCGCCCGACCGGGCTCGACGGTCGGGCTTCGTCGGCGTGCCGCACGGCGTCGAGCTGCCGATCCGGCGGATGTTCACCAAGAACATCGGCCTGGCCGGCGGGATGGCGCCGGTGCGGACCTACCTGCCCGACCTGCTCGAGCGGGTCACCTCGGGCGCGATCGACCCCGGACCGGTCTTCGACATGACCCTCCCGCTCGACGAGGTCGAGGAGGGCTACCGCGCCATGGACGAGCGCCGCGCGATCAAGGTGCTCCTCAGGCCCTGAGCGTGCGGTGGCTCGCCGCCTCCTTGGCGAACAGCGCGGCACCGACGATGCCGGCGGTGTTCTTGAGCGTCGCCGGGATGATGCGGGTCTCGATGTCGAGCAGCGGCAGGAACTTGTCGGCGTGCTTGCTGACGCCGCCACCGACGACGAACAGGTCGGGGGAGAGGAGCCGTTCGACGGTCCGGTAGTACGTCGTGAGCGCCTTGGCCCACTGCTTCCAGGAGAGGCCCTCGGTCTCGCGCACGCTGTTGGCTGCCCGGCTCTCTGCGTCGTGGCCGTCGATCTCCAGGTGACCGAGCTCGGAGTTCGGCACGAGGACGCCGTCGTGCACCAGCGCGGAGCCGATGCCCGTGCCGAGGGTGGTGACGATCACCAGTCCGGACTGGTCACGCGCCGCGCCGTACCTCGCCTCGGCCAGCCCTGCCGCGTCGGCGTCGTTGAGGACCGAGACCGGACGGTCCAGGCGCTCGGTGAACAGCTTGTCGGCGTCGCGGCCGACCCAGGACTTGTCGATGTTCGCCGCGGAGCGCACCACGCCGTGCAGCACGATCCCGGGAACCGTGATCCCGACGGGGAGGTGCCCGGCCGCACCGGCCTCGGCGACGAGGTCGGCGACCACGTCCGCGACGTTCTCGGGGCTGGCCTTGCCCGGCGTCTCGAAGCGGATCCGGTCCGCGGCGAACTCCCCGCGCTCGATGTCCACGGGGGCGCCCTTGATGCCGCTGCCGCCGAAGTCGATACCGAAGGGGTGGGCCGTGGTCATGTCCGGAAGGTACCGCGTCGCGCTGCTTCTGAAACGCAGACGCCGTCGCGGGCCGGTCAGCGCCGCACGGTGGCGACCACCGTGCCGGTGTCGCCGGTGACGGCCGGCCCGCCGGCCACCAGCGCTCGCCCCTGGACGGTGGCCGTGGTGAACCCGGCCGGGACTGCGGCGAGTGACTGGTAGTCGCCGACGAAGTAGCCGCTGAAACCCCCTGTGCCGCGGGCCCCGGAGGCGAGGTCCCACCACGGCGCCCCGATGGTGACCGCCCGGCCCCAGCTCCGGCCGCCGTCGTGGGAGACCAGGAGCCGGGTGCGGGTCGGCACCGTGTCGGGCGCACAGGTGACTCCTGCCGTGTCGATCTCGTCGAAGACCATGCCCAGCGCGTGTCCTCGTCCCGCCGCCACGCTGGCCAGCAGCACCGGCCGGTCGCGACGTACGACGGTCCGGTTGTGCCAGGTCCGCCCGCCGTCCGACGACGTGCTGAGCACCAGCGCGCCCCGGCCGGCGGCGGCAGCGGCACCGTCGATCGCGACGAGGGCGACGGTGCGGCCACCGAGCACGGTCTGCTGACCGGCGCTCGATCCGCCGTCCGCACCCGCCACACCCTGGCCGCAGACCGGGGCGAGCGCTCCGTCGGTGGTGCTGCGGATCACCACCGGGCCGGACCAGGTGCGGCCACCGTCGCCCGACCGGTAGGCCAGCAGGTCGACACCCCCCGAGGCGTTGCCGAGGCTCGTGGTGGCCACCAGCGTCTTGTTCTTCAGCACCGACACCTGCGGCGACCCGAAGAAGTCGCTGTCCGAGCCGTCGGCGATGTGCCGGGGGGCGCTCCAGGTGCGGCCGCCGTCGTCGGTGCGCGAGAAGAGCAGCTCGGTGGCGCCGCGGGCGCCCACCGGCATGCCGAAGCTCTGGTTGCGCCAGATCTCGTAGGCGACGCCACGATGCCGAGGGTCGGCCAGCACCATCGGCTTGTCCGAGACCGAGTGCCGGCCGTCCAGGAACACCGGCGCCGACCAGGTCCGGCCACCGTCCGTGGAGGTCTGGACGTGCACGACGCTGACGTAGCCCGTGGCGGGCGGGGTGACGAAGTGCGCCCAGGTCAGGGTGGACATGTACGCCCTGCCGTCGGGGCCGAAGGAGACCCACACGTCGCCGGAGGCCTCCCAGGCCTGCGAGGAGTCGCCGGTGCAGTCGTCGATGCCCCGGGGCGCACTGGTCCGCCACGACCGACCGCCGTCGGTGGAGTACGCCACGTCGACGGTCGCCCGGGTCGCGTCCATCCACGCGGCGATGCGGTGCCGCGGGCGGCGCGGGTCCACGGCGATCGTCGGCTCGCCCTCCTTGCCACCGGGCTGGGTGTAGTACGGCGTCGCCACGTTGCACTGCCGCCCGAGGTACGGGCTCGTGCCGGCGACGTCGACCGCCGAGCGGACCTTCGGGGCGGGGCGGTGCCCCGAGGCGGCGACGGCGGTTCCGGGCACGGTCAGCGCCAGGGCAGCGGCCCCGGCGGTGAGACCGGCCATCGCTGCTCGGCGTACAGGGGTTCGGGTCGTCGGCATGCCACCTCCAGGGCTCTGAGCGCGAGCCTAGGACCCGGCCGCGCCGGGGACCATGGGCCGATCGAGCCACATCCTGCGGTTTGACCGGGCGCCCATCGGGTAACCGACGCCCATGAGCGAATCGAACACGCATTCGACAGAACCCGAGCTGCTGGGCGCGACGGGGGAGGCCGGGAACCAGGCCCAGAAGGACCCGGAGCAGTGGGTCACCGGCGACGAGCCGATGACCGGCGCGCAGCGCAGCTACCTCGACACGCTGGCGCGCGACGCGGGCGAGACGCTGAAGGCGGACCTGACCAAGGCGGAGGCCTCGGAGCACATCGAGCGGCTTCAGGCACAGACCGGTCGGGGCCAGGGCGCGTCCTAGCCGGCCCGGCGCTCAGTAGTCCATCGACATGGCTCGGCGGACCTCGGCCAGGCTCTGCTCGGCGAAGCCGCCTCGGCCTTGCGTTGCCGGCCCGCAGGATCTCGAGCAGCTGCGAGCGGTCCTCGGCGAAGGTGGAGCGCCGCTCGCGATGCACACGCAGCCCCTCATTGACAGCGTCGACCACGAGCCTCTTGAGGCCCTGCCGCCGCTGCGGCCGAGGGCCTCGCGCGAGGGTCCTCGGGCGCAGTGCCCGTGAAGCCGGAGGCGATGTTGAGGAGGTTCGCCACCTCCGGCCGACGCTCGGGCTCGTAGGTGATCGTCTGCCTCGGAGTCCGTCCGCGCCGCTCGGACGAGCGTCGGCGGTCTCGTCGTCGGTTGGCGCCGAGTCGGATGACGTTGCCCGCGGCTCTTGGACATCTTCTGCCCGTCGACGCCGAGGATGAGCTGCTGGTCGTTGACCAGCGCGGTCGGCTCGGGGAACACCTGCGCGCCGTCCGCGTAGCGGGCGTTGAAACGTCGAGCCACGACCCGGGTCTGCTCGACGTGGGGCAGCTGGTCCCTGCCCACCGGCACGACATCCGCCTTGCAGAAGAGGATGTCGGCGGCCTGGTGCACCGGATAGGTGAGCAGAAGCCCCGACAGCGGCCGGCGGCTGGCTTTCAGCTCGTCCTTGACGGTCGGGTTGCGCTGCAGCTCGGACTGCGTCACCAGGCTGAGGAACGGCAGCATCAGCTGGTTGAGCTGCCGGCACCGCCGAGTGCGCGAAGATCGTCGACCGGTCCGGGTCGATCCCCGCGGCGAGATAGTCGGCGAGCAGCGACAGCGTGTTCTCCTTGATCTCGCCGACCGGAGTCGCGGTCGGTGATGACCTGGTAGTCGGCAATCAGCACGAACGATCCGACACCGCGCTCCTGAAGGGCGACGCGGCTGCGCAGGCTGCTCAGATAGTGACCGACGTGCAGGTCACCTGTGGGCCGGTCGCCGGTGAGCATCCGATGTGCTCCCGGGTCGTGCTCGATGGACGCCGCCATCGCGCGGCTGCGCTCGATCGCGGCATCGACAGTGGTGGTCATGCTTGCTCCTGTGGGTTCAGCCCTCAGGCGCACCCGAGACTGCCTCGCACAGCACTCGAGCCGCCCGAAGGCGGCTCGATGGGTCGTGACGATCGGTGGCCGCCTACTCGGTCGGCCACCACCACTGCGCGGTCCGGGTCGTCACGAGAGGGAGTATAGCCACGCCAGGACCGCCGGAGCCTTACCGCCGATAAGCGACATTATGTCAACTTGTCGAGCTCCAGCGCCCCTCTCCTGCTCTCCCGTCGCCCGGAGCCGGTGAGCCGTGACCGCCTCGCCCATCCTCCTGCGCCACAATGGCGGCGAGACGACTCCCTCTTGCCTGGAAGGGATCGACCATCCGAATGGCCGAGGGGGCCGGACTTCATGCGGGCAGTGCTCCTGAGCGGCGGGCTGGCTCTGGTCTGCTCTCTGCTGGGGACCCGGTTCGCCATCGGATGGCTCACCCGGCACGGCCTCGGCCAGCCGATCAGGGACGACGGACCGACCACGCACCACGTCAAGCGGGGCACGCCGACCATGGGCGGACTCGTGATTCTGCTCAGCGCCACGGCCGCCTACCTGGCGGCAACGCCCCTCACGGGCGGATGGCCGAGTGCCAGTGCCCTGCTCGTGCTGCTGCTGTTCCTCGGCTGTGGGGTGGTGGGGTTCCTCGACGACTTCATCAAGGTCTACACCCAGAACAACGCTGGCCTGACGAGTCGGGCCAAGATGGCCGGTCAGACGCTGATCGCGCTCGGCTTCGGCGTCCTGGCTGCCAACTTCTTCGCCGACGAGCGAGGAGTCAGGCCGGCGTCGCAGGACATCTCCACCACCCATGACCTGGGGATCGAGCTGCCCGCGATCGTGGCGCTGCTCCTGATCTGGCTCATCGTCACCGCGACGTCCAACGCCGCCAACCTCACAGACGGCGCCGACGGGCTGCTCGCCGGCGCCTCGACATTGATCTTCGGCGCCTACACCATCGTGAACATCTGGCAGAACAACCAGCTGTGCGGCTCCTCCCGGCCGACGGTGGTGCAGTCGCAGTGCTACCACGTGCGCGATCCTCTCGACCTCGCGGTGTTCTCCGCCGCCGTCGCGGCAGCGTGCTTCGGCTTCCTCTGGTGGAACGCCAAGCCCGCCCGGATCATCATGGGCGATGTCGGCTCCCTGGCCATCGGGGGCGCGCTGGCCGGGCTGGCGATCATGTCCCGCACCGAGCTCCTGATGGCCGTCATCGCCGGACTGTTCGTCCTCGAGACGATGTCCGTGCTCCTCCAGATGAGCTACTTCAAGCTCACCAGGCGGCTCACGGGCACGGGGCGTCGCATCTTCCGGATCACTCCGATCCACCACCACTTCGAGCACCTGGGATGGGACGAGGTCACCGTGGTCATCCGCTTCTGGATCGTCGCGGGGATCTTCGTCGCGGCCGGGCTCGGGCTCTTCTATGCCGCTTGGCTGGCCTGAACCCCGGACGGCGCGACGGCCGCTCGACTCCTAGGCCAGCCCGTCGAGGCCGAAGCCGTCGACGGGACGCGGCGGGGACAGCGGGGTCACGGTGGCCCAGCCCGCCAGCTGGAGCGCGGCATCGGTGTCCGGCTCGCTGCGCGGGTCTATCTCGCTGAACGTCAGCGTCACGAACCCCTCGCCTGACGCGCCGACGTCGGCCTGGACCGCCCCGAAGCTGGCCAGAGGCGCCCGGGCGATCCCGCGCAGCTCGTCCGCAGGCACGTCGGGGACGTTCACGTTGAGCACCACGGCCTCGGTCCCCCGCCGCGACAGGAGCCAGTCGAGGACCCGGCCCGCCACGCCCGAGGCGGTGTCCCAGTGCTGCGGGTCCTGGTCGGTCACCGACACCGCCAGGGCCGGCACCCCGTGCGCGGCGGCGGTCATCGCAGCCCCCACGGTTCCGGAGTGCAGCACGGCGTGCCCGGTGTTCGGGCCGCGGTTGATGCCCGACAGTACGACGTTCGGAGGCTCCCCGAAGGCGCCACGTACGCCTGCCCAGGCGATGAAGGCGGGTGTCGCCTCCACCCCGATGGCCGGGATCCCGTCCAGCCCCGGGATGGCCTGCTCGCGGAACAGCAGCCGACCGTCCGGCGAGGTGGCCACCAGCGAGGCGCTGCTGCCGCTGCGCTCCCGGTCGGGCGCGGCGACCAGCACGTCCAGGCCCGCCCGCACCGCCACGCGTGCGAGGGCGCGCAGCCCCGCGCTGTCGATGCCGTCGTCGTTGGTCACCAGCACTCTCACGACCAGATCCTCTCCCACTAGGTTGACGTCATGCCTCTCGCGACACCGTGCCTGCTCGTCGACCTCGACCGGCTCGAGGCGAACGTCCGCGCGATGGCGTCGCTCGCCGGCCGGCGCGGGCTGGCGCTGCGGCCGCACGCGAAGACCCACAAGTGCGTGGAGATCGCGCGGCTCCAGCGCGACGCCGGTGCCGCCGGCCTCACGGTCGCGACCGTCGGCGAGGCGGAGGTCTTCGCGGAGGCCGGCTTCGACGACCTGTTCATCGGATACCCGATCTGGGCCTCCCCCGCGATCGGTGAGCGTCTCCGGCGGCTGACCGAGACGGCCCGGCTCCGGATCGGCATCGACTCGCCGGAGGGTGCCCGCGCCCTGGCGGCCCAGCTCGGTCCGGTCCGGGACCGGGTGGGCGTGCTCGTCGAGGTTGACAGCGGCCAGCACCGCAGCGGTGTCGCACCGGTCGAGGCGGGGCTGCTCGGCAGCGAGGCCCAGCACACCGGGCTCGACGTGCTGGGCGCCTTCACGTTCCCCGGTCACAGCTACTCCCCCGCGACCCGGCGCACCGCGGCCGACGACGAGGCGCACGCGCTGACGGCCGCCCGAGCCTCCCTGCAGGAGCAGGGGATCCGCGCCGACGTGCTCAGCGGGGGCTCGACGCCGAGCGCGTCGGCGACGCACGCCGACGCGCTCACCGAGATGCGCCCCGGGGTGTACGTGTTCGGCGACGCCCAGCAGTGGGAGCTCGACACGACAAAGCCGTCCGACATCGCCCTGACCTGCCTGGCCACGGTGGTCAGCCACGCCGGCGGGAACGTGGTCCTGGACTCCGGCAGCAAGGCGCTCGGTGCGGACCGGGCGACCTGGGCCAGCGGGTACGGCCGGCTGCTCGACCACCCCGATGCCCGGCTGGTGCAGCTGTCGGAGCACCACGCCGTCGTCGACGGGCTGAGGGGTCCGCTCCCCCAGCTCGGCAGCACCCTGCGCGTCGTACCCAACCACGCCTGCAACGCGGTGAACCTCGCCGACACCCTCACCGTCGTCCGCGACGGGGCCCTGGTCGGCACCTGGCGCGTCGCCGCCCGCGGCGCCAACCGCTGACCGTTCGGCTCGCCCGCGACGCGCTGCACGAGCAGATGCAACGTCTGCGGGCTCCGTGCCGTCATGCTGGAGGAGAACAGGAGAGCCCATGCACCCACTTTCCCGTGCCGGCGTCGCCGGACTCGCCCTGCTGGCCGTCGCGCTGAGCGGCTGCACGAACAGCTCCACGCCGTCGGCCGGCGCTCCTACGAGGAGCCCGAGACCCTCCGCCTCGACGTCCTCGCCCTCGCAGCCCCCGACGGCCTCCCAGACCTCCTCCGCGGCGGTCTCCCCCTCGATGAGCCCGTCGATGTCCGCGACCCCGTCACACTCGGCGCCGGCGACGCCGCTGTGCACGTCCGCCCACCTCGAGGCCTCCCTGTCCAGCGGCGGAGGAGCGGCCGGTACGACGTACTACCGGCTCAGGCTCACCAACACCGGGAGCGCGACCTGCCACACGGGCGGCTACCCCGGCGTGTCGCTCGTCGGCAACCACAACGGCACGCAGATCGGGGCGCCGGCCGACCGCAAGCAGCAGTCGGTGCGGGCAGTCACCCTCGCGCCCGGGCGCACGGCGTCGGCGACGCTCGGGGTCGGCACCGCCGAGAACTACCCCCCTCACCGGTGCAAGCCGGCCGCGGCGGACGGGTTCCGGATCTACCCGCCGAACGAGACGCACGCCTTGTTCGTGGCCCACCAGACGATGGGCTGCCGCAACACGGCGGTCAGGCTGCTCCAGATCGCCGCGCTGCGGGGTGCCTGAGCCTGCTCAGTGGCCGGTGCCGCTCGCGGCGTCGGCGGCCTGCTGCTCGGAGTACGCGGTCTCGGTGGCCAGCCGGCCGCCCTGGTCCTCGAGGTGTGCCCGCACGAACCAGTGGAACAGCTCGAGCCGCTCGGTCTGGCCGATCAGCATGTCCTGGGTGACCAGGTCGAGCCTGTCCAGCTCCTCGATGCTCGCGCGGTAGGTGCCCACCACGCCCCGGTAGACGAGGTCAAGGGCGCCGAGGTGCTCCTGGGTCCCGGCCCGGCCGATGCTGTAGTCGTCCCAGTCCCGCTCGCGCACGATCGAGCCCGGCGTCCCCGTGGGCGAGCCGCCCAGGGTGGCGATCCGCTCGGCGACGTCGTCAGCCATCGCGCGCACGGCCTCGACCTGCGGGTCGAGCATCTCGTGGACCGCGATGAAGTGCGGGCCCACGACGTTCCAGTGCACGTGCTTGAGCGTCAGGTGCAGGTCGTTGAGGGCGTGCAGCCGCGACTGGAGCAGGTCGACGACGCGCAGCGCGTCGGACTCGCTCATGCCGGGAACCGTGTAGTGGAGGTGCGTGTTCGAAGGCATGCGGAAGCCGTACCCGAGGCCCCGCGGACGAAAACTCCCTCAGGCTGTGTGCCAGCTCATCGGCGGCTCCTCCGGCGACCACTCCCGGCGCAGGATCGCGAAGTCGTCCTCGTCGGTCCACTCCCCCTTGAACCACTCGTTCTCCACCAGGCGGGCCTCGTGACGCATGCCGATCCGGCGCAGCACGGCGGCGGAGCCGTGGTTGCGCGCGTCGATGCGGGCGGTCACCCGGTGCATGCCCATCGCGTCGAAGGCGAGGTGGAGCAGCGCCCGCGACCCCTCGGTGGCGTACCCCTGACGCTGGAAGTCGGGATGCACGACGTAGCCGATCTCGCCGCCGCGATGCTGCACCGACCGCAGGAAGATCACGTACTCCCCCACCAGCCGACCGGTCTGCTCGTCGAACCCGGCGAGCGTGACGCCGTCGCCGTCCTTGTCCAGGCTCAGGTCCTGGTGCCGCTGCAGAGCGGCCCGCGAGGCCGCCTCGTCGCGGGTCTCCCACGGCAGGTAGCGCGCGACCTCCTCGCGCCCGTGCAGGTCGGCGAACTCGCCGAGGTCCTCGAGCGTGTAGGGGCGCAGACCCAGCCGGCCGGTCTCGCCGCGGAAGCCGGAGAAGTCCACCTCAGCCCTCCTCGGGCTCGGCGTCCCCGGCCAGGCGTACGGCGACGGGGCTCCCGAGCTCGACGGTGCGGCTGACCGTGCAGAGCCGGTCGTGGGACTGCTGGAGCGCCCGCGGCAGCACCTCCCGCGCGGCGTCGCCTGCCTCGCCCTCGGGGAAGTCGATGTCCACGGTGAGCCCGATCCCGGTCAGCCGGTTGCCGTGCTCGTCGCGGACCTTGTCCGCCCTCATCGTCAGCGTGAAGCGGCTCGGCTCGGACCGCCGCGAGGTGATGTAGTCGACGTCGGTGCCCGTGCAGCCGGCGAGCGCGGTCAGCAGCAGCTCGACGGGCGAGAACTCGTCGTCGGCCTCGCCGAACCGAAGCGTGGCGCCGCGGGCGTTGGTAGCGGTGTAGTGGCCGCGGGCCAGCCGCGTGACGTCGATCCTGCGCAGGGTGGACTCGCTCATCCCCGCACTCTAGGGCTCGGAGGGGACACCTACGATCGTCGGCATGCGCACGGACTTCGCCGCCGAGGACCCGGACGTCAACGTCTACAGGCTGATGACGTCGGTGGTGGTGCCGCGACCGATCGCCTGGGTCAGCACGGTCTCCGCCGCGGGGGTGGTCAACCTCGCGCCGCACTCCTTCTACACCGTCGCCTGCGCCAGACCGCCGATCCTGATGTTCTCCTCGGTCGGCAGGAAGGACACCCTGCGCAACGTCCGGGAGACCGGTGAGCTCGTGGTCAACCTGGCCTACGCCCCGATGATCGAGGCGGTGAACAACTCGGCCGCGCGGTTCGCGCCGGAGCAGAGCGAGCCCACCGCGCTCGGGATCGAGCTGGAGCCGTCCGTGCGGGTCGCGCCACCGCGGGTGGCCGGGTCGCCCGTGGCGATCGAGTGCACGCTGCACAGCACCACCGAGCTCGGTGACTCCACGATGGTGCTCGGTGACGTGCTGCTGGTCTCGGTCGCCGAGGAGGTGCTCGTCGACGGCCATCCGGAGTTCACGCTGCTCGACCCGCTGGCCCGGCTCGGCAAGGAGGAGTGGGCGCTGCACTCCGAGGTCGTCTCCATTCCCCGGCCCGCCAGGCCGGAGGACATCCGCGCCTGAAGGCAGCCAGGCGCGGTCACTGCACGCCGGTCCGGCAGTCCGCGAAGATCTCGCCCGGGTGGAACAGGGCAGGCATCCGTCTGCGCAGCACCGGGTCGGCGACGCTCCGCCCGACCGAGGTGGTCGCCACCTTCTCGGCACGGGCCCCGTGCAGGCGGTACGTCGTCCTGGTCACGTCCCAGGCGAGGATGATGCCCGGCGGCTCGTGCACCGTCGCGGTGGTGACCGCCACCTCGCCGTCGCGCGCGCAGGTCGCCGTCATCGCGGCCGCCACGGTGTCGGTCGCGACGAACGGCAGCAGCGGCCGGCCGCCGTACCTGACCTCGACGACCCGGCCTTCCCCGTCGCGTGTGAACACGTGCAACGGGTAGCCGCCGCGAGGGTGCGCCCTGCCGCGGTAGACCGCCAGTATCCTGCCGTCGGTGAGTGCCACCAGGAACATCGAGGACGGGAGCAGGTCCGAGCGCGTGGTGGTCGGAGGACCGTCGGGCGCGGTGGGGTCCGGCGCTCGACCGGACTCGGCCGCGCACCCGGTCAGGGCGAGCAGCACGGCGATCAGGACGGCGATCAGGACGGTGCGCATGCCGGTCGGACGCAGCGCACGGGACGTCGGTTCCCCGCTCACGCCACCCGGTCGTGGCGGCCCAGCAGGGCCGCGCGCATGGCCGCGAGCCAGGTGGTCAGCCCTCGCCACCACCCGCGGCTCAGGTCGATGTCCGGGGCCACCGCGTCGACGGTGATCGTGAGCTGCAGCACGACGCTGCCGATGATCAGGCCGGCGATGAGGTCGGCGAACCAGTGCCAGTGCAACGTCAGGGAGGTCACCACCATCGTGAGCGCCAGCAGCGCCACGAGGCTCCAGAGCAGGGCGTGCAGCCGCGGGCCGATGACGTGGTACGCGCTGAGCAGGTACACCGTCAGCCCGTACACGAGCACGATGTTCGAGCTGTGCCCGGACGGATAGGCCAGCCCGCCCTGGAAGAACGACGGGTTGCCGGTGACGGGCTCCTCTCGCCCGAAGCTCAGCTTGAGGACGCCGACGACGAAGTTCAGGGCCAGCACCGAGAGCACGGCCACCACGAGCGGTCGCCACGACCGCTGGCGTCGGCGGCACACCCAGGCCACGACGAGCAGGACCGGCACGCAGACGGCTCGCTGGCCGACGCGGTCCAGGATGTGCAGGACCGGACGCAGCGCCTGCGGCGTACCGGAGGAGTTGAAGTAGGTGTCGATCGAGGCGAGCCGGGTCATCGCGAGCACGGTGAACCCGATGAACACCAGGAACAGGAAGCCGGCCAATGCGAACCCCGAGGACACCTCCGAGCTCCAGCCGTCGTCCGGGGCGTTCGGCTCACGTCGCCAGCGCACCCGCGACCTCCTTGTCATGCGGCTCGCCCCGTCCCGTCTCGCCCCAAATATAGGCTGGCGGCGTGACGCCCCACCGACGCCCCGGACCGTCCACCCGCGTGCGGGTCCGCGAGCACGACACGCAGGGCGACCGGGCCCGTGAGGACCGGCTCGCCACCGAGGAGCCGCTCGAGATCCGGCTGGCCTGGCCCGGCGCCTCCGCGCAGCGGGTAGCGGTGACGATGCGCACCCCGGGCCACGACTTCGAGCTGGCGGCCGGCTTCCTGCACGCCGAGGGGCTGCTCGGCGACGGCTCCCTCCTGCACACGGTGGCGTACTGCACCGACCGGACGCTGAGCGCCGAGCAGCAGTACAACGTGGTGACCGTCGAGCTCACCTCCACGCCGCCGCGCGAGCCGACGGCCAGGTACGCCGGCCCGGGCGGCGCGACCTCGGCGTGCGGGGTGTGCGGGACCCAGAGCATCGACGACGTGCTGCACGTCTGCGACGTCCGTCGCACGTCCGGCTGGGAGGGGCTGTGCGTGCCCGGGGACCTGCTCCTCGCGCTGCCCGCCCTGATGCGCGAGCAGCAGCGGGTGTTCGACAGCACGGGCGGGCTGCACGCTGCCGGGCTCTTCGACGAGCACGGCACGCCCGTCGTCGTGCGAGAGGACGTGGGCCGGCACAACGCCGTGGACAAGGTGGTCGGCGCGCGGGTCCTGGCAGGTGGCTCACCGGCGCTGCCGGTGCTCTGCGTGAGCGGGCGGATCGGCTTCGAGATCGTCCAGAAGGCCGTGGCGGCCGGGGTCGGGGTGCTCGCCGCGGTCGGCGCGCCCACCAGTCTCGCGGTGCAGCTCGCCGGCCGGGCCGGCCTCGCCACGGTCGGGTTCCTGGGGCGCGGACGGTTCGTCGTCTACTCGGAGGCCGAGCGCGTCGGCGTGTGATCCGCGGACTTGTCGGTGGCCGCGCCTACCGTCGTGGCGTGCGCATCCTCCACACCTCCGACTGGCACCTGGGACGGTCGTTCCACCAGGTCGGGATGCTCGGTGCCCAGGCGGCGTTCGTCGACCACCTGCTCGAGACCGTCGAGGCGGAGCGCGTCGACCTGGTGGTGGTCTCCGGAGACGTCTACGACCGGGCGCTCCCGCCCGTCGACGCCGTCGAGCTGGCCAACGACGCCTTCGCTCGGCTCGCCGCCTCGCGGGCGACCGTGGTGGTCACCAGCGGCAACCACGACTCCCCGGTCCGGCTCGGGTTCAACGCCCGCCTGGCCGACGCCGCCGGCGTGCACCTCCGGACCCGGTGGCAGGACGTCGCGGCGCCGGTGCTGCTCGAGGACGCACACGGCCCGGTCGCCGTCTACGGGCTGCCCTACCTCGAGCCGGACGCGGTGCGCGCGGCCTGGGAGCTTCCGGCGCGCAGCCACGAGGCGGCGCTGACCGCGGCGATGAGCCGCGTCGACGCCGACCGCGCCACCCGGTCCGGCGTCCGTACGGTGGTGATGGCGCACGCCTTCGTGGCCGGCGACGCCGAGGCAGCCCCGCGGATGGCCAGCGACAGCGAGCGGGACATCTCCGTGGGCGGGCTGCAGATCGCCCCGACCCGGCTGTTCAGCGGCGTCGACTACGCCGCGCTGGGCCACCTCCACGGACGGCAGACGCTCACCGAGACCGTCCGCTACAGCGGTTCCCCGCTGGCCTACTCCTTCTCGGAAGGTGCCCACACCAAGGGCTCCTGGCTCGTGGAGCTCGGCCGCGACGGGTTCGAGCGCGCCGAGTTCGTCGCTGCTCCGGTGCCGCGCCGGCTGGCGTCACTGCGCGGCACCCTCGAGGATCTGCTCCACGACGTGGAGCACGCTGCGGCTGAGGACTGCTGGCTGCACGTCACGCTGACCGACCTCCGCCGACCTCTGCACGCCATGGAACGGCTTCGGGACCGCTTCCCGCACACGCTGATGCTCGCCTTCGAGCCGGAGGGCCGGGCGCGCTCGCCCCGGCCGCTGCTGCCGCGGGTCGACGGCCGCAGCGACGTCGACGTGGCGCTCGGCTTCGTCGCCGAGGTGCGCGAGCTCGAGGCCACCACGGAGGAGGCGCTGCTCCTCCAGCTCGCCTGCGACGCGTGCCGGGTGCACGACGACGCCGACGCTCCGGTCGCCGAGCTGCTGCCGGGCCGGGTGGGCTGACGTGCGCCTCCACCACCTGCGGGTCTCCGCGTTCGGCCCCTTCCCCGGCACGGAGGAGGTCGACTTCGACGAGCTGAACGCCGCGGGCCTGTTCCTGCTCACCGGTCCCACGGGCGGCGGCAAGACGAGCATCCTGGACGCCATCTGCTTCGCGCTCTACGGGCAGGTGCCGGGGGCGCGCGGGGTCAAGGCGCTGAAGTCCCACCACGCCGCCGACGATGCGCGACCGGAGGTCGTCCTCGACTTCAGCGTGCGCGAGCGGCGCTTCGTCGTACGCCGGTCGCCGGAGTGGAGCCGGCCGAAGAAGCGCGGCTCCGGCACGACCGAGCAGAAGGCCTCGGTCACCCTGCTGGAGGTCGCTGACGACGACGAGCGGCTCCTCGGTGCGCGGGCGGCCGAGGTCGGCCTGCTGCTCACGGACCTGCTCGGGATGCACGCCGCCCAGTTCCAGCAGGTCGCCATGCTGCCCCAGGGCGAGTTCCAGGCGTTCCTGCGCGCGAGCTCCCAGGACCGTCACGACGTCCTGCAGAGGCTGTTCAAGACCGACCGCTTCTCGCGCATCGAGGAGTGGGTCAACGACCACAGCCGGTCGCTGCGCGAGGCCGCCGGCGTCGGGCAGGCGGAGGTGCAGCGGATCGTCGACACGCTCGCCGACCGCGCCGGTGTCGAGCCGCCCGAGTCGACCGGCGACGTGCTGTGGGCCGAGACGCTGCTCGAGACGGCGGGTGCCGAGCGCGACGCCGCGGACATCGCCCACGACACCGCCGTCGCGACGGTGGCCGCCGCCCGCCAGCACCACGCCGCCTGCGAGCGGCGCGCCGCCCGGGAGGCGCGGCGGGCGCAGGCGGCCGCATCGCTGGAGACGCTCGAGGAGGATCGGGCCGCCGAGGAGGAGGCGCGTCTGGTGCTCGCCGACCTCGAGCGGGCGGCCAGGTGCGCGCCGGTGCTGCGGCTGCTCGACGAGGCCGCGCTGACCGCCGAGCGGGCAGCCCGTGAGCGCGCGTCCGACGCCACCTCGGCGGAGCTCGACGAGGTCGCCGTGGACCTGCGGGACCACATCGCCCTGGTCCAGGCGCTGCTCCCCCGAGAACGGGCCCGCGAGGACGCGCTGACGGCGCTCGCCGAGGGACGTCGCCGCCATGGTGCCGCCGCCGAGGAGCTGGCCCGCGCCCGGGCCCGCGAGCAGGAGCTGCCGGGCCTCCGCGAGACGGTCGCCGACCGGCTGGCCGTGGCGCGCGACGCTGCCGGACGCGGCGAGGCCGCGCGGCTCGCGCTCGACACCGCCGAACGGCGCCTCGACGCCGCACTGAAGGTGCCGACGCTCACGGCCGAGCTGGCGGCGCTGCGCGACGCGGAGCGGGACGCCCGCGACCGCGCGGCGGACGCGCGTCAGCGGATGCAGGACGTCGTGGCCCGGCGGCTCGCGGGGATCGCTGCCGAGCTCGCCGGCCGCCTCGAGGACGGTGAGCCCTGCCAGGTCTGCGGAAGCCCCGACCACCCACGGCCCGCCGCAGCCACCTCTGCCGCGGTGACCGAGGCCGACCAGGACCGGGCGACCCGCGGGTACGACGCGGCCCAGGCGGCGCATGCCACCGCCACCCGGCGCACCCTCACGACCGACGAGGCGCTGGCGACCTGGACGACCACGGCGGACGGGCTCGACGCCGACGCGGCCCTGGCCGAGGTGGAGACGCTGCGCGTGAGGCTGCGAACCGCCGACGAGGCCGCCACCCTGGTGCCGGGACTCGAGCGGCAGCTCGCCTCGCTGGAGCACGAGCTGGACGCAGCCCGAGACCGCGCCGCCTCCCTTCGCACGGTCGTCGCCACCGCCGAGCAGGCGGTCGCCACGGCCGGCACCACCATCGCCGCCATCGAGGCCGAGCTCGCGAGCGCGCTCGGGGAGCAGGCCTCCTCGCCCTTGACCTCGACCCTCGCGGAGCTCCGCGGGGAGCTGACCGCGGTCACCGCCGCCCGGGCCGCCAGCGTCGCCCACGACGAGGCGGTGGCGCGGGTCGCCGAGCTCGCCGAGCAGGCAGCCGCGGCCGCGACGGCCGAGGGGTTCGGCTCGGTCGCCGGGGCCAGGGCGGCCGTGCTGCCGCAGGCCCGCCGCGAGGAGCTCACCCGGTTCGTGCACGAGCGTGCCGACCGGCGCACCCGCGCCCTGCTCGTGCTCGACGAGCCGGCCCCGGACGACGAGGAGCTCGCCGCCGAGGGCGGCGACCCGGCCGTCGCTGCACGGCTGCTCGCCGACGCCGAGGCCGAGGCAGGGTCCACGGCGCGGACCCTGCACGCCGCCGAGGAACGGGCCCGCGCGCTCGCTGCCGGGCTGCAGCGGCTGCGCGAGGCCATGGTGACGTGGACGCCACTGCGTGCGGACGCCGAGCGGGCCGAGGCGATGTCCAAGCTGGTGCGCGGCACGGGGGCGGACAACCAGCTCCAGATGCGGCTGTCGGCCTACGTGCTCGCGACCCGGCTGGACCAGGTGGTGGACGCGGCCAACGAGCGGCTGGCCCACATGCGCGACCAGCGCTACCTGCTCCGGCGCAGCGGCCGGGCGGCCCGCAAGGGCTCCCAGGCGGGACTGGGGCTGGAGGTCCTCGACGAGTGGACCGGTGAGGTGCGCGACCCTGCCACGCTCTCCGGTGGTGAGACGTTCGTGGTCTCGCTCTGCCTCGCCCTCGGCCTGGCCGACGTGGTGACCCACGAGGCCGGAGGCACCGAGATCGAGACGCTGTTCATCGACGAGGGCTTCGGGATGCTCGACGCGGACACCCTCGACGACGTGATGGACCGGCTCGACGGCCTGCGGGCTGGTGGCCGCACGGTGGGGCTGGTCAGCCACGTCACCGAGATGCGCAACCGGATCCCGGCCCAGGTCCACGTCGACAAGGCTCGAGCGGGCTCGTCGATCGCGGTGCGTACGCTCACCGCATGACCCAGGTCGCCGTCGTGGACATCGACGGGGTGCTCGCCGACGTTCGGCACCGGCTGCACTTCGTCGAGCGACGCCCCAAGGACTTCAGGTCGTTCTTCGCCGCCGCGCCCGACGACCCGCTGCTGGACCGGGGGCGCGAGACCGTGGTGGCGCTCGCCGGGGTGTACGCCGTCGTGTACCTGTCCGGTCGGCCCGAGTGGTGCCGGGCCGACACCCAGGCATGGTTCGCCCGGCACGGCCTGCCCGACGGCGAGCTGCTGCTGCGCCCGCCCGACGACTTCCGGCCGGCACGGCAGATGAAGGTCGAGGCGCTGGACCGCCTCGCCCGGACCGACGAGGTCGTGGTGCTCGTCGACGACGACCCGGCGGTCCTCGAGGCGGCCCGGCTGGCGGGGTACGACGTGCTGCCCGCGACCTGGATGGCGGACCTGCCGGCGCTGTACGAGGCTCAAGAGATGGACGGCCGCACCTGAGTGCGGTAGCCGCCGGGGCGGCTGTGCGGTACAACCGTCCCATGGTCAAGCGGCTGTTGCCGGGGGCCTACCGCGTGGTGGTCGTTCTCTACGTCCTGGGCCTGGTGGGCTGGCTGCTGCTCGGGCTCCTCCCCGTGCACACCGACCGCGGCTCCGCCGGGGCGGTCCTTCTGGCCTACCTGTTCAGCCTCGTGAACCTCGCCCTGGGCGCCCTGCTCATGGTGAAGAGGCCCGACGACCTCGTCCCCCGGCTGCTCACTCTCGCGTTCGTCGGCACCGCCGCGACGTTCAACCAGCCCAGCCATGCCGTCTTCCACGTGCTCGGCGAGCCGCCACCGGTGATGGCCCTGCACTTCACCTTCCACGTGGTGTCGGGGTGTGCCTACCTGCTCGCCGTCGTGCTCTTCCCGGGAGGCGAGCTGCCGCTGCCCGGCACCTGGTCGCCGCGGGCCACCCGGCTCCTGCTGGGCGGCGTCACCGCAGCCGTCGCCGTCGTCTGCTGGCGCAGCAGCTTCATCGCACACCCGCCGTTCTTCGTCGCGTTCTTCGGTGTCCTGGTGCCGATCGTCGGGATCGTGGCGCAGACGGCCCAGCTGCGGCGGGCGTCCGACGCGGTGGCCGCCGAACAGTCCCGGCTGCTGCGCGTCGCCCTGCTCCCCGCCCTGGCGGTGTCGCTCGCCTGGCTGGTGGCCGGCGCCCGGGTCGGCGGCGATGTCCAGGCGGCCTTCCCGGTGGTGTTCGCGGTCGTGCCGTTGGTGCTCTTCGTGGCGATCCTCCGCGGGCGGCTGTGGGACATCGACCTGCTGGCGAGCCGGATCCTGCTGCTCGCGATGCTGGGCCTCGTCGTGGCGGTGGTGTACCTCGCCGTGCTCGGTCTCACCGGCGCCGCCCTGCGCGGTCGTGACGTGGCGGTCGTGCTGCCGCTGCTGGTGGTGGCCTGCGTGGCCGAGCCACTGCGTGCCCGCTGCCAGACCCTGTCCAACCTGCTGGTGTTCGGGCAGCGGCTCACGCCGCGCGAGGCGGTCCGCGCCCTCGTCGACCGTTTCGCAGGCATCGGCGACGTCGACGAGGTGACCGAGCTGGTGCGCGTGGTCGAGCAAAGCACCCGGGCCCGCGGCGCGGCGCTCTGGCTGCACTCCCCCGACGGGCTCGTGCTGCTCGCCCGTGCGCCCGACGACCCCTCCGGACCGACGCGGGTCGCGGACCGGGCAGCGCTCGCCCCAGCGACCTGCTGGCCGGTCTCCTACGCCGGCGCGACGTTGGCGGTGCTCGCGGTGACGATGCCTCCCGGGCTGGCGCTGAGCCGGCGCGAGTCCGCGCTCCTCGACGACCTCTCCCACCAGGCCGGACTGCTGGTGCAGAACGCCCTGCTCACCCTCGACCTCGCCCGGGAGCTGCGTGAGGTGACCGAGCGGGCCGCCGAGCTGCGCCGGTCGCGACGGGCGGTTGTGCTGGCCCAGGACCGGGCGCGACGCCGGCTCGAGCGGGACATCCACGACGGCGCGCAGCAGCAGCTGGTCGCCTTCCTGGTGATGCTGCGGGCCGGCCCGCACGTCAGCAGCGGCGACGTACGAGCGGTGCTGCGCTCCACGCAGGAGACCATCGCCCGGCTGGCCTCCGGAGGGGCGCCGGAGGCGCTCGCGGAGGCCGGGCTCGGGGTCGCGCTCGCACAGGCGACGGCGTCCCCGCGCGGCATCGGACCGGAGGTCCTGGTCGACGTGGCGGTCGACGGGCTCGACGCCCCGGAGGTGCAGCGTGCGGTGTACTTCTGCTGCCTCGAGGCGGTGCAGAACGCGGCGAAGCACGCCGGCGCGCACACGATCGGGGTCTCGGTGCGGCCCGCGGGGGACGAGCTGCTGTTCGAGGTCCGCGACGACGGGCGGGGTTTCGACGCCCTCAGTGGCGGCGGGGGCACGGGTCTGGGAAACCTCCGCGAGCGGCTGCTGCCGCTGGGCGGCGAGGTGCTCCTCGAGTCCGCTCCCGGGCGCGGCACCACGGTGCGCGGGCGGGTCCCGGTGCCCCGGATCCCGGCGCAGGTGGTGCGCCGATGAGGTGGGGGGTGCTCAGCGCGGCACGGGCCGGATGCGCGCTCGTGGTCGCCGCCGTCGCCGTTCTCACGACCCGACTGATCGGCGCGCCCGGCGCGCGCGCCTGGGTGTGGTTCGTCGCCACGCTGCTGCTGGCCGTCGTCGTGGCGCTTGCGCAGCCGGCCTTCGACCGGTTGGCGGACCGCATCTTGCACGGCACGGGCGGTGACCCCTACGCAGCGCTGTCCGGCTTCGTGAACCGGATATCGGAGACTCTCGCTGTCGACGAGGTGCTGCCGCAGGTCGCCCGCACCGTCACCCAGGCGACCCACAGCGAGAGCAGCGAGGTGCGGCTGTGGCTCGCGGACGGCGCCGAGTGGACCGAGACCTGGCCACCGGTGGCCCCGGGAGAGGACCGTCCCCGCCTCGACGTACCCGTGCGGCACCACGGCGAGCAGCTCGGCGTGCTGGGCGTCGCGGTCGAGGAGGGCGTCTCGGACGACACCCGCGAGCTGCTGACCCGCCTCGCGGGGACGGCCGGGCTGGCACTGTCCAACGTCCGGCTCACCTACGACCTCCGTCGCCGGATCGCCGAGTCGCGGGAGCTGGCCGACCGGCTCGAGCTCTCCCGCCGGAGACTGCTGGCGGTCGGCGAGCAGGAGGCCGCCCGGTTCTCCGCGGAGGTGGAGGCCCGGGTGCAGGGGCACGTCCACGCCGCGGAGAGGGCCCTCGACGAGGCCGAGGCCGGTGACGCCTCCGGCCGGACGCGGGCGGCCGGGGAGGCCACCGCCGCGCTGGAGTCGCTGCGCCGGATCGCGGCCGGGGTGTTCCCGCCGACGCTCGGCTCGGGCGGGCTGTCCGCGGCGCTGGAGGCTCTGGCGGCCGGCTCCTCCGGCCGGGTCACCGTGCTCAGCGAGGGAGATGTGCCCTCGGCGCGGTCCACGGCCGTCGAGGCGGCCGCGTACCTGTGCGCCCTCAGGTTCGTCGAGGACTGCACGGCCGACGAGGGCACCGCCAGGGTCCTGGTGGTCCAGCAGCCGAGCACCTTGCGGCTGCGGCTCGCCGGCGATCGGCCGCCACCCGCGGAGACGCTGGAGCTGCTCCGGGACCGGGCCGAGGCAACGGACGGACAGCTGACGGAGGTCGGCGCGGAGCTGGAGCTCAGCTGGCCGGTGGTGGCACCGTGACCATCCGGGTGCTGCTCGGCGAGGACAACGTCTTGCTGCGCGAGGGGATGCGGGGACTGCTGTCCACCGCCGAGGGGATCGAGGTGGTCGCGGCGTGCGCCGACCTGCCGAGCGTCCTGGAGAGCACCGACGCGATGCACCCGGACGTCGTGCTGACCGACATCCGGATGCCTCCGAGCTGGACCGACGAGGGCGTGGAGGTGGCCCGGCACTGCCGCGCGGCCCATCCGCGCACCGGCGTGGTGCTGCTGAGCCAGTACGTCGACCCGGGGTACGTCAGAGCGCTGCTGGCCAGCGGGTCCGCCGGACGGGGCTACCTCCTCAAGGACCGGGTGTCCGACGTCGACGAGCTGGTCTCGGCGGTGCGGACCGTGGCGGAGGGCGGGTCCGTGGTCGACCCGCGGGTCGTGGAGCACCTCGTCAACGCCGGGATGAGCCGGGGCAACGACCCGGTCGGGCAGCTCACCGCCCGGGAGCTGGAGGTGCTCGCGGAGATGGCGCGCGGGCGCAACAACGCCGCGATCGCCGGTGCCCTGTTCATCACCCAGCGCGCCGTGGAGAAGCACATCAACTCGATCTTCGCCAAGCTCGGGGTGGCACGCGGCGACGAGGCGCACCCCCGGGTGCGGGCGGTGCTGCTGTACCTGTCGGGGAGCGTCTCGTGACGTCGGCGCACAGCGTGCTGATCGTGGACGACCAGAGCGTGTTCCGGCTGGCTGCCCGGGCGTTGCTGGCCGGCGAGCCGGCGTACGACGTCGTGGGCGAGGCGAGCGACGGCGAGGACGCTGTGGAGCAGGCCCGGGTCAAGGGACCCGACCTGGTCCTCATGGACGTCCGGCTGCCGGGCATCGACGGGATGGAGGCGACCCGCAGGATCGTCGCGCAACGGCCCGGCACCACGGTGATCCTGCTGTCCACCGTGGGCCGGGCCGACCTGCCTCCCGACCTGCTCGACTGCGGAGCAGCGGGGTTCGTGCCGAAGGAGCAGCTCGACCTCGCCCGCCTCGAGCGGCTGGTCCCGGCCCGGTGAACGCGGGTGTGCCCGGCGACCCCCGTGGTCGCCGGGCACTCCCCTGCTGCGTCGGTGCAACGGTCAGCCGAAGTTCCGGCTGGCGGTGAACGGGGCGCTGTTGACGAACGACTGCCGCTTCAGCGGGTGCGCCCGGGTGCCGGCGCCGTGGTGGCCGGTGATCACGAGCGCGCTGCTGACGTGGGCGCCGGTGTACGCACCGGAGGTGAACGCGCCGGAGACGGAGACCGGCTGGCCCACCGCGGTGCGGCTGACCGTGACCGTCCCGTTGGACGGCGCCAGGCCGGAAGCGGCCGGCCAGTTGACGGTCATGGTGCCGCTCTCGAGGATCGAGCCGACCTTCGAGCGCCCGGAGAGGAACGCGGTCACGGTGCCGGTGCCGTCCTGCGCGCCGTCGGAGCCGCGGCAGCCGGTGAGCGTGCCGGTCAGGACGGCCTGGGAGTTGCGGAAGCCGCCCTTGATGAGGCCGGGGTGGTACGAGACCGTGCCGGTGACGCCGGTGCAGGTCTCGACCGGGCTGAAGCCGCGCAGCTGAGCGGTCTGCGCCTGGGCGGCACCGCCCCCGGCGAGCGTCGCTGCGACGATGGTGCCTCCGATGACGGTGGCGAAGGCGGACCGGCCGAGACGCGAGATGCTGGACATGAGGATGGTTCCTTTCGTTCGGCGGGATCGTGTCCCGCTCTTGGTTCTGGTCGGCGTTTCCGACAACAGAAACGATGCCGTCCGCAGCGATCGCGCCCCAGGGTGTGCACCCCCCAACCGGCGCGGTGGTGCCAGCACCACCCCGGGCCCGCTCCGGGCGGCAGCGCCTGGCAGGCTGTGCCGTCGTGAGCACCGTGGACCTCGAGACCATCCGCCTGTTCCTGCACGTCCTGGGAGCGACCGTCTGGGTGGGTGGCCAGATCACCCTGGCGGCGCTCGTCCCGGCCCTGCGGGCAGCCGGCACGGACGTGCCGAAGCGTGCGGCGAACGCCTTCAACCGCATCGCGTGGCCGGCGTTCGCCCTGCTCGTCGCGACCGGCATCTGGAACGTCATCGCCGAGGGCGACAAGGGTCCGGCGTACGAGCGCACGTTGGGGCTGAAGTACGCGCTCGTGCTGGCCTCCGGGGTCACGGCCTTCCTGCACGCGCGCGCGTCGTCACGACGGGCGATGGCGATCTACGGCGCGCTGACCGGGATCACCGCGCTCGCGACGCTCTTCGTCGGCATCATGCTCGCCGGCTGAGCCCTGCTGCAGACGGGGACGCCGATCGGGTCTCGAGCCTCGGGTCTGTCGACCATCGAGGTCCGGTGCACGGGCCCGGCTCCGGTCGCGGCGGCTGGAGCGCTGTGCTCGAGAGCTCGGGTGCCGGTGTGGTCGACGAGGTAGTGGCGGCCTCGCGGGTCTCGCCATACGTAGATGCCGGGGTAGGGCTGACGTACCGTCCAGTCGCCATGCGTCTTGACCCGGTGGTGGAACCGGCCGAGCTGGCCGTAGTTCCCGATCCGGGACCCGCCACCGTCGTCGTCATCGGTGCGGTAGGCCCGGGTGTGGTCGATGTCCATCTCCGGCCGGAACGGATCGGCGTCCCGCCCGACCCGGGTGGCGAACGGGAAGCAGTCGGCCGGCGCCAGGATCCGCACCGCCTCACGGTGAGACGTGGGAATCTCATAGGAGTCCACCGGAGCCTGGCCCGCCACGTCGAGGACCGGCAGGACCGTGAACCGGTGCACCGGCCGCAGCTGGTCACGCACCCACTGCACGCTCACGGGCCCATGGCCCTCCACGCGACACACCCCACCGGTCGAGCTCTCCAGGGTCGTGCGGTGGGCATGGACGTACAGCCGCACCTGCGGCAGCAACCGCGACCAGTCGAACACGAAGCCCGGCTTCGCGGGCGGCGACGGCGGCCCCGCGGACGGTCCGCACCGGCACGTGCCGGGTCGGAACGGTCGAGGTGTCAGTGGGTCGTCCGGCAGCTCCTCGTCCGGCAGCTCCTCGTCCGGCAGCTCCGGGGGCGCCTCGTCACGGGCGGGGCCGCAGGCGGGGTCGTCGGGGTGGTCGGTGCGATGGGCGGCGAACGCGGCCAGCAGCTGAACGGCCTGGTCGGGGTTGGCCATCACGAGACACGCCTTGATCCTCCGGTCGTCCTCGCTGTCGGTGTCCCCCAGCGCCCGCAACGCCGCCGCCAGATAGGAGACCGTGGCATCGATGCGGGCCACCACGCCCAACGACGCCCGGATCGAGAACATCCGCATGCCGTCCTCGCTGGACCGCGACGCCCGGGCGAACCGGCGTGCCGCCGCCTCCTCCTCCCGGGCCGCCGCCACAGCGGGGTCCGCGGCGACGACCGCCGCAGCCACGACGGTCTCGAACCGTGCGAACGGGATCCGCCCGTCGGCCGGCTCCGCCACCCGGGCATCCACCACCCCGGCCGCGGAGAGCGAGAGGTGCCGAGTCCTGGCCGCGGCCAGCCGCGCCCAGGCGGCGCGCACCTCCCCCGCCCCGAGGCGGGCCCACAACAGCGGCAGCCGGTGCCGCAGGTCCAGCGCATCGGCGATCAGGAAGCGCGCCGCCTCCCGGCCCAGCTGCATCCGGACCCCGAGCTCCACCGCCGCGAACTCCCGCACCAGCGGCGTGCCGCTGCCTCCCAGCCGCACCGACCGCTCGGCACCCGGCAGCACCACACCGCTCTGCCGGCCCGAGGCCGGGTCGTGCAGGTCCGCGAAGTGCGCGGCCAGGCACAGCAGCTCGGCCTCGGCCCGCACCCGCGCACGGTGCGCAGCCTCGACCGCGTCGAGCGTCTGCCCCAGGTCCAGGTCCAGGTCGTCTACCGTCCGCGCCTCCATGACCCCGACACTAGGCGCGACCACCGACAGTCTCAGGCCGGTTTCCCCTGTGTGCACAGACGATTCCCGACATCGTCGAGGCTACAGAGAGGCAGCCCCACGCCTACCCGTTCCGGCCGGCTCCAACCAGCTGCGCACTAGCCTCTTCGTCGTGACCCGCCTCCTCCACCTCAACGGCCCGCCCGGCATCGGCAAGTCCACCATCGCCAGGCGGTTCGTGGACGAGCACCACGGGGTGCTCAACTGCGACATCGACGTTCTGCGGAGCCTGATCGGGGGCTGGTCCGACGACTTCGGCACCGCCGGCGCCCTCATCCGGCCGGCCGCCTTGGCGATGATCGAGGCGTACCTGGCCAACGAGCACGACGTCGTACTTCCCCAGATGCTGCTCGACCCCCTGGAGCTGGCCCGCTTCGAGGCGTGCGCACATCGCGCCGGGGCCGACTTCGTCGAGCGGTTCCTCATGGACGACGTGGAGGCCGCCGTCTCGCGGTTCGGCCGCCGCGGACAGGCGGCCCCGAGCGACCCGTGGCACGACCGGGTCCGTGAGATCGTGGCAGCGAACGGAGGCGATGACGAGCTGCGGCGATGCCATCGTGCACTCGAACGCCTGCTGGCCGAGCGTCCCACCGCACAGGTCGTTCCCAGCGTCGAAGGAGAGCCCGGCGACACCTACGAGAGCCTGGTCGCCTCACTCGGGTGACCCACGCGGCTGTGCCCGCGGCGGCGAATCACGGTTGCCGGGACATCAGCGCGCTGAGAGCCTTCTGTCATGTCCTCCTGCACCATCGGCCCACCACTCGACCAGCTCCTGGCAACAGCGGAGGCCGTTGCCCGGGCACGTCCCGAGGTGGACCTCGAGCTGGCTCGTGAGGTGTTCCAGGAGGCAGCGACCCTGCTCGACAACGGCCTCGCCCTGGACGGTCTGGACGAACCCGACGCGCGCGCCGTTGTCGCCGGGCTGTGCGTCGACCTCGTCGCGGCGGATCCCGGCGCCGCGGTGCGCGCCCGTTCGCGGGCGACGTTGGAGCGTTCCGAGAGTCTGCACGACCCGGACGCCGTGGCCGCCTCCTACCTCGTCGCCGCAGCGATCCTGCAGCTCTGAGACCTCCCCGGCAGCACGCTCTCGACGACCCCGCCCAGCGGTCGCATAGCCTCCTGTCATGACCGTCGCTCCCGGACACGCGATCGACCCCGCCTTCACCGCGCTCCCCTACCGCCGGATGGCCGACGCCGCGCTCGCGCGCGCCCAGGACTTCCACGTCACGCATGCCGACTTCCGCTTCGAGCGGGTGCGCTACCAGGACATCCGGGTGCGCGACGGCAGGCTCCAGGGCGCCTCGGACACCGAGGACCTCGGGTTCGCGGTGCGGGTGGTCCTCGACGGCGCCTGGGGCTTCGCGTCCGGCGTGGTGCTCACCCCGGAGGCCGCGATCCAGGTGGCCGAGACCGCGGTCCGCACCGCGCAGCTCGCCGCGACCATGACGACCCGGCCGGTCGCGCTGGCGCCGGAGCCGGCGTACGACGACGTCACCTGGGTGTCGAGCTACCGGACCGACCCGATGACCGTCCCGCTCGAGGAGAAGGTGGACCTGATTGCCGGCTGGACGCGACGGCTGTGCGACTCCCCCGGCGTCGCGCACGCGAGCGGGCTGCTCCAGCAGGTCCTGGAGAACAAGTTCTACGCCGACCTCGCCGGCACCACGACCACCCAGCAGCGCGTGCGGGTGCAGCCCGAGGTCGAGGCGTACGGCGTCGACGAGGCGAGCGGCCGCTTCGACTCGATGCGGACGATCGCCCCACCGGTGGGCCGCGGCTGGGAGTACCTCACCGGCGGCATCCACGACTGGGACGCCGAGCTCTCCGCGCTCCCCGAGCTGCTCGCGGAGAAGCTCGTCGCGCCCGCCGTGCAGGCCGGCCGCTACGACCTCGTCATCCATCCCTCCAACCTCTGGCTGACCATCCACGAGTCGGTCGGCCACGCCACCGAGCTCGACCGGGCGCTGGGCTACGAGGCCAACTACGCCGGCACGTCGTTCGCCACCTACGACCGGCTCGGCACGCTGCGCTACGGATCCGAGCTCATGCACGTCACCGGTGACCGCACCGTCGAGCACGGCCTGGCCACGATCGGGTACGACGACGAGGGCGTCGCCACCCAGTCGTGGGACATCGTCCGCGACGGGGTCCTGGTCGGCTACCAGCTCGACCGGTCGATGGCCCAGGCCAAGCGGCTCGGCCGCTCCAACGGCTGCGCGTACGCCGACTCCCCCGGCCACATCCCGATCCAGCGGATGGCCAACGTCTCGCTGCAGCCCCGCCCGGGCGGCCCGACGACCGAGGAGATCATCGGCGGCGTCGAGCACGGCATCTACGTCGTCGGCGACCGGTCGTGGAGCATCGACATGCAGAGGTTCAACTTCCAGTTCACCGGCCAGCGGTTCTACCGCATCGAGAACGGCCGGCTCGCCGGGCAGCTGCGCGACGTGGCCTACCAGGGCACCACGACGGACTTCTGGGGCTCGATGGCCGAGGTCGGCGGAGCGTCCACGTGGGAGCTCGGCGGCGCCTTCAACTGCGGCAAGGCCCAACCCGGCCAGGTGGCGTCGGTGTCGCACGGCTGCCCGACCGCCCTGTTCACCGACGTGCGCGTGCTCAACACCACCGACGAAGGGAGCAGCATGACCTCCGCCAGTCCCCAGCAGCTCGCCGAGCACGCTCTGTCCGCCTCCACCGTCGACGACTGCGTGGTGATCGTCCGCGACTCCACCAGCGCCAACCTGCGGTGGGCCGACAACACCCTGACCACCAACGGCGTCATGCACACGGTCAGCGTCTCGGTCGTCTCCTTCGTCCGCACCGCACAGGGCGTCGGCACCGCCTCGGTGTCCGCCACCGCTGCAACCACCGACCAGGTCACGGCGCTCGTCGAGAGAGCCGACGCCGCCGCACGCGAGGCACAGCCCGCCGAGGACGCCGCCGACCTTGCCGCGCGACCGTGCCGACGACGACTGGTACGAGCCTCCGGCGGAGACCTCGATCGAGGTGTACGCAGACCTCGCGCCCGGTCTCGGCGCTGCCTTCCAGCGCGCCGCGGCGCAGGACCGGCTGCTGTACGGCTTCGTGGACCACGACGTGACCACGACGTACCTCGCCTCCTCCACGGGGATCCGGCTGCGCCACGCCCAGCCCAGCGGCCACTACGGCTGCACCGGCAAGACCGCCGACCTGACCACGAGCGCCTGGGTGGGCGGAGCGACCCGCGACTTCGGCGACGTCGACCCGGCTGGACTGGACGCCGAGCTCGCCCGCCGGCTCGCGTGGGGCGCGCGCAAGGTCGACCTGCCGGCCGGGCGCTACGACACGATCCTGCCTCCCACGGCGGTCTCCGACCTGATGATCTACGCCTACTGGAGCTCGTCGGCCCGTGAGGCGCACGACGGCCAGTCGGTGTTCTCGCGGCCCGGCGGGGGCACCCGGATCGGCGACCGGCTGTCGGACCGGCCGGTCACGGTCCTGTCCGACCCGGCCTACCCGGGACTGGAGTGCCAGCCGTTCGTCACCGCGACCTCGAGCGGGTTCAGCGCCAGCGTGTTCGACAACGGCCTTCCCCTCGGACGGACCGACTGGGTCCGCGACGGCCGGCTCGGCGCGCTGCTGCAGACCCGGCACACCGCCGAGCTCACCGGCCAGCCAGTGACCCCCGCGGTCGACAACCTGGTGGTCACGGTCGGCGGCGCCACGGGCACCCTCGACGATCTGGTGGCGGGCATGCAGCGCGGGCTGCTGCTGACCTGCCTGTGGTACATCCGGGTCGTCGACGAGCAGACCCTGCTGCTGACCGGTCTCACCCGCGACGGGGTCTACCTCGTCGAGGACGGCGAGGTGACGGGCGAGGTGAACAACTTCCGGTTCAACGAGAGCCCGGTGGACCTGCTCGGCCGGTTCAGCCACGCCTCCGCCACCCGGCCGGGGTTCTCTCGCGAGTGGGGCGACATGTTCTCCCGCACCGCGGCGCCGGCGCTCCGGGTACCGGACTTCAACATGTCCAGCGTCAGCCGGGCGCGCTGACCCCGGCCGCTCAGCCGGGGTGGCCGCCCGGGATCGGCACCTGCCGGTCGTACGGCGTGCGGGTGTAGACGAACGTCGCAGAGACGAGGTGGCTCACCGAGCCGTCGTCGCGGCGCACCACGTCGAGCACCTCGCCGTGGTGGTAGCCGCTGCTGCCGACCAGCCGACCGTCCGGGCGCAGGGCGAAGCGGTAGGCCTCGCTGCCGTCGGGCAGCCCGGTCACCACGACCTGGCTGCCGTCCCACGAGAACGCCAGCGCGGTGTTGCCCCAGTGCCAGAGGCCGAGCACGTCGGCGACCTGCGCCGGCACCCGGTCCACCGGCCGCCACGGCGACGGCATCGACGGCTCGAGCTCTTCGAGGGTGTCGAGCAACGAGATCGCGAACGAGTCGGTGCGCAGCCCGGTGGTGCCGTTGGCCAGCGCGACCGCGCCCGTGCCGCGGCCCCGGTCCACGAACAGCATCGCGAGGAAGCCCGGCATCGAGCCGGTGTGCCCGAGCAGCACGCCGGACCCCGCCCGTCGCAGCCGAAAGCCCAGCCCGTAGCCGCCCAGCGCCGCCCCGGCCAGCGACCCGGACTGCGGCGTCGCCATCTCCGCGAGCGTCCCGGCCGCCAGCACGTCGAGATGCCCGTCCATCAGGAAGCCGGCGTAGCTCGCCAGGTCGGAGACGGTGCTCCAGAGCTGGCCGGCGGGCGCCATGGCGCCGGTGTCCTGGGCGGGCTCGGCGTCGAGGGTGTTCGCGAAGTGGTGGACGCTGTAGCCGCCGGCCACCGGCGCCTCGGGGAGGTAGCTGGTCCGGCTCATCCCCAGCGGCTCGAGGATCCGCTGCTGCACCGCCTGCCACCAGGTCGTGGCTCGGTGCCGCGCGACCACCTCGCCGAGCAGGGCGTAGGCCAGGTTGGTGTAGTGGAACGTGGCGCCGGCCGGGTGCGCGGCCATGCTGTCGTCGATGGCGGCGGCCAGGTCGTCGAACGAGACTCCGGGGCTGCGCTCCCACCACGGGCCTGCGGGCTCCGACTGCATGCCCGACGCGTGCGACAGCAGGCTGCGCAGCGTCCGGTCCCCGTAGCCGACGCCGGGCAGATGGGCGTCGAGCCGGTCACCGAGGTCGAGGGTCCCCTCGTCGCGCAGCTGCATCACGAGGACGGCCGTGAAGGTCTTGGTGATCGACCCGATCCGGTACTGGAGGTCGGCGGTGGCCGGCTCGGGGGTGCCCGTGGCGGCGCCGCGGCCACCCCACCACGCCAGCCCTCCGTCCCGGAACACGCCGGCGACCAGCGACGGCAGCCGGCCGTCGGCCTGCTCGTGCGCCAGCAGCGCGGTGAGCCGGCGAGCGGTGAGGTCGGTGACCGGGTCGACCGGCCCACGGGACCTCACGCGAAGGCCTCCGGCGGGGGGCAGGCGCAGACGAGGTGCCGGTCGCCGTACGCCTGGTCGATGCGCGCCACCGGCGGCCAGTACTTGTCCGGGTCGAAGCCGGCCGGGAAGACGCCGAGCTCGCGCGGGTAGGGCCGGTCCCAGTCCTCCACGAGCGCGCGACCGGTGTGCGGGGCGCGGCGCAGCGGTGACTGCTCCGGAGCCCACTCCCCCGCCGCGACCCGGTCGACCTCCCCCTTGATCGCGATCATCGCCTCGCAGAACCGGTCGAGCTCCGCGAGGTCCTCGCTCTCCGTGGGCTCGACCATCAGCGTGCCGGCGACCGGGAAGCTCATCGTCGGGGCGTGGAAGCCGTAGTCCACGAGCCGCTTCGCCACGTCGTCGACGCTCACGCCCGTCGCCTTGGTCAGCGGCCGGACGTCGAGGATGCACTCGTGGGCGACCAGCCCGCCGTGACCCTTGTAGAGGACCGGGAAGTGCTCGCCGAGCCGCTTGGCGACGTAGTTCGCGGCCAGCACCGCGACGGAGGTCGCGCGGGTCAGCCCCTCAGAGCCCATCATCCGCACGTAGGCCCAGGAGATCGGCAGGATCCCCGCTGAGCCGTACGGCGCCGCGCTGATCGGGCCGATCCCGCTGCGCCGGGCCGGGTCCGGGTGGGCCGGGTGGCTCGGGAGGTACGGCGCGAGGTGCGCGCGGACGCCGATCGGTCCCACCCCCGGCCCGCCGCCGCCGTGCGGGATGCAGAACGTCTTGTGGAGGTTGAGGTGCGAGACGTCGCCGCCGAACTGCCCGGGCTTGGAGTAGCCGAGCAGCGCGTTGAGGTTGGCGCCGTCGACGTACACCTGACCGCCGTGCTCGTGCACGACCCGGCAGAGGTCGTTGATGCCGTCCTCGAACGCGCCGTGCGTCGAGGGGTAGGTGACCATGATCGCGGCCAGGTCGTCGCGGTGCGCCTCGCACTGCGCCGCCAGGTCGTCGAGGTCCACGGCGCCGTCCGCGGCGGCCTTGACGACGACCACCCGCATCCCCGCCATCACCGCGGAGGCGGCGTTGGTGCCGTGCGCGGAGGACGGGATCAGGCAGACGTCGCGCTGCTGCTCGCCGCGCGCGTGGTGGTAGCCGCGGATGGCGAGCAGCCCCGAGAGCTCGCCCTGGGAACCCGCGTTGGGCTGGATCGAGACCTCGTCGTAGCCGGTGACCTCGGCCAGCCAGCGCTCGAGCTGCCCGATCAGCTCGATGTAGCCCGCGGCGTCCTCGACCGGCGCGAACGGATGCAGGTCGGCGAACCCCGGCAGGCTCACCGGTTCCATCTCGGTGGTCGCGTTGAGCTTCATCGTGCAGGAACCCAGCGGGATCATCCCCCGGTCCAGGGCGTAGTCCCGGGCGGAGAGCCGGCGCAGGTAGCGCAGCATCGACGTCTCCGAGCGGTGGCTGGAGAACACCTCGTGGGTCAGGAAGTCGGTGGTGCGCAGCAGCGCCTCCGGCAGCTCGTCGGCCACCCGGGCGTCGAGGGCGTCGAGGTCCACGGCAGCGCCGAACGCGGCGAGCACCGCCTCCAGGTGGGGCCGCCGGGTGGTCTCGGAGGTGGAGACGCCGACGGTGTCGTCGTCGACCTGCCGGAGGTGCACCCCGGCGTCGCGGGCGGCGGCCACCACCTCGGCGGCCCGCCCCGGCACCCGCACCGTGATCGTGTCGAAGAACGCGTGGGTCAGCACCTCGACGCCCGCCTCCCGCAGCGCGGCGGCCAGCACTGCGGCGTACCGGTGGGTGCGCCGGGCGATCGTGCGCAGACCGTCGGCCCCGTGGTAGACGGCGTACATCGCGGCGACCACGGCGAGCAGCACCTGCGCGGTGCAGATGTTCGAGGTGGCCTTGTCGCGGCGGATGTGCTGCTCGCGGGTCTGGAGCGCGAGCCGGTACGCCGGCCGGCCCTCGGCGTCGAGCGAGACACCGACCAGCCGACCGGGGAGGTGCCGCTCGAGGCCCTGCCGGACCGCCATGTAGCCGGCGTGCGGGCCGCCGTAGAACATCGGCACCCCGAACCGCTGCGAGCTCCCGACGACCACGTCGGCCCCCATGGTCCCGGGCGCCTCGAGCAGGGTGAGGGCGAGCAGGTCGGCCGCGACCACGGCCATCGCGCCGCGCGCGTGCGCCGCCTCCACGACGGGCCCGGGGTCGAGCACCCGTCCGCTGGCGCCGGGGTACTGCACGAGCACGCCGCTGAGCTCGCCGTCCGGCAGCCCGTCGGCGAGGTCGGCGACCACGACCTCGATCCCCATCGCCCGGGCTCGGGTCCGCACCACGGCCACCGTCTGCGGCAGGGCGTCGGCGTCGACCACGAAGGCGCCGCGGGTGGACCGGTTGGCGCGACGCACCAGCGTCATCGCCTCCGCGGCGGCGGTCCCCTCGTCGAGCAGGGACGCGTTGGCGGTCGGCAGACCGGTGAGGTCGGCGACCATCGTCTGGAAGTTCAGCAGGGCCTCGAGGCGGCCTTGGGAGATCTCCGGCTGGTACGGCGTGTAGGCGGTGTACCAGCTCGGGTCCTCGAGCACGTTGCGGCGGACCACCGCCGGCGTCAGCGTGCCGTGGTAGCCCAGCCCGATCATCGCCTCGCGGGGGGCGTTGCGCGCGGCCAACGCACGAAGCGCGGCGGCGGTGTCCTGCTCGGTGGCCGGCGCCGGGAGGTCGAGCTCGGCGAAGGTGCGGATGGCGTCCGGCATCGCGGCGTACATCAGCTCCTCGAGGGAGCCGAAGCCCAGCGTCCGGAGCATCGTGCGGACCGCGGTGCCGTCGGGGCCGAGGTGCCGGTCGACGAACTGCTCGGCGGCGTCGAGCTGGGCGAGGGTGGGGTGGTCCGACAAGCGAGGCTCCTGGGAGTCAGCGACCGGGGCCGGTCGCGCGATCAGGGTCGCCTCCCCCTCTGTCGGCCCGCCCGACGTGCACGTCGGGCTTCCAGAGTCGCCTGTTCCGCGCGGTCCGGGCGCCTGAGAGGTTCCGGGGAGGAGTTGCCCCTTCGGCGCTCCGACGTGGTGGTCGGAGACTCTCCCACGCGGTGTCAGCAGCGTGGGACATTTTATCAGTCAGCGGTCGAGCCGCCGGCAACCTCAGCCGATCAGCCGGGCGCGCCGCCGAGCGGCGAGCTCGTCGGTGGCCGTGTCGTGCGGCTGCTCGCTGGTGGTGCGCTCGCTCGGCAGCTCGGCGAGCGACCCCTCGATCTCCCGCCACACGCCGCCGATCGCGATGCCGAAGACGCCCTGGCCGCCCTGGAGCAGGTCGATGACCTCGTCGTTGCTGGTGCACTCGTACACGCTGGCGCCGTCGCTCATCAGCGTCACGCGGGTCAGGTCGTCCGTGCCGCGCTTGCGGAGGTGCTGCACGGCGGTGCGGATCTGCTGGAGCGAGATGCCGGCGTCGAGCAGCCGCTTGATGACCTTGAGCAGCAGGATGTCCCGGAAGGAGTACAGCCGCTGGGTGCCGGAGCCGGTGGCCCCCCGCACGGTCGGGTCCACGAGCCCGGTGCGGGCCCAGTAGTCGAGCTGGCGGTAGGTGATCCCGGCAGCGCTGCAGGCCGTCGGACCGCGGTAGCCGGCGTCGGCGGGCAGCGGCGAGACGTCGTCGTCGAACAGCAGCCCCTGCTCGTTCGCGGACTCGGCCGCCTCGCGAACGGCTCGCTCGTCGGCTGCGTCGAGCGGCTTGTCTCCGGTGCCTGTCACGGTTGACCTCCGTCGTCCTCTTCGCTCTGCCTGTCACTCCGAGGGGGAAGCCGTACGCCGCACGAGCGCGGACGACAGCGGTGGAGTTACAGCGAAGACACTTCCAAGGTAGGGCTCCGCCCGGAAGGGG
Organism: uncultured Actinomycetota bacterium; assembly: GCA_963811365.1. Classification (GTDB taxonomy): domain Bacteria; phylum Actinomycetota; class Actinomycetes; order Propionibacteriales; family Nocardioidaceae; genus CAWEQW01. The sequence goes on along the minus strand of CAWEQW010000010.1, from coordinate 126,165 downwards.
TCAACGACATGCGTCGGCGTGGCGCGGTCCCGGTAACCCTCAAGTTGAGATTGAGGGTTCAGGTGCGGAGCTCAGTGGCTCTCGAAGTCCTCGGGCGAGACGTGGTCGAGGAACTCGCGGAACTTCTCGACCTCGTCCTCCTGCTCGTCGGGGACCGCGAGCCCGGCCTCGTCGAGGACGTCGTCGGCGCAGACGATCTTGGTCCCGGTGCGCAGCGCGAGCGCGATCGAGTCGGACGGCCGGGCGCTGACCTCGACGCCGGAGGCGAACACGAGCAGGGCGTAGAACACGCCCTCCTTCATCTCGGTGATCCGCACCTCGGTCAGGTCGTTGCCGGTGGCGGCCAGCAGGTCCTTCATCAGGTCGTGGGTCAGCGGCCTCGGAGGGACGACGCCCTGCTGCGCGAAGGCGATGGCCGTCGCCTCGACCGCCCCGATCCAGATCGGCAGGTAGCGGTCCCCGGCCACCTCGCGCAGCAGCACGATGGGCTGGTTGGAAGGCATCTCGACCCGGACACCGATGACGTCGACTTCGCGCACGCTGTTCAGCGTACTCCGGGCACGAGGACCGTCACGCCCGAAGCCCGCTCTTGACGAGCGTGGCGTGCAGCCGCACGGACAGTGCCGCGAGCTGCCGGATGGTGTCCTCGGCGCGCGCCTTCGCGCCGGCGTCCCGGGCTCGCTGGAGCGGTGATACGACCTGCTCCATCAGGCCCACCTCGCGGTCCGCGGCGGTCTTGATGGCGCGCAGGTGCCGCGGCTCGAGCCCGAACGCCGACAGCTCCCCGCAGGTCTTGGCCACGACCAGGCTGTCCCCGTCGTACGGCGCCGAGCCGGGCCGCGGGCGGACCAGTCCGAACGCCTCGAGCTGGTCGAGCAGCTCGTCGTCGATCCCGGCGGTGGCGAGCAGCTCGCGGCGGGACAGCCGCAGCTCCGTGGCGTCCGGCGCGAACGACTCCGGGGTCGGGAAGCCGTCGCCGGCGAGCACCACCCGCGGCACCTGGGGCACCGCCTCGGCCGGACCCGGCGGCTCCAGGCCCCGGTCGATCGCATCGAGGTGCTCCTTGATGATCTTGAGCGGCAGGTAGTGCTCCCGCTGGCTGGTGAGCACGTAGCGGAGCCGTTCGACGTCGCGGTGCGAGAACTTGCGGTAGCCCGACGGCGTGCGCTCGGGCTCGATGAGCCCCTCGGACTCCAGGAAGCGGATCTTGGAGATGCTCACCTCGGGGAAGTCCGCCCGCAGCAGGGACAGCACCTCGCCGATGCTCATCCGCGCGCGGGACGAGGCGGCCGACCTCACTGCAGGCTTCCCGCCCCCACGTGGCTGGCGAAGTAGACCAGGCGGAACTTGCCGATCTGGACCTCGTCGCCGCCCTGCAGAGAGACCTCGTCGATCCGGTCGCGGTTGACGTAGGTGCCGTTGAGGCTGCCCACGTCCGCGACGGTCCAGCCGTCGGCACCGCGCCGGAACTCGGCGTGCCGGCGCGAGACCGTGACGTCGTCGAGGAAGATGTCGCTGTCCGGGTGCCGGCCCGCGGAGACCACGTCGGTGTCGAGCAGGAAGCGGCTGCCCGCGCTCGGGCCGCGCTGGACGATCAGCAGCGCGCTGCCGGCCGGGAGCGCGTCGACCGCGGCGGAGTCGGCCTCGTTGAGGTTGCGCTCCTCACGGTGGTCCGGCTCTGCTCCCCCGCCGAACGTGATGGTGGCCGTGGACTCGCTGGGCGAGTCACCCGAGGGTTCGACCGGTGTGGCCGCCGGCGTCGCGACGATGCGGTGCCCGCACTGCGAGCAGAACCGTGCGTCGTCCGGGTTCTGGTGCCCGCACTCGGTGCAGAACGGCATGGTCGGCCTCCCGTGTGGCTGGAACGGAACCCTCAAGCCTCAGTCGAGGTTGACGGTTCCCCGAACCTATCAGCCGGTGAGGTCGGTTCAAGGGGCAACCGGCGCGTCCGCTCAGGCGTCGAGGGTGCCCTGGTAGGCGTCGGCGTCCATCAGGTCGTCGAGCTGGCCGCGGTCGGCGGGCACCACCTCGAACAGCCAGCCCTCGCCGTACGGGTCGGAGTTCACCAGCTCGGGCGCAGAGTCCAGCGCGTCGTTGCGGGCGACCACCTCACCGGTCAGCGGCGCGTAGACGTCGCTGACCGACTTCGTGGACTCGAGCTCGCCGACCGAGGCGCCGCTCTCGACCTGCACCCCCACCTCCGGCAGGGACACGTAGACGATGTCGCCGAGCGCGTCCTGGGCGTAGTCGGTGATGCCGATGCGCACCGAGGACGCCGCGGCGCCCGGGTCCCGGACCCACTCGTGCTCGGTGGTGTACTTCACGTCGTCGGGTGTCACGTCGCTCCTCGGCTGCTCGGCTCGTCAGGCCTGCAGGCTACCGGGCGTAACGGGCCTCGGGCGCCTTCCGGGTGGCGCCGATCTGGATCTGCCGGGACTGCTGCACCTGGACCTGGCCGCCGACCGTCCGGACGCCGTAGCTGAACCCGCCGCGGAACGCCAGCGCGGTGGCCAGTGTGTGCGGGTCGCCGATCGCGTCGATGGTGTACGGCGGGACGAGCCGCCGGCCGTCCACGACGATGCCGCCGTTGGCGCCGTCCTTGATCCAGGTCTGGGCCACCACCCGCACGGTGTTGTCGATCTCCATCGCCTCCGCGCCGGCGTCGCGCAGCTCCTGGATGCCGTTGAGCATCTGGTCGGTGCCGACGCTGCCCCGGGGGTCGCGCACGGTGACCCGGACGCCGGGCCCCACCGCCGCCACGGTCCCGGCGAGGATGCCGAGCGTCTGGGCCTCCTTGCGTGCCTCGACGACCGCGGTGCGGCTGCTGTCGGCGTCGTTGCGCAGCGAGGAGCGGGTCTGCTGGAGCCGGGAGATCTGCTGGTCGGCGCGCTGCGAGGCCAGGGACAGCTGGTTGATCAGCTGGATCAGGTCGGACTGGCGCGCGCCGACGTACGAGCCGTTCCGGTCGTTGGCGCGCACCTGCACGACGGCCGCGAAGCCGAGCACCGCCAGCAGCAGTGCGGCCACCAGCTGGCGCCGGGACGGGGGCGCGGTGAGCGCCGAGCGCAGCCGTGATCGGCCGGTGGGCTCGGACCCGGCCGTCTCGGGCCCGGTGGTCTCAGGCATGGAAGATGTGCCGGCGGATCGCGGCCACGTTGGAGAAGATCCGGATCCCGAGCACGACGATCACGCCGGTGGACAGCTGCCCGCCGACACCGAGCTGGTCGCCGAGGTACACGATCAGCGCGGCGATGAGCACGTTGCTGACGAACGAGACCACGAAGACCTTGTCGTCGTAGATGCCGTCCAGGAAGGCGCGGAGGGCGCCGAACACGGCGTCCAGGGCGGCCACCACCGCGATCGGCAGGTACGGCTCGAGCCCGGTCGGCACGCTCGGCCTCAGGACCAGTCCCACGACGATGCCCACCAGCAGCCCGAGTCCGGCGATCATCGCGCGCTCCGGGCGGGCCGGGCGTCGCGCAGGGTGAGACGGCGTGCCGCAGGCAAGGTCAGCGACTCCTCGGAGTTGATGTCGAAGGGCAAACGATAGACGGCGTGCAGGTCGAGCCACCAACGACCACCCGCCGTGTCGATGAACCGGGTCGCCAGCCGGTCCGGGCTGCCGATCGCCGCCACCTCGTACGGCGGCCGGAGGGAGCGGAAGTTGACCGTGATCGCCTCGCCGGCGTACCGGATCGCACTCAGCGACGACAGCCGCTGGCCGTTGATGGCGATGGCCTCGGCGCCCGACTGCCAGAGTCCGTTGACCAGCTTCTGCAGGTCCTTGTCGTGGACCCGGAACTCGTCGGACGCGGGGTGTCGGGCATCGCTCACCACCACCCGGACGCCCGGACCGGTGACCGGCACGGCGCTGCTGGCCACACCCAGCGCCTGCACCCGGCTCTGCACGCTGCGCCCCTGCGCGGTCGAGGACAGCAGCTGACGCTGCTCGGCGGCCACGGTCGTCTTGAGCGTCGTGATCGCCTCCCGCTGCTCGGCGAGCGCCTGCTTGCCGGCGAGGACGCGTCGGACCAGGTAGGCCTTGCTGCTCGCCGAGTCGGAGGCCTCGCGCGAGGTCTGGACCGCAGCGAGGCCGAGCAGTCCCCCGAAGACGACGAGCACGACGACGCCGAGGACCCCGGCGCCCGGCCGGCCGCGCGGCGCGGGGCCGCGGCGGGCGGCGGCCTGCGCGTAGTCCTCGTCGAGGGCGGTCGCCGACAGATGGTCGAGCAGCCCCTGGGAGTACCGGGCCGGCACCGTCGGGAGCGGCGGGTGGTCAGCTGCCATCGAGCACCGGCGCCCTCCGGTCGTGGTCCGCGAGCAGCGTGCGGACCTGCCAGGCGTACAGCAGGCCGGCCCACCAGTACAGCGCCGTTCCCCAGATCGCCAGGGCCCACCCGACCACCTCGGCCAGGTGGGCGACGGTGCTCTCACCGTCCCCGAGCAGGAGCAGGGGGAACGCGTACAGCAGGTTCGCGGTGGCCGCCTTGCCCAGGAAGTGCACCGGCAGCGCGCTGTAGCCGCGGGTCCGCAGGAAGGGAACCAGGCACCACAGGAACAGGTCGCGGGCGGGCAGCAGCAGCGCGAGCCACCACGGGATCACTCCGCGCACGGCCAGCCCCACGACCGTGGACAGGATGTAGAGCCGGTCGGCGACCGGGTCCAGGATCTCGCCGAGACGCGAGGTCTGGTGCAGCCGGCGCGCCAGATAGCCGTCCGCCCAGTCGCTGATGCCGGACAGCACCAGGACGCCGAACGCGAGCGCGTCCGCCTCGGGGCCGAGGATCAGCCACAGGAACAGCGGCACCCCGGCGAGCCGGACGATGCTGATGACGTTGGGGATGGTCAGGACCTGTCGCGCGGCCTCGGTCGCGCTGCCCTGCTCGTCCACACCGGTACCTTAGCGCCGGCGCGGCTCGGGCTCAGCGGGACAGGGTGCGGCCGCAGCGCGGGCAGTGCGCCCTACCGCAGATGTCGAGCTGCTGCCCGCACGGGCAGGCACGGGCCCGCGTCCCCCGCGCGCGCACCGGCGTCGGCCGCTTGTCGTTGGTGACCTTGTCTTCCTTCGTGACCACGTGTCTCATCTCCCAGGCTTCCCACTGGTTCCAGTGGACCAGCGATCGGGCAAATCGGGCACGCGAAACGCCGGGAATAGTCCTGGTGCGGGGACGAACTGCCCGTTCGGGCGATTCCCCGGCTGGCCCCCCTCCGGGGCGTGTCGCGCCCGGCGGGGCCGGCCGACGTCGCCTACACTCGCTCGCTCTCGCCCAGGTAGCGCACCGGCAGCGGCCGCTCCACCACCCCGGCGGGGCCGCGCGAGACGTGGAACGCCTCGGCCCCGGGGCGCGACGCGACGGCCTCGGCGAGCCGCCCGCCGGAGAAGTGCAGCGCGCACCCGTCCTGGACGGCGTACCCGGCCGGGAAGCCGTTGCCGACCAGCTCGAGGTACGTCGGACGGCGCTCCGCCTCGCCGTCGTAGTGCGGGCAGGCACTGCCCGCGAGCAGACCGAGCCCGTCGTGCAGCGGACGGAGCGCGTCCACGCTGAACGAGTCGGTGACCGACGCCTCGAACCAGCAGTTCATGCCGGCGCTCAGCCCGGCCAGCACGATCCCGGACTCGTAGGCCTCGACCAGGAGCTCGTCGAGGCCGTGCGCGCGCCACACGGCGAGCATGCTGACGGTGTTCCCGCCCCCGACGTAGAGAACGTCCTGGCTCAGCACGAACGTCCGGAGGTCGAGGTGCTCGCGCTTGAACAGCGACAGCACGGTGGCATCGGCACGACCGGCCGCGAACGCGTCCAGGAACAGCTCCACGTACGCGTCCGCGTCCCCGCTGGCGGTGGGGACGAAGCACACCCGCGGCTTGCTGTCGGCGTCGGCCAGATCCAGGACGAAGTCGTCGAGCAGCGGGTTGTGCGGCTCCATCGAGAAGCCACCGCCACCCATGGCGACGATCGTGCGAGACCGCATGGTGATGCGTCTCCCTCGTCTCGGACTCGGTTGGGCTGACTCACTATAGGGGTCCGCGCCCGCGGCGACCGTAAAAAATGCGCTGGCGCACTGATAGAGCACGCGCCGGCGGGTACCGGCCGGGTCCACCCGATCCCTCGCGGATCCCGTTGTACGAGGAGGTACGTCCGGGACGCCGAGAACGCGGGCCACGACGAGGCCGCGGAGTTCTTCCGCTCGGTCATGGAGGAGGACTCCCGGCGGGCGCACCGCTGCCACGAGCTGCTGCGCGAGCTCGGGGGGACCGACAACACCGCACCCCGCTGAGCCGGCCCGTCAGCCGGCGCCCGTCACGACCGCGGCACGAGCTTGTGCGTGCCGTCGCACCACGGCTTGCGCTGGGACTTGTCGCAGACGCACAACGCGACGACCGGGCGCGTCACGTCGTGCAGCGTGCCCTCCGGGTCGCGCACCTGGTCGGCTCCACGGACCAGCAGCGGACCGTGCGGGCACATCGTCACCGAGACGGCCTCCCCGGTGTGGGCCTCGGGCCCCGGCACCGCGTGCATCAGGCCGCCTCCCCCACCGGTGCGCCCAGCAGCGAGCTGCGGCCGTCGGTCCAGGCCTCGAGGATCCGGCCGGAGACGAGGTTCTCCAGATCCAGGCAGACCGCTGCGCCGAGCAGCACGTCCGCCCGGGTCCCGGGCTCCTGCGCGACCAGGCCGCCGCAGACGTCGCGCATCGCGATCTGCTCGTGCACCGCGTCGGCCTCGACGTGCTCGTCGAAGTACTCCGCGACCCGGTCCCCCAGCCCCAGCCGGCGGATGCCCTGGGCGAAGCGCCGACAGGGCAGCGAGCTGGTCATCTCGAAGGCCGCGAGGTGCCCCAGCGACGCGCCGCGCAGCCGGCGGTGCAGCCCGAACAGGCTCATCGCGTTGTTCAGCGCGAGGGTCGCTGCCGGCACCACGTCGACGTAGCCGCCGTACTCCCGGGAGAGGCCGAGCTCCTCGAGGCTGTCGCCGAACAGGGTGGCGTGCAGCCGCTCGGCGCGGCCGCTGCCGTACTCGTCGTACTGGAGCTCGGCCAGCGCGGTCTTCGGCGGTCCGTCCAGGCGGGCGATCGTCCAGGAGGCCGGGTCCGACTCCTTCAGGTGGTAGACGCTCCGGTGCACCATGAGCTCGAGCAGCTGCTCGCGGTCGGCGGAGCGCTGGACGTAGCGGGCCAGGGACGGGCCGGTGACCGTGTCGACCAGGCGCTCCAGGTCGGCGACGAGGTCGTCGCCGGCAGGCTCGCGCAGGTGCGGCGCGGCACGGGTCCTCAGGGCCTGCTCGAACGGACCCTCGATCGCGAGCCGGGCGGCGATCGCACACGGGTCCCACTCGCAGCGGTCGTCGGCGTCCTCGAAGCCCCGGTAGTGCAGCTCGTAGAGCGTCCAGAGCGCGAGCTGCACGTCGTCGTCGAGCAGGACGTCGTCGCTGCTGCTCGCGGCGTGACGAGCGTCGGCGGCGAGGTCGGCGTCGGCACCGGAGGACCGCAGAGCGCGGACGACCGCGTCGCTGACCGGGCCACGGGGACGAGGTAGGTGCATGGTGCCTCTCGTGGTCGGGTGGTGACCTCCGACTTACCCCATCGTCACCTGATCATGCCGACGTGCCGGCCGCCCGCCGGCCCCCGCCGGAGGCCTGCTCGTCGAAGACCGCCACGATCTCCTCGACCGAGAGCCCCTTGGTCTCGGGCAGGAAGCGGAACACGAACCCGAGCGCCGCCACGCTGAGCCCTGCGAGCAGCACCATCACCCAGGGGAGTCCCATCGCCGCCTGCAGTGTCGGGAACGCCTCGATGAGGGCGAAGTTGGCGATCCAGTTGACCCCGGCGCCCGTTGCGGCGGCCCGGCCTCGCACGGCGGTCGGGAACACCTCGCCCTGGAGCAGCCAGCCCGTGCCGCCGACCCCCATCGCGAACGACGCGATGAAGATCGAGAAGCCGACCATCACCACGACGACCTTCGGCGTGCCGGTGAGCCAGGCGACGCCGACCGCGGCGACGAGCATGAACACCGCCATCCCGGCGTACCCGAGCATCGACAGCGCCCGGCGGCCGGCACGGTCGATGAACCGGAAGCCGAAGTAGGTCGCCACGACGTTGACCGCGCCCAGGATGGCCGCGGAGATCAGCCCGGCGATCGCCGCGTGCACCGCGGTCTCGCCGGGGTTCTTGAACAGCCCGCCGAGCAGCTGCGGACCGTAGTAGAAGGGCACGTTGATGCCGGTGATCTGCTGGAAGACGAAGAACACCGAGACGATGAGCAGGGCGCGCTTGACCCCCGGCGTCCACAGCCGTCGGCGTTGCCGCTCGGTCTGCTTCTCCTCCTGCTCGATCCGGCCGGCGGACTGGCGCACCTCCTCCTCGGACACGTCGACACCCAGCTTGGCGAGCGCGTCGCTGGTGTCGGCGTACCGGCCCTGGTGCATCAGCCAGCGGGGGGACTCCGGCATCCGGGCGCGCAGCGCGACGGCGAGCAGCGCGGGAAGCGCTCCGAGCCCGAGGATGAGGCGCCAGTCGGTGGTCTTCGCCGACGCGGGTGCGACCACGAAGATCAGCAGGGCGACCAGGTACGACACGAGGATGCCGACCGTGATCATCCACTGCTGGATGATGCTGAGCTGGCCGCGCCGGCCCTTGGGTGCGAACTCCGCGATGTACGCCGTCGCGATCGCCGAGTCCGCCCCGACCGCCAGACCGATCAGCGTGCGCGAGGAGATCAGCATGGCCGCGTTGACCGTGAACGCCGACAGCAGGGCACCGATCGCATAGATGGAAGCGTCGGCCATCAGCAGGGACTTGCGGCCGAAGCGGTCCGTCAGCGGACCCGCGGCCAGCGCTCCGATCGCCGCGCCGAGGGACGCGCCCGCGACCAGGTACCCGGTCCAGAACGACGACAGGTGGTAGGGGATGAAGTCCAGGACCGAGCCGATGACCGCCGTGTCGTAGCCGAACAGGAACCCGCCGATGCAGGCCAGCAGCGCCAGATACCAGTAGAGCGAGCTCATCGCCGACGAGTCGAGCCCCGAGAGGACGGTCCCCTCGCCCGGTCCGGATGTGTCTGTCTGCGCCATGGCAGCCTCCTCGTCCGATCCTTGTACCCACCTCCGTGCCCGGAAGAGGCGGATGCATTCGTCGGGCGGCAGGCTCAGACGCCGGTGACCGCCTCCAGCCGGCCGGACTCCACGGCCCCGGTGAACGCCTGGTAGTCCTGCTCGTTCTGGTCGGCGTACCGGCGCGCGAACGAGGTCATCGCCTTGTCGAAGGAGTCCCCGTCTCCGAGGTACGCGCCGATCGCGACCGCATCCCCGGTGCGGGCGTGCGCGCGGGCCAGTGTCCAGCCGCACAGACCCGCGTAGAACCTCATCGAGACCGGGTCCATCGCCTCCACGTCCGCCGACGCCTTCATGTCGCGCAGCTGCCGGAAGTAGAACCAGCGGTCCTCCTCCACACCCTTCGTCCAGCCGAGGAAGATGTCGCTGGCCGCCTGCATCAGCCGCTGGCCGTTCACCACGCGCTCGCCGTGCTGGCGGTAGCGACTCTTCGGCAGGTGGTCCTCGAGCACCGAGGCGGTGGCCTCCTTCAGCTGGAGGAACAGCGGGTCCTCCTCGTCGCGCCCCTGGAGCAGCACGATGTAGGCCCTGGTTCCGACACTGCCCACGCCGACGACCTTGCGGGCCACGTCGACGACCTCGAACCGCTCGAGCAGGTGCCGCCGGTCGTCCTGGAGCGTCGAGCGGTAGGCCCGGAACTGGTCGTGGACGATCCGGTCGATGATGTCTGGCGTGAGGCCCGCCAGCTGCGCGACGTCGCGCAGCGGTACGACGATAGGAGGCTGGCTGACCAGCCGGTACCTGCCGTCGACCCGCTCGGCGAGCTTGGACAGCGCCTGCAGGCTGTCGCGGGTGCGGGCCTTGGCGATGTTGCGCTCTCCCCGCTTGATCGCCTTCTCGGCGCCCTTGATGCTCTTGCCGCTCTTGGCCCCGTCGGCGGCCTTCGCCAGCGACTTGGCCGCCGCGAGGATGTCCTCCTCGGCGAGATGGGCGTACCAGATGTCGAGCGTGCGCATCCGGGCGAAGCCGGCCATCGCCTCCCGGTACGCGCGCAGCGTGGTCCGGGTGACCGACTTCGCGTCCGCCCTGCTGAACCCGTTGTTGCGCGCGGCGATCGTGAAGCTGGCCGACAACCGGGCGACGTCGTACTCGAAGGGTCCGGGGAGCGTCTCGTCGAAGTCGTTGAGGTCGAACAGCAGCCGGCGCTCGGGTGAGGCGAACGCCCCGAAGTTGGACAGGTGCGCGTCCCCGCAGAGCTGGACGTCGAGACCGGCGCGCGGCGCCGTGGCGAGGTCGGCCGCCATCACCTTGGCGGCGCCTCGGTAGAAGGTGAACGGCGAGACCATCATCCGGCCGTGCCGCACCGGGACGAGGTCCGGCTCCCGGCGGAGGTTCTGCTCCTCGAGGAGCGCGACGGGGTCGGCTCGGTCGGCAGCCGGCTCCCACTCCTTCACGGCGGACGGCGGGACCCGGTCGGCCGCCACGGCACCGAGCAGCCTGCGCTCGTCGAGGGTCAGGTGCTTGACACGGGACATCACCATGAGCCGACCTAACCGCGTCGACGGCCGGAAGCCCTCACCCGGTAGGGATGATCAGCGTCCCACGATCACGGCCCCACGATCACGGCCCCGGGACCGGTCGTGGCACCACCTGCACCAGCCGGAGCGCGGCGTACGGCCACCCGCGCACCAGGTCGACGACCGTCGGGGTCGCCGGCAGCCCGACCGGCGCCGCGGCGAGCCGGTCGAGGTCCGACCAGACCACCGCGAGCAGCAGCACGACGCCGGCGGGGTCGACCGAGGACAGGTCCACGTCGAACGACACCGCACGAGGTACCCGGGCGTCCAGCGGCAGGCCGAGGGAGGCCACCGCCGCGCCGGCGGCCTGGGCCCGCGACCTGCCAGTCGCTCGGCGTCGGCTGCACCGTGCCTGTGACCGCGCACTGTGCGAGGAACGGGGTCAGGTCGGCGACGCCGAGCCCGAGCAGCGTCGCCTGGGTTGCGGCGGAGCGCCACAGGAGCACGGCGTGGCCCTGGTCCGCGGCCAGCGGCCGGGTGTCCCGGTGGTGCAGCAGCACCTCGACGGTGCACCGCTCGCGATGGACCTGCCACGTGCCACCGACCGCCGAGACCGGCTGGACGCACTCCATGAGGTCGATCTCCGTGGCCTGCGCGTCGAGCGCCACCGCGCCCTGCCACGGCGCACGGTAGACGGCGAGCGGATGAGTGGGGTCGGTCGATACCGCTCCGGTCGCGGGGTCGACGCGGGTCCGGACCACCGCGTCCCATAGCGCCCGGTCGACGAAGGCGCCGGCGGACAGGTGCAGGTCGGACCGGTGCTGACGCACCAGCGCCTCGAGGTCGGGCGTCCAGGTGCCGGTGGCGAGCACGGAGGGGAAGATCCACCGGAACGCGGTCTGGAACGTCCACAGCTGGTAGGTCGGAGCGTTGCCCGCCGCCATCGTGCCGGCGCCGAGCTTGCCACTGCGGAGCGACCTGAGCCGCCGACTCGGGTCGCACGGCGATGTCCGGGCTCGCCGCCGGGCTCAGCGGCGGTGCAGCCGGCGGACGGCGTACGTCGGTCAGGGAGGTGGGCAGCCGTCGCCGGTCGTCGTAGGCGTGCACCCGCAGGTAGGTCCGCACGGGCTCGGTCGCGGCCGCCAGGTCGACCTCCCACACCCCGCGCGACTGCACGGCCGCACGCAGCAGCCGGACTCCGGGGTGGGCCGGGTCGTGGTGCACCGCCAGGTCCTGGACGGCCGCCTGGGGAAGCCCGTTCACGAACGGCGTGGGGTCCCAGGTCACGGTCGTGGCGCCGGCGGTGCGGATGCCGTGCCAGACCCCGGTGACCGTGCCGACGTACACGTCACCGGTGCTGGCCGGGTCCACCGCGACGGCGTACGCCGGGTCGAGGGGCGCGAGTGCGGTGCGCAGGGCGGTGGCCGTGGTGGTGCCGGACGCCGCGTCGTACAGGTAGCAGGTGTCCGCACCCGGCGTCGCGGCGTCGCCCGTGGTGCTGACGTAGAGGTCCTGGCCGCCCGGCACCGGCGCGACGTCGGTCAGCACGAGGTTGCCGGGCAGCGCGGCCCAGTCGACCAGGAAGGCGGCCTGCCAGGCGCCCGGCGCGGTCTCGGTCCAGCGGACCACGCCGAACTGGAACAGCACGAGCAGCGTCGTCGCGTCGGCCCAGCGCAGCGTCACCACACGGCCGAGCGGGCCGGTCGCCGCGCCGGCGACCGCCGGCGGGATGCCGAGCGCGCCGGCGGGCACGCCGAACCGCCGGCGGTCGGCAGGGTCCGTGCCGTGCGGCCGCGCGTCGAGCGGAGCGCCGCTGGGGAACCGGAGGACCCGCCAGGTGTTCGGGGTTGCGCTGCCGAGGTCGTCGCTCAGCCACACCCGGTTGGTGCCGACGGCCAGCCGGGTGGTGCCGGCGGCGGTGCGTACCGCCGCTCCTCCGGAGTAGAACGACGAGACCGCGCGGCCGTTCTCGCGGTCGCTGTCGGTCGCACCGCCTCCCGGGATCCGCGACGTGGGGCTGACGAACCCGGCGGCGGGCTCCGCCGACCAGGACGCCCGGATGTACTGGCCGACGAGCCGGTGCGGCTGCGCCGGGTCGACCACGATCCCTCCCCCGTCGCCCTGGAACAGCTCCTCCCAGACGGTGTCGCCGACGCGCACCTGGGTGCCGTTGTCCTGCAGTCCCGCCGCCACCAGGTGGCTCGAGGTGGGGTGAGCGGCGGAGAACCCGGCCTCCAGGGTCGCCAGCCCGGTGCACCGTGCCGAGAAGGTCAGCGCGCGTCCGGCTGCGGCCGAGACGTAGACACCGCCGTCGCAGCCGACCCACAGCTGACGGGTCCCCGGAGAGTCGCCGACCAGCCGGACCACGTGCACGTCGGCGTGCACCCCCTGGCCGATGTGCCCGGCGACGACCGCGCCGTCCCCTGCACCCGCCCCGCCACCGGGGTGGCCGCGCCGCGAGACACCCGGCGCCGGGGCCAGGCGGCCGCTCGCGTCGACGTCGAAGCACCACAGGCTGGCGTCGTAGGTGCCGCTGACCGCCTCGGTGTAGGAGCCGCCGAGGTAGACCCGGTGCACCGCCGGGTCGGCGCCCACCGCGACCACGTCGACGTCGAGCGCCTGGTCGTAGTCGCGCTGTCCCGGCCACAGCCGGACCGGCACGCCCCGGACCCGGCTCGCCGCGGGCGCGGCACCGCCGGTCGGCACCAGGTCCGGCACCCGGAAGAGCGCCGTGTCGTCGTCCACGTCCTTCGGGAGGCCGGAGGTGCGCCGCAGACCGGTCAACGCGTAGACGGCGTTGGTGCCCGGGGCGCGGGCGAGTGTCGTGGCCCCCTGCACCGTCTCCCCGGTCACCGGCCAGGCCAGACCGTTGAGCCAGGTGAAGGTGGTGCCACCGTCGTCGCTGAACGCGAGCCCTCGCCGGGCGATCGCGACGAGGATCCGGCCCTGCGGATCGCTCGACGCCATCCACAGCGCGTCGGTTACGGCCGGCGTTGCCGCCGGTGCGGCAGGCGGGGCCGGGTGCGTGAAGGTCGGTGGCTGGGCCATCAGCGCGTCGATGCCGGGCAGCTTCGCCCAGGAGTACGACGCGGGGGCACCGGCCTGCCGGGTGCCGAGGAACAGCCCGGCACTCGTCGCGGCGAGCACCCGGTCGGTCGTGGCACCGCTGGTCGCCTCGGCCACCGAGGCGGGGTCCCGCACCAGGCGGAACACGCCGAGACCCTGCAGGACAGCCAGCCCGGACTCGGCCTCCCACGGGTTGTCCCCCACGGGGCGAGCCGCGGCACCCTTGCCGACGAGCACCCCGAGGCCGCCCCACTGCCCGGTGACCGCGCCGGCCCCGGGCACCGCCTCGCCGGTGCCGACGAGCACGAAGTCCTCGCTCGCGTCAGCGCCGAAGCTGACCAGCAGGCTGCCGCAGGACTGAGCGTTGCTTGGGCCACCGGCACCGACCTGCCGCTCGGCCCACCCTCCGACCGGTGCCCACGAGGCGCCGCCGTCGCCGGTGTACCAGACCCCGCCTTTGGCGCTGGCGGCGTACCCGCGGCGGCCCTCGTGGTGCACCGCCACGTCGCGGATCCTTCCGGTGACCCTCGGCCGGCCCGACCCCTGCCCACGGCGTACCACCGACGGACCGATCGGCACCCAGCGCCGCGCGTCGCCGGTGGGGAACACCCGGGCCACGCGCGGCTCGGGCGGCGCCGCCAGAGCAGTGCTCACCGCAGCGTCGAGGGCCGGCTGGTCCACCGCGCCGGTGCGGGAGGCCAGGAACGCCTCCCGGGCGCTCACCCGGTCTCGTCCGTCGGCCATCAGCTGCTCCCTCCAGGGTCGGTCGGCGTCACCCGCACCCAGCCCTCCTGCACCTCGTGCGGCTGCAGAGGGAGGTACGCCGTCTGGGTGGCGGCCACGATCGGGTCGTCCCGCCAGGCGAGCTCGCCGGTGCGCCGCGTGAAGGTCTGCTTGTCGCCGAGCAGCGTGACCAGGGGCAGCCGGATCTCCGCAGGGTCGACGAGCAGGGGGCCGACGCGCACCGATGGCATCAGCTTCTTCAGCCCCCGGGTGAACCAGCTGTCCGCGAGACCGACCTCCTTGCGAGGCAGCACTCCCGAGGTGAGGTGCACCATGCCCATCGGGAGCATCAGCAGCGTGAGCATCCGCGTCTGCCCGGCCCGGACCTCCAGCACCCCGTCCGGCACCAGGTAGGGGTGGTCGAGGGTGGTGGTCGCCGGTGCGGTCGCCGAGCCCAGCAGGCCGAGCTGGCCGATGGTGCGGCCGGTGAGCCGGGCGTTGGCGGCGAGCACCTTGTCGACGAGGTGCAGGTGCTCGTAGTCGTCGTCGACGAAGTACCCCAGCAGCGCGTCGTCGCTGCGGGTGAGGGTGCCCAGCCGCACCTGCACCAGCTCGTCGGCCAGCGCGTCGAAGCGCGCCCTGCGAGCCCGGGCGCCGTCCTGCCCGTCTCCCGCGTCCGGGACGGTCACCTCCGCGAGGTCGTCGGGCACGTCGAGCCGCAGCGACGCCCGGACCACGGCGATCGGTCGGCCGACGAGACCGGCCACGGTGCCGGCACCCAGCGTGGTGAAGGTGTCGACGGTCCACAGCGTCGTGTCGACGGCCCGCAGCAGGTTCACCAGCGCGCTGTCGGCCGGGCGCCGATCCGGCGGCAGTGCCCGGGCAGCGGCGTCCGCCCGCACCAGGCCGGCGGCCACCTCGGCGACCAGCCGGTCCTGCGCGGCGATCCCGACCAGCGGTCCGGCGTCGGCCCGCACGGCGCGCCCCGGCGCCGGCTCCCAGGTGACCGCCCCGCCGATCGGGTCGTGGCCGATCTCGCCCACCGGGTCGCCGGCAACGGTGAACGCCTCGAGCGACTCGTCGATGTGGTCGGGAAGCAGGAAGCCCGAGACCGGGTTCGGGGCGGCCTCCGGCTCGAGCTGGTCGACGTAGGCCTCCCGCAGCGTGTCCGTCGGTGTGCCGGGGGGCTGGTCGGCATCGAGCAGCCGGAGCAGCCAGCGCGCCGAGCCCTGGAACCGGGGACGCAGCCGGACCGTCCGCGGGCGCTCGGGAACCTCGAGCTCCACCGTTGAGACCGTCCGGTCGAGCACCGCGTCGGGGGCCGCGAGGGTCCGGCCGAACGCGTCGACGAGCCGCAGGGCGTCCAGGCGCAGGGTGCCTCCGAACAGCACGGTCGGCGTCCTCGAGGCGATCGGCCGGTCGGCCGGGTCGCGCAGCACCTGACCGACGTAGGTGATGCCGAGCAGCTGCTCGCGGATCCCGTCGAGCGAGGCGGAGACCAGGTCGAGAGGCCGGTCCAACGTGCCGAGCTCGGCGAGGACCGCCGCCGTGCCGTACGGGTCGCTCCCGTTGGTCACCGCCCGCTGGTTCTCGGCGTGCAGCCAGCCTGCGACGGCGGCCCGCAGCGCCTCACCGACGCCCTGTCCGACCGGGCTCCGACCGTGCAGGGTGAACGTCAGCGGCTCGGCGGCACCGTCGGTGTCGGCCTCGAGGTCCAGCCCGTCCAGGTGCCAGCCGCGGAGCGTGTCGCTGCCGCCGAGAGTCACCTGCCACTCCAGCCAGAGCGGGACCCATGGCTGACGCCAGGTCGTCAGCGCCACCGGGCTCGGCGGGGTGCCGCGCAGCGTCGAGAGCCCCGCCAGCGCCGCGGTGACCATCAGGTACTCCGGCTGCTCGCGTGCCACCTCGTGCGCCCACGGGTCACCGGCCTGGGCCGCCGCGGCGGGGACCGGGTCGAGTGGGGTCGTCCCGTCGTACCGGCCCTCGGTGCCGTAGAGGCGGACCATCTCGCCGGCGAGCCTGGTCCGGAACGGCTCCAGCACGCTGTCGTCCGGCGCTCCGGCCGCCGCGAGCCAGTCGCTGCCGTAGGGGTTGAGCAGGACGGCCTCCCGGACCACGGTGAGCACCTCGGGCGGGATGGCACCGGAGCCGAGGCTCGGGAGCACGACCGCGCCGTCGACCAGCCCGTCCCACCGGGGCACCGCCGAGCGGGGATAGCGGCACAGCAGCGTCCCGGACCCGTCCGCGAGCCCGTCGCCGTGGTGGCGGTGGCTGGGGTGTGCGCCCCGCAGCGCCACCAGGGGTGGCTGCGGACGGACGTAGCGGGGCGCCGGGCGGGGCACGGAGCGGGCCTGGGCGGTCGTCGACGCCGGCGGCCTGGTGGCCTCCTCCACCCGCCGCCGGCCGGAGAGCCGGGTCCTTCCGGGCTCGACGAGGTCGATGGTGCTGCGCCAGGCCAGCCCGGCGACCGCCTCGGCCGCCACCCCGGAACCGCGTCCCTTCCGGCCCACGGTGTCGGGCCCGACCGGCAGGGTGTCCTCGACGCGGAGCCGGTCGGCCCGCGCGGCCTCGAGGGGACTCCCGGGCAGCGACCAGAAGCCGTTCTCGTGCTCGCGAGCGGCGACCTCGTCGAGCCCGTCCGCGCTGCCGAGCCGTGAGACCGCGCCCATGCTGAACGCGGCGAGCAGGTCCTCGGCCAGCCGGCGGGCGTCCGGGGGGAGGCCCAGGCCGGCGGCTCCGAACGCGGCCACCACGTCGTCGACGTCCGTGCCGACGGCCACGCTCAGCGCGTCGGGCGCCGGCCGGTCGTCGGCCTCCGGCAGCGGGTCGGCGCCGACCGGCACGCCCAGGACGCTGCCGTGCAGCAGGCAGTGGTAGGTGGGCAGCCGGTCCCCGAGCCGCACAGCGTCGGCATCGGCGACCGGGTAGCCGGCCTCGAGGGCCACCCCGTGCAGCAGGCCGCCCACCTTGCCGCCGCCGGGGTCGTAGACCTGCGGGGCGGGGTGCTCGACGGGCTGCCGGAGTCCGAGCCGGGAGGCCAGGAGGGTGCCGCGCTTGTCCGGCTCGGCGATGTCGTCGTCGTCGACGTCGTGCTCGACCCGCCAGCCGAGGGCGGCCAGCGCGGTGTCGAGCCCCGCCGGCCCCCGTGCGCCGTCCAGCGGGTCGCGGGCCGCGTCGGTCCACCAGCCGGCGACCGTGTAGCCGGCCTGGTCGCCGTCGAAGCCCTTCGGCGCCACGGTCGCCAGCAGGCCGTCGAGGTCCGACAGCGGGTCGTGGAAGCCGAACCGGCCGGCCGAGGCGGCGTACGACGCCGTCCACAGCGCCCCCGAGGTGGTGGCCGTGACCGGGTCGAAGGCCCCGTCGGGCAGCGGGCTCGCCGGGCCGAGGTACTCCCCGAGGGGGGTCACCACGGCGGTCCTGGCGTCGACCTGCCAGCCGGTGGCCACCGCCTGCCCGGCGCCCACGGGCTGCAGCGTGCGAACCACCACCCAGGCGTCCGGGAGCGGGGTCACGCTCGGGCCTCCGGTGCTCTGGTCGTGGCGCACCCCCAGGAGCGCGTCGGGCATCGCCCAGTGCAGGTGCACGCCAGGCTGCCTGGCGGTGCCCTCGGCGAACGGCGCCGGGTCGTCGGCGGCACCGCGCAGGTCCACCGTCGGCTCGGCGACTCGGCCCGGGCGACGTAGGCCTGTACGTCCACCGGGACGAGGATCCGGGTACGCCGGGGCAGCCGGGGATCCCAGGTGCCGATCGTGGACAGGTCGGTGCCGACGCGGCCCAGGAACCCCAGCCGGGGCGAGGTCAGCGCCAGCGTCGCCAGCCGTGAGTCGATGGTGAAGCCGGTGCTCACGGGAGCTCCCGGACGAAGACCGCGTCGAGGTCGGCGTACCGCACGGTCGCCTTGAACACCGCGTCCACCGGGAATACTCGGCGTCGCCCCACACCTGTCGCCACGGCAGCTGGACCAGCTGCAGGGCGTACTCCGCGCTGTCGAGGGCGGCGTCGGGGCCGACGGCGCCTCTTCCTGCGGCAGCTTGCGCTCCAGCCGCTTGATGTTGACCACGCCGCTCGCACCCGAGCGGAACGGCACGTCGACCGGGTTGCCCGGGAGGTAGTCGAAGGTGACCTGGTCGCGCGGCCGCAGTGTCCCCGCCTTGACGGTGCCGGACGGGGTCTGGGTCCCGAGTCGAAGCCGAACTGGACGCCCTGCCGCGGCTCCTCGAGGTGGACCACCTGCGGGATGCCGTCGAAGAGGCACAGCAGCACCGCCGGAGCGAGCCGCTCCAGCCGGAGCAGCCGGAGCCGGCGGGGGTCGTCGTCGCCGTACCGTCGCGTCGTCGGCCTCGGTCGGGTCGACGTCGAAGGCCCGCACGTGCATCGCCGGCCACCCCGGCGACGACCCGCGAGCGCAGCAGGAAGCCACTGATCGGGCCACCGTCGCCGGACAGCCGCGGGGCGCCGTCGGGGCGCGTCGTACCTGTCGCTCCTCGCGGTCCAGCTGGTCGCGGATCGCCTCGTAGCGCGCCGCCAGCAGGGTCCGGTCGTCGCTGTTGACCGTCCCGACCGAGAGGGCACCCATGACCAGGGCGTCGGTCCAGCGGCGGTCGAGGTAGAACCACCGGATCGACTCCTCCGGGAGCAGCTCGGAGTCCGCGACGAGGTAGGCGAACGGCACGGCCTGCAGCAGCCGCAGGTCGACCAGCCACCGGCGCAGCTCGGCAGGGAGGCTGCCGTCGTCGTCGGCGGTCACGGGTGGAGCGTGTTGGCGATGTGTGCGGTCAGCTCGGTCGCCCATCGCCTCGTAGGCGACTGCGAGGTCCATCCCCTTCACGACTGCTCATCCTTGTCGTTGTCCAGTCGTTGCGGGACCCGCGTGCATCAGCAGGTCCAGCTGGTCGGCCCGCTTCGGCAGGGCTCCGGGCAGCCCCCGAGATCGAGGCGGTCCCGCAGTACGGCGACGTCCGGGCGACCCGGGCGGCGTCCAGGTGCAGCTGGCAGGTCCACCGGCAGCCGGTCGGCGTCGATCGTCAGCGTCCCGTCGCGCAGGTCGGGCGCGAGCGCCTGGACGGCGACCCGGGTGAACGCGTCGTCGAGGACCGCGCCTCTAGCCCGTCGCGCACCCGCCCCGGGTCGGCGGCAGCCTGGGCCACCACCGGGGGGAGCCGGACCTCGGCCTGCTGCAGCCGACCCAGCACCGTGCCCGCCGTTTTCCCCGTCAGCACCTGTGCGCTCGATCCCCAGCCCGGTGGCCAGGAGCTCGACCCCTGACGCCTCGGTCCGACCGGCGCGCCCGGCTCGGCACCACTGGTGACGGGTTGCCGAGGATCCGTCGCTGGGTCCGGCTGACGATCGCGTCCGCCGACCAACGCCCCCAGCCTGCCGCCGACGTACCGGTCGGGCGAGAGCTCCAGCGTGGCCATCATGTCCAGGTAGCCGCGGCCCCGGCGTACGACGAGGTGAGCCAGGCGGCCGCGAAGCCGGCCTGCCGCCACCGCAGCAGCGAGGCGACGACATCGAGGGCCGCGACAGACCGAGCAGCCGGCCGACCTCGAACGCGGCGGCGAGCGAGAGGTCCTCGCGGCCGTCGGGGACGACGATGCGCAGCTGGTCGGAGGCGTGCGCGATCGCGAGCCTCCCGCCGGCCGTCCTCGGTGGGGTGCGGCACGCAACGGGCCGCGGTACCACGACCGCACCTGGTCGCCCACCCGGAGCCGGTGGTCGAGGCCGATGTGACCGGTCTCGGCGACCTCGAACGGCGGGCGCCCCGTCGCGGCGACGTCGGCGTCCTCCGGCGCGGTGCCGAGCAGCCCCGAAACGACAGTCCCCTCATCAGGGACTCGAAGGTGCTCGTTCTCGCTGGTTGTCGTGAAGCTCCAGTGCAGCAGCACCGGGAAGCGCAGCTCGGGGTCGAGCGCGATGACGTCCCCGAGGCCGATGAAGCCGCTGGTCGGGGCCGCCTGGAACGAGGCGGCCAGCTGCGCGTAGAGGTCTGCCGACGTCCAGCCGCCGGCGCTGGCGTCGGTCGCCCAGCCCGTGGCGCCGGAGAACGCGGCCCCGGCCGCCGGCGGTCCACCGCACACGTTCGACGGCATCGCTCGGCGTCTGCGGTCCGCGGCGGCCGCGCCGGGGCAGCGCCGCGGCGTCCCGTGGCCGGCTCCAGGCGCATCGTCGCGTGGTGCGACGTCGGTCCACGGCTGAACAGGTCGTGGTCGCCGGTGAGCCGGGCGGCACGAACGTCAGGTCGACGTGCGGGGCGTCCTTGTCGAGCAGCGCATCCCGCTGGCCGCACAGGTTGACCAGGCAGGCGAGGTACTTCACCGGGCGCTCGGCGCCGTCGGCGTCCCGGCCCGGCAGCGGCAGCCGGTTGGCAGACGACCACGGCGAGGAACCCGTCGTCGTCGCCCATCATCAGCTCGGTGTCGTTGATGTCGACCTGCCGCGCGTGCGCCGAGCAGCCCGACCTCCTACTGGGTGGGGAACACTGCGTGCACCACCGACTGCCGGACCGCGCAGGCAGTCGCCGCTGCGTCGACGTCGCGGTCGCCGGGTCCAGCGTGATGCCCGGGCGTCACGCACTCGGCCACCGGCCGGTTGAGCACCATGGTCGGCCTCGCCCTCGGCGACGACGACCAGCGCCAGCCACGGGGTGTCCTCGGTCGTCGACGTCGCTCTTGTTCGCCGGGTCGACCGTCCGCTCCCAGGGCAGGGTGCGCCGCTTGATGACCACCTGGGGCAGCCGCGAGCCGAAGGCGCCCTCGGTGCTTGGCCGGCGGGTACGTCGAGAGCACCTGGTCGGGTGGCAGCAGCGATACCGCGGTGCCGCGGTCACGCTCGGACCGTGCGGTCTCGCGAGCTCCTCGACGCGGCCAGGCCAGTGCCGGCGGCACCGGGCGCCGGTGGGCGTGCACCGGATGGCCCGGCACGCTGGGCTGGCGGGTTCGGTGAAGCCGCGTAGCGGCCCGCCTTGCAACGGTGGCCTCGATCCGCGGGTAGCAGCTCGGGACTCTGCGTGCCTCTCCGACCGCCGACGGCGGCCTCCGTCCGGTCGCCTCGTCGGCCCGGACCCAGGCGGGGCGGCAGCCCTTGCCGGAGACCGCCGGTCAGCCGGGCCGTCGCGCTCCCCACCCAGGCCGTCCCCGGAAGCCCACGATCGCGGCCAGCTCCGTGGCCGGAAGCGTGCCCTGCCCCCAGCACACCGGTGAGCCGCCATCCCCCGCCACCGGCCACGACCCCGAGACGCTCACCGCTCCGGCTGCCGGGTCGGGGACCACCCGTCGTACACGGCGACGCCCTGGACGCCGTTCATCACCAGCTGCGCGGCACCGGCCGCGGCCGTCGGCCCTCCGTGACCCGACGAGCGCCCAGGACGCCTCCAGACCGAGGTCGTCGGTCCCGGTCCCGGCGTGTCGGACTCGACGGCCACCGCCACCGTCCGCACCTCGGTCCCGAACCGGGTCAGCACCCGCGAGGCGTCGCGCACCAGGTCCCCCGCCGTCGTCCAGCCCGGCTGCACGGTGCCCAGCCCGGCGTCCACGACCAGCACGCAGCCGGCGCCGGAGGCCGCCAGGCCGCTCAGCGCGGCCACCCGCGAGCGGTTGTGCCCGCCGGCCGCACCGTCGAGGAGTCGAGCACCCCGTCGGCCCGGACGCGACCAGCGCGGCCCCGGCCGGCACCTCGGCGGCGCCCTCGACGACGGTGTCGCGGACACCAGACCGTCGCCGCGCAGGATGTCGACCCGGCCGACCCGCCCAGCTTTCGAGCCTGGTCGCTGCTCCCGGTGTCCCGTGCCGTCCGTCCGGGCGTGCAGCACGACGACGTCCCCCGAGGCGAGGAACGCGGTCGGCTGCTGCGCCGAGCGAGCGGGCCCCGGGCGGGCAGGCGCTCCGCCGAGGCCGCTGCATGCCTGCGATCCGGCCGGCTGCGGCCGGAGCCCCCACGAGGCAGCCTCGGCCTTTCCCCGGCGCCGCGGTGAACGGCAGCACGGTCGGTAAGAAGGTGCCGGCGACCCGACCACCCGGGCGCAGTGACACGTCCAGGCTGATGGAGCCGCGCCCAGCCGTCCGTGCACCGAGTCCACGGGGGCGCGGGCCGCCGCTTGTGCGGGCGTCGGCGACCGTGGTGCCCGGACGCCGGAACGCCACCCGGCTGCCGCGGCCAGGTAACCGAGCACCCGCGGGTCCTCGACCGGAGGCGGCGGGCGGCGCCGGCGGGTCGACGGTGCCGAGGCGGCCGGTGCGCCGTTGTCGACGGCGAGCCCGTCGGCCAGAGCCCCGAACAGGGGCGGGGCCGCCACCTCTCCCCGGTTCGCCGCAGCGCGTCCGCGACCGGACGCCGTTGGCCAGCAGCCCGGTCGGGACTCCTCCGCGGAGCGTCGAACAGCAGCGCAACGGACCACGAGCGCCTGGTCCGAGCTGGCCGGACGCGGCAGCGCGACCGCCGGCGAGGCCGCTCAGCGCCACCCGCTGGTCGTCCTGGGCCTGCAGCGGCCGCGGACGGCGGCCCGCCTCCACCTTGTAGTAGTCGATCCCCGGACCGACCGCCGACAGGGTGAGCTCGGCGACCAGTGTCACCTGGCTGCCGGCCAGCAGCACATCGCCGGACGGCAGCCGGGTGGGGTGCTCCGGCCGGGCGGTACGGCGTCCGGCGGTCCCACACGCCCAGCGGGACGCACCGGTGCCGACGACGTCACGCAGCCGGCGCAGTTCGTCGGGATCCGGCTGCCAGGTCCCGGTCTGCTCGTCGTACCGCTCGAGGGCGACCGCCGACGACCGTTCCAGACCGCCGCGCGCATCGGCGCAAGCCCGAGCGCGGCGCCGGCGCCGTCGGAGCGGACCACGGCCACGGTGACCGGTGCGTCGCCGCCGAGGTCGAACGCCGCCGTCGGGTCCGTCGTGGTCAGGTTCAGCTCGAACTCGGCGAACACGTCGAACGGATCGTCGGCGCTGCCGTCCGGAGGCGGTGCGGACCGGTCGCCGCCCGTGGCGGCGGGCAGCGAGCCGTCGCCGGTGATCCCGGACAGCGCCCGGGCCGTCCCGGCGCCGGCGTCCTCGAGGTACTTGGGCACGAACTCGGCCCACCCGAGCACCGACCCTCCCGGCGGGCTTGCTGCCGAACGGGATGGTCACCGAGCAGGGACCGACCTCCACCGTCGCCTCGCCGGAGAAGTCGGGCCCCCGACACGTGCACGCCGGGCCGGTGGTGATCGAGAGCTGATCGTGCCGAACCACAGGTCGATCTTGATGCCGGCGTGATCGTCGCGTAGACCGAGACGTCGTACCAGAAGGGGTCGAAGTAGACCAGCCCGTCCGCACCGAACCGGGCTGCGCCCAGGCCCAGCCGAAGTCGGCGACCGCCTCGACCCCGACACCGGCCATCAGTGCCTCGGACGTCAGCGCGAAGTACGCGCCGCCCTTGATGACCACGTCGCTGCTGACCTGCCAGACCAGGCCGACCCGGGGCACGTCCGGGTAGCCCTCGACGTGGAAGTCGGGGTGGTAGCCGCCGATCGTGAGCACGAACTGCCCGGACAGCGGCCCCTTCCACCACACCGCGAAGGCGAACCCGCCGGTGAGCCGGACGTCCCGGTGAGCAGCCAGGAGTTGTCGGTGAGTGCCGCCCGGATCATGAGCACGCCCTCGCTGGTCGAGAACCGGGCGAACAGCCCAGCTCGATCGACACCAGCGGTGCCGCCGGGCGTGGGCAGCGCCATCCGGGCCAGACCGATGAGGTCGATCTCGAGCCCGTTGCCGAACGACACGCGCCAGGACCGCGATGCCGTCGACGAGCAAGAAGCAGGTGAAGCTGATCCCGGCCGCGAACCAGAACCTGCCGCGCTCGGGGCCGAAGAAGTCGCTTGAGCCGACGCAGCTGGTCATCGGGTCCGGGACCGAGGCGTAGGGGTCCAGCGCCTGGATGAACGGGTACGACGGGAACTGCCGCGGGTCGTCGGGACGACCAGCCGCCTGTTGATGCCGAGGCCCCCGCCGAGCCGGTGACGAAGAACGCCGGGGTCCCCCGATGGGCCCGTTGACCGCGCCGAACACGAAGAACGACGGGTCGCCGGCGGACGTTCGCGTAGCCGCCGTACACGGTCAGCCCGTAGATGCCGAACCGGCCGAGCAGCATGCCGACGTAGGAGACCACCTCGGCGTCGCCGGTGCCGTCGACCGTCTTGAGCAGGCCGCCTGCCAGCACGATCCCGGAGAGGTCGGCCGAGACGGCCAGCCCCATCAGGTCGACCTCCCACTGGCGGATGTCCAGCAGGTCGCCGCCGCGCCATGCCACGGTGAGCTGGTCGACGGCGGCGGTCAGGCCGAAGATCTCCACGCGGCCGTCGAACAGCAGCGAGATCCGGGTGACCCGGCCGTTCGCCTCCGCGGAGTCGAAGCCGAGCCGTTCGACGTAGAGCGGGCCGAGCTGGCGCTGGACGACCACCCACCACGGTCCGGGCGGGCGACCGGCGCGGATGCTGACCTTGAACGACGGGTCACCGGGGTGTCGCTGCACCGCGAGAGCGGGGGCGATGACCGGCCGCTGGGACGGGCTCGAACGGCCTGCGTCGTGCATGATGCCGTTCGCGACGGTGTTGCTGCCCCCGGCGCCTCCCGGCGCGACGGCGAGACCGATCAGCTCGACCTGCGCTCCCCCGCCGCCCCCGGACGGCCCGGCCTCCGCGTAGACCCGCACCGCGATCCCGTCCAGCCCGACGGCTCCCAGCGAGAGCAGCGGCCCCGACGAGCTGGTGAACCGCACCCCGAGCCCGGCGACCGTGACGGTCGGCTGGAAGGAGAAGGAGTAGTCCGTCCCCGAACGGGTGCCGTGCACGGCGTACACCGCGATGCCGGGCGTGACCGAGGGCTCCAGCCAGGACGCGTCGACCTCGAGCTCGACCTTCGTGTCGCCGTCGGCGAGCGTCACCCGGGTGTCCGGGGTGGCCAGCTTCAGCGCGACGCCGAGCACGCGGTCGTCACCGGCGTCCGGGGTCGCGGCGAGCGCGATGGTGAGCCCCCCGTCGACGGTCAGCCGCAGCGGGTCGGGGTCGGTCGCGACGTTCCACAGCAGCCGCTCGAGCCGCAGCAGGAGACGCGCCGGGTCGAGCAGGTCGGCGGCGATCGCAGGGTCGAGGTCGGGCCGGGTCGCGGTCTCGGTGAGCACCACGCCGTGCAGCATCCGCACCACCCGGGCGTCGAGCAGCGTGTCCGGGAGTGCGCCGGCCAGCAGAGACCCAGCCAGCGCGACCCCGACCGAGAGCAGCCGCGCCGGCCCGTCGGGGACGCTCACCCGGGCGACCGCTCCCTGGCCGTCGCGGTCGACGGCGGCCAGGGCGGGTGGCTGACCGTCCAGCGTCCAGCGCATCTCCACCGATCCGGCGGCCGCGTCGTCGAGCGCGACGCCCAGCGACAGCAACCGGTCGGACGTGAGGGCCGATCCGGCGCGAACGGTCAGCAGGGGCCGCAGCGCCACCGGGCCGGCCCGGACGGGAAGCGGCCCCAGCCGGGCCCCGAGCTCGATGCCGTCGGCGGAGAGCCGCAGCGCGTCCAGGCGCACCGGCCCGACGCCCGGGACGGGCCACTCGCCGGACAGCCCCACGGCCGGGGTGGCGCCGGTGGTGTCCAGGGTCAGCGCCAGGGTCGGACCGGGCGAGGTGCCGAAGCCGAACGTCGTCCGGCCCGGCGCGCGGACCACCGCGAGCAGGGCGCCGCCCTCGTCGAGCGCGCCGGCCAGGGCGTCGGCGGCATCGGCGGCGAGGTCGGGCAGGTGGCTGAGCAGGGCGGCCGCCGGGTCCGCCGCGAAGAGGGCGACCCGCGCCGAGGTGACGTGCCCGGCCTCGCGGAGTGCGAGGGCGTCGGAGAGCCGGCCGACCAGCAGCCCGACGTCGTGGGTCAGCCCCGGCGGGTCGACGGCGAGCGCGGCCAGCCGGTCCAGGAGCTCGGGCAGGAGGGTCTGCGCAGCCGTGCCGAACGCCTGGCCCAGGCCGGGGCCCTCCGGGTAGAGCGGGAGCGGCGCCTGTGGCACCGGGCGGAGCAGGCTCACCCGCAGGTCGGGGTCGAGGCGGGCTCGAGCCCTGTCCCGCCGACGCGCACGGAGACGTCGACGGACGGGCCGGGCAGGACGCCCGGGCGGAGCACGGCCCCGGCGTCGAGCACGGCCTGCACCGGCACGCCGTCGAGCGTCTCGTCGAGCTCGACGTGCACGTGCAGCTCAGCGCCTCGCCTGCGTGGGCGTACCGGAGCCAGACACCGTCGGCGAGCGGCCAGCTGCCGGGCGGGTGCGCGACGTCGACCAGCGCGCCGAAGGCCTCCAGGAGGTCGTAGCCCGCAGCGGCGACGTCGGCGCTCGCGGAGCGGGCCACGCCGACGACGTAGGCCGCGGGGTCGAGCAGGAACGCGACCGGCAGCCGCACCACCCGGTCGCCGTCGCCGAGGTCCTGCACCAGCCCGCACGCCACGAGCCCCGCCTCGAGCGCTGCCCGGCCGGGCCCCGCCGCCTGCGCGAGCAGCGCACCGGTGAGCGCCTGCACGGCCACCGTGGGCACCGCGGCCACCACCAGGTCGACCAGCGGGCTGGTGTCGACCGTCGGCCACAACCCCGCCACGCGTCGGGAGCCGCCCGACGACCACTCGACCGCGGCCGACGTCGGCCGCCCCGGTCCGGCGCTGCCCGCGACGAGCCGGGCCCCGCCGAGCTGCTCGTCGATCGAGCCCACCACCAGGTCCACGTGGGCGCCCGAGGGGCCGGTCGTGAGGTCGACGCGCACCGGCAGCATGCCGGCGACCTCGTGCGCGACTGTCCCGGACGCCGTGGCGGTGGCGAGGTCGAGCTCGAGCGTCGCCGGGCCGACCGCCCAGGCGACGATCGAGCCACTGCCCGTGGACCCGGGCACCATGGCCCGCAGCGCTTCGGCGACCGCGGCGGGTGCCGCCGCGACCCGGGAGCGCAGCAGGGCGGCGGGGTCGTGCAGCAGCCGGTCGAGCCCGTCGAGGTCGAGCCCGCCGGTCGCGTCGCTGAGGCCGAGCCCCCCGAGCAGGTCGGCCAGGTCGGCCGACGCGGCCCGCAGCCGGGTGACCAGGTCGCCGAGCAGCACCCGGACCTCCGGCACGGCCACGGTCGCAGTGTCACCGTCGGCGCCCGCCCGGACCACCCAGCGAACCCGGTCGACGCCGAGACCGCGCGCCTCGTGCAGCACCAGCTCGCTGCCGCCCTCGCTGCCGTCGAGCGGCACCTCCACGCGGGCGGAGAGCCAGCGCAGGTCGCCGGTGGAGCCGCTGGAGCCCGGGCCGCCGACCAGCCAGCCGTCGTGCACGCCGAGGCGCACCTCGACGACCAGGCTTCGCACGGCCTCCACCGCGAGACCCGTGCCGTCCGGGTCCCGGCTCAGCCGGCAGAGCTCGAGCGCGGCGCCGGCCCCCACCAGCAGCCCTCCGAGGTCGAGGTCCAGGACCGGGAGGTCCACCGCGGCATGCACGGCGGTGACCGCCCCCGGCCCCCCGTCCGCCGGGCCGGTCAGCGCCGCCAGCCGGGAGTCCACCGCGTCGGCGCCGAACGCACCGAGACCGGCGAGCAGGTCGTCGCGGCCCAGCGAGCCGAAGACCGCGTGGACGGCGAGTCCGGCCCGCCTGGTCTCCAGGTCGGCGCGCGGCAGGATCTCCTCGCCTCGCCAGGCGGCGAGGCTGCGCTGCACCAGCAGCCGGGTCCGCTGCAGCGGCGTCGCCTGGCCTCCGAGCAGCGGGTCGGGCCAGTCCGGTACGTCGTCGCGCTGGAGGCGACCGAGCAGCTGCAGGGCGTCCGCACCGAGGCCCGCGGAGAAGACGAGGCAGGACGTGGGGGCCCACGGGGTGCCGACGGTGACCACGTCGCTGACCTCCGGCAGCTCGGCGGCCGCGCGCAGGGCGGCCGCGCCCGCAGCGCCGTACCCGACCAGCGCCAGGCTCCCGGACCGCCCGCCGAGGGCGCCGACCAGGCGCGCGGCCTGCTCCCCCACGTCGCCGCGGTCGGGGCGCGCCGCCGCGGCGTCGGCTGGTGTCGGCAGGCGCACGAAGAACGGGCCGTCGCCGTCGGGGACCGTCGGCAGCGGGTCGCTGCCGGTGAGGTCGTACGTCGACCCGGACGGCCGGCCCACGAGCATCTCCGGCCCGGAGCCGACGTGGACGACGCCGACCGGCTCGGGGCCCGTCACCTGCGGCAGCAGCAGGCCGCTGCGACCGAGCGCCGCGATCTCGGGCTGGCTCAGACCGGCCAGCTCCAGCGAGCCCACGTCCGGCGGCAGGGTCGCCGGCGTTCCGACCAGCCCGTCGGTCTGCGTCCAGCGGTCGGCGAGCAGCCCCAGCCCGTCGGCCAGGGAGTCCCGGCCGACCAGCAGCTCCGCCACCTCGGGCAGCCGCAGCGCCGCGGCCCGCAGCACGTCGACGACCGTGTCCGGCTCGGGCGGCGGACTGCCCAGCAGCCGGCCCGTTGCGACGTCCACCACCCCCGACGGCACCGCGCAGCCCGGGTCCGCCCACACCCGGATGCCGGGGGCACGAGGGGCTCCTGCCACCGGAGCGCGGAACGGGTCGTCGGCGTTGCCCGACCCCGTCGGCGCCGAGAGCGCGAAGCCGCTGAGCAGCGCGGCGACCGGGCCCAGCGCGGAGCGCACGGTGTCGCAGTCCAGCAGCAGGTCGGCGAGCCAGGTGCGCACGGCGGTCGCAGGGTCGGGCCCGAGCAGAGCGGCCAGGGGCAGCCTCCCACCCTGACCGGACCAGCCGAGCAGCGCGAGCGCCGCGCCGAGCTCCGGAGCGCCTACGTGCTCGACGAGGGCTGCCAGCGCCGCCTCCACCCCGGCCCAGTCCGGGGCCGGCAGGGTCAGCCGTCCCTGGGCGTCCAGCACCGGCAGCGGTACCGCCGTCCGGACGCCTTCGACGTCGAGCACCAGCCCGTCCGAGACCAGCTGCACGCGGAGCCCGGCGGACGGGAGCCAGACGGCCTCGAGCGCCAGGTCGGCAGCTTCCAGCGTCACCGGCCCGACCCCGAGTCGCATCGGGGCGTCGTCCACGCGCGCCAGCGCCGTGGCCAGCGAGGCACCGGTGGCGAACCTGACCGAGCCGCCCGCCAGGTCGACGTCTGCGAGCCCGAGCGACAGCGTCGTCGTGCTGACCAGACCGCCGAGGACGGTGACCCGGACGTCGGACGCGAGTGCGACGTGCAGCAGCTCCCCCGCATGCCAGACGTCGAGTCCCGCCGTGTCGGCGAACGCGACCCGCCAGGGGTGCGCCTGCGAGCCGTCACCGGGCGCGACCTGCGCGGCGGCACCCCGCAGCAGTGCGGAGAGCCTTCCCAGCAGGTCGGCGGACGCGGCGGCGTCCGCGAGCACGGACCGCCAGTGGCCGCGCACGGTTGCGACCGGGTCGGCCACGAGCGCGGGCACGCCGACCGGACCCACGCCGCCCGTCGCGAGCACCCCGAGGAGCCGGCCGACGAGGTCACCGGACTCGCCCAGCGCATCCAGGGCCGAGGTGAGCGCGCCGGTCACCAGGTCCGCACCCGCCGCGAGCGCAGCGTCGGGGCTGGAGAGGTCGACGAGGTCCCGGGGCCGGCCGGCCACGGTGACCCCGCGGGCGGTCAGCAGGAACGCGGGACGGCGCGCGGCGTCGAGGCGCAGCCCCACGTGCAGGCTGTCGACCGCGAGCTGGGGCGCGTCGTCGACGAGCCCACCGCCACCGGCGTCGGCGCCGAACACCGCCTCCACCCGGGCGTCCGGCACGGCCACGCAGCTTCCGGTGCCGGTGTCGAGGCTGAGCAGGTCGACCGCCGCTCGCGCCCGCACCCCGGCCCGGGAGGTCAGCGCCACCTCGGCCCACGGCACCAGCACCGGGTGGCCGCCGCTGCCGGCACCGACCCGGAGCCCGACCGCGACCTCCACGCTGCCCACGCCCACCGGCGCGCCCAGCGGCACCACCACGGCGTCCCGCGCGGTGTCGACCGTGCCGCCGAGCAGGTCGGCCAGCTGGCCCAGCCACGCGTTCCGGGCCGTCGGGTCACCCAGCACCTGCTGCACCCAGGCGACCAGCGCGGCAGCTCCGCGCGTCGGCAGGTCTGCGAACGGGAAGGCCGGGACGTGGTCGACCGGCCGCAGGCCGAGCATGCCGGCCAGCGCCGCGAACGGACGCAGTGCCGGCTGCTCGAGGTCGAGGGTGGCCGCCTGGGCGCGCACCAGGCCGGCGACGAGGTCGAGCACCCGCGGCGCCAGCTCGTCGGGATGCGCCACGTCGAGGAGGAGCGTCTCGGGCTGGGTCGCGCCGGGCAGCTGCAGGTCGCGCAGGGTGAGCGCGAAGCCGACGTCCCCGTCGTACGTCGGGACCTCCACCGCCAGCGCGACCCCGCCCAGCGACGCCTCACCGGGCGTCGGGGCGCTGGAGGTGAGCGTCGCGTCGACGGCGATCTCGATCTCGCCGCCGGGGCGACCGAGCGCGAGCCATACCGGGTCGCTGCCGTCGGGCACCAAGGGGTGCCCGCGCTCGGGGAACCGGAACAGCGGGACGTGAACCCGCGTGGCGACGCCGGGCGGACCGCCCTGGGTGGTGTGCTCGACACCGATCCCAAGGTGCACCTCCGTGCCGGTCGCCAGCACGACGGCGGACACGACCACGGCCGGGTCCTCCTCGGCGAACAGCGGGACCCACGTGGCACCGGAGCGGGTCCTGGCCTCCGGTGGCCCGAGCACCTGGTCGACGAAGCCGGCCAGTGCGGCCCGCTGGTCCGGGTTCTCCGAGCACGTGGCGCAGCCCGTGCGCGGTCGGCGACGTGCCGCCACCGACCGGGTCGGAGAACCACGACGGGTTCGGGTCACCGGCGGGAGTGAGCAGGCCGAGGGCGACGCCGAGCTCGCCGAAGCTGCCGAGGGAGGCGCGGTCCAGGGCCATCGCGGCTCACCCGTTCCGGACCATCGGGAGCACGAGCAGCGCCTGGTCGGTCGCGCCCAGCGCGGCCGGCACCAGCGGGCGCCCGGACGAGTCCTTGCCGGCCGCCGCGCTCAGCTCGGTGGCCAGCGTGAGCAGGCACTCCCAGGCGAACGCGGTCAGCGCCTCCGCCCAGACGTCCACCACGACCGCGGGGCCCGCCGGCCGGTCGACGGTCGCCAGGAACAGCCCGCGCGGGTCCTTCTCGGTGCCGGTCGCGAACGGCACGGTGACCGTCATCGGTCCGTCGAGCTGGTCGCAGGACACGAGCAGCGCCACCTGCACCGCGCCGGCCGAGCAGCTCAGCGTCGAACGTGCGGTGTGCACCAGCAGCTCGCTGCCGCCGGCGCTCCACACCACCTCCGGGGAGCTGTCGCGCGGAAGGTCCGCGACCAGCCGTACGACGCCGCCGAGCAGGCGGGACGCGTCCCCGGCGGGAACGGTGATCCACCTGCGGGCGGCTCCCCGGGTCAGGCGTACGGCGCGAGGCATCCAGGCTGCCTTGCGGAGGTCGAACCCGGCGAGCTGGCCGGCATGTCAGTCGCGCGGTCGTCGGGCCAGCCGGGTCACCGAGCGGAACAGCGGCTCCCGGACCCGCAGCCACCCCTCCACGACGAGGATGACCAGGACGAGCAGGACGATGGGCTGTTCCTCGAAGAGCATCCCGGGCCTCCGCGCTCCGGCACCGTCCCCCGGTACGGGACAGGCATGCTTCGCTTCACCTTCCTCGCCCCGGCGCTCCTCGGGAATAGTCCATCTGCGTCATGGCGCGAGGGATGCGACGCGCCAGGGCCCCGGCGAGCCGGCGGCCGGACCCGGCCCACAGATACGGGGACACTGACCAGCGGTTCGGGCCCAACGACCCTGTCCTGGACGCCACCCGGCGGCAAGCCTGGCCCCATGAGCGAGACGTCGTCCGCGAGCCCCGAGACAACCCAGCCCACCGCGCACGGCTCGCTGGGCCCGACCCAGGCCACCGCGCTGATCGTGGGAAGCATCATCGGCGTCGGCATCTTCAACCTCCCCGGCTCCCTGGCCGCCTACGGTCCGATCAGCCTCTTCGCGATGGCCCTCACCACGGTCGGGGCGCTGGCCCTCGCGATGATGTTCGCCGCGATGTCGCGGCGGCTGCCCGCCGACGGCGGCCCCTACGCCTACGCGCGTGCTGCCTTCGGCAACCTCACCGGGTTCTCGAACGCGTGGCTGTACTGGATCACCGCGTGGTCGGGCAACGCCGCCATCGTGGTCGGCTGGGTGCTGTACGTCGAGGAGTTCGTCAACAAGGACGAGGTCAAGCTCTGGTCCATCCTGCTCGCGCTGGTCGGCCTCTGGATCCCCGCGGCCATCAACCTCAGCGGCGTGAAGAACATGGGCTCGGTCCAGCTGTGGACCTCGGTGCTGAAGTTCGTGCCGCTGGTGTTCATGTCCACGGTCGGGCTGTTCTTCGTCAGCAGCGGCAACTTCACGCCGTGGAACGTGAGCGGCGACACGAACATCGCCGCGATCGGCGGCGCGATGGCGCTCTGCCTGTTCTCCTACCTCGGCGTCGAGACCGCGGCGGTCGCGGCCGCCAAGGTGAAGAACCCCGACCGCAACGTCCCGCGCTCCACGATGCTGGGCACCCTGGGCACCGCGGTCGTCTACATGCTCTCCCTGATCGCGGTCTTCGGCATCGTCGGCAGCGGCGCCCTCGCGGACTCCAGCGCACCGTTCTCCACCGCCGTCAACGACATCTTCGGAGGAACCTGGGCCGGGTACGTGATGGCGGCGCTGGTCGTGGTGTCCGGCTTCGGCGCTCTCAACGGCTGGACGATGATCTGCGCGGAGATGCCGCTCGCCGCCGCGAACGACGGGCTGTTCCCGCGGCGCTTCGCCGAGCTCTCCGACCGCGGCGTCCCGCGCACCGGCATCATCGTCTCCACGCTGCTGGCCTCCGCGGCGATGGTGCTCTCCTACGCCGGCTCGACCGGCTACACCGTGTTCAACACGCTGGTCTTCATGTCCGGGATCACCGCGGCCATCCCGTACGCCTTCTCCGCGCTCGCCCAGATCAAGTGGCGCGTGCAGGACAACCGCGCGATGCACACGCCGAGGTTCGTCCGCGACGTCACGGTTGCCGGGCTGGCGCTGGTCTTCTCGGTCCTGTTCATCTACTACTCGCGCAACACCGACGAGTCGGGGTGGAAGGTCTACATGCCCTTCATCTTCGCCGGAATCGCGTTCCTCGCCGGAATCCCCGTCTACCTCGCCCAGAGGTCCCGGATGACCGAGCCCATACCCGTCCCGCCGTTCCGGCCGTAGCAACTCGAGAAAGGCCTCAGACCATGTCCTTCCACGTCGACTCCGAGGTGGGCCGCCTCCGACAGGTGATCGTCCACCGCCCCGGCCTCGAGCTCACCCGGCTGACGCCCAACAACGTCCACGACCTGCTCTTCGACGACGTGATGTGGGCCCAGCGCGCCAAGGAGGAGCACGACGCCTTCACCGAGAAGCTGCGCGGCAAGGGCGTGCGGGTGCACCTGTTCGCCGAGCTGCTCGCCGAGGCCCTGGACCAGCCCGGTGGACGCGAGTTCGTCCAGGACGAGCTCACGACCGCGACCCGGTTCGGCCCGGCGCTCGACAAGCCGCTCGACGACCTCGTGGCGGCGGCTCCGGCCACCCAGCTGGCCGAGCTGCTGATCGGCGGCGTGCTCCGCAGCGACCTCGCCCTGCACGAGACGTCCAGCCTGCTGCTGGAGTACCTCGACCCCGACGACTTCCTGCTGAGGCCGCTGCCCAACCACCTCTTCCAGCGCGACAACTCCGCGTGGGTGTACGACGGCCTGTCGATCAACCCGATGAGCAAGCGGGCGCGCAAGCGGGAGACGATCAACTCGCGGCTGGTCTACAACTTCCACCCGATGTTCCGCGACGCCGACCCGCCGCTGCACTACTACTACGGCAACGACAGCGAGGTGCACGACCCGGCGAACTGCGAGGGCGGCGACATCCTGGTGATCGGCAACGGCGCCGTCATGATCGGCATGGGCGAGCGGACCTCTCCGCAGGGCGTGGAGTTCCTGGCCCGTCAGTACTTCGCGCACGGCTCGGTGTCGACCATCATCGCCGTGGAGCTGCCGAAGTCGCGGGCGTTCATGCACCTCGACACCGCGATGACGATGATCGACCGGGACGCCTTCAGCGTCTACCCGCACCTGCCCGACACGCTCCGGTCCTTCACGCTGACCCCCGTCGGCAGCGGCGGCGACTACAAGGTCGTGGAGAACGTCGACCTCTTCCCGGTCGTCGCCGAGGCGCTCGGGCTCGACAAGCTCCGCGTGCTGCGCACCCCCATCGACGTGCTGGGCGCCCAGCGCGAGCAGTGGGACGACGGCAACAACTTCCTCGCGGTGGAGCCGGGCGTGATCTTCGGCTACGAGCGCAACACCACGACGAACACGTTCCTGCGCCGGAACGGCATCGAGGTCGTCACGATCTCGGGAAGCGAGCTCGGTCGCGGCCGGGGCGGCCCGCGCTGTATGTCCTGTCCGATCGAGCGCGACCCCGTCGACTGACCCGACGCTCCCCTTCCCGACCCACCAGAGAGGCAGGTGTCCCCCGTGGGACTCAACCTGAAGCACCGCGACTTCCTGAAGGAGGTCGACCTCACCCGCACCGAGATGCAGTACCTGCTCGACCTCTCCCGCGACCTGAAGCGCGCCAAGTACGCCGGCACCGAGGTGCCGCGCATGCGGGGCAAGAACGTCGCGCTGATCTTCGAGAAGACCTCGACGCGCACCCGCTGCGCCTTCGAGACGGCGACCTACGACCAGGGCGGTCACGTGACCTACCTGGACCCGACCTCCTCCCAGCTCGGGCACAAGGAGTCGGCCGGCGACACCGCCCGCGTCCTCTCCCGGATGTTCGACGCCATCGAGTTCCGCGGCAAGGCCCAGGCCACCGTCGAGGAGCTCGCGGAGTTCTCCGACGTGCCGGTCTACAACGGGCTGACCGACGAGTGGCACCCGACCCAGATGCTCGCCGACTTCCTCACGATGTCCGAGCACGCCGACGGCAAGCCCCTGCACGAGGTGAGCTACTGCTTCATGGGCGACGGCCGGTTCAACATGGGGCGGTCGCTGCTGGTGATGGGCGCGATCATGGGCTCCGACGTACGCATCTGCGCGCCGCAGGAGCTCTGGCCCGACAAGGACGTGCGCGACCTGGCCGCCGAGCGTGCCGCCGAGACCGGGGCGCGCATCACGCTGACCGACGACCCCGACGAGGGGCTGCGCGGCGTGGACTTCGTGCACACCGACGTCTGGGTGTCGATGGGCGAGCCCAAGGAGGTCTGGAAGGCCCGCGCCGAGGAGCTGCTGCCCTACCAGGTCAACGCGGCCGCCATGGAGCGCACCGGGAACCCGCGGGCGCGGTTCATGCACTGCCTGCCGGCGTTCCACGACACCAGGACGACGGTCGGCCGCGACGTCGCGGAGCTCACCGGGCTCGACAACGGGCTCGAGGTCACCGACGAGGTCTTCGCCTCGGCGGCCAACGTCGCCTTCGACCAGGCCGAGAACCGGCTGCACACGATCAAGGCGCTCATGGTCGCCACGATCGGCGCCTGAGATGAGGATCGTCGTGGCCCTGGGAGGCAACGCCCTCCAGCGCCGGGGTGAGCCGATGACGACCGAGCGGCAGCGCGAGAACGTCGCGATCGCCTGCCGGTCGCTGGCGCCGGTGGCGCTCGAGCACGAGCTGGTGATCTCGCACGGCAACGGGCCGCAGGTCGGGCTGCTGGCCCTCCAGGCGTCGGCGTACGACGAGGTGTCGACGTACCCCTTCGACGTGCTGGGCGCCCAGACCGAGGGGATGATCGGCTACCTGATCGAGCAGGAGCTCGGGAACCTGCTGCCCTTCGAGAAGCCGCTCGCGACGATCCTGACGATGACCGAGGTGGACCCCGACGACCCGGCGTTCTCGCACCCGACGAAGTTCGTCGGACCGGTGTACTCCGAGAGCGACGCCCACCGGCTGGCCGCGGAACGCGGCTGGACGGTCCGCCAGGACGGCAACGCCTGGCGGCGCGTGGTGGCCTCGCCCGTGCCGAAGCGGATCTTCGAGAGCCGTCCGGTGGAGTGGCTGCTGAAGCACGACTGCATCGTGGTCTGCGCCGGCGGTGGCGGCATCCCGACGATGTACCGCAAGGGCACCCGGACGCTCGTGGGCGTCGAGGCCGTGATCGACAAGGACCGCGCCAGCGCGGTCCTGGCCGAGTCCCTGAACGCCGACCTGCTGGTGATCGCCACCGACGTGGACGCGATCTACCTCGACTGGGGGCTGCCCTCCCAGCGAGCGGTCACCGCCGCACACCCGAAGGCGCTGGCAGACCTCGAGCTCGCCGCGGGGTCGATGGGGCCCAAGGCGGAGGCCGCGTCCGCGTTCGCCTCGGCGACCGGCAGGCCCTGCGTGATCGGCGCCCTGGACCGGCTCACCGACATCCTGGCCGGTACGTCCGGGACCCGGGTGTCCACAGAGTTCCCGGGGCTCCAGACCGACGTGGTGGTCTCGCCATGACCACGATGCTGATGACCGGGTTCCCCGGCTTCCTCGGCTCCGCCCTGCTCCCCCGGCTGCTCGGCCGGCGGGAGGGCGCGAGCGCGGTCTGCCTGGTGCAGCCGCAGTACCTCGACACCGCGGGCAGCAGGCTGGCTGCGATGGAGGCCGCGCACCCGCACGTCGCTGGTCGGGTACGGCTGGTCGCGGGCGACATCACCGCGGCGGGCCTCGGCGTCGGCACCCGGGACGCCGGCGCCCTCGACGACGTGACCGAGGTGTGGCACCTCGCCGCCGTCTACGACCTCGCGGTGCCGGAGCCGGTGGCCCGCCGGGTCAACGTCGACGGGACCGCGAGGGTGCTCGACCTCTGCCGGACCCTCCCCGGCCTGACCAGGCTGCAGTACGTCAGCACCTGCTACGTGAGCGGGCGCTACGACGGCACGTTCTCCGAGGACGCGCTCGACGAGGGCCAGGAGTTCCGCAACCACTACGAGTCGACGAAGTTCGACGCCGAGATGCTGGTCCGCAAGGCGATGGCCGACGGGGTGCCGGCGACGATCTACCGGCCGGGCATCGTGGTCGGCGACTCGCGCACCGGGCAGACCCAGAAGTACGACGGCCCGTACTTCCTG
The DNA here is from genome assembly GCA_963811365.1 of uncultured Actinomycetota bacterium. GTDB lineage: Bacteria > Actinomycetota > Actinomycetes > Propionibacteriales > Nocardioidaceae > CAWEQW01. The sequence continues at coordinate 88,714 of CAWEQW010000010.1, read as the reverse complement.
GCGACGTTCCTGCGCCGGCAGCCGCTGCCCGTGGCCGTGGTTCCCGCCGTCGGCGCCGCAGACTCCGTGAAGGTCTGCGTCGTGCCGCGCGACTTCGTGGTCGAGGCGATGGACGAGCTGTCCGTGCTCGACCGCTCCCTGGGCCGCACCTACGCGCTCACCGACCCGAACCCACCGACCGCCCGGCAGGTGGTGGAGACCTTCGCCCGACACCTCGGCAAGCGCGTGGTGTGGGTGCCGCTGCCGCTCGGCCTGACCCGGACCGTGGTCGCCACGGTGCCGGGCCTGGAGAGGCTGCTGGGCCTGCCGGCCGAGGCGCTGGAGTACTTCGCCTCCCCCACGACGTACTCCACCGCGCACACCGTGGCCGACCTCGACGGCACCGGGCTGCGCTGCCCGCCGTTCGGCAGCTACGCCGGCCGGCTGCTCGACTTCATGGTCGACCATCCCGAGTACGACGCCTCGGCGATGGTCTGAGCGCCCGACCGACCGACAACGAAGGAGAAAGCCATGCCAGGCAGCACGCCACGGCTGGTCGTCAACGTGAGCCTCACCTCCCCGGACCGGGACTACGACGAGCACGTGTCGTTCCTCCACGAGGACTTCCGGATCATCCGACTCGGCACGAACGGCGACGTGACCGCCGCCGGGGAGCTGGTCCGCAAGTGGGCCGAGGAGGCCGACGCGGTCGCGGTCACCGGGATCCGCGAGGCCCGGGCGGCCGGGCTCTACGACGGCGAGCTCGAGGCCGTCGAACGGGTGAAGCGGGCCACCACCGCCGTGCCGGTCACGGACGGCCATGCGCTGCGCGACGTGCTGCAGGAGTGGGCGATCCGGTACGTGCAGACCGAGCTGCCCGGCTACTTCGACAACGCGCGCACGGTGGTGCTCGGCGGGGTCAACCACGACCGCACCACCCGGATCCTGCGCGAGTTCACCGACAACATCGAGTTCGCCGACCCGTTGCTGCGGGTGGGGCTGCCGAGCCTGCTCGACTCCAGGCCGGTGCTCGGCCTGGCCGCCCAGATCGGCATGTGGCCGGTGCACCGGCTGCCCGGACCGGTGCGGTCGCAGATCAAGGCCCCGGGGCACCGCATCAGCCACGCGCTGGCCCGCCGGGCGGCCCGCGACTGCGACGTCGTCGTGGCGACCTACGACGAGCTGGTCGGCTTCGGGCTGGAGGAGCTGGCCGGCAAGACGGTGATCAGCTCGGCGATCTCCGAGGACCGGCTGGCCGACCTCGGGGCGCGCGGCGTCGACATGGTGCTGGACGCGACGCCGCAGCCGTTCCACGTGACGGTCGTCGCGGCGGTGCTGGAGGCGATGATGCTCGCGACGGTGTCCGGCTCGGGTCGGCTGACCAACGACGACCTGCTCGACATGATCGTCGGCGCGGGGCTCGAGCCGCGGGTGCTCTACCCGAACGGGCCGCGCCGCAAGAGCCGCTTCGCGTTCGTGATCCACCCGCTCTCGCAGGAGTTCTTCAGCCGCGTGGAGCCGCTGGGCACCATCGCGAAGGTGGCGCCTCCTGTGGTGATGGACGCGGTGGAGAAGGCGCTGGCCTATGCGCCGCCGTTCACCTACAGCCACGTCACCGGCATCGTCTCCCCCACCGGGGCCGAGGCGGAGGGCTGGCTGATCTCGGTCGGCGGCACCCCCAAGGAGCTGATGGCGCACCGCCCGGAGTTCACCTACGCACGGCTGCTCGACGCCGCGGAGACCGCGCGCAAGCTCGGCGCCCAGGTGATGGGCCTCGGCGCGTTCACCAAGGTCGTCGGCGACGCCGGCGTCACGGTGGCCAAGAAGGCTCCGCTCCCGATCACCACCGGCAACAGCTACAGCGCCTCCGGGGCGCTGTGGGCGGCGCACGAGGGGCTCAAGCAGCTCGGGGTGTGCGAGACCGATGACCGGGGCCGGATCAAGGGCAAGGCGATGGTGGTCGGCGCGACCGGCGCCATCGGCTCGGTGTGCGCGCGGCTGCTCGCGCTGGCCTCCGACGAGCTGTGGATGGTCTCGCCCGAGTCGGCCAAGCTGCTCGCGCTGAAGCACGACCTCGAGCGCAGCCACCCGCGGGCCCAGATCCACGCGGCCGCGACGCCCGACGAGCACCTCGCCGACATGGACCTGATCGTCACCGCGACCTCGGGCGCCGGCAAGCGGGTGCTGGACATCATGGCGGTCAAGCCGGGCTGCGTGATCACCGACGTGGCGAGGCCCCTCGACCTCTCGGCGGAGGACGTGGCGAAGCGGCCGGACGTGCTCGTGGTGGAGTCCGGGGAGATCGAGCTGCCCGGCGAGGTGCGGATGAGGGACATCGGGCTGCCACCCGGCGTGGTGTACGCCTGCATGGCCGAGACCGTGGTGCTGGCGCTCGAGGGCCGTTACGAGACCTTCACGGTCGGCCGGAACATCGAGTGGGAGAAGGTCAAGGAGATCTACCGGCTCGGCTTGAGGCACGGCATGAAGCTGGCCACGATCTCCGGCGTCAACGGCGTCTTCACCCCCGACGACGTGGACCGGATCCGCGAGCTCGCCCTCCAGCGCCGCGCAGAGCTCGCGCAGCCGTGACCGGTCGCGGCCGGCTCAGGTAGTGCTCCCGGAGCCGGTGGAGTCGTCCGAGGACCCGTCGTGGCCGAAGCCGTGCCCGTCGCCGTACGCCGGCAGCGTCCCGGCGAGGATCCGCTCCACGACGAGCCGGCCGCCGGACGACGACGGGTAGACGTGCACGAGGACCTGCTCGCCGGTCCGCAGCGCGGACAGCGTGGCCGCCTGCCCGTTGCGCACGATCTGCGTGGAGCCGTCCACCTGGTACGTCGCGGTGCCCGACGCGGTCCGGACCGTGATGCTGTCGGAGCCGACGCGGGTCAGCGTGCCCTGGAGATGCTCCTCCCCGGCCACGCCGCCGGGACCGCCGGAGCCGAACCCGCGGGAGCCGCCCTGGGCCCCGAAGCCCTCTCCTCCGAAGGCGCCGTCGGGGATCTGGAAGGCGGTGCTGCTGGTGCCGCTGCCGGAGCCGGACGCGTGCCCGGCGACGAAGCCGATGCCACCGCCGACGACGAGGCCGGCGGCGACGAGGCTCGCCGCCATCGTCGCGCGGACCACCCCCGGACGCAGTCCACGCCCGTCCGTCGGCGGCTGAGGAGCAGCGGCGTACGGGTCCTGCGACGGGACGGGCGGCGTCGGCGGGTAGAACGGGTGGGTGTCCTCGGGGTTCTCAGGGGTGTCGTGCGGTCCGCGTTCTGTGGTCATGCCCCCAGGATGCGAAGCCCGGCTGGGACGGACGCGTCAGAGACCTGTGCGGGCGCTGTGAGGCGCTCGGTCCACCGGGCGTGCTGCGCGCAGGGGGCCACGGACATCGTGCTCGGCGACCCGGCGCGTCCGACCCCGCGACGCCTAGCGGCTGCTCGGGACCTCTGCCCCTGTCCGCCGCCCGGGCCCGGCGGCTAGCGTCGCTGGCGATCCCGGAGGTGCCCATGTGTCGTTGGCTGGCCTACTCGGGCGAACCGCTTCGCCCCGCCACCCTGGTCCTGGACGCCCAGCACTCTCTGGTCGCGCAGTCCCTCGACTCGCCACTGGGTGCCGAGACCGTGAACGGGGACGGGTTCGGCTTCGGGTGGTACCCGCCGGAACCGGGACCCGACAGCGTCCCCGGCCTGTTCCACAGCACCGAGCCGGCATGGAACGACCAGAACCTGCGCGACCTGACCCGGGCGGTCGAGTCGCCGCTGTTCTTCAGTCACGTGCGCGCCGCCGCCGGCCCACCGATCCAGCACACCAACTGCCACCCGTTCCGCTACCGGAACTGGATGTTCATGCACAACGGCGCCCTGGCCGAGTTCGCGACGGTGAAGCGGGACCTGACCTTCGCCGTCGACCCCGGGCTCTACCCGGACATCCTCGGCACCACCGACTCCGAGGTGCTGTTCTACCTCGCGCTGACCCACGGCCTGCAGGACGACCCGATCGGCGCGGTGACGAAGGCGGTCGACATGGTGGAGACGGTGGGCCGTGACCACGGGATCGCGTTCCCGATGCAGGGCACCCTGGCAGTCACCGACGGCAGCACGCTGTGGGCGTTCCGGTACTCCTCACAGCACCGGACGCGCACCCTGTTCCACTCCGTCGACATCGGGACCCTGCAGCAGATGTACCCGCACGAGCAGCGGCTGCAGGGCTTCGGCCGGCACGCGCACGTGGTGGTCTCCGAGCCGTTGAACGACCTGCCGGGCGCGTTCGTGGAGGTGCCGGAGTCGACGGTCGCGGTCCTCGACGCGTCCGGCTACCACCATCAGCCGTTCCCGGCCTGACCGGCCGACTGGACCGACCGACCGGCTGCCCGTGCGGTCGGTTTGCACCGAACAGTTAGGTCACCCTAACCTGGAGACCTGTTCCATCCGCTGCCGTCACCGCTGAGCTACGGAGCCGCCCCGTGAGTATGCCCGCCACCTTGCTGCTCGGCCTGATCGCTGGAGCGACGATCCTGCTGGGCCTGCCCGTGGGCAGGCTGCGCAACCCGGCTCCCACCCTGCGGCTGCTGCTCAACGCGGTCGCGATCGGTGTGCTGGTCTTCCTGCTCTGGGACGTGCTGTCCGCGGCGTGGGAGCCGATCGACACGGCGCTCGCCGGCCTGCACGACGGCCGCGCCGAGCTCGGCAGCGCGGTGGGCTACGGGCTGCTGTTCGCCGGCGGGCTGGGCGTCGGGATGCTCTCGCTGGTCTGGTACGAGCGATGGATGGGCCGCCGGGTGGCCGCCGGTGCGGCGGCTTCGCCGTTGCGACCCCCGGGTCCGGGCGCCATGACGGTCGGTGAGGTGCAGCCGCGAGGTCTCGCGTCCTGGTCGAGCGCACGCCGGCTCTCGCTGATGATCGCGGTCGGCATCGGGCTGCACAACTTCGCCGAGGGCCTGGCGATCGGGCAGTCCGCGGCGAGCGGCGAGATCGCGCTGGCGCTGATGCTGGTGATCGGCTTCGGCCTGCACAACGCCACCGAGGGCTTCGGCATCGTCGCCCCGCTGACCGCCGACGTCGGCGCCGACGGCCGGCCGCGCCGGCCGAGCTGGCCGTTCCTGCTGATGCTGGGCGCCATCGGCGGTGGACCGACCTTCGTCGGCACCGTGCTCGGGTACTCCTTCACCAGCGAGCCGCTGAGCGTGGTGTTCCTGACCCTGGCCGCCGGCTCGATCCTCTACGTGATCACCGCGCTGGTCGGGGTGGCCGCCCGGGCGCGGCGGTCGGACCTGCTCGCCTACGGCATCCTCGTCGGCCTCCTCGCAGGCTTCCTCACCGACGCCATCGTCACGGCCGCCGGGGTGTGAGCGGGGAGTCGTCGGCTACGCCCGGTTCGCCGTTCTGAAACCGGTTGCGAGCCGGGGTCACCGATGAGAGAACGGGAGAGTCATGGTCCACATCAGGGACATCCCCGATCCCCTACCGTCTCTCCCCGTGTTGGAGTTCCACCATGCATCGTCAGATCGCCGGCACCCTGACCGGCCGGTACACCAAGTGGTTCGTGCTCGGTGTCTGGATCGTCGTGCTCTTCGTCGCCGCGCCGTTCGCCGGCAAGCTGACCGACGTGCAGGACAACCAGGCGTCCTCGTGGCTGCCGGCGAGCGCCGAGTCCACCAAGGCGCTGACCCAGCTGGACGCCTTCCAGGACCAGAACGACATCCCCACCGCCGTCGTCTATGACCGCCCCTCCGGACTGACCCGGAGCGACCTGGCCACGATCGCCGGCCAGGTGGGGCGGATGCAGCAGCTGCACGGGGCCGTTCCGGCGACCACGCCGCAGGGCGACCCCGTGCCGCCCGGGCGCTGGTGCAGGTGTCGCCCGACGGGCAGGTCGCGCAGGCGGTGGTCACCTTCAACTTCGGCAAGAACGGCTGGAACAAGCTGCCCGACACCGCCACCCGGATCCGCGACATCGCGACGATCCCCGGGGTCACGGTGCACCTCGCCGGCGCCGGCGGGCAGGCCGCGGACTCCGCCGAGGCCTTCTCCGGCCTCGACGGCAAGCTGCTGCTCTTCACGGTCCTGGTCGTGATCGTGATCCTGCTGATCACCTACCGCAGCCCGGTGCTGTGGCTGCTGCCGGTGTTCTCCGCCGGCGTGGCGCTGATGACCGCCCAGGGCGTGATCTACCTCCTGGCGAAGTACGCCGACCTCACCGTCAACGGGCAGAGCCAGGGCATCCTGACCGTGCTCGTGTTCGGCGCCGGCACCGACTACGCGCTGCTGCTCGTGGCCCGCTACCGCGAGGAGCTGCGCCGCCACGAGGACCGTCACGAGGCGATGGCCTTCGCGCTGCACCGGGCCGCCCCCGCGATCGTCGCCAGCGCCGCCACCGTGGTCCTGGCGATGCTCTGCCTGTTCGTCGCCGAGATGAACTCCACCGCCGGCCTCGGTCCCGTCGCAGCGATCGGCATCGCGCGTCGGCCTGCTCGTGATGCTCACCCTGCTCCCGGCCCTTCTGGTGATCACCGGCCGCTGGATCTTCTGGCCGGCGCGACCGAGGTTCGGGACCCCCGAGCCCACCTCGCGCGGCTTCTGGTCCAAGGTGGGGAGGCGGATCGCGGTGCGGCCGCGCGCGGTCTGGGTGGGCACCGCCGCCGCTCTCGGCGTCGCCTGTCTGGGGATCTTCTCCCTGAACGCGCACGGCCTGTCCACCGCCGACTCCTACACCAAGGAGTTCGACTCGATCATCGGCCAGAAGGTGCTCACCCGGCACGGCCTGGCCGACAGGTCGAGCCCCGTGATGGTCGTCGCCCGCTCCGCGGAGGGCGCCGCCGTGAAGCAGGCGATGAGCGACGTCTCCGGTGTCGGCAGCGCCACGGGCCCTGTGGTGAAGGACGGGGTGGCCTTCCTCTCGGCGCCGATCGCCTCGGACCCGACCTCCCAGGCCGCCTTCGACACCGTGGACCGGCTGCGCACCGCCGTGCACGCCGTGCCGGGGGCGCACGCCCTGGTCGGCGGCGGAACCGCGATCACCACGGACATCGAGAAGGCGTCGGCGCGCGACAACCGGGTGATCATCCCGCTCGTGCTGCTCGTGGTGATGTTCGTGCTGATGGTGCTGCTGCGGGCGATCGTGTCCCCGTTGCTGCTGATCGGCACCGTCGTCTTGTCGTTCGGCGCCGCGCTGGGCATCAGCTCGCTGATCTTCCGGCACGTCCTGGGCTTCGCGGGAGCGGACGCCTCGCTCCCCCTGTTCGTCTTCGTGTTCCTGGTCGCGCTCGGGATCGACTACAACATCTTCTTGATGACGAGGGTCAAGGAGGAGACCCCGGCGCACGGCACCCGCCAGGCCTCGCTGATCGCGCTCGGCGCCACGGGTGGCGTCATCACCTCCGCCGGCATGGTCCTGGCCGCGACGTTCCTCGTTCTCGGCACGATGCCGCTCGTCGCCTTCGCGGAGATCGGGGTCGCGGTCGCGCTCGGGGTGCTGCTGGACACGCTGGTGGTGCGCTCGGTCCTGGTCACCGCCATCAACCTCGACCTCGGCGGCCGGATCTGGTGGCCGTCCCGGCTCGACCGCGGGCCGTCCGGCGCCGAGGAGCCGGAGGAGCCCGAGCTGGAGGGTGCGGCCGTGTAGCCGCCCGGCGGAACGGGGTCGCGCCTACGCTGAGCCGGTGACCGACGACCGGGCCGCCGAGGTGGCGTGGAACCGCACGCTGTGGGACCTGCTCAACGAGCGCTTCACCGGCGACGCAGCGGCCGAGCGCTGGGGCCGGCCGGAGGTGGTGTGGGGGCTGTTCGGGATCCCCGACCGGGTGCTCGGCGTGCTCGGCGACGTCCGCGGCCTCGACGTCGTGGAGCCGGCCGCCGGAACCGCGTACGTCTCCGCGTGGCTGGCCCGCGCCGGGGCCCGGCCCGTGGCCGTCGACCTGTCCGGCGCGCAGCTCGCCACAGCGCGCCGCCAGCAGCGCGAGCAGGGTCCGTCCTTCCCGCTGGTGCAGGCGGACGCGGAGCATCTTCCGCTCGCCGACGGCTGCGTCGACCTGGTGGTCACCGAGCACGGGACCGCGGCCTGGTGCGATCCCGGGCGCTGGCTCCCCGAGGCGGCCCGGGTGCTGCGGCCGGGGGGCCGGCTGGTCTTCTTGACCAACAGCCTGCTGTCGGCGCTGTGCGTCCCGGCCGACGAGGGCGTCGCCGGGGAGCGCCTGCTGCGCGGCCAACGGGAGGCCTATCGGGTCAGGTGGCCGGGCGGCGGCACCGAGTTCCATCCCTCGCACGGCGACTGGGTGCGACTGCTGCGCGCTGCCGGCTTCGTCGTCGAGGCGCTCCACGAGCTCTATGCGCCGCCCGACGCGGACGACCACGAGTTCTACGAGATCGTCAGCGCGGACTGGGCGCGCCTCTGGCCCGCCGAGGAGCTCTGGGTCGCGCGGCGCAGCGCCCTCAGCCCCGGTGGGCGACGCTGAGCCGACCGCCGGCGGCGACTGCGAGCGTCGCGAGGTGCAGCCGGCGCTGGTTGCAGCCCTCGGCGGTGTCGCGGCAGGCGCTGCTCGTCGGGTAGCCGACGTGACCGGAGGTCCAGGACGAGTACGCCAGCCGCAGCCGCCCGGCGTCGTCGACGATCGGGGACTGGGCGCCCGGTCCGGCGATCGCCCCGCCGCTGGCCAGCAGCGGTTCGCGGCTCCCCCGGGTGCACGGACCCAGCGGGCCGGCGCAGATGGCGTACCCGATCGCGTAGTGGGCGCCCCGGTAGAGGTTGCCGGAGTAGAACAGGTAGATGCGGCCGCCGAAAACGATCGGCGACGGCGCCTCGATGACGTTGCCCTCCCACGGCCGAGCGGTCTGCAGCAGCACGTGGGCCCGGGTGCCGGGCATGAACCCGCCGCCGTCCGCGGTCATCCGGCGCACCATGATCCGGGTCGGCTTCCCGCCCTTGACGCCGGCGTTCTTCCAGACCAGGTAGAGCCTCCCGTTCCAGGACAGCCACGAAGGGTCGATGCTGCCGTTGGGGTCGCTGGAGCAGTAGAGCGGGCCGTGGGACCTGTCGCGGAACGGTCCGGCCGGTGACGGCGAGGTCGCCAGCGTCAGGCAGTGGCGCTGGCTGTTCCGGTACATCTGGACGGCGTACGCGTCGACCCAGCGACCGCCCGCCCGGATGACCGACGGGGCCCACACGCCCGGCTTGCCGTTGCCGCGCCTGGCCGCCCAGCGCGCCGGGAACGGCATCGCGTCGTTGTAGCCCCGCCAGGAGCTGAACCCCCTCGAGAGCGGCCAGGCCTGGTGCGCCCGCCACGTCGAGAGGTCGCTGGAGGTCATCATCGGCAGGTTGTCACCGTCGAGGTTGGTCGCGTAGGCGTAGTAGGTGCTCGCGACGTGCACGATGGACGGCGCCGCGAACTCACCCCGGTACACCTCTCCGGCCCAGAACCGGTCCCCACCCGTGCTCGCCTCCGCTGCCGGCACGACGGCAGAGCCGAGCAGCAGCGCGATCACGCTCAGCAGGGCCGGCAGGCCCACGACCGGGGCGAAGCGACGACGTGCTCGCGAGGCGAGGGGTTCTCCGGCCATGGGTCGCGCCATCTAGATGCCTCTCTCTGCTGGCAGCACTCCGCGGCGTACGGCGTCCACGACCGCCGCGTGGTCGCGCTCGGTCTGGTCGGCGTACGCGCGGGCGAACCGGTGGATCGACGTCGTCGCCACCTCGCCCTTGCCGAGGTAGCCCGCGATCATCGAGGCGCCGCTGGTGCGGGCGTGCCCCTTCGCCAGCAGGTAGCCACAGATGCCGGCGTAGTCCCATAGCGCCGCCGAGGTGATGCCCTCGATGGTGATCGCGCCCTTCATGTCCCGGAACTGGCGGACGTAGTACTGGTAGGGCCCGGTCTCGGTCCATCCGAGCAGCGGGTCGCTGACCGTCTGCAGGGCCTGCTGGTACTCGACGACGCGCAGCCCCTGGTGGGCGTGCCACGCGGCGTCACCGTGCACATGCCGCGCGACCACGGAGCGTCGGGCCTGCTTGAGCTGGAGGAACAGCACGTCGTCGGCGCTGCTTCCCTCGCACAGGGCCACCCACGCGCGCAGTCCCACGGATCCGACACCCACGACCTTGTGCACGATGTCGACCATCCGGTAGCCCCCGACGATCCTCGCCCAGTGCGCCGGAAGCGTCTCGAGGTAGCGGTCGAGCGACTCGGCGAGCTGCTCGTACTCCACCACGCCCGGCCGGTGGATCAGCGGCGGCTCCTCGACGATCGCGCGCCCGCCGTCGTGCTCGGCGGTCAGCCGGGGCAGCGCGCGGTCGCTCGTCCGGCGCCGGGCGCGCTTGGCGGACCGCTCGATCTCCTTGACGAGGCTGCGGTGGGTGGCGCTCCTGCGCAGCCTGTCGACGTCGAGCCGCTCGTACGAGCGACCCAGCAGCGGCTGGTCGGCCAGCCACCTCAGGTGCCGTCTGTACTCGTCCACGCACCGGTCGACCGCGTCCCCGCACGCCTCCTCCGACGAGCCGTTCTGCCGTCCCGCGACCCAGACGCTCGTGGTCAGCCGGCGCAGGTCCCACTCCCAGGCTCCCGGGTGCGCCTCGTCGAAGTCGTTGAGGTCGAAGACCAGCTCACGCTCCGGCGAGGCGTAGAAGCCGAAGTTGCCGAGGTGCGCGTCGCCGCAGATGACCGGCGTGATGCCGGTCGACGGCAGGTTCGCGAAGTCGTCGGCGTGGACGGCGGCCGCGCCGCGGAGGAAGGCGTACGGCGACGACACCATCCGGCCGATCCGCACGGGCACCAGGTGCGCGAGCCGCCCCTCGTTGCTCTGCCGCACCTGGTCCACGACGTCCGTGCGCTCCGGGGGCACTGACCAGTCGGCGAGCGAGGATCGCGGCACCCGCTTGCGCAGCGCCCGTCCCGCCGCGTACCGCTCGCTGCGCGGTGTCGCGGCATGCCGCAGCGAGCCGAACCCGGTGCGGTCGGTCGAGGCGAGCACCGCGTGCGTGCGCGGCGAGCTGGACCCGGGCTCCATCAGAAGGGCGTGGTACGAGCCTCTGCGAGCGCCCGGTTCAGGTCGAACGGGCTGGCCTGGTTGTAGAGCCACGGCCGCCCGATCCACAGGTACGCGTCGCAGTACTGCGCCGCCTTGGCCCGCGCCACCGCTCGCATCCCCCACGTGGCGCTGGCCACGTCCGTGGTGGGTGGGATGCCCAGCGTCACGCATCGCGTGTCGGCCGGGGACGTACACACCCGGGCGTTGTCGAAGTTCGGGCCGTCGTAGCTGTAGCCGGGGAACGGCCTGCCGTTCGAGGAGGTGTTCACCACGAAGTGCTTGCCGGGGATCCCCCGCGACGCCAGCTCCGCGGCCACCGCGGCGCCGAACCGGACGTCACGCCCGGTCGAGACGTAGTGCGTGGAGTTGAACGCGAACCCCCGCGCGTTGGCCACGCCGGCCGGGACGAGGATCCGCGCGGCGCGAGCCGGGTCGTCGCGCAGCCAGTCAGAGGCGCCCGCGTCGATGTAGACCGCGGTGTGCGGCTTGGCACCCAGCGCGTTGACGGCGTACCTGACCAGGTCAGAGGCTGCCGTCGACCCGCCGGGCGCGCACAGCGCGAAGGGTCCGTCCGGCTGAACGACGACCGCCGCGTAGGTGGTGCCCACTGCCCCGGCGAACCGGTCGATCCACTGCTTGTAGCTCGCGACCTCCGCACTCGTCGGCAGCCGCTTGCAGGCGTCGTGCTCCCAGGGCTTGACCCGGAAGATGGTCATCTGAACCAGGACGTTCGGGTCGCCGCCGGTGGCGTTCGCGATGTAGTCGCGGACCTTGCCGCCGATCGCGTCGTTGCCGATCCAGGCCCCGAACCACTTGGCCTTGGGACGCAGCGCGATCTTCGCGAGCAGCTTCTTCCGGGTGCCCGAGGCGTTGACGTACGGCTGCCAGGCCATGTCCTGCTTCCCCTTGTAGGTGCCCCAGGGGTGTCCGACGAGGGGGTTGTCGGTGGCCGCCGAGAACAGCGCGGGGGTCGCCGACGGCACGGCTGCGTGCTGTCCGGAGGTCGACGAGAGCACGGCTGCAGCGACCAGCGCCAGAGGGGCGGCGACGCGCGTGAGCGCCGGCTTCCGGGCGCGGGTACGGAATGACTGATAACGCATTACTTCCTCCCAAAAGCAATGTCGGGTCCTACACCAGCATGCCCATCTCACCACCGAATTGGTATGGAACGCGAGTTAAGAGACTCGTGACTGGCTTGGGGGGTTGTGTCGCCAGGGCCTGTCCGAGGCGTCGATCGCGGAGGTGGCCGTTCGCCCTGTGACCAGGCCACGCCGGGCAGGGACAGGTACACCGCTACGCTGCGAGCTCCGACCGCCTCGGCGATCGCGTCGCAGAGCTGGTCGCACAGCTCCTGCCGGCCCGGGCCCGGCTCTCGAACCATTCGAGCGCAGCTCGACGACGATGTCCAGACCACCGAGTCCACAGCGCGCCTCGGACGCGCTCTGATCTCGACCTCGCCCCGTGGACGGTCCCCGTCGTACGGCTCCACCGGACACTCCACCGCCAGCGAGACCGCGTGAGGCAGTGTCTGCAGAACCGGCCCGAGCCACTCGTCGTCCACCTCGGACGCGTGGGTGACCTCATCGATGGGCATGACAGAGGACTCTAGGAAAGCGGCACACCGGGCCTGTCACCGGACGTGAGGAGCATGGAGATGAGCCACCACCTCACGTCGTCACATGCCGTTCGCGCGCAGTCTCGCTCGATCAGCCCGGCGAACGCGGGGTGGCCCGCCAGGTCCGCGGCGTGGCTGGGCCGGTCGGGCCCTCTCGCTGCAGACCGACTCGATGCGCTTGCGTGCGGCCGCCTGCCGGGGCGCCGCGCTGTGTGGGTCAGTGGGTTGCCAGGCTTCTGGCGAGGTGCTCTTCGGCGGTGCTGTGCAGGGCCGGGTCGCGGTGTCCGAGGAGGTACTGGTCGGTGATGGGCAGGGTGGTGCCGAGGTCGTGGGTGCCGTGCTGGTCGACGCGGGTCCAGTAGCCGTGCGGGGTGCGCCAGTAGTAGATCCCGGGCAGCGGCTGGTGGTGTTGGAGTCCGGGCAGGTGGGTCTTGACCCGGTGTTCGTGGCGGGTCAGCTTGCCGAGGTTGCCCAGGTGGGTCTGGGGTGGTGGGCCGGTGTCGGGTGGCTCCCGGTCCCGGCGCTGCTGGCGCTGCTGGCGCTGCGGGCTCTGCTGGCGCTGCGGGCTTTGCTGGTAGGGGATGGTGTGGTCGAGGTCGGTGTGTCGGTGGGTGGCCGAGGACCAGGGGTAGGCCGAGGCGGGGTTGCGTAGGTGCAGGGCGGTGGCCATCGCCGCGGGGACCTCGTAGCTGTGCACGGCGGGCTGGTTGCCGGTGTCGAGGACCGGGGTGAGGGTGACCGCACAGCCGGTGAGGAACTCGCGGGCCGCCTCGGCGGTGATCGGGCCGACGCCTTCGAGGCGTACCACTCCCCGACCGCCCCGACGCCCCGCCGCCCCGGCTGTCGTGGGTGTCGTGGTTCCAGTCGAGCAGGGTGGCCTCGGTGAGGTGCAGGTAGAGCACCGCGCGGTTGCGGAGCTTGGTCGCGTCGACGTGGCGTAGCGGGCCGGTGGCGACGCAGCCGGGCTGTCCGCAGCCACACAGACACCGCGAGTCAGCCCCGCCGGGGCCGCTGCTGGAGGTCTGCGCGATGGTGCCGTGGCCGGTGCAGGTCGGACACAACCGCGACCGGCCACCAGCCACGCCAGAGCCACCAGAGCCACCAGCGCCATCAGCGTCGTCGTCGTCGGAGTCGTCGTCGGTGGGGTGCATCTCCTGCGGCCGCACCACGTCGCGATCCGGCCCAGTGACCGGCCCGGCGACCGGCCCGGCGACCGGCCCGGCGACCGGCCCGGCTGCCTCCACCGGTCGGCAGCGCGGTCGGCCCTCCACCGTCGCGCGGGTCGGCCATCAGCTCCCCGGCCATCAGCTCCCCGGTCGCCGGGTCCCCGGTCGGGTCTGTGGTGGGGGTCGGGTCTGCCGGCGGGGCGGTGCTGGTGCCGGTGTGGGTGCCGGTGGCGTACTTGACCAGCAGCTCCAGGGCGTGCGCGGGCTGGGACAGGATCCGGGTCGCGGCCAGCGCCCGGAGCTGGTCTGCGGACCCGGGCTGGCCCTCCAGGGCGAGGATCTGGGCGAGCCGGTCGGCCATCGCGTGGAAGTAGATCACGTCCCCGGCCCGGGCCCTGACGACCAGGGTCTTCAACCCATGCTCGTTGCTGCGGGTGGTCCGCAGGAACTGGTCACGGGCCGCGGCCAGCCGCCGCGCCTCGGCACCGGCAGGATCCGCGGCGATCACCAGCGCCGCGGTCTTGTCCAGCAACGGCCCCCACCCCAACGTGTCCAGACACGGGGCGAGCTGCTCGTCGACCCAGCGGGCCTGCTCCACCACCAGGCCCGCGGCCGCGGTCGCACGGGTGATCTGGGCGGCAACCCCGGCCCGGATCCGCAGCTGCTGGACCGCAACCCACAGCCGGGGATGCCGATGCCGCAGATCCAGGGCATCTCGGATCCGGGCCGCCGCGGAGTGCACCGACAGATGCAGCAGCATCCCCAGCTCCGCAGCCGCGAACTCCACCACCTCCGGAGTACCGTCCGCACCACCACGCCGAACCCGCTGACCACCCCGCACCGGTCGCCGGGTCCCAGACGAGCCCGAGGCCGAGCCCGAGCCCGAGGACGAGGACGGGGCCGAGCGGACGAGGACGAGGACGGGGTCAGGGTCTCGGCGCTGTGCAGGTCCGCCCAGTGCGCCACCAACGCGACCTGCCGGGCCTCGGCAGCCAGCACCGCCCGCCGGTTCCCCACCAACGCCGCACACGTGCCAGCAGCATCCAGACCCGACATCCAGGCCCCCACCCACACCGGCCAGAAAGTCGCCGGCCAGGCGAGGCGCCGGGCAGGCAGTCGCCGGGCAAGCCCGCGGCGACCTCCACGCCGACGACCGTCCCGGACTGCTCCATGACCACGAACCTACGACCCGGCACCGACATTCCCGGACCGCCCCTGACCCACTATCCCCAACCCCCGCTCACGATCCCCCCGACCAGCAGCCCCACACCACCAGCAACCCCCGGCCCCGACGACCCCGGCCCCGACGACCCCCACAGACCGCGTCCTGCCCCGCGTCGTCCCTAGGCCGGCGGCACCTCGTGCGCGAGGTCGTAGGAGTAGTCGCCGTCCTGGTCGCCTGGGTTCGCAGAGCGCCACGGTCCCTCACGGCCGACCGCCCTGCAGGCGACCCGGGCCGAGGGGGTCTCGATGTCGTGCGCGAGATCGTAGGAGTAGTCGGACGGCTGGTCCACGGGCAACTGCGGGCCCGGATCCTCTGGTCGCATGCGATCGCCCCCAAGCTCGGCACCACCACGTCGGACCGACGCGGTGCTCCCCCACCGTAGGCGTCCGCCGTCGATGCTGTCACTGGGTCTCCTGGCGCCGTCACCGTCCGCGACGCTAGGTTCCCCAGGGTGACCACGAGGGCCTCCGTCGACGACCCCGACCGCGACCAGGACCGGTCGAGCTCTGTGCGTTTCGCGGCTGGTCTCGGTGCGGTGGCCGGCGCGTCCTTGTCGGCGCACCGTGGCCGGCGGGCGGTGCTCGTCGGCGCGCTGGTCGGCGGCGCCGTCCTCGCCGTGTCGGAGGTGGTCGCGCGGGCCCGTCAGCGTCCGAACGAGATCCCTCCACTGTGGCAGCGGATCGCGGCCAGCGCTGCCTTCGCCGCGCCGGCCGGCTGGGCCGCCGAGCGGCTCGGAGCCGGTCCCCTGGTCGTCGGCACGGCGGCGGGCGCCACGGCGGGAGCCCTCGGGGTGCGCCCGCAGAAGGTCGCACTCGGCCCGGTGGTCGGAGCCGCGGTCGGCGCCCTCGCGTCCCGCGGAGCGGGTGCTCCCGGCGCGGTCGTCGCTTCCGGCACGGTGCTGGCCTACCGCTGCCTGTCAGCGGCGGTCTTCCGCGACCCGCAGGTGAGCCTCCTGGCGGAGCGCGCGACGGCCGACGACCTGCCGTTCGTGGTGCCCTTGGCCGCGCGCGGCCGGTACGTCGGGACCGGCTTCGTCCGCGACCTCGCCGCCACCCTGGGAGGTCGCTACACCGCTGATGCCGAGGACTCCGGCATCGTCGCCTCGCTCGACGCCCTGGAGGGTCCCGACCTCGACACGGCCGCGGTCGACCCGCGGGTTCGGGAGTTCTACGAGCACACCACCCGGTTCGCGCTCGACATCGATCCCGAGTGGCGGGCCTGGGTGCGTCCCGGCTACCTCCTGTACCGGACCCTGGTCGCCAGACCCTTGGGACAGGCCAGCCTGCCGATGAACCAGCGGGAGTCGCTGCGCGGGATCCGCAGCCGCATCGACACCGTGAGCGACGTCGACGACACGGTCTCGGTGCGCGGCTGGATCCGTTCCTTCGCCGACGACGACGAGCCGATCCTGGTCGGCATCTACACGACGTACCGGCGCAACGGACGCGGCTACGTCAGCGTCGGCTTCCCCGTGCCCGACGGCAGCTTCACCGCGACGCTGCTGCCGCGCGCCCGGCCCGACGGCGGTCTGGTGCTCACCAGCCGCGCGGCCTCCGACGGCCAGGCCGGCCACTACCTCACCTACGTCGACCCCGGCAGCGCCGAGCTCACCACGCTGTCGCTCCCCGGCTTCAGCGAGGAGCTCGACGTGTACGTCGACGACGGCCGCCTGGTGGCCCGACACGCGTTCTGGGTGTTCGGCTCGGCGTTCCTCACCCTGCACTACCGGATCAGCCGCAAGCCCGGCTGAGCCGCGCAACCCGGCGGGGTCCGTGAGCACGCGTACGCTCCCCGGTCGTCAGCGACGACACGAGCCCGCGCCTGGCCTGGACTCGCGGTGGGCGGGGAGCGGCGGCGTGTCGACATGGTCGAGGAGCACGCCCGGTACGTCGGCCACGCCGACCTGATCCGGGGCCCGTGGGCGGGCGGACTGGTGAGCGAGGGCACTCGGTCGTGACAATGGAGCGTGCGCGACTGGTGGCGGCGAACGTTCGTCCGTGAGCTGAGGCGGCTGCGGCTCGACGGCCGCACGGCCCTGCTGTGGTCGCTGCGCATCACCGTCGCCGCGACCACAAGCTACGTCGTCGCCACGCTGATCTTCCCCGGCACCCAGCCGCTGCTCGCTCCGCTGACCGCGATGCTGGTGGTGCAGGTGACGCCGGTCTCGCTGCTGGCCAGCGGCATCGACCGGGTGGTGGCCGTGGTGGCCGGGGTCTCGGTCGCGGTGGCCTTCGCGGCCGTCGTACCGCTGGAGTGGTGGAGCCTCGGGGCACTGATCTTCATCTCGCTCACGTTCGGCCAGCTGCTGCGACTCCGGTCCAACCTCATCGAGGTCGCGATCAGCGGGATGCTCGTGCTCGGCGTCGGCGCGTTCAGCGCCGAGTCGGCAGCCGGTCAGCGGATAGCAGAGACTCTCGTGGGCGCCGCCGTGGGCATCGCGGTCAACCTGCTGTTCCCGCCCCGGGTGGCGACCGCGGACGCAGGCCGGGCCATCGACGGGCTCGCGGACTCGTTGAGCGAGCTCCTGACCGGCGCCGCCGACGAGCTGGCCGGACGTGCCGTGGAGCCGGGCTCCCTCGGGCCGGCGGCCCGGACCTGGCTCGACGACGCGCGCCGGATCACCCACGACATCCCCCGGGTGGGCGCCGCCCTGCTGCACGCCGAGCAGGGCCGGCGGCTCAACGTCCGGGCCCTCGGCACTCCCGACGTCGGACCCGGCCTGCGCCAGGGGCTGGAGGCGCTGGAGCACGCGGCGGTCGCGATCCGAGGGATGTTTCGCGGGCTGTCGGACGCGATGTACGACGCCAGCTGGCTGACCGACGAGCGTGCGGAGGACGTGCTGCTCGGCCTTGCCCAGACGTTCCACGAGCTCGCCGCCGGCATCGACACGTTCGGGCGGCTGGTCCGCACCGAGGCCGACCCGGCCGAGCGCGCAACCCCGGCCGACGTGGAGGCGTTCCGCGAGGCGCTGAACGGGATGAACGAGGCGCGGGCCCGGCTGGACGAGCTGCTGACCAGCCAGACGGACCCCGAGCTGCTGGAGCTGCACGCGGCGGTCCTCGGCACCGTGAAGCGCCTGCAGCGCGAGCTGGACCTCGACGAGCGCTTCCGACGCCAGATCCGGGCGGTACGGCGTCCGCGGCCTCGGCCCACCGCCTCGCCCCCCGACCGGGCGGAGAGCGACACCGCCTCGGCCGAGCCCAGCCCGGATTCGGAGACCCAGGTGCTTCCCCCGGTCGCCGACCCGGTCCGTGCACAGCCGGATCACAGGAAGCGCCCATAGCCCGCTCAGCGGGGAGCTCGAGACTGGAGGCATGACCGCCACCGCCGCAGCCGCCCGGTCGACGGTCTCCCGCCACGACGCACGGAACCGGATGGCCGAGCAGCTCGGGCGCCGCGCCCGCCGCGACGCGTCCGTCCGCCTCGCCGCTGTCGCGGCACTCTGGCTGGGACTGCTCCTGGTCACGTACTGGTGGGTCGCCGACCGGGGTCTGCAGGATCTCCGCGGCTGGACCACCGGGCTCACCTCCGTCGGCCGGATCACCGGGCTGGTCGCCTCGGTCCTGCTCCTGTCGCAGGTGGTGCTGATGGCACGCGTGCCCCGGCTCGAGGCCGCCTTCGGCCAGGACCGGCTGGCGCAGCTGCACCGCCTGGTCGGGTTCGCCTCCTTCGACCTGATGGTGGCGCACGTCGTGACGGTCACCTGGGGGTACGCCGCCGGCGAGCTGACCAGGACGCCGCCGACGTTGTGGGAGCTGACCGTGGGCTACCCCGGGATGCTGCTCGCCGTGGCGGGGACGGCGGCGCTCTGCCTGGTCGTCGTCACGAGCGTGCGGGCGGCCCGCCGCCGGACCCGCTACGAGTCCTGGCACCTGCTGCACCTGTACGCCTACCTCGGCGTCGGGCTCGCACTGCCGCACCAGCTCTGGACCGGCCAGCAGCTGAGCACCAGCACCCCCCGAGCCGCCTTCTGGTGGACCGCCTGGGCCCTCGCCGCCGGCGCGGTCGTCCTCTGGCGGATCGGACTTCCGGCCCGGCGCACCCTGCGACACCGGCTGCGCGTGACGGCGGTGGTCCCCGAGGCGCCCGGCATCGTGTCGGTCCACCTGACCGGTCGACGCCTGGACCGGCTCGGCGCCGAGGCCGGCCAGTTCTTCTCCTGGCGGTTCCTCGGCCGGCCCGGCTGGACCCGCGCCCACCCCTACTCGCTGTCCGCCGCCCCGGACGGTCGCAGCCTGCGGATCACGGTGCAGGCCGTCGGCGACGGCAGCGCGGCCGACACGGCGCTGCGCCCCGGCACCCGGGTGCTGGTGGAGGGACCCTACGGGCGGCTGAGCGCGCGGGCCCGCAGCCGCCGCGGGGTCGCGCTCATCGGCGCCGGGGTCGGGATCGCCCCGATGCGAGCCCTGGCCGAGGAGCTCTCCGGCATGCCCGGGGACATCGTCGTCCTGCACCGCTACAGCCGTGAGCCGCTGTTCGCCCACGAGCTCGCGGCGCTGCGCCGCCGGGGCAGGCTGGCGGTGCTCGACCTGCCGGGCCACCGGCGTGCCTCCGGCTCGTGGCTCGGCGACGGCATCGCGCTCCCCGACCAGGTCAGCGACGCCGTCGCGCTGGGCTACTGGCTGCCCGACGTCGCCGAGCGCGACGTCTACGTCTGCGGCCCTGCGCGGTGGGCCGAGCTCGTCGCCCGGACCCTCGGCGAGCTCGGCCTCCCGTCGGGCCGGCTCCACCTCGAGACCTTCGGCCGGTGACCCGATGAGACGCATCACGTTCTGGTTGCTGAGCACGGTCTCGGTGCTCGTGCTGCTGTTCGGCTACCACACCTCGACGTCGAGCACCATGACCACCGGCGCGCCGAGCTCCATCGTCGGCAGCACGCCGTCCGACCGGCCGTCGAGCCGGCCCACCACCCAGGCGACTGCGAGCACCGTGACCGGTGACGTGGCCCAGACGCAGTGGGGTCCGGTGCAGGTCCGGCTGGCGATGGACGGGGACACGATCACCAAGGTGACGGTCCTGCAGTATCCGAACGGCAACTCCCGGGACGACGAGATCAACCAGTACGCGCTGCCGATCCTCGTGCAGGAGACCATGACGGCGCAGGACGCGAGCATCGACATGGTCTCCGGGGCGACCGTGACCAGCACCGGGTACCTCCAGTCCCTGCAGAGCGCGCTCGACAGGGCCCGGGCATGACCGCGCCGGCCGTCCGCAGCGCCGTGCACCGCGAGGTGGAGCAGGTCATGGGAATGCCCATCAGCCTGGCGCTGCGCGGCCGGCACGCCGGCGACGGCCGGGGCCACGCCGCCTGGCAGGAGGTCGTGGCGAGCCTGCGCGACGCCGACCGGGTGTTCAGCACCTACCGGCCGGACTCGGCGATCTCCCGGCTGGGCAGGGGCGAGGCCGCTGTCGACGAGTGCCCTCCGGAGGTCGCGGAGGTTCTCGCGCTGGGTGAGCGGGCCCGTGTCGAGTCCGGCGGCGCCTTCGACGTACGACGCATCGGGCCCGACGGACGCCGCGTGCTCGACCCGAGCGGCGTGGTCAAGGGGTGGGCCGTGCAGCGTGCCTCGACCGCCCTGCGGAGACTGCCGGACACCGACTTCTGCCTGTCCGCCGGCGGTGACATGGTCTGCTACGTGGGCGACCCGGTCGCCCCGGCCTGGCGGGTGGGCGTCGAGGACCCCCGGACCTGGAACCGGGTCCTGGCCATGATCCCGGTCCGGGACGGCGCGGTGGCGACCTCGGGCCTCAACCGGCGCGGGGCCCACATCCTCGACGCCAGGACCGGAGGCGTGCCGACCGGCCTGGCCTCCGTGACGGTCGTGGCCGCGGAGCTCGTCTGGGCCGACATCGACGCGACCGCGGCCTTCGCACGGGGCTCGGACGCGCTGCGCTGGCTGCAGAGCCGCCCCGGGCGCGCGGGTCTGGTGGTGCACGCCAACGGGTCGCCCCGGACCTTCGGCGGCCCGCTCGGCTGAGGCGTTGCCCCCATGCTCGGCCGGCCCGGCGCTAAAGGTGCCCGCTCCGGATGCCGACCGTCCAGGTGAGAGGTCCTGCTCACGGTGAGAAGGGATAGGGCAGCATGACTCGCCTGATGGTGCTGCTGCTGCTGCTGACGCTGGCGGCCGCGGTCGTGCCCGCAGCACCCGCGGTCGCGTCGAGCGGCTGCGTCACCCGTGCCGAGTACCGTGCGGTCAAGCACGGCTGGCCGAAGGGCCGGGTGCACCACGAGTTCGGGACCAAGGGCCACCGGCTCTCGATCGCCGCCGCCCACGGGTACGCCTCGGAGGTGCGCGCCTACCGCGGCTGCGTCGCGCACAGCACCGTCGTCGTCTCCTACCTCAAGAAGCCCGGCGGCGTCCTGCGGCTCGCTGCCAAGGCAGCCGACTGGTAGTGGCGGCCCTCACCATGGCCATCCCCCGACAGCGCATCCCGCAGCGCACCCGACAGCCGCACCCCGAGCCGATAGCCGGACGCCGGTGGGCCGCCGGGGCGCTGGCGGTCGTCGTGCTCCTGGTGGTGACCTGCGGCACCGCGGTACAGGCGCGGGTGAGCGCCGCAGAGGCGAGGGCCGCCTCCGCGACGCACCACGCGCAGGTCGTCACCGACGGCACCCGGGTGCTGAGTCTGCACCTCGTCAATGCCGAGACCGCCCAGCGCGGCTACCTGCTCAGCCAGGTGAGCGCCCTGCTCGCGGCCTATCGGCTGAGCGCCGCCCAGGTCGCCCGGGACCTCCGTGCCCTCGCCCTGCCCGGCGCCCCGGGTGAGCGCCCCACCCGGCTCGAGCAGCTGGTCCGGGCCAAGGCCGCCCTGCTCGCGCGGACCGCGCGGTTGGAGCAGGAGGGCCGGCACCCGGCGGCGGTCGCCCTGGTCACAGGTGGCCGCGGGGCCCGGCTGACCGCCCGCATCGACGCCGAGCTCGCGCACACCCGGACGGTTGCCTCGGGGGCGGCCGAGGGTGCCCGCGCCGCTGCTGCGCGAGCGCGGGCCGTGCGGGCGGGCGGCGTCGCGCTCGCCGGCACGCTCGCCGCGGCGGCGCTCCTCGGCCTGCTCGCCACGCGCCGCAGCCGCTTCAGGCGGCTCTTCGTCGAGGCACCTTCCGGGATGGCCGTCGTCGACCTCGGTGGCGCCAGGCCGGGAGCCTTCCGGGAGGTCAACGCCTCGCTGTGCCGGATGACCGGCTATACCGCCGCCGAGCTCCAGGCCCGGGACATCGGCTCCGTGACGCACCCCGACGACCGCCCGCTCGCGGAGGCCGGCCTGCGGCTCGCGGCGGCGGGCCGGGTCCCCGGCGGGACCGGGCACCGGCTGTGGGTCCGCGCGGACGGCACGGCGATGCCCGTCAAGGTCGACATCACCGTGCTCCGCGACGCCGCGGGCCGTCCCGGGCACGCGCTCGCCCAGGTCGTCGACGTGAGCGCCGAGAAGGCCGCCGAGGAGCGGCTGCTGCACGAGGCGCGCCACGACCCGCTCACCGGCCTGGCGAACCGTCGGCTCTACTGGCAGCTCCTCGGACAGGCGCTCGGCCGGGCGCAGCGGCACGGCACGGGCGTCGGGGTCTGCTACATCGACCTCGACGACTTCAAGCTCGTCAACGACCGCCACGGTCACGCCGTCGGAGACCAGGTGCTCCAGCTCGCCGCCGCCCGGATCGCCGGGGCCCTGCGCGCCGGCGACACCCCGGCCCGGCTCGGCGGGGACGAGTTCGCCGTGGTCAGCGAGGACGTGGCGAGCGACGCGGACCTCGACGTGATCCGCCGCCGGCTCGCCGGGCTCTTCGACGAGCCGGTCACCGTCCCCGGCGCGGGCGACGTGGACGTGCACGTGAGCATCGGCGCCGTCCGCGGTGACCTCAGCACAGGTACCGGCGAGGAGCTCACCACCCGCGCCGACGCGGCGATGTACGCGGTGAAGCACCAGCGCAAGCACGCCGCGGCGACCGACGGGTCGTGACGCCCGAGAGGCGACGCCGGTCAGCCCTGCACGTCGTACGGCAGCGGAAGCCTGGGGACGCCACCCAGCCGGCGCTGGAAGCGGACGTGCTCGGCGTGCGCGTCCAGCACCGCCCACAGGGTCTCGTGCGCCGCCCATGGCAGCGGCTCGTCCCCGACCCGCCAGCCCGCTCCGAAGCCGATCCACACCGGCGTCCAGGTCGCGGCGGCGTCCCAGGCGCCGCGGTGCGCCATCAGCATCCGGCGCCGCACCTGGAACGCCGTGCGGGGACCGTCGGCACAGATCGGCGCGGTGCTCACCGGCCAGAGCCGCAGGTCCAGCGCCATCAGCTCCAGCTCCACGTCGGCGAGCACCGTCGGGTCCACCAGGACGGTGGCGACGTTCTCGTGCGGGGCGCGTCTCACCCGCGCACGGTAACCCGAGCGGCGCCCGCCCGTCAGCCCTCCCTCACTCGCCTCCGGACATGCCGTAGCGGGTCCGACCGGCTTGAAGAGCACGTCGTACGGCGACGACGCGGTCTCGGGTGGCAGGAGTCTCCCGCCCGTCTGTGCAGACGCTATTCTTTGCGCATAGCAGCAAAGTATGCTGCCCGCCCTGTCCAGGGCAGAGGCGTGGTCCTTGCCGAAGGAGGCGAGGAGGTGGCCAGGACGAAGGACCAGGCGGCCCGGCGCGAGCAGCTCGTGGCGGCGACCGTCCGGGTCATCGCCGAGCACGGCCTGCCAGCGGTCCGGCCGGCCTCCGTGGCCGACCAGGCCGGCGTCTCACACCGCCTCGTCGCCTACTACTACCCCGGCATCGAGGCGCTCGTCGCCGAGGCGCACGAAGCCGCGGTCGACCGGTACTACTGGTCCCGTCGACGCGCCCTGGAGGGCGGCGGGAGCGCGTCCGAGCGGCTGGTCCGGCTGATCCGCTCCGGCCTTCCGGGCCCCGGCGACCGGGACCTCAGCCGGGTCCTGGAGGAGCTCGGCGTCAGCGCCGGCCGCAGCGACGCGCACGCCACGCTGACCGGACGGCTGTTCGACCTGGAGGTGTCGCTGTACCTCACGGTCCTCGAGGAGGGGGCCGCCGACGGCTCCCTCCGGCTCGCGCAGCCGGCGCTCGTCGCGGCCCGCAACCTCGTGGCGCTGGAGGACGCCTACGGCATGCACCTGCTGGCGAGGCACTCGTCGGTGGATGCCGCCGTGGCGCTGGACGGCCTGCTGTCGTACGTCCGGACCGCGACGGGCGCCCCGTTCCCGACCGAGGCAGGAGCCCTGCGATGACCTTCGACGAGCGGCTTGAGCAATGGGACGCCTGGGCCGCCACGCCGTGGGGCCGGATCCGGTTCTCGGTCGTCCGGCACACCCTCGCCCGGCAGGCCGCGGCGCTGGGCGGAGCACCGCTGCGGGTCCTGGACGTCGGCGGCGGGGACGGCCGGGACGCGGTACCGCTCGCCGAGCAGGGGCACACGGTGACCGTGCTCGACCCGTCCCCCGGCATGCTCCGCGGAGCCCGCGCCGCCGCCGAGGACCGCGGCGTGACGGACCGGCTGCTCGTGCGCGAGGGCACCCTGGACGACCTGGCGAGCCTCCCGGACGCGCCGGTCGACGGCTTCGACCTCGTGCTGTGCCACTTCGTGCTGCAGTACCGGCCGCCCGGTCCCGCCGACCTTCGCCGCCTCGCGGCCGCCCTGCGCCCCGGCGGACGGGTCTCCGTGGTGGCACCGAACCCCGCCGGCATCGTGCTGTCCAAGCTGGTGCGCGAGGGGCCAGCAGCCGCACTCGCCGAGCTCGACGAGCCGATCGGCCGGACTGCCACGTTCGACCACGAGGTGCGCAAGATCGACGCCGAGGAGATGCGCGCCGACCTGGCCGCGGCCGGGCTCGAGGTCGTCGCGCAGTACGGCGGGCGCTGCGCCAACGACCTGCTCGTCGACGACGCACCGAAGCACGAGCCCGGCTACTTCGCGAAGCTCGAGCGGCTCGAGCTGGCGCTCTGCGACCGGGAGCCCTACAACCGCACGGGCCTGTTCTGGCAGCTGGTCGCGGAACGTCCCGCGCCCTAGCCCGACCGGTCCTCGCCGGCCACGACGCGACCGCCCTTCATCACCAGCGCGGGATGCTGCAGACACGACAGGTCGCCGAGGTCGTGGCCGCGGACGGCCACCAGGTCGGCGTACCGGCCCGGCTGCAAGGAGCCGACCCGGTCCTCCCAGCCCATGCACCGCGCGGCGTCCACGGTCGCCGCGCGCAGCGCCGCCATCGGCGACTGGCCGAGCGCGACCATGACGGCCAGCTGGCGCGCGTTCCGTCCGTGCGGGAAGACGCCCGCGTCGGTGCCGAACGCGATCGGCACGCCGCGCTGCACCGCGCGCCGGAAGACGCTGCGCTGGGTGTCGGTCGTCTCGTGGTTCTTGCGCAGCAGCTCCTCGGGCCACCCCTCCCGGGCGCCGGTCTCGGCGATGTGGTCGCCGTTGTAGACGTCGGCGACCAGGAACGTGCCGCGCTCGGCCATCGCGTCCAGCACCGCGTCGTCGAGCAGCGAGCCGTGCTCGATGGAGCGGACCCCGGCGCGCACGGCCCGGGCGGCACCCTCGGCGCCGTGCGCGTGCGCCGCGACGAACAGGCCGTGCTCCCCCGCGACCTCGACCGCGGCGCGCACCTGGTCCTCGGTCAGCTCGGCCAGGCCGGGCTCGGTCCCCGGGGCGAGCACGGCACCGGTGGCGATCACCTTGAGCACGTCGGCGCCGGCCTCGACGATCCGCCGCGCCGCCCGCCGTACGTCGTCGACGCTCTCGACCACGCCGACCCGCAGCTCAGCCGGCACCGGCCGACCGTCGGGAACCCCGGTGATGTCGCCACCGCCCCCAGGGCAGGTCAGGTAGGCGCCCGCACACTGCATCCGCGGTCCCTCCACCCAGCCCGAGTCGATCGCCCGGCGCAGCTCGACATCGGCGAACGCCCAGAAGGTCCCGACGTCGCGCACCGTGGTGAACCCCGCCCGCAGGGTGGCCCGCGCGTGCGCCACGCCGAGCAGTGCCTCCTCGACCGCGGTGCGCTCCAGCACCGACCCGAGGTCGCCGGCCTCCACCGGGCCGACCAGATGGGTGTGCAGGTCGAGGAGCCCCGGGAGCACGGTGCTGTCGCCGAGGTCCAGCACGTCGGCGTCCGGCGGTGCGCTCTGCCCGGGCGGCAAGACGGCCGAGACCCGGTCTCCGTCGAGCAGCACGCGGTGGTCCCGGAGCAGCTCGCCCGCGACGACGTCGACGATCCGGCCGGCCTGCACGACGCGTGCCGAGGGGGACATGGACGACAACCTAGCGGCCCCCGGACGGCGACGCGGTGAGGTGGGCCCGCCGGCGCGCGGCCGCGGGCCCACCCGACGACCCGCTGGGAGAAGGCCGTCGGCCCAGCAGCGGCTGCTCGAGGGCCTCCGCTCGGGCGCCCCTCTGGTGGGATCGGGACGGCCCTTCGCTGTGCACCTCCAACGGTAGACGCGACGACGACCCGACGCACCGGAATCGCCGAGGAGGCTACGCTGCTGCGACACGACCTGCTTCCGGACGGGGGTGACTGGTGGAGACCGCACCGAGCCCCACCGCCCGCGCGCTGCTCGCCCTCGAGCTCGTGCAGGGCAGCCCCGGTATCACGGCCGACCGGCTGGCCGACCGGCTCGGGGTGTCCGACCGGGCCGCCCGGCGCTACGTCACCATCCTTCGGGAGGCCGGCATACCCATCGAGTCGGTCCGCGGGCCCTACGGCGGCTACCGGGTCGGCCGCGGCCTCCGCCTGCCCCCGTTGGTGTTCAGCGGCGCGGAGGCGCTCGGTCTGGTGATGGCCGTGCTCGACGGGCACCACGACGCGGGCGACCCCACGGAGCCGGTCGGCAGCGCGCTCGGCAAGATCGTCCGGGCGCTGCCGGAGCCCGTCGCCGCCCAGGCCGAGGCGGTCCGCCGCGCCGCTGAGCCGGCTCCCGACCGGTCCGCGGCCCGGCCGGACCCGTCGACGACGGCGGTGCTGGTCCAGGCCTGCTCCGACCGCCGGTCGGTCCGGCTGGCCTACCGCTCCGAGGCGGGGGCGGACTGGAGCACCGACGTGGACCCGTGGGCGGTGGTGGTGCGGCACGGCCGCTGGTACCTGCTGTGCCGCTCGCACGCCCACGACGACCTGCGCGCCTACCGGGTCGACCGGGTCCGTGCCGTGGAGCTGCTGGGCGGCACCTTCCGCCCGCCTCCCGACCTCGACCCGGTCAGCACCCTCGAGGAGCACCTCGCGGACGGGTGGGAGTACGACGCGCTGGTGGTGATCGACGAGCCCGTCGAGCGGCTGACCGGCCGGGTCCCGCGGGTGCTCGGCCGGCTCGACCCGGTCGACGCGGCGACCACCCGGCTGGTCGGCAGCACCAGCAACCCCGGGTGGTACGCCGAGCAGCTGGCCGCCGTGCGCGCGACCTACCGGATCGTCGGCGGGCCGGAGCTGCGACGCGCCGCGCGCCTGCTGGGCGAGCGGCTGCTGGCGGCCGCCGACGCGCACCCGTAGTCGAAAGGGGCCATTGACTTTACTTCCGACCCCTCGCGAACCTGTTGGAGTGCAGACACGGCGGGGGGCCGGCTCACGGAAGGCTCCCCGTCCCCGGAGCGCGCGACGCTCCTCCAGCGGCTCCGGCAGTACCACTTTCCCGAGGTGAACCTCGATGACCGACTACGTGTTGAAGTTCGAAGAGCCGAGCGATCCGCGGCTCGGCCGCCACGTCCGCCACGACCCGCGGTCCTGGCAGTACGCGTTCGCCGCCGCCGACCCCAGCACCCTCGCGTCGGTGCGGCACCAGTCCCAGATCCCGACGCTCGACCAGGGCCATCTCGGCTCCTGCACCGGCAACGCGGGCGCCAAGTGCCTGTCCTACCAGCCGTTCTGGGCGGAGTCGGTGGTCAAGGCGGTGCTGGGCAGCGACGCGCAGGCCGACGAGGAGTACGCCGTCGGGGTGTACTCGGCGGCGACCCATCTCGACGACGTCGCCGGGGCGTACCCGCCGCAGGACACCGGCTCCGACGGGCTGTCCGTCGCCAAGGTGCTGCTGAAGCGCAAGCTGATCAGCGGCTACCAGCACGCCTTCTCGCTGGAGGCGCTGCTGTCCGCGCTCGCCAAGCAGCCGGTGATCGTCGGGACCGAGTGGCGCCAGGACATGTTCAACCCGGCGGCCGACGGCCGGCTCTCGATCACCGGCCGGGTCGCCGGCGGTCACGAGTACTGTCTCGACGAGCTCGACGTCGAGCACCGGCGGGTGTGGCTGCAGAACTCCTGGGGCGACTCCTGGGGGCACACCGGCCGCGCCTACGTCACCTGGGACGACATGCGCACCCTGCTGAGCCACCAGGGCGACTGCACGATCTTCGCGCCGCTCACCGTGGCCCCGCCGACGCCGACGCCGGCGGACCCTCAGGCGGAGTTCGTCGCGGCCGCCAGGACCTGGCTCTCCTTCCACCACGTGGCCAAGAACAACGTCGCCTTCGAGACCGACCTGCGCGCCTACCTGGCCACGCTGGGCGGGTAGCCCGGTCCGTTCAGCGCGGCGCGACCCGGTCGAGCGCCGCGTTCAGCTCGAGCACGTTCACCGAGGGCTCGCCCATGAACCCCAGCGCACGCCCGGTCGTGTGAGCCCGGACCATGGCCCGGACCCGGGCGACCGGCAGGGCTCGGGCCCGCGCCACCCGCGGCGACTGAAGGGCGGCGTAGGCGACGGAGATGTCCGGATCCAGGCCGCTGCCGCTGGCGGTGACGGCGTCCGCGGGCACGGGGTTGCGGGGTGCGGCCAGACCGGGACCGCGCACCAGCACGATGGTGCCCCTGCCCTGGCCGGCGCCCGGGCTCGCGCACGCGACCGGCACCCCGTCGTACCGACGGGGGAAGGGCCGGGCCGGGCACACCCGGGTCACACCGACCACCCGGGTCACCGGCCCGGTCGAGCCGTGCGCGCGGACCACCGACAGGACCGCGCCCACCCCGTCCGGGGTGCAGTACGGTCGCCGACCGTCGACGCCCTCGAGCAGTCCGACGGCTCGACTGCGCGCGCAGACGGCGGTGAGCAGCCCGATCTGCTCCGGTCCGAGGTTGGAGGCTCCGCTCGCGGTGGGGTCGTAGCCGGTGCCCGCGGCCGACGGACGAGGCTGGAAGTACGCCGGGAGGGGCCGGCCGTGCGCGTCGGTGAACGACTGTCCGATGATCCTCGAGCCGACCGCCCGCCCGTCGACGGTGAGCATCGATCCCTGGGCGTGCGCCCGCAGGCCGGGAAGCTGGGCCACGGCGGTGACGACGAGCGGGTAGCCGACGCCGAGCACGACGGTGAGGACGAGCAGCATGCGGACGGCAGCGAGGTGGGGGCGCAGCGCGCGGGGCAGGTGGTCCGGCATCGCGCTCACCGGATCCCCGGCAGGAGCTGCACGACCAGGTCGATCGCCTTGATGCCCACGAACGGCAGCACCAGGCCGCCGAGCCCGTACACCGCCAGGTTGCGCCTCAGCATCGCCGATGCGCTGGTCGGCCGGTAGCGCACCCCGCGCAGGGCGAGCGGGATCAGGGCCACGATGATCAGCGCGTTGAAGATCACGGCCGAGAGGATCGCGCTCTCAGGGGAGTGCAGCCGCATCACGTTGAGCCGGTCGAGGCCCGGGTACACCACGGCGAACATCGCCGGGATGATCGCGAAGAACTTCGCCACGTCGTTGGAGATGGAGAAGGTCGTCAGCGCGCCGCGCGTGATCAGCAGCTGCTTGCCGATCTCCACGATCTCGATGAGCTTGGTCGGGTTGGAGTCGAGGTCCACCATGTTGCCCGCCTCCTTGGCCGCCGACGTGCCGGTGTTCATCGCCACGCCGACGTCCGCCTGGGCGAGTGCCGGCGCGTCGTTGGTGCCGTCCCCGGTCATCGCGACGAGCTTGCCGCCGGCCTGCTCGCGCCGGATCAGCGCCATCTTGTCCTCCGGTGTCGCCTCGGCCAGGAAGTCGTCGACGCCGGCCTCGTCGGCGATCGCCTTCGCGGTCAACGGGTTGTCCCCGGTGATCATCACCGTGCGGATCCCCATCGCCCGCATCTCGTCGAAGCGCTCGCGCATCCCGCTCTTCACGATGTCCTTCAGGTGGACGACCCCGAGGGTCCGCGCCCCCGACGGCCCCTGCTCGGCCACCACGAGAGGCGTCCCGCCCGCGCTGGAGATCGCGTCGACGACGACTCCCAGCTCGGCGCCGGGTGTGCCGCCCTGCAGGCGCACCCACTCGCGGACCGCGCTGGAGGCACCCTTGCGGACCTGCCGCGCCGCACCGTCCTCGGCGAGGTCGACACCGCTCATCCGGGTCTGGGCGGTGAACGGGACGAAGACCGCATGCGCGAGCTCGCCCGGCCGGCGCTCGCGCAGCGCGAACCGCTGCTTGGCCAGCACCACGATGGACCTGCCCTCCGGGGTCTCGTCGGCCAGGCTGGCGAGCTGCGCCGCGTCCGCCAGCTCCCGCTCGGTCACGCCGGGGACCGCGATCAGCTCGACGGCCTCCCGGTTGCCGAGGGTGATGGTGCCGGTCTTGTCGAGCAGCAGCGTGTTCACGTCGCCGGCCGCCTCCACCGCCCGGCCCGACATCGCCAGCACGTTGCGCTGCACCAGCCGGTCCATGCCGGCGATCCCGATGGCGGACAGCAGCGCCCCGATGGTGGTCGGGATCAGGCAGACCAGCAGCGAGACCAGCACCACCCCGGTCACGCCGTCGCCGGTGAGCGCCGCCGAGTCCGCCAGTCCCGGCTGCTGGGCCTTGGCGTAGATCGCCAGCGGCTGCAGGCTGGCCACCGCCAGCAGGAAGATGATCGTCAGCGACGCCAGCAGGATGTTGAGCGCGATCTCGTTGGGGGTCTTCTGGCGCGACGCGCCCTCGACGAGCGCGATCATCCGGTCGATGAAGCTCTCGCCGGGCTCCTGCGTGATCCGTACGACGATGCGGTCGGAGAGCACCCGGGTGCCACCGGTCACCGACGACCGGTCGCCGCCGGACTCGCGGATCACGGGAGCGGACTCCCCGGTGATCGCCGACTCGTCGACGCTGGCGATGCCCTCCAGGACGTCGCCGTCCCCGGGGACGAGCTGACCCGCCTCGACGAGGACGATGTCACCCCGGGCGAGCTGCGGCGCGGGCACTCGCTCCTCGCGGAAGTCGTCGGGTGCGGCCCCGGGCTCCCAGCCGACGACGCGGCGGGCGGCCGTCTCCGTCCGCGCACGGCGCAGCGTCTCGGCCTGCGCCTTGCCGCGTCCCTCGGCGACGGCCTCGGCAAGGTTGGCGAAGAGCACCGTGAACCACAGCCAGGTGGTCGTGATGACCGCGAACGCCGTGTGGTCGCGGATCGCCAGCCAGGTCGTGAACACCGACGCGACCTCGACGATGAACATGACCGGGTTGCGCACGAGGGTGCGCGGGTCGAGCTTCCGCACCGCGTCCGGGATGGAGGTCCACAGCATCCGTGGGTCCAGGAGACCGCCCTGCACCGTGCCGCTCATCCGTGCAACCCCTCCGCGAGCGGCCCGAGCGCCAGCGCGGGCAGGTAGGTCAGCGCGACGACGACGCCCGCGACGCCGGTCACCATCAGCACGAACAGGGGCCGGTGCGTCGGCAGGGTGCCCTCCGATACGGGCACCTCCTGCTGACCCGCCAGCGAGCCGGCCAGGGCGAGGACGAAGATGACCGGGAGGAACCGGCCCAGGAGCATCGCGAGGCCGAGAGCGGTGTTGTACCAGGTCGTGTCCACCGACAGGCCGGCGAACGCGGACCCGTTGTTGTTGCCCGCCGACGTGAAGGCGTAGAGCACCTCCGACAGCCCGTGCGCGCCGTCGTTCGCCATCCCGGCCCGCTCCCCCGGCAGGGCCATCGCGGTCGCCGTGCCGACGAGCACGACCAGCGGGGTGGTGAGGAAGTACAGCGAGGCGAACCTGACCTCCCGGGTGCCGATCTTCTTGCGGGCGTACTCGGGGGTCCGGCCCACCATCAGCCCGGCGACGAAGACCGTGATGACGGCGAGCACCAGCATCCCGTAGAGCCCCGAGCCGACGCCACCCGGCGCCACCTCCCCGAGCTGCATGTCCACCAGGATGACGGCGCCGCCCAGACTCGTGTACGAGTCGTGGAAGGAGTCGACCGCGCCGGTGGAGGTCAACGTCGTCGACGCGGCGAAGGTCGCGGAGTCCGGCACGCCGAACCGTTGCTCGGTGCCCTCGGTCGACGCGCCGACCGCCGTGGGGACGGTCCCGTGATGCAGACCCTGGACGACGTTGAGGGTGACGACGCTCCCGAGGAACAGGATCGCCATCACCGCGACGATCGCGTAGCCCTGGCGCCGGTCGCCGACCATCCGTCCGAAGGTCCGGGGAAGCGCGAAGGCGACCACCAGCAGCAGGAAGACCTCGAACAGGTTGGTCCACGCCGTCGGGTTCTCGAAGGGGTGCGCGGAGTTGGCGTTGTAGAACCCGCCTCCGTTGGTGCCGAGCTCCTTGATCGCCTCCTGACCGGCCACCGGTCCGCCGGTGATCGTCTGGTGGCCACCGGCCAGGGTGGCGACCGTGTGTGGCACGTTCCAGTTCTGGATCACGCCGCCGGCGAGGAGCACCACGGCGGCGACCACCGCCATCGGCAGGAGGATCCGCAGGCAGGTGCGCACGAGGTCGACCCAGAAGCTGCCGAGCCGGTCCGTGCGCGACCGGGCGAAGCCGCGCACCAGCGCGACCGCGACCGCCATGCCGACCGCGGCCGAGACGAAGTTCTGGACGGCGAGCCCGGCAGCCTGCGCGGTGTAGCCGAGGGTCGACTCCCCGGAGTAGGACTGCCAGTTGGTGTTGGTGGTGAAGCTCGTCGCGGTGTTGAACGCCTGGCTCTGCGCCATGCCGGGCATCCCGAGGCTGAAGGGCAGGTGCCCCTGGAGACGCAGCAGGGCGTACAGGAACAGGATCGACACGGCCGAGAAGGCCAGCACGCTGCGCAGGTAGGTGCCCCACCGCTGGTCGCCGTCCGGGTCCACCCCGGTTGCCCGGTAGACCCAGCGCTCCACGCGGAGGTGGTGCTCGTCCTGGTAGACCCGCGCCATGTAGTCGCCGAGCGGCACGTGCGCGACGGCCAGTGCGGCGACCAGGACGACGACGAAGATCGCGCCCGCCGCGTACGTGGACATCAGAACCTCTCCGGGAAGAGCAGGGCGAGGACGAGGTAGCAGGCCGCGCCGATGGCGAGCACCAGCCCGACCAGGTTCTCGGCGGTCACAGCCGCTCCACCCCTCGCACCACGACCCCGAGCAGCACGAAGGCGGCGACCGTCAGCACGACGAAGGCGACGTCAGCCATGCCGGGTCTCCGGCAGGTGCGGCTCCCGGACCCCGGCGAGCAGCCCGCAGCCCAGCAGCAGAGCGAGTCGTACGACGTCCCGCCGGCCGTGCCGGCTCAGGTCGCCGTACCGGCCGACGACGAGGACGACGATCGCGGCGAGGTCGGCGCCGGGCGGGACGTGGCCGCGGCTCGCCGACATGACGGTGGCGGCGGCGAACGTGGCCGCGACTGCGAGGGGGGCGCCGAGACCGTTGCGCAGCCGGGGATCTCCTGTCATGACCCCAGTACATGCCGGCCCGGACCGGAGGCCGATGACCTTGACAGGTCCCTGACACGGAGCCGGCCGATCCCAACGCGATCCTGACACGGCCTGAGGCTCAGCCTTGCATTCATGACAGTAACGATATATCGTTACTGTCATGACTCATTGAGAGGAGGTTCTCCCCATGAGAACCCGAGACCCCGCAGGCGGGTACCAGCCCCGCCATCCGCACCACCACCCCACCGACCTGTTCGACCCGAACGGCGAGTCCGGTCCCGCAGAGCCCGGACCGGGACGCCCGCGCGGTCGCGGCCCTCGGCGATCCGGCGGTCCCGGTCGGCGTCGTGCTCCCCGTGGCGACGTCCGCACGGCGATCCTGCTGCTCCTCGCCGAGGAGCCCATGCACGGCTACCAGCTGATGCAGGCGGTCGCCGAGCGCAGCGGCGGACGATGGACGCCCAGCCCGGGAGCGGTCTACCCGGCGATCAACCAGCTCGAGGACGAGGAGCTCGTCACCGCGACCTCCGCGTCCGGGCGCAAGCTGGTCACGCTGACCGACTCCGGTCGCGCGCTCGTCGACACCCAGCGCGACTCCTGGCCGGACCCGTTCGCCGGCTTCGGCGGGCCACGCCGCGGACCGGACCTGCGGGCACTGCTCGAGCAGCTGCACGGCGCCGCCCGCCAGGTCGGACGCACCGGCACCGAGCCCCAGGTGCAGGCCGCCGCCACGATCCTGGCCAACGCCCGGCGGGACCTGTACCTGCTGCTGGCCGAGGGGCCGGAGGCCACCGACGGCTCAGCCGCCACCCACGGCTGAGACCGTCAGCAGATCCGGGGCAGCTGCTCGCCCACCGGAAGGTCGACGATCCGGGTGCTGCCCAGCGCGGTGCGGGCGACCACTGTCCGAGGGTGCGCGGCGACGCAGGAGCCGATCCGGCGTGCGCCGCGGCCCAGCGGGTGCTCGCGCATCGCGCCCAGGACCCGCTCCGCATCGTCCGCCGGGACGAAGGCGACCAGCCGGCCCTCGTTGGCAACCTGGAGCGGGTCGAGCCCCAGCAGCCCACAGGCGTCCCGCACCTCCTCGGGCACCGGTATCTCCTGCTCCACCAGCTCGACGCCGACCCCGGAGGACCGGGCGATCTCGTTGAGCGCCGCGGCCACGCCGCCTCGAGTCGGGTCGCGCAGCACGTGGACGTCCGTGCCGGTCGCGAGCATGGCCGCCACAAGGCCGTGCAGGGCCGCGGTGTCGCTGCGCACCGTGGTGCCGAACTCCAGCCCCTCGCGGCAGCTCAGCACCGCGACGCCGTGCAGGCCGATGTCGCCACTGACCAGCACGGCGTCGCCGACGCGGGCGCGCAGCGGCCCGATGTCGACGCCGGCCGGAACGACCCCGACGCCGGTGGTCGTGACGTAGACGCCGTCGCCGCTGCCGCTGTCGACCACCTTGGTGTCCCCGGTGACCAGCCGCACCCCGGCCCGCTCGGCCGCCCGGCCCATCGCGCCGGCCACCCGGCCGATGTCGGCCAGCCGGGTGCCCTCGGACAAGATGAACGCGGTCGCCAGCCACAGCGGCGTCGCGCCGCACATGGCCAGGTCGTTCACGGTCCCGTTGACGGCCAGGTCGCCGATCGAGCCGCCCGGGAAGAACATCGGCTGGACGACGAAGGAGTCGGTGGAGATCGCCAGCCGGCCGCCCTGCCCCATCGGCGGCGGCGTCAGCACCGCGGCGTCGCCGAGGTCGGCACGCGCGGCGTCGCCGAACGCCGGCAGGAACAGCTGCTCGACGAGCTCCCCCGTCATCGCGCCACCTCCGCCGTGCCCCAGCACGATCGTCGGCGTGGCGCGCAGCGGCGCGGGACAGGTCCACTGTCCGAGGTCCGGCGACTCCGCCATCCCGGCCCTCACCCCTCGGCCGGCTCGAGCCGGCGGTAGGCGTAGTACGCGGCGCAGGCGCCCTCCGAGGACACCATGGTGGCGCCGAGCGGGCTGCGCGGCGTGCACTCGCGGCCGAACGCCGCGCAGTCGGGCGGCGAGAGCAGTCCCTGCAGCACCTCGCCGGAGCGGCACAGCGCCGACTCCTCGGTGTGCAGGTCCGCGACCGCGAACCGCTGCTCGGCGTCGAACTCGGCGTACCGCTCCGAGAGCCGCCAGCCGCTGCGCGGGATCATCCCGATCCCCCGCCACGTTCGGTCGGTCTCCTCGAACACGTCGCGCAGCATCGCCGTCGCGACCGGGTTGCCCTCGGCAGGCACGGCCCGCGGGTAGGCGTTCTCCACCTCGTGCCGGCCCTCCTCCAGCTGCACGACCGCCCGCCGGATGCCGTCGAGCACGTCGAGCGGCTCGAAGCCCGTGACGACGATGGGCACGCCGTACCGCTCGGCCAGCGGGGGGTACTGCGCGGTGCCCATCACGCTGCACACGTGGCCGGCGGCGAGGAAGGCCTGCACCCGGCAGGCCGGCGACTCCATGATCGCGGCGACCGCCGGCGGCACGAGAACGTGCGAGACGAGCAGCGAGAAGTTCGCGATGCCGAGCCGGCGGGCCTGGTAGACGGTCATCGCGTTGGCCGGCGCGGTCGTCTCGAAGCCGATCCCGAAGAACACCACCTGCCGGTCGGGGTTCGCCCGTGCGAGCCGGAGTGCGTCCAGCGGCGAGTAGACCACCCGGACGTCACCGCCGGCACTCTTGACCGAGAGCAGGTCCCGAGCGGACCCGGGCACCCTCAGCATGTCGCCGAACGAGCAGAACACGACGTCCGGTCGCTCGGCCACGGCCAGTGCCCTGTCGATCGTCTCCAGGGGTGTCACGCAGACCGGGCAGCCGGGGCCGTGGATCATCTCGACGCCGTCGGGCAGCAGCTGGTCGATGCCGTGCCGGATGATGGAGTGCGTCTGGCCGCCGCAGACCTCCATGATCGCCCACGAGCCCGTCGTGGCCGCGTGGATCCGCTCCAGCAGCCGCCCGGCCAGCACCGGGTCGCCGAACTCGTCGAGGTACTTCACCGCAGCTCCTGGTCGAGCAGGCCGAGCCGCTCGAACTCCACGAGCGACCTCCGCGCCGACTCCTCGTCGAGTCGCTGGATCGCGAAGCCGACGTGCACGATGACGTACTCGCCCACCGCGGCGTCGGGGATGTACGCCAGGCACACCTGTTTGCGCAGCCCGCCGAAGTCGACCTCCGCCATGGGCTGCCCGTCCTCGTCGTGCACGGCCACCACCCGGCCCGGCACCGCCAGACACATGTCGGTCTCCTCTCCGTCCTGCTCAGCCCGCCGCGGCGACCAGCAGCTGGCCGAGTGCCAGACCACCGTCGTTCGGCGGAAGCCGCCGCGGCCGCAGCGCGGCGAACCCCCGGTCGGCCAGCAGCCTCTCGCACGATGCGAGCAGCACGGCGTTGCAGAACACCCCTCCGCCGAGGACCACCACGTCGATCCCGGTGCGCTCCCGGGCCATCGTCGCCAGGTCGACGACCAGCGTCGCCACGCCGGCGTGGAACCGCGCCGCGACCCGGCTCGCCGGCTCCCCGCGACGTACGTCGTCGGCCACCGCGCGGACCACCGGCGCCGGGTCGGCGAGCAGCGCGCCCGGCACCGCCGGGTCGGCCAGGACCTCGAACCGGTACGGCGCCAGGGACTCCGTGCAGGACCGGGCCAGCCCCTCGAGCTCGACGGCCGCCTGCGCCTCGTGGTCCACCTCGTGCCGCACCCCGGCCAGGGAGGCGACCGCGTCGAACAGCCGGCCCATGCTCGAGGTGGGCACGCACGCCAGGCCCGTGCGGAGCTGGTGGGCCAGCACGGACCGCTCGCGCACCGGGCAGGCCGCCACTGCGGGGAGGTCCTCGGTCCACGCGAGCCCCGCCGCGCGAAGGTGCGAGAGTGCCATCCGGTAGGGCCGCACCACGCTGGCGTCCCCTCCGGCCAGCGGGACGTAGCCGAGGTGCGCGAGGCGCTCGAACGACGGGTAGCCGGCCACGAGCAGCTCGCCGCCCCAGACCGCGCCGTCCGTCCCGTAGCCCGTGCCGTCGAAGGCGACCCCGATGACGCGCGCGTCGCGGGACAGACCGTGCTCGCCCATCACCGCCGCGATGTGCGCGTGGTGGTGCTGCACGGTGCGCAGCGCTCGGCCACCGGCGTGCTCGCGGGCCCATGCCCCGGACCGGTATCCCGGATGCGCATCGGCGACCACGACCTCGGGGCGCACGCCGGTGAGCCGCTCGAGGTGCGCGACCGAGCCGGACAGCGCGTCCTGGGTGGCCGGGTCGTCGAGGTCGCCGACGTGCTGGCTGAGCCAGGCGTAGCCGCCGGACCCCACGGCGCAGGTGTTCTTCAGGTCCGCGCCCGCGGCCAGCAGCGGTGGCACGTCGAACGGCAGCGCCACCGGCAGCGGCGCGTGCCCGCGGGAGCGGCGCAGAGGAAGCTCGACGCCGGCCACGACCCGCGTCACCGAGTCGTCGCAGGGCACGTGGATCCTCCTGTCGTGACGGAGGAAGGCGTCCGCGATGCCGCCGAGCCGGACCAGCGCCTCGTCGTCGTCGGTGACGATGGGCTCGCCGGCCAGGTTCCCCGACGTCATCACGAGTGCGTCGGGGCCGTCGTCGCCGGGCTCTCCGAGGATCAGCACGTGCAGCGGCGCGTACGGAAGCAGCACGCCGAGGTCCGGGCTGCCGGGCGCTACGTGCCGCGACACCGCGGCCGGCCCGGTCCGCGGCAGCAGCACGACGGGCTTGCGGATCCCGGTGAGCAGCTGGCGCTCCGGGTCGCCGACACACCCGAGTGCGTTCGCCACTTCGAGGTCGCGGACCATCACGGCGAACGGCTTGTCCTCCCGCTGCTTGCGGCGCCGCAGCTGCGCGACCGCGCGGTCGGCGCGCGCGTCGCAGGCCAGGTGGTAGCCCCCGACGCCCTTGACCGCGACGATCCGGCCGTCCGCGAGCAGCGCCCGTGCCCGCCGTACGGCGTCGTCA
This sequence comes from uncultured Actinomycetota bacterium, assembly GCA_963811365.1. Lineage (GTDB taxonomy): Bacteria > Actinomycetota > Actinomycetes > Propionibacteriales > Nocardioidaceae > CAWEQW01. The sequence goes on along the minus strand of CAWEQW010000010.1, from coordinate 50,232 downwards.
GCGACAGTCCGCTCCCCGGGAGCCAGCAGCTCGACGACCGGGCCGCAGTCGTGACAGGCGATCGGCTGCGCATGGAAGCGGCGGTCGGCCGGATTCTCGTACTCGGCGCGGCAGCGGTCGCACATCGCGAACTCGGCCATCGTCGTGGAGGCCCGGTCGTAGGGCAGCGCGGTGATGATCGTGAAGCGCGGGCCGCAGTTCGTGCAGGAGATGAACGGGTGCCGGTAGCGACGGTCGGCGGGGTCGGCGAGCTCGGCGAGGCAGTCGTCGCAGACCGCGATGTCCGGCGAGGCGAGCGTCCGGCCGGTGCCGTCGGAGGATCGCTCGATCGTGAAGCCGGTGCCGCCTCGCAGCGGGAGGTCGGTGTCGGCGACCGACTCCACAGCGGCGAGCGGTGGGGCCCGGTCGACGAGCCGGCGGCCGAACGCCTCGACGGCGTCCGCGTCGCCCTCGACCTCCACGACCACGCCGGACGGGGTGTTCGCCACGACACCGGCCAGCGCCAGGTCGGATGCGGTGACGTAGACGAAGGGTCGGAAGCCGACGCCTTGCACCAGGCCCGACACGGCGTAGCGGCGGCGCACCCGCGACGACCGCCCGGCCTGCAGGACAGCCATGAGGCAGCCTAACGCCGCGAGTCGGCGCGCCACGTCGAAACGGCCCGACCTGTCCCGGGGCTGCTCAGCCGGCGGGCACGAAGCCGCGCGTGCGCTCCCCGTCGATGCGGTAGCGGCCGTGGTCGTAGCTCAGGTCCAAGACGGTGGGCCGCCGCCCGGTGCCGAAGTGGTCGAACCGCACCCGGTAGCGCACGACCAGGTCGTGCGGGTCGGCGTGCACGGCGAGCAGGTGCGGCGCGCCGACGCCGTGCCAGAACGCGCGGTAGCGGGCCAGCCCGCCGCTCTCGCGCTGGAACTTCGGCGTCAGCATCCGCCAGGCGTCCTTCGGGTGCGCGGCGACGGCCGTGACATAGGACCGCACGAACGACTCCATGCCGCGAGCCGACGGGCCCGTCGTCACCGGAGTGGCCGACCGGCTGGGCGAGCTGCTCTGGCTGCTCTGGCTGCTCTGGCTGCTCGGACTGCTCCGGCTGCTCGGCGGCACCGAAGCGGCCTCTGGCCCGGCGCCCTGCGCGCCCTTCACCAGCAGCGCCGCCCCGACGGCCAGCGCGGCGACCAGTGCCGCACCGGTGGCCACGGCGAGGCCGCGGACCGCCGGGGACCGCCTCGTGGCCGGGGGTCGCTCGACGGGCACCGCCGAGCGGCCGGCCGGATCGGCCAGGAAGTCTCGGGCCCGGCTCATGGACCAGCGCCGCTCGGGATCCTTGACCAGGGTGCCGTCGAGCAGGGGCGAGAGCCACCCGGCGTCGTCGAGCCGGGGTGGGTCGTCGTGGACGATCCGGTAGAGCCCGGCGAGCACGTGGTCGCCGATCTCGTACGGCGGCCGCCCGGCGAGCAGGTGGAACGCCGTCGCCCCCAGAGACCACACGTCCGCCGCGGCGCCGCCGCGCTCCCCCGCGGCCACCTCGGGCGCGAGGTAGGCCGGCGACCCGGTGAGCATGCCGGTCTGCGTGAGCACCGGGTCGGTCGCGATCCGGGCGATGCCGAAGTCGGTCAGCCTCGCCCGGCGGTCCCGGTCGAGGAGCACGTTCGAGGGCTTGACGTCGCGGTGCACGATGCCGGCGGCGTGCGCGGCGGCGAGCGCCCCGGCGACCTGCTGCAGCAGCGGCGCGGCGTCGTCGGGCGAGAACGGTCCGTCGCGGGCGACCGCCTCGGCCAGGGACATCCCGTCGACGTACTCCATGACGAGCCAGCGAGCATCGGTGCCGGGGTCGGCGACCAGGTCGAAGACCGCGACCACGTGCGGATGGTCGAGCCGTGCGGCCAACCGTGCCTCGCGCTCGGCGCGGGTCAGGTCGGTGCTGTCGGCGCCCGGGAGCAGTCCGACCCGTTTGAGCGCGACCGGCCGGCCGAGGAGCGAGTCCTCGGCAAGCCACACCGACCCCATGCCCCCTCGCCCGATCTCCCGCTCGAGCGAGTACCTGCCTGCGATCACCGCTCTGCTTCGACGCCCCCGCCGCGGCGTCGCCCGACGAGCAGGTACGCCGCCGGAACCGCGCCGACCGAGTTGGCGAGGACGATGCCCAACGCCCAGGCCCACCTGGGGCCGCGGACCTCGCCGGCCGACCGCCGTCTGAGGTCGACGAGCGCCGCCGTCTTGAGGATCCCCTCGAGGACGCCGCCGACGACGATCAGCCGCCGGCTGCGCGGGCTCAGCTCACTCCATCGCTTCTTGGCCACCGGGCCTCCCTCCTGTGCTGGGTGCCCCCAACCTAGGGCCCCCGGCACGGGAGAGCACCGGCGGCCCGGTGCGCCGGGCCGCTGCAGCCGGTCAGTACTCGACCCGCTGGTAGGTTCCCTGGTCGAAGGTGACCAGAACGTCGAAGCCGTCACCACCGTCCACGGTGTCCGTCCCGGTGCCTCCTCCGACCAGGTCGTCCTCCGTGCCGCCGTCGACGTAGTCGTTGCCGTAGCCGCCGTTGACCGCGTCGTCACCGCCGTCGCCGTAGACGCAGTCGTCGCCCCCGGACCCGCGCACCTCGTCGTTGCCGTCCCCACCGTGCAGGACGTCGCTCCCGCCCCGTCCGTCGATGGTGTCGTTGCCGCCGAGTCCGTTGATGATGTCGCTGCCGGCGGTGCCGACCAGGGTGTCGTCCCCCGGCGTGCCGGTGATGAGGTGGGTCGCGGCCGGACAGCTGTCGACGGGCGGCGGGCCGGCGGCGGTCGCCATCAACGGCGTCGCGGCCAGAGCCGCGACGGCTACGGGTACTGCTGCGACGAGTCGGCGAGTGTGCATGGTTCCCCCTGATCGTGGCGAGGTCGACCCCCTCGGTGGACCTCCCGCGCTGTGCGGTGTGACCAGCCTGCTCGACCGGCGTCAGCGTGGCGTCAGCACGCGGGCGGGAGGCGTCAGCGGGACGGCACCGACGCCCGCAGCACGCGGGCGTCCGGCGGCGGGGCCTCGATCGCGCGCATCGCCTCCACCCATCGCTCGAAGGCACGCCGGGCCTCGCCGTGCCGCCCGTTCCGGGACAGGGTCCCCACCAGCATGGCGTGCACCTGCTCGTCGTACGGGTCGACGGCGAGGAGCCGAACGAGCAGCCCCTGGGCATCCTCCACCCGGTCCTGCCGGGCGCGCAGCGTCGCCAGGCGCCGCAACGACCGCAGCCAGGCGGCCCGGACCTCCTCACGGAGCGGGTCCGCCCATTCCTCGTAGAGGTCCTCCTCGAACGCCTCACCCCGGAACTGCTCGTCGACACTCGCCAGGATCTCCGCCGCTCGCGCGACCTCGCCGGCCTCCATCAGCTCAGCGGCGTGCTCGGCGTCCCGGAGCAGGTTCTCGGCGTCGACGGCGACGTGCCGCAGGTCGAGCCGGATGCCGGTGAGGTCGCTGGCGACGTAGCGGTCGCCGGGCCAGGCCCGCGCCGGGTCGAGGACCCCGCGAACCGCGGCGAGCAGCACCGACAGCCGGTGGCTCGTCCGTGCAGGATCGTCGTCGGGCCACAGCAGCTCGCAGATCTGCGCTCTCGTCGTCGGGCGTCCGCGGCGTGAGGCGAGGATCTTGACCAGCGTGCGCGCCTGCCGCGACCGCCAGGCGGTCAACGCGACGACGCGCCCGTCCACCTGCACCGAGAAGCCGCCCAGGACCCGGACGGCGACCCGCGCCATGCTCCGCTCCTCGGCCAGGGGCCGGCCGTTCACGTCGTGGATCCCCATCCGCTGCAGCCGTCGCGCAGCCTCGCGCCCACGAGATCTCGCGGTCCCGTCGGCGTCGCTGAGCCCGCCGAGGAGCACCTCCAGCCGGGCCGATGCCGGCTCGGCGCCGCCCTCCCGCCAGATGCTGAGCGCCTCGACCAGCGCGCGACGGGCCGCGGCGGGATCGAGCGCGCACTCGGCCGCCAGCTCCAGAGCCTCGGCCAGGACGTCGACAGCCTGCACCTCCCGCGCCGCGTCGACCGCCTCCGCGGCGTGCTCCGTGGCGCGCTCGCGGTCGCCGGTGAGCAGGGCGACCCAGCCCCCGGCGACGAGCGCGAAGGGCCGCACCGAGTCACTGGCCAGGATCATCGCCTCGTCCGCGAGCGACCTGGCGGACTCGGCCGAGGACGCGGCCTCCAGCCGGGCCAGTCCGGCGAGAGCGGGGACCAGGACCTGGAGCTCTCCGGACTCACGGGCCAGGGCCACCGCCTCGAGGTACGCCGCCCGGGCCTGCTCGTCATGACCGAGGTGTCGATGGACCTGGGCGATGCCGAGCAGCCCGAGCGCCGCGCGCCCGGGCCCCAGGCGGCGGCAGAGGGCCACGGCGCGCTCGAGCTGCCACCGTGCCTCCGGCAGCTCCCCCACCATGGTCAGCGCCTCACCGAGGTTGTGCAGGGCCGCGGCCTGCACGCCCGGCGGGCTGAAGCGCTCGGTCAGCCACAGCGCCTCTCGGGCGACGACGGTCGCCTCCCCGTACCGGGCGGACGCCAGCAGCAGGTGCCCCTGGTTCACCATGACCCGCGCGGCCAGCGGGACGTCGCCGGCCCGCGTTGCCCAGCTGAGGGCACGCTCGTGGTGGGCCTCCTTGACGGCACCGTCCGAGGTCCGGGCCACCGCGAGGTGGGCGAGCGCCAGCCCGCCCGGCTCGCCCACCCGCTCCGCGAGCCGCAGCGCCTCCGCGGCCAGCGCCCGCGCGCCGTCGTCGACCCCACGCATCGAGACGGCGAGCACCCGTGCGGCGCGCCACTCCACTCCGTCCAGATCGCTGGTGACCTGCGATCCGCTGATCCGGTCGAGCGCCTCCACGGCAGCCGGGAAGTCGCCCAGCATGAAGTGAACCGACGCGACCCGGACGGCGAGCTTCTCCGACCAGCCGTGCAGGTCCGCCTCGTCGGCGACCGGCCCGAACAGGCGCAGCGCCCCGGACGGATCTCCGGCCACCCGGAGCGCGTCCGCCCGGATGGGCTGCACCCGGGAGCTCACGGCGGTCGGCGGAGCCTCGGCGAGCAGCCGGGCCAGACCCGCAGCGTGACCCGCCCGCAGCATCTCGTCTCCTCGCCGCGCGACCAGCCTCTCGAGCTCCGACCATCGACTCGCCCGCGCGTGTGCCTGCGCAGCGGCGAACGGAAGGCCGTCGCGCTCGTACGTCGCAGCGACTGCCGCCAGCAGTGCGGCATCGGGCTCCGGTGCTGCCGGGCCGGCGGCGAGGACCGCACCGACCAGGGGGACGACCGTGAGCAGGGGCTCGCGGCCAAGGCGACGCCGCGGGACCAGCACGCCGACCCGTCGCAGGTGCTCCACGGCGCGGTCGGACGCCCGAAGGCCTGCCCCTCGAGACACGACCCTCCAGGCCTGCTCCGTGACCGGTCCCAGGCCGGTCACGACCGTGAGAACCGCCAGCACGTCCGACGGCACGTCGCGCAGCACGTTCATGGTGAGCCAGGTGGACGCGGCGGAGCCCGGCCGGCCGAGCTCCGCGCACAGGTCACCGACCCGGTGCCGCGCGAGCGCATCGGCGGCGAAGTGCACCAGCGCCGGCCACCCGTCGGTGCAGGCGTGCACCTCGACGGCCGTGGTCGGGTCGACCACGCCGTACTCGTCGGCGAGCACCCGCGCCACGGCGTAGGCACTCAGCGCGAGATCCTCGGGACCACGCTCGTAGACCTGCCCCAGCAGCCGCCCGCGGACCGCGCCGGCCAGCGGTCTGCGGGAGGCGACCGTGACGCTGACCCGGGACGGGAGCTCGGCCAGCATCCCCACCAGCTCCGCCTGCTCGGCCTCGGAGAGCTCGTGGACGTCGTCGACCGCGACCCAGTCGGCGTGCGGCACTCCCCGGTCGAGCGCCTCCGTCGCCGTACACCGGATCCCGCCGGCCGGGAGGTCCTCCTCGAGCGCAGTCGTCTTCCCGTATCCCGCCGCAGCGACCAGGAGCCGGCGGGACGGTCGCCGGCTGCTCGCGACGGTCACGGACCCAGGGTACGCGCGGAGCCGGTCGCCCCGCCGGGTCTCGGGGGCCCGGCCCGACCTCGTGCTGAGCAGGTGCTGACGCGGCGCTGATCTCGCGGTGTCACCGTCGTCACCGCGTCGCAGCTGCGGCGCACAGGCTCGGCGGTCAGGCACCGCCGCGAACGCAGGGGGACCCATGTTCCGATCCAAGAAGGCACTCCGGGTACTGGTGGCAGCCGGGGTGGCCGCCGTACCACTGGCTCTGATGGCGCCGGCGGACGCCACCGTCACCAGCAGCGGCTGCACCGTCACCCCGCTCGCGCCCGAGTTCCACAACCAGTGGACCACCGGTGGCGACAAGCGGATCCAGTACAAGGTCGTGGTCACGTGCAGCACCGGCCGCTCGATCACCGTCACCCAGGAGCGTTGGGAGGCGGACACCACGAGCGCCGATGACCTCATCGGCTCCTCGACCCTGACCAACGACTTCACGTCCGCGGGCGGGACGGTCACCCGCACGGTGACGGCCACGCTGCCCGACTCCGACCCGTGGGGGGACGACAACGAGGAGATGTACCAGCGGGTGCACTTCAAGGTCACCAGCAACGGCGTCACCTCTCGGGTCACGGCGTGGGACTACAGCCCCACGAGGACCTTCCACCTCTGACTGGGTGGGCTGCTGCCACAACACGTGGCCCCGGGCCGTGCCGGCTCGGGGCCACGGTCGGTCCCATGGACCAAGCGATACCCCGGGGGGTACACTCAGTCCATGGCAGAACACCAGTTCGAGGTCGACCAGCAGATGCTGCGGACCGCGAGTCCGGACACGATCGTGGTCGACGTCCGCGAGCCGAGCGAGTTCGCGACGGGCAGCGTCCCCGGTGCCCGGTCCCTCCCGTCGAGCGAGCTGCGCTCCCGCTTGTACGAGCTGCCCCGCGGCTCGACGTTGTACCTGCTCTGCGCCAACGGCGCGCGAAGCCTCGAGCTGGTGCCCTTCCTGCGCGCACTCGGGTACGACGCCCACTCGGTGAGAGGCGGGATCTGGGCCTGGCTCGCGGCCGGGTCACCGTCCGACACCGCCTCGGAAGCTACCGGGTAGGCCGCCATGCCGAGGCGGCCGCGGGAGCTCGCCCTCGAGCACACGCTCCCCCCTTGGTCCTCCGTGCTCGCGGTGGTGGCTCACCCCGACGACGAGTCCTTCGGGCTCGGAGCCGTCCTGACCGCGTTCGTGCAGGGCGGCGCCACGGTGTCTGTGCTGGCACTGACCCATGGCGAGGCGTCCACCGTGCACGGCGTCACGGGTGACCTGTCCACCCTGCGCGCGGCCGAGCTGCGGGCGGCGGCGGACGCCCTCGGGGTCACGTCCACCGCTCTGCGCGACCACCCGGACGGAGGACTGGCGGGCCGCGCCGCACCCCTTGCCGACGAGGTGCGGGAGGTCGCCCGGCGGCAGGCCGTCGACGGACTTCTGGCCTTCGACCCCACCGGTGTCACCGGGCACCCGGACCACGTCGCGGCGACCACGGCGGCCCTCGCTGCCGCCGAGGCGCTGGACCGTCCGGTGCTCGGCTGGACCATCCCGGCCGCGGTGGCTGCGGCGCTCAATGACGAGTTCGGCGCCGGGTTCGTCGGGCACGCAGACCGCGACATCGACCTCGTGGTCCCGGTGCACCGCGAGCGCCAGCGCATCGCAAGCCTCGCCCACGCCAGCCAGGCCGTGCCGACCAGCGTGCTGTGGCGCCGGCTCGAGCTCCTCGACGACGTGGAGCACCTGCGCTGGCTGCGGCGGACGGAGCTCGCCCGTTCCGGCACGGTGCCGTCGCGCCGGCCCTAGCCTGACCCGCGGCCGGTCGTTGCTGCGACCACCCTGCGTACGCTCGGCTGCGCGTGATGGACGGGTCAACGACCCGGTACGACGCTGACCATCGCCAACGGGGGCGCGACCGGCGACAAGCCTGACCGCGCTCAGCAGCGTCGACGCCACATCCGATGAAGCAGCGCGCCGCCGAGCTGCGCGCCGAGGGGAGGAAGGGCGCCAAGAAGGCCGACGGCCTCCAGGCGGTCATCGACAGCATCGCCTCGATGGCGCCGGAGGACCGTGCGCTCGCCGAGCGCGTGCACGTGGCTGTCACCGAGAACGCTCCCGACCTGACGCCCAGGACCTGGTACGGCATGCCCGCGTACGCGAACGCGGACGGCAAGGTCGTGGTGTTCTTCCAGAACGCGGGCAAGTTCGGCTACCGCTACTGCACCCTGGGCTTCCAGGACTCCGCGAACCTCGATGACGGGAGCCTGTGGCCGGTCGGCTACGCGCTGCGGAGCTGGAGCCCCGAGGTCGAGAGGCGGGTCGCGGACCTGCTGAGGGCCGCGGTCTCCTGAGGAGTCGGAGAGCGGGCGAGGACGCCACCGTCCGGCTGCCTCGGGCGCCGCGACTACTCGTGGGCCACCTCAGGCCACCCTTCCCGGCGAGGTGTTCTCCAGCACCATGGCGAGGGCCTGGCCGACGCCGATGCAGATCGCAGCCACGCCCCACCGCCGGCCGCTGCGCTGCAGCGACCGAGCGAGGGTGCCCAACACCCGCGTTCCGGAGGCTCCGAGCGGGTGGCCGATGGCGATAGCGCCCCCGTGGGCGTTGACGATGCCGGGGTCGACGCCCCAGGCGTTGACGCAGGCGACCGTCTGCGCGGCGAACGCCTCGTTCAGCTCGACGGCCCCGACGTCGGACCACGAGATGCCGGCCCTCTCCACCGCTGTGTTGGCCGCCTCGACGGGGGCGAAGCCGAAGTACTGCGGGTCGTTGGCCGCGGCGCCGCGGGCAGCGACCCGCGCCAAGGGACTCAGGCCGAGGATGCTCTCGGCGGCAGGGCTGCCGAGCATCACCGCCGAGGCGCCGTCGGTGAGCGGTGAGGCGTTGCCGGCGGTGACCGTGCCCTCCTGGCGAAAGACCGGCTTGAGGCGGGCGAGCCTCTCGAAGGTGGTGTCCGAGCGGATCGACTCGTCCCTGGCGAGGTCCACACCGGGAACCCCGACCACGAGGTCGTCGTAGAACCCCTCGTCCCAGGCCCGGGCGGCGGTCTGGTGCGAGCGCAGCGCGAACGCATCCTGGGCTCCCCGGTCGACGCTCTCGCGGATCCCGAGCAGCTCGGTGGCCTCGCCGAGGGAGACGGTCCAGTCCGCGTTCATCCGGGGGTTCACCAGTCGCCACCCCAGCGTCGTCGACACCATGGCGGCGTCCCCGGAGGGGAACGCCCGCTCGGGCTTCGGCACCACCCAGGGTGCCCGCGACATCGACTCCACCCCTCCGGCCACCATCACGTCGGCCTCGCCGAGGGCGACCTGTCGCGACGCCGCCATCGCGGCGTCCAGGCTCGAGCCGCACAGCCTGTTGACCGTGGTGGCCGGCACGCTCGTGGGCAGGGCCGCCAGCAGCCCGGCCATCCGGGCCACGTTGCGGTTGTCCTCCCCCGCACCGTTGGCGTTTCCCAGAACGACCTCGTCCACTCGTGCCGGGTCGAGGTCGGGCGCGCGCTCGACGATCGTGCGGACGACGTGCGCCGCCAGGTCGTCGGGGCGCACACCGGCGAGTGCGCCGCCGTACCGGCCGAACGGGGTGCGGACGGCATCGTAGACGAAGACGTCGGTGGTCACGGGGTCTCCTTCTCCAGAACGGTACGAGCGGTCGCGAAGGCGTGGTTGCCGGACGGCACCCCGGGGGCGGACGTCAGGCCGTTGCGCAGTGCCGCGACCTCCGTCCGGCCGTCCCCGCCAGAGCGCCATGACAGAGGTGCCCCGCGAGGAGACGCCGGTGGTCACCGGTGAATCGTCGCATCCGGCCACGCCCGCGACATCACCAGTGCCGGTGTCCCGGCGCGGCGACGGAGGCGGCCGCTGTGAACAGCTCGGGACGGTCCGTCTCGGCGGGGGCCAGGGGCATCCGGTCACGCCACGGATCCGGTCCCGCGGCCGGTCGCGAGTCCGCCACGGCGCGGTCCACCGTACGGTGAGCGCGTGACCTCGCTCCGAAGACAGCTGCTCAACGGCGCCATCGCCGGCGCCGCCGGTACGACGGCACTCGACCTCGCCACCTATCTGGACATGGCGGTGCGCAAGAGACCGGCCAGCTCCACACCGGAGCGGACGGTCGAGCGGACTGCCGACCTGGTGGGGTTCCGGCTCCCGGACGACCCCGAGCAGAGGCAGGCCCGCGAGGCCGGACTCGGAGCAGTCCTCGGGTCGGTCGCCGGTATCGGCGCCGGCGTCGCGCTCGGAGCGCTCCGCGGCGTCACCGGCCGACCGCGAGGTGGTGCCGGGACTCTGGGCACGGCATGGGTGCTGGCGATGCTGGTCGGGAACGGGCCGATGACCGTTCTGGGCGTGACGGACCCGCGAACCTGGCGGCGCGTGGACTGGGTCGCCGACATCGTCCCGCACCTCGGCTACGCCGTCGCGGCAACGGTCACCCTGCGCGCCCTGGAGCCGGCCGGCTGAGGCGCTGACCGGTGGGGGCGGCTGCGTCGATCCGGTCACACGGCGGCGTGCGCTCGCAGATACTCAGGCATGCTCACTGCCCTGCGGTCGCGACTCCTCCCCGAACACCAGCGCCGCACGCTGGAGGAGCTGACCGACGATCTCGAGCTGTCCTCGGGAGACACCGTCGGCAAGCGGTCGGCCTACTGGACGATGCTGGCCCTGTCGGCCGTGATCGCGTCCGCCGGCGTGCTGGCCGACTCCACGGCCACGGTGATCGGCGCCATGATCATCGCGCCGCTGTCCACCCCGATCATGGGGATCGCACTGGCGGCGGTGAAACGGCAGCGGAACGGGTCCGTGCCCTTCGTGGTGGGCGGGGCCCTCGTGGTGGTCGCCACGGGAGCGGCGTTCTCGCTGTTCCTGCCAGGCAGCTACGATCTGCTCGGCAACAGCCAGATCGCCTCGCGAGTCTCGCCGAACCTGCTCGACCTGCTGGCCGCGCTCGCCACGGGGCTGGCCGGCGCGGTCGCCCTCGCGCGCCGAGACGTCGCGGCGGTGCTGCCCGGCGTCGCCATCGCCATCTCCCTCGTCCCGCCGCTGGCCGTGGTCGGCGTCTGCCTGGGGCAGGGCGCCGTCAACCTCGCGGTCGGCGGCGCCGTGCTCTTCGTGTCGAACCTCGTCTCGCTCGTGCTCGCCGGCATGTTCGTGTTCGCCGTCCTCGGCTACGCCACGGAGGGCTCCGGCCCGTCTCGAGCCTCCTCTCGCCGCACGTACGTCACGATCACGGCGATGTTCGTCGCGGTCCTCGCCTTCCTCGGCCTGAACACCACGCTCACCTACCTGGTCTCCCGCTGGGACAACACGGTGCATCAGCAGGCGACCGCGTGGCTGTCCGGCACGCCGGGCGCGACCGTCGACGGCGTGGACCTGCGGGCCACGACGTTCACGGTCAAGGTCACCTCGAACAGCGACCTGCCGTCGACCGACCGGCTCCTGGCGTCCCTCACCAGCACCATCCCCTCGGGCTTCGAGATCCGGGTCTCCGACAAGAAGGGCCAGACCATCAACGTCGGCACGACCGGCGGGTGACCGCCGGGCGGACGGTCACGGGGTGACGATGGCGAAGTCCTCGTCACCGGGATCGAGCACCGCGACGAGACGCCCGAGCACCGACGGGTCGCCGGCCAGTTCGATGCCCGCCTCGGCCAGACCGGCCGGCGACAGTCCGCCGAGCACCATGGCGGGCAGCGACCGCCGCGTGGCCGTCACGGTGGCGTCCGCCTCGCCGCGCTGCGGCCGCGCGCTGTAGGTCAGCACCCCGTTGGCGAGCCGGAGCCGGTAGCGCTCCTCGACGTCGGTCAGGACGACGTCGACGGAGAGACGCTCGTCCCAGGCCCGCGGCCCGTCGACCTGGATGGCGATTGCGTCGAAGAGCATCGTGGGGGTGAGCTCGCGGACGAGGTCCGGGGCCGTGGACTTCGTCGGGGTGCCGAACTCGCCGTCGCGCAGCTCGGTGGCCCCGGACAGGTAGAAGTCCCGCCACGTGCCGTTCTCCGACCCGTAGCCGAGCTGCTCGTAGGTGTCGGCGAGGAGGTCGCGGGCGGCTGCGTGCCGGGGATCGGCGAACACGCAATGGTTGGCCAGCTCTGCCGCCCACCGGTAGTCGCCGGCCTCGAAGGCCCCCCGGGCCGCGTCCACGGCCGCGTCGATCCCTCCAGCGAGCTCGACGTACCGCCTGGCCCGCTCGACCGGCGGGTGCTCCCAGAGATGCGCCGGGTTGCCGTCGAACCAGCCGAGATACCGCTGGTAGACCGCCTTCACGTTGTGGCTGACCGATCCGTAGTAGCCGCGCGCGCTCCAGGCGTTCTCCAGGGCCGGCGGCAGCACGATCTCCTCGGCGATCTCGGGGCCCACCAGGCCCTTGTTGAGCATCCGCACGGTCTGGTCGTGCAGGTAGCCGTACAGGTCCCGCTGGGTGGCCAGGAACCCGACCACCCGCTCGTTGCCCCACGTCGGCCAGTGGTGGGAGGCGAACACGACCTCGACGTCGCCACCGAACAGGTCGATGGTCTCGGTCAGGTAGTTCGACCACCCGTGCGGGTCACGCACCACGGCCCCGCGCAGCGTCAGCAGGTTGTGCAGGTTGTGCGTGGCGTCCTCCGCGGAGCACAGCGCCTTGAAGTCCGGCAGGTAGATCAGGAACTCCGACGGGGCCTCGGTGTCGGGAGCCATCTGGAACACCATCCGGACCCCGTCGACCGTCTCCTCGTGACCGGTCGTCGTGACGGTGTCGGTCGGCGCCATGAGCGACACCGTGCCGGTCGACAGTGTCTGCCCCAGTCCGGCGCCGACCCCGCCCTGCGGGCCGCGGGTGAGCGCTGCGCCGTACATGTAGCCGGCGCGCCGGCTCATCGCCGTCCCGGCGTACACGTTCTCGGACACGGCGTGCTGGAGGAACCCCTCGGGCGCGAAGATCCGCACCTGGCCGGACTCGACCTCGTCCGGGGAGACGAACCCCCTGATGCCGCCGAAGTGGTCGGCGTGCGAGTGGGTGATCACCACCGCCTTCACCGGCCGGTCACCACGGTGCCTGCGGTAGAGCGCGAGGGCGGCCGCGCCCGTCTCGACCGAGAGCAGCGTGTCGAACACGACGATCCCCTCGTCGCCTTCGACGATCGAGGTGTTCGACAGGTCCATCCCGCGCACCTGGTAGATGCCCGGAACCACCTCGAACAGACCGTCGACCGCGGCCAGCCGGGACTGACGCCACAGGCTCGGGTTCACCGAGTCCGGACAGTCGCCCTCCAGGAAGTCGTACGTCGCGTTGTCCCACAGCACGGTGCCGTCCGCGGCGACCACGGGCTCCTCGATCGGGGCGACCAGCCCACGGTTGGCGTCGTCGAAGTCCCGGGTGTCTGAGAACGGCAGCCTGTCCAGCACCGCGCGCTGCTGTGCGACGACGGTGGCGGACGCGGGCCTGGGTGGGGTCGTCATGGACCGATCCTGGCAGCCGACTCGACAGGCCGTCTAGACCGGCAAGCCATGTCAAAACCGCTCACAACGCCCGAACTCTTAACGTTTCGTTGACGTACCCAACCGGTTGTCCCTACACCAGAGGTCTGGGTCTCGGGCGGCACAGTGGCGGAGGGCGCCTGATGCGCATGGATCGAGTCACGGGCACGGCGGCGACGGCTGTCCTGGGGGTCGCGCTGGTGGTGGGGGCCGGCCTGGCGCTGCATCAGCGCACGGCGCCACCGCAGGCGTCGGCGGTCCAGGTCAAGGGGACGGCGGCGACGCCGCACGGACCGGTGAAGCACGTCCTCGTGCACCTGTCGACGTACCCCGACAGCCTCGCCGGAGAGCACGGGAAGGACGGCGGCACAGAGCCCGACTGGGTCAGCTACGGTCCCACGACCGGCCTCACCGTGCCGGCCCACTCCCTGGTGACGGTGACCATCGACCAGTACGACGGCGGCGAGGCCATCACGAACCCGTGGTTCGCGAAGGTGCACGGCGCCATCGGTGGCACGGCGACGGTGAACGGCCACGCGGTGCGGACGATGGATCCCGCGCACATCGGCCACACCTTCACCCTGCACGCCGCACCGACGGCTCAGGACCCGCTGTTCGTGAGCGTGCCGCTGCCCGCCGTCCCCGACGACGCGCCGGTCGTCAAGGGCACCGGTTACCCGAAGCCCAACGTGGTGACCTTCTCGTTCATGACCAAGGGCCCCGGCAAGTACGTGTGGAACTGCGAGTTCCCGTGCGGCGACGGCACCTACGCCAAGTTCGGCGGCCCCATGTCCACCCGTGGCTACATGTCCGGGACGCTCACCGTCGCGTGAGCACCGCCCACTCCTGTCGAGCCGAGCAGCAAGGGAGCCATCCGTGTCGGTGACAGCCGAGAAACCGGTCGAGCCGCTACCGTCCGTGCGCTGGTGGCAGACCAGGGACGCCCGGACCGTCATGGTGCTGTGGGCGGTGTTCACGGTGCTCGGAGTCATCTTCGCCCTGACCGTGCCGACCGGCCTGATGGGTCCCAGCGCCTCGAACACGATGACCGAGGTCGAGCGCACGTTCACGATCTTCTCCGTGGCGTCCGCGCCCGTCGCGGCCCTGGTCTGGGCGGTCGCCGTCCAGGCACTCTGGCACTGGCGCCGCCGGGGCGACTGGCAGCAGGAGGACCCGGACGGGCCGGCGCTGCGGGGGAACGCCTGGGCCAGCGGGATGTGGATCTTCGTCTCGGCTGCCCTCTGCCTGTTCCTCCTGATCTGGGGGCTCGCCGCCCTGTCGGCCGTCTCCGCGCCGGCGTCCGCCGCCGAGCCGCTCGAGGTCGACGTCACAGGACAGCAGTGGGTGTGGACCTTCAGCTACCCGAAGTACGGCGACATCGAGACCGACCAGCTCTACCTGCCGAACAACCGGCCGGTCGTCTTCAAGGTGACCAGCGACGACGTCATCCACTCCTTCTGGGTGCCGGAGATGGGCATCAAGGTCGACGCCAACCCCGGTGTCACCACCACGACGCAGACCACCCCGGACCACCTGGGGACCTACCACGTGCGCTGCGCGGAGCTGTGCGGCCTCCTGCACGCCGACATGGAGACCTACGCACACGTCGTCTCCAGGGGCGCGTTCGACAACTGGGTGACCGCACAGGGAGGGACACCGTGACCATCGAGGCCATGTACCGGACCGACCCGGTGCCGCACGAGCCGGGGGGCGGCGTCATGCGCCGGCTCAACCTCGCCACCGGCGTCCTCGCCGGCGTGGTGCTGGCGGTGGTCGGCAACCAGCTGGTCGAGCTCACCGTCGACGATGCGCCCGACCTGCGGGCCGTGGTGACGATGGCCTGCTGGGCGGTCGGCTTCATGGCCGGCATCGGCGCCTTCACCGGGCCCGCCCGCTGGCTGGTCGGCAACGACCTGACCCATGCCGACGAGATCTTCCTCGCCGGCAAGGACCAGGGCGTCAAGCGCTACTTCCGGTTCACCACCGACCACAAGGTCGTCGGGATCCAGTACCTGGTGCTCACGATGGTGATGCTCGGCGCGGGCGGCACCATGGCGATGCTGATCCGCACCGACCTGATCGCCCCGAACTCCGGCTTCCTCGGGCCCCAGACCTACAACTCGCTGGTGGGCATCCACGGACTGACGATGATCCTGGCCACGATCATCATGGTGACCGGGCCCTTCGGGAACTTCGTGGTCCCGTTGATGATCGGCGCCCGGGACATGGCCTTCCCGCGGCTCAACGCGCTGAGCTTCTGGCTGCTGGTCGCGATGCTGCCGGTCCTGTACTCCACCGCGTTCCTGGGCGGCATCCCGATGGGCTGGGTCGGCTACACGCCGATCGCCGACCAGGGCCCGACCGGTGTGGACTCCTACATGATGGCGATCCTGATCTTCGCGATCTCCACGGCCGTCGCCGGAGCGAACATCACCACGACGATCGTGACGATGCGGGCCCGCGGGATGTCGTGGAGCCGGACGCCGATCTTCGTGTACGGCGTCCTGGCCAGCGTGGCTTTGGCTCTGCCGGCCTTTCCGATGTTCATGGCCGCAGAGATCCTGCTGCTGATGGGCCGCGTGATGGGCGCCGGGTTCTACGTGCCCTCGCTGGGCGGACAGCCGTGGCTGTACCAGAACCTCTTCTGGCTGATGGGCCACCCGGAGGTGTACGTCATCCTGATCCCGGCAGTGACGGCGCTCATGGAGCTGACCGCGGTGTTCGCCCGCAAGCCGCTCTACAGCTTCAACGTCGCGGTGCTCTCCATCCTCGGCATCGTCGGCCTGAGCGCGATGGTGTGGGCGCACCACATGTTCGCCTCGGGCTGGGCTCCCGACCTCAACGGCGCCTTCATGCTCACCACCGAGATGATCTCGATACCCACGGGAGGGTTGTTCCTGGTCATCGTCGGCACCCTGTGGCGCGGCCGGATCTGGGCGACGCTGCCGATGATGTGCACCTTCGCGATGCTGTGGAACTTCATCATCGGCGGGCTCACCGGGATCTACTTGTCCGACGTACCCATCGACTACGCGGTGCACGGTTCGATGTTCGTCACCGCGCACTTCCACTTCACGCTGATGGGGGCGGGGCTCACGGGCGCGATCGGAGCCCTGGCGTACTGGTTCCCCAAGATGACCGGCCGGATGCTCGACAAGCGCCTCGGCTTCGTGTCGTTCTGGATGGTGCAGATCGGCTTCAACGTCACGTTCCTCGGCATGTTCATGGTCGGCCTCGAGGGGCAGCCCCGGCGGGTCGTGCACTACGACCAGGCCTTCGCGACCGGCAACCTGATCTCGACGCTGGGCGCGTACACGATCGGTCTCGGCATGCTGGTGCTGCTCTGGGCGGTCATCGACTCCTGGCGCAACGGCGAGGTCGCCCCGATGAACCCATGGGGTGCGAAGACGCTCGAGTGGACGGTGCCGAACCCCATCCCACTGGAGAACTTCGCGGTCCTTCCGGTCGTCACCGAGGACCCCTACGGGTACGGCGAGCCACCCACCGCTCCTGCGCCGGCCGAGCCCGAGCCGGCGCGAAGTCCCGTCGGAGCCGCGACGAGCAGCGTGGCCTCTCCTGAGGAGGAGGTCGACGCATGACCACCGAGTCGCTGGTCAACAAGGAGGCCCTGGCCCCCGAGCAGCCCCAGGAGTTCGGCAGCCGCTGGCTCACCGGTGCGGTGCTGCTGATCGTGGCGGACGCCTCCTTCGTGGTGGCCCTGTCCTTCTCGTTCCTCTACCTGCACGGGCTCAACACCCAGAACGCGTTCCACCCCGGTGACAGTGGCGTGGCCTCCCTGTGGTGGCCCTGGACCATCGCAGCCGTGATGGTGCTGTCCGCGCTCGCCTACCGCCAGGGCCTCATCGAGCACCGTCCCGGCCGCCGGCACTTCCTCAACCCCGGGCTGGCCGCCGTCGTGGGCATGGCGATCGCCCTGGTGCTGACCCTCGTGCAGATGGCCACGTTCCCGTTCGCGGTCAGCGACAACGCCTACTCCTCGGCCGTGTGGCTGCTGGCGGCCGCCAACCTCTTCCACCTGCTGCTGACGGTCTTCCTCGGCCTGGGCATCGTCATGCGGGTGCACCGGCGCGTCACGCGGGGCGCGCGGGACTGGCACGTGCGCATCGTGGGGGTCTGGTTCGCCTGGGTCTGCGTCGCGGCACTCATCGGCGCGGTCACGCTGAGCGTGGCCAACGCCACGATCGGCTGCCCGCTGCCGAAGGATCAGCCGGACCCGGGTGCGCGGTCGATATCGGTGACGTCGTGCCCGGCGTCGGCGAGATAGGCACGCCAGGCGACCAGGCCCGGGTCGTCGTCAGGGATGTCCGCGCCGCGTCCCCGGGAAGCACCGGGTGGCCCCGGCCGGCGGCTCTGCCGGTTCGTCGCGACCCGCCACCACATCCAGCCGAAGAGCAGCCCGAACAGCGGCCACTCCGCGGTGTACACCCAGGCGATCCCGTGACCGGAGCGGGCCCGGGTCAGCTCGAACCAGCCGGCGGCGAAGCAGAGCAGCACGCCCAGCAGGAACGGCACGTGGATGCGCCAGGCCCGCCTCACGGCTGGTCCGCCGTCCGGGGGGCAGCGACCACCCGGTCGAGCCGCCGGGTGCGACGCTCGTCGGCCTGCAGCCACTGGGCTCCGCCCAGCACGAGCCAGCCCACGCTGAGCACCATCGCCGAGGACCACATCAGCGCCCCCGAGAGGCGCTGGTCCGCCAGCGGCCCCGGACCGAACGGGCGGTCGACGTGGGCGTAGAACGGGTACTCCAGACGGCCGGCCGCGTAGATGAGGAAGCCGAGCAGGGCCATCGGCACCATCACGGAGAACAGCGACACCAGGCGGGCCCCGTGGGGCACCCGGTGCGGCCCGCCGGTCGGGCCGAGGAGCGGCCAGAAGTAGACCGTGGCGGCGAGCAGGTAGAGCGGGTGCTCGACGAAGTCGTGGACCGGGGCGTGAGCCAGCGCGAAGTCGTAGACGGCCGGCACGTGCGAGATGGTCACCACGCCGACGAGCAGCAGCCAGCCGGTCACGGGACTCGCCAGCCGGCGCACGACCCCGCTCCGGTAGGCCGGCACCAGCCAGCGCCGTCGCACCGCCGGGCTGCTGGCCCGCAGCGCGAGCAGGACCGGGTCGCCGAGGACGAGCAGGGGGGCGGCCAGCAGGACGAGCAGGACGTGCTGGGCCATGTGCGCGAAGAAGAACGTGTCGTCGTAGGCCCCCGGCGGGCCGACCAGCGCGAGCGCGGTCACCGCGAGGCCACTGATGAAGCAGGCCGTGCGGCGGGCCGGCCACGGCCTGCCGGAACGCCTGCGCAGCCGCTGCGCGCCGACGAGGTAGAGGGCCGCGGACAGCGCGAGAACCACCAGCGGGACCGGCGCCGGGTCCCACACGCCCGCCATCCGGAGCGCATCGTTCATGAACCGTCACGGTACGCGCCGAAGGGGCGAGAGTCGTCACTTCTCGTCGTCCTGCTCGTCCTGGTCTTTGCCACGGTGGCCGGCTGTGCTGGTGCACCCGGCGACCCCGCCTCGGCCTCACCGGCCTCCGGGCTCGAGCGGTTCGGCAGCACGCTCGACGGGCCGGTGCCGCCCGCGCTGCTCCAGCTCCCGCTCGTCGACTCCTCGGGCCGGCACACCACGCTGGCCGCGATGCGGGGCAAGGTGCTGGTGATCTCCGACATCATGACGCTGTGCCAGGAGACCTGCGCGATCGGCACCGCGGCGATGCTCCAGGCGGCGCACAGGCTGACCGCCGAGGGGCGCGCCGACGACGTCCTGTTCCTCAGCATCACCATCGACCCCGGGCGCGACGACCTCGCGCACCTGGCCGCCTACCGCCGACAGTTCGGGACGCCGCCGCACTGGCGGGTCCTGACCGGCACGCGGACCGCGGTCGACGAGCTCTGGAACCGGCTGGGCGTATGGCGTCACCGCACTCGCGTGGCCAAGCCCTACCCGCGTGACTGGCTCACCGGCCAACCGCTCACCAGCGACATCACCCACACCGACGACCTGGTCTTCGTCGATGCGCACCAGCGGTTCCGCTTCCTCATCGACGGCGCCGGCTCGGTGTCCTCGACGCGGACGATCCCCCCGCGGATCTACGCGTTCATGGACCGGTTGGGTCACCAGAACGTGCGGCGTCCGGCGGCGGGCAGCTGGACGGCGGGGCAGGTCCTCGCCGTGCTGCACTGGCTCACGGCGTGAAGGCGGCGGTGTGACATGAGAGCGCTGCCGGCGGTCCTTGCTCTGGTCGTCCTCGCCGCCTGCACCCCCCCGTCGCGAGCGGGCCAGGACCTCGCGCTGGGGGCCGCCGTGCTCCCGTCGGCGGAGCGGACACCACTGGGCGCGCTCGCCGGCACGACGCTGACCGGACGACGGCTCGCCCTCCGCTCGGTCGTCGGACAGGGTGTCGTGGCCGTCAACGTGTGGGCCTCGTGGTGCGCTCCGTGCCGGCGCGAGATGCCGGTCCTCGCCCGAGCGCACGGTAACGGGCTTCGGGTGCTGGGCATCGACGAACGAGACAGGGCCGGACGGGCCAGAGCGTTCGCCGCCGCGGCGGGTGCGCGCTATCCCAGCCTGCAGGACCCGCAGGGCCGCCTTCTCGCGCGGCTCCACAGCCTCCCCCAGCAGGGCGTCCCCAGCACCGTCTTCCTCGACGGTCGCGGGCGGACGATCGCCCGCTACATCGGCCCGTTGGACGACCGTGCCCTGCGCACGCTCCTGAACCGGATCGGCAGGAAGCCATGACCACCCAGCCCCGCACCTGGGAAGCCGCCCCCCTTCCCGCGCCGGCACGCGCCAAGGGCCTCGTCTCGGCCTACCTGGCGCTGATGAAGCTGCGGATCATCGAGCTGCTGCTGCTCACCACGGTGCCGGTGATGTTCCTGGCCTCCGACGGGGTGCCCCGGCTGGGTCCGGTGCTCGCCACGGTCATCGGCGGGACGCTCTCGGCCGGCAGCGCGAACGTGCTCAACTGCTGCCTCGACGCGGACATCGACCAGCGCATGCGCCGCACCCGACGCCGGCCCCTCGCCCGCCAGGCGGTCTCCCCCCGCGGCGCCGCCGCGTTCGGTCTGGTGCTGGCGCTGTTCTCCACACTGTGGCTGGGTCTGCTCGTCAACTGGCTGTCGGCGGCCCTGGCCCTGGCCGCGAACCTCTTCTACGTGCTCGGCTACACCCTCGTGCTCAAGCGGCGGACGTCGCAGAACATCGTCTGGGGCGGCGCTGCGGGCTGCTTCCCGGCGTTGATCGGCTGGACCGCGGTCACCGGCCGGCTGGCCTGGCCGCCCGTGGTGCTGTTCCTGGTGGTCTTCTTCTGGACGCCGCCGCACTTCTGGTCGCTGGCCATCCGCTACCGCGAGGACTACGCGGCCGCGGGCGTGCCGATGCTGCCGGCCGTGCGCCCCACCGCAGAGGTGGCACGCCGGATCGTGCGCTACACCTGGGCCACTGTCGCGGTGTCCCTGCTGCTCTGGCCGGTGGCGGACACCGGGCCGGTCTACGCGTTGTGCGCCGCCGCCCTGGGCGCGGCGTTCCTGGTCCATGCCCACGGACTGCTGCGCAGGGCTCGGCGTTCGGACCGTCTGGAGGTGCTGCGGCCGCTGCGGCTCTTCCACCTCTCGAACACCTACCTGACCGGGCTGTTCGTCGCCGTGGCGCTGGTGCCCTTCACACGCTAGCCGAGACGCCGAGCAGCTCGAGCAACGACCCGTGGTTCAGGTACACCGCGATCCGCCACCGGTCCTCGCGCCGCAGCACGAACGTCGACCGCAGCGTGACCGGCTCCCTGCCGTCGACGAACAGCACCGTCCAGGTGGTCCGCGCCCTTTCTCTGGGGCAGGAACGCAATCAGGTCGTCGCGGGCCACGCTGCCCGCCGCAGACGGGTCGAGGCTCATGAACCGGGGCAGGAACATCTCGCCGTACCGTCGCCAGTCCTCGGTGCGCGTGGCGTCCTCGAAGTCGGCGAAGAACCGCTCGATCTCCGCGCTGGTCCCACCGGTCATGGGTCCTCCTCTGGCGGCAGGACGGCTCAGTCCTCCCCCGTCGTGAGGTAGGAGCGCACCCGAGCGCCACCTGCGTCCGCCACCGCCTCCATCGGCCCTGCCCGGTCGTGCCCGTCGCGCCCCAGCGGGGGGCTCGGTGCCGGTCAGCCGGTCAGCCGGTCATCAGCGCGACCTTGGTCCAGCCCGGCTCACGCCTGTCGAACGTCGTGTAGGCGTCGATCACCGAGGGGACGTCCTCGGCCTGGGTGAGCACCGTCGCCGGGTCGATGGCGCCTGTGCGGACCAGGTCGATCAGCCGGGGGATGTAGCGGCGGTGGTTGCAGTTGCCCGCCTTGACCGTCAGGTTCTTGTTCATCGCCATGCCCGTCGGGAACGACGACAGCTGGGGCGGGTAGACACCGATGACTCCGATGCTGCCCGCCTTCGCGACTGCCTGGACTGCCCACTGCAGCGCCTGGCTCGGGGCGTCGCCGGCGACCCAGCTGTCGCCGTCGGGGTGCTGGTCCGGCGCGACCTGGGACCGCTCCCGCTCGAACTGCTGGGCCTGCTGGGCGGCCGCCTCCGCGGCGGGGCCGGTCCTGGGCCGCTGGGCGTCCACGCCGACGGCGTCGACCACACGGTCGACGCCCACGCCGCCGGTGAGCTCCTGCACCACGGCCACCGGGTCCTCGGTGTTGAAGTCGATCGCCTCGGCGCCACGTGCCCGTGCCTGGTCCAGGCGGCTGGCGATGCCGTCGACGCACAGCACGCGACCCGCGCCCTGCTGGAACGCGCTGGTCACGGCGAACTGGCCGACCGGCCCGGCGCCGAGCACGAGCACGGTGTCCCCGCGACCGACCTCGGCCAGCCGGCAGCCGAACCACGCCGTGGGATAGATGTCGGAGATCATGATCGCCGCGTCGTCGGTGATCTCGTCGGGCAGCCAGACCGGTCCCACGTTGGCGAACGGGATCCGGGCGTACTCCGCCTGCAGCCCGTCCACGGGCCCGGTCATCTGTGGTCCACCGAAGAAGCAGGTCCCGGCCGACGGGCCGTTGGGGTTCGCGTTGTCGCACTGCGCGTAGTAGCCGGCCCGGCAGTAGGAGCAGTACCCGCAGCCGATCGTCGACGGCACCACCACCCGGTCTCCCGGGCGCAGGTTGCGGACGCCGTCCCCGACCTCGCGAACGACACCCACGGCCTCGTGACCGAGGACAGTGCCCTCGACCATCCCGCTCATCGTGCCGCGCACGAAGTGCAGGTCCGTGCCGCAGATGGCGCTGGTCGTCACCTCGATGACCGCGTCCGTCGGCTCCTTGACCGCGGGATCGGCCACCTCGTCGAGCCGGATGTCCCCCACGCCGTGCCACACCACTGCCTTCATGTGCCTCATCGCTCCCGAGATCGCCTGCTGGAAGCCAGCGCCGTACCCAGGGTGCCCATCTGCAGACCTGCCGTATGCGGACACGCCTGCCGGAGGCTGGCGCCGGACGCTCCCGGTGCGCTTTGATCGGTGACTCCGACCCGGGTGCGGAGCAGGCTTCCACCCTGCTGAGCAACGCCGAGAAGGACGGGTTCGTCAAGGTCCTCGACCGCCTGGGTCAGCGGCTCCGGCTCCCACGGCCTTCGAGCTCGTACGACGACGTACCTGTTGGTCGCCACGGACCACCCGGACGGCTGGACGGGCCCGACTGGTACGTCGGTCTACGACGGGCACCGATGTCAACGACCGGCCGAGGGATCCACGAGCTGGTAGATGCCGTCCGCGCTGCGGTCCGGCGCACGGCAGTGGGCGAGCGTGAAGTAGACGTGTCGACTGCCGTCGGCGGTCTCCCCGACGTAGGTGTCCCACACCGAGGTGTCGGCTGGGAAGGCGTGCAGGACGACGGCCGGACCGCCGGGCGAGTACTTCGCCAGCTGCAGGTGGCTGGGGCAGTTCGAGTAGCTGTCGGCCCGGAGGTAGTACACCGTCCCGTCGGACGCGACCGCGGGTGCCATCTGGGCCGGCGTTGCGCGCGGGATCTTCGTCGTGGTTCCGGTGGCGATCTCGTACACGAACGCGTCGATCCCGGCGCCCCGCTCCTGGTCCCAGGTGGCCCAGCCGGCGTTGACCTGACCGGGTTGGAGCCATGCGCCGCCGTTGTAGCCACGGGCCACGACCCGCATCTCGCCGGTGCTGGCGTTGTAGAGCCTGAGGTCCATGTCGTCGTAGCGCTCGCGGCTGAACAGGACCCAGGGGCACGACACCTTCGGGGCCATCTCGTCGGCACCGGTGTTGACGCCGTCGGGCAGCATCCCCTTTCGTCCGGTGCCGAGGTCGAACCAGACAAGGTCCCCTCCGTGATGCGCGCGGAAGGTGGAGTACAGCATCCGGCCCCCGGACACCGCGCCGTCGCGGGAGTCGACGGGCGGACCGACCGCGATCGGGTCGCCGGCTCGGGAGACGGCATAGCGTTGGTAGCGACGCGGCTGCTGCTCGCTGTTCTGCGACCAGCCGGCCCAGGCGCCGTCCCGCGTGTACCCGAACTCCGAGATCGCCGGGTCGTCCCTCACCCGCTGCACCTTCAGGGCCGCCGGCCCGCGCCGTGCCGGGGCCGCCCGCGCCGCGGTGCTCTGCTGCGCGACCGGGCGGCATGCCGCGGACGACGGCGTCGCCCTGACGGCATGCACGGCCATGACCACGCCGACGACCGCGACGGCGGCCGATACCACGATCACCGCGTCACGGACCCGTCGCCGGGGGCGTGTGGAGCCGTCGTTTCCGAACATCGGCATCCCCCCCGCGACGCTGCAGCCTCCCGTCCTCTCAGGAGACCGCATCAGCGCGGCACAGCGCCATGCCCCGATCGCGTCATCCTGACCGGACGATCTCTGCCCCGGCGGACCACGACGCTCATGGGAGACACCAACCTGTAACGGGTGGATTCCGGGCGCGCGACCCTGGACACCTGGAGGGGGGAGCCGGCATGGAGCGGCCGGCGCCGGACGGAATGGTGCCTCGCCGACGGCGTAGTGAATCCCCTCGTGATGCACCGGGTCACCGCAGAGCAGGGCGCCCTCGCCGAGCATCCGGCCGTGCACCCGCGGATCGGGCTCGTCCCCGAAGCCGCTGAGCTCCCCCACCCGGTCGTCACCGAGCCCGAGCCCGAGCACGAACCTGCTCCCCGAGAGCACCGGTCCCAGACGAAGCCGTCCCAGCCCGCTGCCTCGGCGGTCGCGGCAACTGAGGCTCTTCGACCTCTCGAACACCTACCTGACAGCGCTGTTCGTCGCGGTCGCCCTCGTGCCCTTCACCCGGTAGCAGCCAGAGCCCTGCGCGCTAGCGGGCGACGTACACGGTGTTCGAGGACTCGCCGCCGGTCAGCGGGTTAGCGAAGGTCACGACGTCGGCCCGCGCGCTGGAGAAGACCTCGACCAGCACCTCGAGGAAGTCGCCGTCGGGTGGGTCGTCGGACCACAGCGCGAAGGCTCCGCCCGGGGCGAGGTGCCGCGTCAGGGCGCTGAGCCCGTCGCGCGTGTAGAACGCCGCATGGCTGGGGTCGAGCACGTGGCGTGGCGTGTGGTCCACGTCGAGCAGGATCGCGTCGTACCGCCGTGGCGTGCCCGCACCGAGGTCGCCGCCCCCGGCCACCAGCGCGAAGAAGTCGCCGAGGACCAGGCGGGTGCGGTGGTCGGCGGCGAGCCCGGTCGCATCGGGGAGCAGGCCGCGGCGGTGCCAGTCGATCACCGGCTCGATGGCGTCGACGACGACCAGCGTGCCCACCCGTGGGTCCTCGAGCGCGGCGACGGCGGTATAGCCGAGCCCGAGGCCGCCGACCAGCACGTCGAGGGGGTCGGCCGCGACCTCGGCCAGTCCACGACGGGCGAGCTCGATCTCGGCGACGGTGAAGAGGCTGGACATCAGGAACTCCTCACCCAGCTTCACCTCGTACACGTCGACGCCGAGGCTCGGCTCGACCCGACGACGCAGGCTGATCTCGCCCCGCGGCGTGTCCTGCCAGTCGAGCTCCTCGAACCGCGGCCTCATCCGTGCCCCGCGCCGAGATGACCGCTGAGCCGGTTGTGCATCGAGGCGCTGGGCTCGTTGAGACCGATGATCTCGACGTTCTTGCCCTTGGACTCGAACTTCTGCTGGACGGCGTCCAGCGCCGCCACGGTCGAGGCGTCCCAGATGTGTGCGTCGGTGAGGTCGATGATCACGTTCCTCGGCGCGCCGACGTAGTCGAACTGCGCGTACAGGTCGTTGCTGGTGGCGAAGAAGAGCTCACCGCGCACGGCGTAGACATGGGTGTCCTCGCCGAGCTCCGCGACGTCCTCCACGACGGTCAGGTGGGCCACCCGACGGGCGAACAGCACCATGGCGACCAGGACGCCGATCACCACGCCGTACGCCAGGTTGTTGGTGAGGACCACCACGACGACGGTGGAGACCATGACGGCGATCTCGCTCTTGGGCATCCGTCGCAGCGTGTCCCGCTGGATGCTGTGCCAGTCGAAGGTGCCGACCGAGACCATGATCATCACGGCGACGAGCGCTGCCATCGGGATGATGCCGACGAGGTCGCCGAGGCCGACGACGAGCACGAGCAGGAACACCCCCGCGAGGAAGGTCGAGATCCGGGTGCGGGCACCCGATGCCTTCACGTTGATCATGGTCTGGCCGATCATCGCGCAGCCGCCCATCCCGCCGAAGAGCCCGGTGACGATGTTGGCGGCGCCCTGGCCCCACGCCTCCCGCGTCTTGTCGGAGTGCGTGTCGGTGATGTCGTCGACCAGCTTGGCGGTCAGCATCGACTCGAGCAGGCCGACCAGCGCCATCGCCAGCGCGAAGGGCGCGATGATCCGGAGCGTCTCCACGGTGAACGGGACGTGCGGGAGGAGGAACGAGGGAAGGCTGTCGGGCAGCTTCCCCTCGTCACCGACGGTCGGCACGTCGACGGCCAGGAGGACGGTGACGGCGGTGAGGACCGCGATGGCCACCAGGGGTGCCGGCACGACGTCGGTGAGCCTCGGCAGCACGACCATGACGAGCAGGCCGCCGGCGATGAGCGGGTAGACCGTCCACGGCACACCGACCAGGTGCGGGACCTGGGCCATGAAGATCAGGATCGCCAGGGAGTTGACGAAGCCGACCATGACGCTTCGGGGGACGAACCGCATCAGCTTCGCGACGCCGAGAACCCCGAGCAGCACCTGGAGGACCCCGGCCAGGATGACGGTGGCGATCAGGTACTCCAGGCCGTGCTGGCGGGCGACCGGGGCGACCACGAGCGCCACCGAGCCGGTCGCCGCCGAGATCATCGCCGGGCGCCCGCCGAGGAAGGCGATGGAGACCGCCATCGTGAACGAGGCGAACAGGCCGATGCGGGGGTCGACCCCGGCGATGATCGAGAAGGAGATCGCCTCGGGGATCAGCGCAAGGGCGACGACCAGGCCGGCAAGGACCTCGGTCCTCAGCCGCCGCGGCGATCGCAGCGCCGACAGCACCGACGTGCTCTCGTCGTCCTCGACCTCGCGGGGGTGTACGAGTTCGGAGTGCGGGTGGGACACGCGGGTCATCCGTTCTGTGGTCGGGGCACGCGATGTCCAGGGCCGTCGCGGGTGCTGGCGACGTCGGCGCGGGCGCGCGCAGGAGCGAGGTTGCGGGATACGGGGATCGGAGGGCGTCGCCGCTCCGGAAGACTGAGGTCAACCCTACCGTCACGAGACGGTAGGGTCGAATCGTGAACTGGGGTCAGCCGTCCCCTGCCACGAGTGGGTCGAGCACCAGGTGTGGGTTGTTGCGCTCGACGGCTCCGGCTCGCCACCTGTCCGGGAAGAGCGCGAGCAGCGCTCCGTCGGAGCGCCGGAGGACCTCGACGCCGCGCAGGCTGTTCAGCTCGGCGACGTCCTCGGCCCGGGTCCGGCGGGCGACGGAGTAGTCGAGGCGTTCGAGCCGGACGGGTGCCTTGAACTCCGAGGCCATCCGCGCCTCGGCGACCTCGAACTGCATCGGTCCGACGGCGGCCAGCATCGGAGCCTGGTCGCCGCGCAGGTCCGAGCGCAGGACCTGTACGACGCCTTCCTGGTCCAGCTGCTCGATGCCCCGGCGGAACTGCTTGTAGCGGCCGGTGTCCTTGGCGCGGACGACCATGAAGTGCTCGGGCGCGAAGCTGGCGATGGGTGGGAAGCGGACAGGCACGTCCTCGTAGATGGTGTCCCCGACCCGCAGGGCGCTTGCGTTGACGAGACCGACGATGTCGCCGGGATAGGCGGTGTCGACGACGGAGCGGTCCCGGCCGAAGACCGCCTGGGCGTACTTGGTGGCGAAGGGACGCCCGGTCTCTGCGTGGGTGGCGACCATGCCGCGACGGAAGACGCCGGACGTCACGCGGGCGTACGCGAGCCGGTCACGGTGGGCGGCGTCCATCCCCGCCTGGACCTTGAACACGAAGGCGCTGAACGGCTCATGGAGCGCGCGCTCGCCGCCGTCGACGTCCGAGGTGGCGGAGGGCGCCGGAGCCAGCTCGACCAGCGTCCGCAGCAGCTGCGCGACGCCGAAGTTCAGGATCGCCGAGGCGAACAGCACCGGCGTGGTGTCGCCCGTGAGGAAGCCGGCCTGGTCGTGGTCGGCACCGTCGGCGGCGAGCAGCTCGTGCTCCTCGACGGCGGCCGCCCACCACTCCCCCTCGACGGCCTCCGCGTCCGCGGCGTCGAGATGCTCCTCGGGGGCCCGGGTGGCGCCGCCCGGGGTGCGGCGGTACCGGATGTACCGGCCGGTGCGGCGGTTCAGCACACCGCGGAAGTCGCCTGAGGTGCCGACCGGCCAGGTCAGCGGCGTGGGGCGCAGGCCGATCTGCTGCTCGATCTCGTCCATGAGCTCGAGCGCCTCGCGACCGGGCCGGTCCCACTTGTTGATCACCGTGACCACGGGGATCCGCCGGTGCCGACAGACCTGGAACAGCTTCAGCGTCTGCGGCTCCAGACCCTTCGCGGCGTCGACGAGCATCACCGCGGCGTCGACCGCAGCCAGGACGCGGTAGGTGTCCTCCGAGAAGTCCGCGTGGCCCGGGGTGTCTACCAGGTTGATCACGTGGTCGCCGTACGCGAACTGCAGGGCTGCCGAGGTGATCGAGATGCCGCGTGCGCGCTCCATCTCCATCCAGTCCGAGACGGTGCCCCGGCGGCCGGACTTGCCGTGCACGGCGCCGGCCGTGGAGATCACCTCGGCGTGCAGGGCGAGCGCCTCGGTCAGCGTCGACTTCCCGGCGTCCGGGTGGCTGATCACGGCGAAGGTACGGCGGCGCTCCGCCTCGCGGAGGACCTCCGTGGCGTCGGACGTCGCTGCAGTGGTGGCGCTGGCTGTCACCGGTGCTGGCTCGCCGCCTTCCTCTTCTGTCGTGCGAGCTCACGTCGCAGATCCGCCGCGAACCCCTCCGCGACCTCGAGCTGGTCGTGCAGCGCACGGACCCGGGCGTTGGCGGCGGCCCGGTACATCTCCAGCCGGTCCACCAGCTGACGGTGCTCGGGGCTCAGCGGGTCGCCTTCCTCCAGGTCGTCGAGGACGGCCAGGACGTCCTTCATCTCCTCCAGGGAGAACTCCAGCGGCTTCATCCGGCGGATCAGCCGCAGCCGTGCCAGGTCGGTCTCGGAGTAGAGCCGGAAGCCGCCGGTGCTCCTCGCGGAGGGGGTCACCAGGCCGACCTCCTCGTAGTACCTGATGGTGCGCAGGCTGAGGCCGGTCTGCTCGGCCACCTCGCCGATCTGCCTGTGGTGGAGACCCATGACGCACCCGCTCCTCTGCTTGGCACGGAGGCGTCGAGCCTACCGTGACGGCACGGCAGAGTCACATCGGGGCGATGCGCCGACAGGCGCCGGTGAGACCGCAGCCTCACTGTGACGTGGGGAGAGGGTGGGTGGCCCGCGTCACTGCCTGACCAGGGTGCCGTGGCCCGGCCGGGTCTGGTCGAGGCCCGAACGGGTACCGGACCGCTCGGCATCCTCGGACCGTGGAGGTGAATCGGTGTGCCCGAGCCTGACGGGCGGGTCTCCGTCGTGGTGATCACCCACAACCGCGTCGACGAGCTGGACCGCACCCTGACCCGCCTGACCGCGCTCCCGGAGCGTCCACCGGTCGTGGTGCTCGACAACGCGTCCTCGGACGGCACGTCGACGATGGTGCGCACCCGCCACCCCGAGGTGACCCTGGTGGAGCTGTCGCAGAACCGTGGCGCGGTGGCCCGCAACCTCGGTGTGTCGAGAGTGGACACGCCGTACGTCGCGTTCTGTGACGACGACTGCTGGTACGACCCGGGGGCCCTCACCGAGGCGGCGGACCTGCTGGACGCGAACGCGTCGCTGGCCGTCGTCACCTCCCGCATCATCGTCGAGCCGCGCGGCGAGCTCGACCCGATGTCGGCGGAGATGGCGGCCAGCCCGCTCCCCCGCGTCGTCGGCCTTCCCGGGCATCCCTTGCTGAGCTTCCTCGCCGGCGTCTCCGTCGTCCGGCGGACGGCGTTCGAGCAGGCGGGCGGATTCTCTCCGCGACTGTGGCTCGGCGGCGAGGAGGAGCTGCTGGCCTCCGACCTGGCGCGCCTCGGCTGGCATCTCGCGTACGTCCCGACGGTCGTCGCGCACCACCACCCCTCCACGGCCCGGGACCCGCATCTGCGTAGGCGACACGGGATCCGCAACACCCTGTGGTTCACCTGGCTGCGGCGGCCTGCGAGCTCCGCGCTGCGCCGTACCGTCCGGCTGTTGCGGACGCTGCCACCGGACCGGGTGAGCCTGCTGGGGGTCGCCGACGCCCTGGCCGGGCTGCCGTGGGTGCTCCGCGACCGCGACCCCGTGCCGCCCTCGGTCGAGCAGGGGTTCCGGCTCCTCGAGGACATGCAGCTCGACGGCGAGGCGCGGCGGTACGTGTCGTGAGCGGCCGGGTCAGCCGGGCTCGTCGCGGGTGACGAGGTCGTGGACCCAAGCATCGAGTCGGCGCAGCTCGGTCGGTGACCCGAACAGCGGCCGGCTGCCCGGCGCCGGCAGGAAGCCGACCGCGTCCATCACCAGCCAGTGCCGCCGGCACGGCTCGGCCGTGCGCTCGGCGTACGCCGCCAGGAAGGCCCGCGCCGGCTCCGGGCCGAAGGCCAGGGCGAGGGTGGTCGCGGCGTGCGCGGCGTCGAGCCACACCGGTCCGGTCGACGCCTCGACCCAGTCGACGACACCGGTGATCGTGCGCCCGGCCCACAACAGGTTCCGGTGGCTGTAGTCGCGCTGCAGGAAGGTCGGCCTGAACGCGGGTGGGTCGCCGAGGAGTACGTCGAAGGCCGTCCGCCACGAGGCGGGATGCATGCTCCAGGCCGGGACCTCACGCTTGGCCTCCCACGCCCAGGACTCGTAGGCGCGGAACGGCTCGGCCGGCTGCACCGCATGGATGGTGCACAGCATGTCCGCCATCGCCTCGATGCGGGCTCCGTCCATCTCCCTTGCGGGGCTGCCCGGCACGTGCGACATCAGGTGGGCCGCGACGCCGGCAGCCACACCGTCTGCGTCCAGGGCGACGGTCACCGGCGCCGGCACCGGCGCGAGGGCCAGCTCGCGAAGGGCGGCCTGCTCGCGTCGGACGAGCTCCGCGCCGTGGCTGCGCCACGGCTCCCGGACCATCAGCCGGAGCACGCAGCGCCGGCCAGAGTCATCCGCGATCATCAGCATCGTCGAGGTCAGCCCACCGGCCAGCTCCACGACCTCCATCACGTCGGCGCCCAGGAGGCTCTCCGCCCACGCCAGGGCATCGGCAGCGGCATGCACGCGCCGCAACCTACCGTGGACGGCCGGCGAGCGACCGCATCAGCCGTTGAGGGAGCTGAAGTCCCTCGGCCCGATCCGCGTTCCGGCGACCACCGTCGCCCCATGGTCGCACCACACCTCGACGGCCGGCAGCACCCGGGTGTCGTTGCACCGCACCACGACCTCGGTGGGCATTCCGTGCTCGAACGGCTGACCCGGCCCGACGGAGTTCGCGTTGTGCGTCGCGCTCCAGGGCGCGACGGTGACCTCGACCGGGCCGGGCGGCAGCTCGCGCTTGGGCTGCCCGATCGGGGCGGCGAAGACGGTGACGCGCACCTCTTGGGGAGCGTTGGTGTCGTTGAGGACCGTCCAGTCGACGGACGCGGCGTCCGCCGGGAGCCCGAAGGGCCCGCTCGAGAGTCGGTAGGTGCAGCCCATGGGTTCCCCCTGCTGCGTGAGGCGGCTGCTTGGCTACGACACTCGCGGATGCTCACGGTCCCGGCCAGGGGCGTTCGACCCGCATCCTCCTGTGCGGTCGGACCACCTGTCTCGTCCGAGCCGACCCGACGGCCATCCGCGCCGAACCCGAGCTGGCCGGGGTCCCGGGTCAGGCTCGGCTGCCGGGGAGAGCCCACTGAGCGATCACGGCCTCGATCTTGGCTCGCACGGAGGCGACCGGGAGGGTGCGGCCCAGCTCCCACTCCCGCGCGAACTCGTCCTCGCCCACGGCGGCCCTGGCCTCGCTCAGCCGCGCCGCGAGGTCCACCTCGATGGGCTCGTCGGTGCCCGACGGCGACGCGGACACCTGCTGGGCCGCGGCGAAGGCACGCACCGCGGAAGCCGGCTCTCCGGTGAGTGCGGCCAGGCACCCACCGACTCGCAGGCACTGCGCCAGGGCGAGTGACTGTCCGGTCCGGTCGGCCAGGCCCAGGGCGGCTCGCAGGTGGGCTGCTGTGGTCTCCCGGTCACCTTCCACGGCCGCTGCCCTGGCCAGGGTGATGGTGGCGTCCCGGGCCTCGGGAGTCAGCGCCGAGCCTGCGATGAGGACCGACTCCGATGCGTAGGCACGGGCCTTCACCGCATCGGCCTGGTCGAGGGCGATCTCGGCGAGCGTGTTGAGCGTGTCGGCCAGCCTGGCCACGTCGCCGCGGTCGGAGACCACCGCCAGCCGCCGCTCGTAGTAGGAGCGCTCCCCGTCCAGGTCACCGGCCACGGCGCGGGCGATGGCCAGCGCTGACAAGGCGATCGCGACCGTGGGGTAGCTGCCCAGCCGCTCGGCCTCCTCCAGCGCCGCAGAGGCCAGCGTGGCACCTTCGTCGGCGGCGCCGCTCACGACGAGTGCGGCACCGAGGTGGCAACGGGCCGTGGTCTCGGTGGCCGGGTCGATGTCCGGCAGCTCGAGAGCGGCGCGCAGCTGTTCGGCCGCGGAGTCCCAGTCAGTGAGGTGGTAGGTGAGCTTGCCGGCCGTCAGGCGCAGGTCGGCCTGTTGCGCGACGGACAGGCCGGGCGCCCCGAGCAGCTGGCGGGCCCGGCGCAGGCCGTCGGTCAGCCGACCGGCAGCGATCCACAGGTCGGTGACCCCGGTCGCCAGCTCGATGGCCAGGTCTGTCCGGCCGGTGTCGACAGCCCAGTCGAGCACAGCGTCCACATCGGCGGCGGAGTCGTCGAAGCGCCCGACGACCGTGGCGCCTTCGGGACCGTCGAGCTGGCCTGCCCAGTCCCGAGCTCGGTCGAGCACGTGGTGGGCGAGGGCGGCCCGGCACGCATCGACGTCCTCCTGCTGCTGCAGGCGGTTGCGTGCGTACGCCCGGACGGTGCCGAGGACGACGAACCGGACCTCCACGCGGGAGTCGACCGGCCGGATCAGTCGTGCCTCGACGATCTGAGCGAGCGCGTCGAGGACGTTCGGCACATCCTCGCAGACTGCCTCGACGGCTTCCACGGTGAAGCCGCGCTCGAACAGCGAGAGTCGGTCCGCGACCGTTCGGGCGTCGGGGTCGAGCCGGTCGTAGCTCCACTCCACGGTGGCTGTCAGGGTCTGCTGCCGTTCGGGAAGGTCACTGGCATGACCGGTCAGCAGCCCGAGATCGGCGTCGAGCGCGGCCCGGATCTGGCCGGGTGTGAGCAGCCTCGCGTGCGCGGCGGCCAGCTCGATCGCGAGTGGAAGACCGTCGAGGTAGCGGCACAGGTCGGCGACGTCGTCGAGGTGGCCGGTGAGCCGGAAGTCCGGTGCGACGGCGGTGGCCCGCTCCACGAACATCTGTACGGCGGGGGCTGCGGTGACCTCGTTCGGGGCAGCGCCCTCTGGTGGGACGTCGAGCGGCGGAACCGGGATGTCGCGCTCGGCGCGCAGCCGCAGCGGCAGCCGGCTGGTGGCCAGCACGGTCAGCCGGGAGGTCCGCTCCACCAGGTCGTGGACCAGCCGTGCGCCGTCCGGGATCGACTCGAGGTTGTCCAGCACGACCAGCGTGGGGACGTCGAGCCCGGCCAGTGCAGCGTCGTCGTCGGTGCCGGTCAGGGCGAGGGTCAGCTCGCGGGAGAGCTGGGCAGCGTGGGTGCGTTCGGTGGCGGTGAGGTAGACGACCCGGTCCTCGGTGTCGTCTGCGACCGCGGCGGCGGCCACCACTGCCACCCGGGACTTTCCGGAGCCGCCCGGACCGGTCAGGGTCAGCGAGCGGACCTGGCGGTCAGACAGCGCGGCGCGGATCTGGGTCACGAGCCCGTCGCGGCCGAACGTCGGAGTGGTCGGCCGCGGAAGCCGGGCCGGCCCCCGGGGCGCGACCATCGCGATCTTGGTGGTGGCCCGCTCGACGAGGGCTGTCTCGCTGGTCCCGTGCGACGTCTGCAACGGCGGCTGCGGCGCGGCCAGGGCGGGGTCCTGGCGCAGGATTGCCAGCTCGAGCTGTCTGAGGGCCTGGCCGGGGTCGATGCCGAGCTCCTCGGCGAGCCGATCGCGCGCCTGCGCGTAGGTGGCCAGCGCGTCGGCCTGCCGGTGACACCGGTACAGAGCGGTCATCAGCTGACCCCACAGGCGCTCGCGCATGGGGTGCCCGAGCACGGCCTGCTCCAGGTCTGCCACCAGGGCGGCGTGCTGGCCCAGCGCGAGGCGTACGTCGTAGGAGTCCTCCTGGGCCAGCACGTGCAGCTCGTCGAGCCGGACGGCTACCGGCTCGGCGAACGGCGCATCGCGGACGTCGGCGAGGGCCGCGCCCCGCCACAGGCCGAGGGCTTCGTCCAGGGTGGCCGCGGCCGCGGCCGGGTCGTCGCGCAAGCGTTCGTCTCGTGCGCGCTGCTGCAGCGTGGCGAACCGCCCGACGTCGGTGCGGTCGGCTGGGACCGTGAGCCGGTACCCCGGAGGCACCCGCTCGATCAGCCTCCGGCCGCGCTGGTGGTCGCCTCGGTCGTCGAGGTCGCGGAGCGCCTTGCGGACCTCATGAACGTAGACCTGGAGAGCACCCAGGGGGTTCTTCGGCGGCTGCGTCCCCCACAGCCCGTCGATCAGGTGGTCGGTGGAGACCACGTCGGGTGCGGCGAGGGCCAGCATCGCGACCACCGCACGTTGCCGTGGCGGGCCGAGGCGAGCGGTCCTGCCGCCTTCGGCAACCTCCAGCGGACCCAGCATTCGGAACTCCACCCGGTCAGGCTAGGCGCCCGGCTGAAGGTCCTCGTCGCCGGGAGCATCGGGTTACGTCCCCGCGGTCGGGGGTAACCGGACAGGAAGGTGACGCTTCCGTTGCCAGACGTGCTGCTCTGCTGGGAGGCGTAGTGGTGTTGACCATCGTCCGATCGATCATTGGACTGCTGCTTGCGCTCGTCCTGGGAGCCGCGGTCCCCGCTGAGGGGACAGCGTCGCCTTCCCTGCGAAGCCCTGCGCCACCTGCAGCGGGAGCTACCGCGGGGACGGTGTCCGCCGCGTTGCTGCCCAGCGTGTGCGACGTCCTGACGAGCCTCACGCTCGACGTCTGGCAGGGAGCCGGGGTCACCCCCGGCGCCGACGACCAGTGGGACAACGACGCCAACTGGTCCTTGGGCATCGCCCCGGTGCGTCTGAGCAACCCCCTGGTGTGCATCCCCGCCGGGGGGCTGCCGGTCATCCGTGGCGGACAGGTCGCCGAGCTGCTCGCGCTCGACGTTGCCGCGAACGCCGTACTCCATGTCGACGAAGGTGGCAGGCTCTACCTTTCCGGTGGTGCTCTGACGCCCTCGGTCATCCGGGGCCGCGTGGAGCTGGACGGGGCCGCCCTCGCCGGCCCGGCACAGGTGGAGGTGTCCGGCACGCTGGCGCTGCACTCCACCGGATCCAGCCAGGCGACCCTCACCACGCGGGAGTGCGCCTACCTCCAATGGCCCTACCCGCTGGGCGAGGAGCCGTGCCTCCCCGGGGTTCCCGTCGTGGGCGCGGTGGGACGGCTCACGGTCGACGACCAAGGGGTCGTCGACGTCTCCGGCGGGCTGGCCAACCTCGGCGACGAGTACCAGCTGCTGGTGCACGGGCTGCTGAGTGTCCACGACGGCGGCTCCATCGCCGCAGACCACGGCACCCGGCTCGAGCTGCTGCCGCACACCGGGTTCACCGCCGGGACCGGCACCCTCCGGCTCGCCGACGACGGCAGCTACCTGGAGGGCAAGAACGACTTCGGTATCGCCCAGCTGTCGACCGTGGTCAACCAGGGCCAGATCGTCAAGAGCGGCGGCACCGGCACCAGCCTGGTCACCGGCAGCTACTCCCAGCCATCCCCCGGTGCGGTGACAGTGCGCAGCGGAGACCTGCTGCTGCCGTCCGGCTCCTCGACTCCCGCCGCCGTGAACGCCGGAGCCGGCTACGGGACCGGACGCTGTCTGGCTCCTCGGCAGCCGGGCTGCCGGCCGCAGACGTTCGACCTGGACCAGCAGAACGTCGGGTTCCGGGTGCCGGCCACGGACGGTTCCGGCGCATCGGTCCTGGTCCAGGAGCTGACCTCCGCCTCGTCCCCGGACGACATCGGCCTTCCGGTCGAGGCGCACGCCACCGGCCTGTCCACGACAGCGTCGGATCCTGCGATCTTGACGCTTCGCTACGACGAGCGGCTCCTGGGCGGGCGGGGCTGGACGTCGGTCGACGTCTACCGAGAGGCGACCGGCACGACCGCCTACGTCGAGCTCCAGCCCTGTCGCGCCGACGGAAGCCCGCCCAGCGGGCAGGTCGCCTGTGTCGATCGGCGCGGGCTGGCCGGCAGCAGCCGCAACGTGTACGACGACGAAGGACCCGGAAGCGCCCCCGACGTGGTGATGGTGATCCGGACCCTGAAGACGTCTCGATGGGTGGCTCGCTGAGTCTGCCGCGCAGGTGCACGCACCGGGGACGCTCTCGCGGCGACTCGACCCGGCGCCGGTCACCGGGACGCCGGCGGCGCCGGGACCTCTGAAGCGGATGCTAAGTGCTTCCTAAGCACGGTGCGGGACTCTGTTCTCATCAGGCCCGGGGCCGAGGACCGAGGAGAGATCCCTGCCGAGCACCCGTCGCGTCACCTGCGACCGGGACGAGCACCTGTGCCGCCTGTCGCCGGTGTGCACATCCAGACCCGGCTCGGTAAGCACCCCCTGGGCCGGGAAACGGGGGTCGGGGCCCCTTCCCTCAGCGGGGAGGGGCCCCGGTGATGCCCCCGCTGACCCCAACGAGCCCGGGACGGTCGCGGCGGCTCGGGAGCAACTCGACTCTCTCCCGGTGCTCGTTGGGCACTGGTTCGGCGGCATGCTCGCCGAGAGGCTCCCGGCGAGGGCCGCGCGGCCGCGGCCGACCCCGCACAGATCAAGGGGGTGCTGCCCCTGCCCTCGCCCAGCTGCGGGCGGCCCTCCGCGCGTCGGGGAACCCGGCCAACCGCAACCGTGCCGTGTCCCTGACCAGCAAGGAGTTCCGGTTCGGCTTCGGCGATGCGCGCACCCAGGAGGCGTCCGACGAGCTGTCCGAGGCGTGCACCATCCCCTCGCCGGCACGGCCGCTGGCCTGGGCTCGACGGCTCACGCCAGCAGCCGGCCGAGGACCGTCCCCAGGACGAGCAGGACGAGCGCCACCCCGGCCACGGCGGTCGTCGGCCATCCGGTCCCGGCCACAGCCGCCGGCGGCTCGTGGAGCGCTGCCTCCAGCGCGTGGCCGAACGCCTGCGCGTCCGCCGGCCGACGCTGCGGGTCGCGGTCCAGCGCGGACGCGAGGACGGTGTCCAGCCCCGTCGGGACCCCGAGCTCGTGGGCCAACGGCGCCGGCGGCGTCCCGGCGTCCCTGGCGAGCAGGGCGGCCGCGTCGAGGCAGCCGAACGGTCGCCGCCCCGCGAGCAGCTCGTAGCTGATCACCCCGAGCGCGTAGACGTCGGCACGACCGTCGAAGCCGGTGACCTGCTCGGCCTGCTCGGGGGCCATGTAGGCCGGGGTTCCCGTCGTGACGGTGAAGCCGCTGGCGTCGGCCAGCATCTTGGCGCTTCCCAGGTCGGCCACGACGACCCGCGGCGGCCAGGCGTCGCTGTCCACGAGCAGGTTGCTGGGCTTGAGGTCTCGGTGCACGACCCCGAAGTCGTGCAGCACCTGGACAGCGTACGCAGCCTCACGCGCCAGCCGGACGGCGTCCTCCGGCGGCAGCCGGCCGACCCAGTCGGCCAGCGTGCCGCCCGCGATGCAGTCCATCACGAAGTACGGCCGGTCGGGATCGCCGTCGTCGGCCGGGAGCACTCCCACGTCGTGGACCCGCACCACTCGCGGGCTGTCGATGCGGCGCAGCAGCCGAGCCTCGGTGGTGAACCTCTCCCGCACCTCGGCATCGGCCGACCAGTTGTCGGCCAGCACCTTGATGGCCACGGGCGTGTCGAGCTCCGGGTCGTGCCCCTTCCACACCGTGGCGAAGGCGCCGGAGCCGAGGACACGGTCCATTCGGTACCGTCCGATGTGCCGCATCACCTGAGATTATCCAGTCGAGACGCGAACGGGGGAACGATGCACGACGACGCCACGCTCGACGAGCTGGTGCGGTCGGCGCAGGCCGGCGACCACCGCGCGCTGGACGAGGTGCTCGCGCGGATCCGCCCGCTGGTGGTGCGGCGCTGCGCGCGCTTCCTGCCGCACCACCAGGATGCCGAGGAGGCGGCTCAGGACGCGCTGCTGGCCGTCAGCACCAAGATCGCCTCGTACACCGGCCGCGGCACGTTCGTCGGCTGGGTCACGGTGATCGCGTCGAACAGCGCCCGGTCGACGTATCGCTCGATGAGGCGACAGGCCGACAGGTCGGCTGCGGTCGCCACCCCGGAGACCACCGACCCGCGGACCACCAGCGTCATCGCGGGCACCCGGCTCGACCTGATGGACTCCCTGCGCGAGCTCGAGCGGCGCCATCCCGCCGTGGTGGAGTCGTTCGTGCTGCGTGACCTCGGGGCCCTGCCGTACGACGAGATCGCCGAGCTGCTCGCCGTACCCCTGGGCACGGTCAAGGCCCGGATCCACCAGGCCCGCACGTTCATGCGCGACCGCCTGCGGGCCTCGCTCGAGCCCTCGTGAGCCGCTCCCGGGCGAGGACGGGACGCGGCTCCGGGCGCGTGCCGCGGGGCACCGCCGTGGTCGTCTGCCTGGTCGCCCTCCTGGTGGGTGTCGGCACCGGACGCCTCCTGCTCCCGTCCTGGGCCAGGGGCCTGCCCAGCCTCGGAGCGCTGCCGCCCGTCGGGGGATCGCCGCCGCCGACGGACCACCCGGCGGAGCCGACGCCGCCGCCCGAGACCGAGGGAGCGACGTACGCCAGGACCCCACCGACCGACGAGAACCTGGTGAGCGTGGCGGCCTTCCGCCGAGTCGGACTGTCCGTGACGGTCTACCCGCAGAACGGGAGCACCTCCCCGGGCCTCCCCGTGTCGTCCTGCACCGGCCGGCGTACGGTCGGGGCCCGCACGCTGGGGGACATCACCGGGCTCGACCCGCAGCTGTTCGGCACCTGGGAGGAGCCGACCACGTCGGACACCGCCAGCGAGATGGTCACGATGGCCGAGTCACCACACCGGGCCACGGTCGCCGCGAACCGGCTGCTCGCCGCCCAGACCCCCTGCCAGCACCGTCCGGTGGGTGGCTGGGTCTACGGGCACCGGCATCAGCGGCAGCTCTCCGAAGGCGTCTGGGCGGCCTGGCTCGGGCTGCACCCCGGGAAGCAGAACCGAACCGGGCAGGCGCCGGCCGACGCCGACCTCCTGCGGTGGCATCGCGGTGGTCCGCAACGGCCGGCGGGTCGCGGTGCTCGAGGTGTTCATGTGCACCGATGCGGACCAGCTGCGCAGGCTCGCGAGCGCGGCCGCCAGCCGCCTCGGCTGAGGGCCACCGGCCGGCCGCCGCCGACCGGCCCCAGGAAAGGGTCGACCGCCGACCCAACCAAGTCCCGGCCACCGGCATCTCTCCTCGGGAGAGCGGGGCAGACGGCCGCCGCCCGACGAGGGGAGAACACATGTCCGACCGCGCGAGAGACCTGAAGCGGACAGCCATTGCTGTCACCGCCATCGCCGCTGCGACCGGGGGCCTGCTCTGCTCCGGCGGCGCCGCCGAGGCCCGGGCCACCGCGACAGCGATGACGCAGGCGTCCCTGCTGCGGTTCGACCAGATCGACCGGGCGGGGCTGGCCGTCGACGACGCCGACCTCGGCACCCGTGGAGACCAGCTTCTCGGTGACGCCGGCCGCTTCGACGAGGGCTGCCTGGGTGAGAAGACGATGCGCAACATCACCAGCTCCAAGCCCTACCCGGCCCCCGGCGCCGCGACGGCGTACGTCGACGCGACCTGGACGAACACCCTCGACAAGGAGGTCTGGCTCAGCGAGTCGATCGCGGAGGGCAGGACCGAGAACGTCACGGACAGGTACGTCAGGACGCTGCGCGACGAGATCACCGACGTGCAGGCGTGCGAGCAGGACCCGGCGCAGGGGCACCACTACGGACGCGCCCACACCGTCAGGGTCGGCACGGCGACCGGCACCTACTTCCTCGACTTCGAGAGCGACGGCACCTCCGACGGAGGTGGCGTGGCCGTGGTCAGGGACGGCAACCGCTTCGGGTACGTCGACCTGTTGTCCGGCCACGGGAGGCCCGGCACGACGCTGAGGCGGCTCACCGTTGCCGCCGCTCGGGACCTGCGCTGACGTCGTGACGGTCGACGAGGGTGCGGCGTCCTGCGTGCCATGCAGGACGGTGCACCCGCGGCGACCGGTCGGACGACTACCGGCAGCGCGCTGAAGCGATCGCCGGCACCGCGTCCATGCGACCACTCCGGAAAGCCCGCGGAGCTCAGCCGACCGGCCGGCCGCCCGCAGGTCCGGCCCGATTCGGACGTGTTTGCGCGCCCGACGACCAGGCGAGGAAGATGGGCCCGCACACGGCGAGCCGGGAGGGCTGAGAGTGGACGAGATCCGCGTGTTCCTGGTCGATGATCACCGCGTCGTGCGGACCGGGCTTGCCGCCTACCTGGGCGTCGAGCCCGGCATGCGCGTGGTCGGCCAGGCCTCGGACGGCCGGGCGGCCCTGGACGAGATCGCCGTCCTCGACCGTGCCGGCGAGCTGCCCGACGTCATCTTGATGGACCTGAAGATGCCGCGGATGGACGGGATCGCGACCACCACCGAGGTGAAGCGGCGGTGGCCGGAGACCGAAGTCGTCGCGGTGACGAGCTTCATCGAGGAGGAGCAGATCCGCGCCGCCCTGGAGGCAGGTGCTTCGGGCTACCTGCTCAAGGATGCCGACGCCCCCGACGTGGCCGCGGCGATCCGGGCCGCGATCGCAGGCGAAGTACACCTGGACCCGGCCGCGGCGCGCGCACTGACCGCGTCGCTGCGCGCCCCCGAACAGGAGCAGGCGCCGCTGACTCCACGCGAGCGCGAGGTCATCGCGGCGATCGCCTCCGGGGCGACGAACCGCCAGATCGCCCGGGAGCTGGGCGTCGGCGAGCGTACGGCGCGCACGCACGTGTCCAACATCCTCGCCAAGCTCGGCCTGACCAGTCGCACCCAGGCCGCGATGTGGGCGGTGCGCGAAGGACTCGTCGACGAACCCGGGCGACCGACGCGATGAGCTCCGAGCCGGCCCGTGACTTCCTGCGCAGCACCTCGATGCCGACGCAGCCGCTGATCGATGACGTTCCGCCGAGCAGCTCCCCGCTCGACACCCAGCTCCTCGAGCTGTTCTTCGACCGGGTGCCGATGGGCGTCGCCGTCTTCGACACCGACATGCGCCTGCAGCGGTGCAACAAGACCTGGACGGCGTTCTACGAGCACTACCTGGGCGTTCCACCCGAGTACACCGCGCCCGGGCGCCATCTCAACGAGCTGATCCCCGGCAACGAGGAGGCGGTCCAGCTGCTGGCCGACACCGCGCTCTCCGGCCGGGTGATCCGTCAGGCCGCCCACCGGATCGCGATCCCCGGCACCGAGACGTACTGGGACGTGGTGTTCGCCCCGCTGTTCGGAGACGGTCGGGTCGTCGGCGTGGTCGACATCGTCACCGACGCCACGGACCGGGTGCTGTCCTTCCAGCGCCTCGAGGCGCGGATCGCGATGTTCTCCCAGGTCGCCGCCGGGATGAGCGTCGACCAGCCGTTGTCCACCACGCTGTCACAGGTGGTCGACGCCGTACGCAGCACCAGCGACGCGGTCGCCTGCAGCATCGTGTGCTGGGAGGAGGACTGGAGCCGGCCGGCCACCGCCTACGCGGACGCCGTGCTCGGCGATGGGTTCGCCGAGGCGCTCGAGACGGTGTGGCGGGTCCGCGGGATGCGCCCGGTCGACCTCGGGGAGTACGACGGCGCCATCGTCCGAGGCTTCCGCGACGAGGCGCTGGCCGACCCGTCGCTCGCACCGGTGCACCCGTTCCTCGTCGAGGACGCGCCCTGGGAGGACCTGGCGCAGTTCCCGCTGGTCGCCTCCGGGGTCGTGGTCGGCGAGGTCTCGGTCTACCTCGCGGCCGGTCAGGACCTCGACGACGACGACCGCGGCTACCTCGCCGCGCTCGCCGACCAGGCGGCTGTCGCCGTCCGCAACAGCACGCTCTACCGGGCGGCCGAGCAGACCGCCGCGCTCGAGGAGCGGCACCGGCTCGCGCGCGAGCTGCACGACTCGGTGAGCCAGGCACTGTTCTCGATGACCCTGCACGCCCGCACCGCCCAACGGCATCTCGAGGCCGCCGGCCTGGCCGCGGACCATCCCGTCGCCGTCGAGATCGAGCAGCTGCACGGGCTCACCCAGGCCGCGCTGGCCGAGATGCGCGCGCTGATCTTCGAGCTCCGGCCGGGCGCGCTCGAGGCAGAGGGGCTGGTCGCGGCCCTCACCAAGCAGGCCGCCGCGGTGGCCGCCCGCGAGCAGCTCGTCGTCGACGTGCACGGACCGGACGGCTGGATCCGGCTCGATCCGACGGTCGAGGAGCACCTGTACCGGATCGCGCTGGAGGCGCTGCACAACACCGTGAAGCACGCCGGCGCCGAACGCGTCGACGTACACCTCGAGCGACGCGAGGTCACCCTCGAGCTGCGCGTGAGCGACGACGGCGCCGGGTTCGACCCGCGGCTGGACCGGCCCGGGCACCTCGGCCTGCGCACGATGCGCGAGCGCGCGGACGCCATCGGCGCCACCTTCGGCATCGACTCCGCCCCCGGACGCGGCAGCACGGTCACCGTCACCGTTCCGCTCCCCCGCTGACCCGTCTACGTCATTGCGCCGAGGCCGCACCCGGCCACAGCGCCGAGGCCGGTCCGGCCACTGTGCCGACGCGACGGACCCCCCTGCTGACGCGACGCTTCTGGTGTGCCCCGGCCCGGAGCACCAGGAACCAAGGAAGTCGCCATGAACAGTCTCAGCCTCCTCACCGCGCACGCCGAGATCGCCCGTCGGGTCACCGACGCCGAGCAGCGACGCCGCGCCCGCTCCTGCCGCACCGGCCGCCTGCTCGCCACCGTCCTCCCCCACCGCTCCGTCCAGCTCTGAAAGGCACGACCACCATGTCCACCGCCCAATGGATCCTCAACCTGTCCCTCCTCGGGTGGGTGCTCACCCGCAACCTCGGCACCCACCGGGTCACCCGGTCCACGTTCCTCGTCCCGCTCGCCGTCGTCGCCGCTGCCGGCGGCTGGTTCCTGCGCGACCTGCCGACGGCCGGCCACGACGTCCGCCTCGAGCTGGTCGGCATCGCGGCCGGTCTGGTGCTCGGCACGCTGGCCGCCTTCCTGACCCGGGTGCACCGCCGCCACGGTGACCTCGTGGTCAGCGCCGGCACGGCGTTCGCCGCGGTCTGGATCGCCACGATCGGCGGCCGGATGCTCTTCGCCCAGTGGGCCACGCACAGCGGCGCCCGCACGATCGGCGAGTTCTCGATGCGCCACCAGATCACCGGCGCCGACGCGTGGACCGCCGCGTTCGTCCTGATGGCGCTGACCATGGTGGCCGTCCGGCTCGCGGTCACGGCCGTCCAGGTCGCCGCGCATCGGTCCCCGTCCGCCGCGATGGCCGAGGCGGGTGCGGCATGACGTCCCTGGACACCTCCACCCGCGCCGATCCGCGTCGCCGTCGTCGCCGCCGACGAGCGGGTGCGGACCGGCCTGCGGCACATGCTGACGTCCGGTGGCGGCACCGTGGTGGTGGAGTCCTACGCCATCGGCCCGCGTCCGGCGACCAGCTCCGCGGTGGTCGGCACGGACGCCGACGTGGTCGTCCTCGACCTCGGAACCGGCCACCTCCGAGAGCCACCTCGAGCAGCTCCGCGGACTGCCCGCCGGCCTCCCGACCGTCGTGCTCGGCAACGACCGGGGCACCGCCGAGGTCGCGCGGGCCGCCGGTGCGTCGTACCTCGACAAGGCCGACGTCGCCGACCAGCTGCTGCAGGCGGTCCTGGTCGCCGCCGGCCGGGGCGCCGTGCGCACGACGGGCCGCCGCGACCACGCCGGCACGGGCGCCATCGTCCTGGTGACCCTGGCGTTGTTCGCCGGGCCGTGGACGTGGTGGTTCAGCCGGATCGCCCAGGACCACGGCGTGATCGGCTGGCACCTCCCCCAGGGCCTCGCGCTCTGGACCATGCCGCCCCTGCTGGTGGCCGCCCTCGCCGTCACCGGGGGACGTCGCGCCGTGACCGACCTGGGTCGGCGGATCACCCGCGTCCGGGTCCCCGGCTGGACGTGGGCCGCGGCACTGCTGGCGCCCGTGCTCGTGGCCGCTGCTTGCCGCCGCCGTGACGACCGCCCTGGGGCGCCACGTCCCGGTCGGCGAGGTGCTGGGCCTGCCCGGCGCGCTGGTCTACCTCGTCTACGGCACCGGCCTGTTCCTGCTCACCGAGGAGGCCGGCTGGCGCGGCGCCGTACTGCCGCGGCTGCAGCACCGGATGAGGCCCTGGCAAGCGGCCCTGGTCCTCGGCGTGATCTGGGCCGGGTGGCACCTGCCGTTGCTGGCCACCCCGGACGCCGGCGACCGAGGGCTGCCCGTGGCGCCGTTCCTGCTCCTGGTGGTCGCCACCAGCGTGCTGGTCTCCGGCCTGGTCAACGCCGCCAACGGAAGCGTCGTCGTCGCCGCGCTGTTCCACGCCTCCTTCGACGCCAGCTACTCCTACCTCGGTGTGGTCGGGTCCGAGCACACCATGATCTGGGC
This sequence comes from uncultured Actinomycetota bacterium, assembly GCA_963811365.1. Lineage (GTDB taxonomy): Bacteria > Actinomycetota > Actinomycetes > Propionibacteriales > Nocardioidaceae > CAWEQW01. The sequence goes on along the minus strand of CAWEQW010000010.1, from coordinate 5,415 downwards.
CGCCGCAGCGACCACCGCGCTGGCCGCGATCGTCCTCGCTGGTCCGCACCCGTGGACGTCTCTTCCTCACCTCACGCTGATCGTGACGTCGAATGACCACCGCGTACGCGTGTGCGGCGTCAGTGCAACAGTTCCTCGTTCTCTCGCGCGAACTCCAGGAAGGACCGTGCGGCCGCAGAGCGCGGGCCTTTCTGGGGCCAGACCAGGATCGAGGTGCGGTGGATCGACGGCCGCAAGGACAGGATGCGGACCGCTGGGCCGGCGCTCGCCAGCGATGATCGCGGCAGAACGGTGATGCCCAGACCGGCGGCGACGAACGCCCGCGCGGCGCTCATCTCGCCCGTCTCGAGGGCGATGCGCGGTCGGAACCCGGCGTCTGCACAGGCGTGCAGGATCTGGTCGCGGACGGCAGACCCCGGCCGGTGCATGACGAACGGCTCCTCGGCGAGCTCGCCGAGGCGGACCGCCGAGCGCTGCGCCAGCGCGTGCGACTCGGCGACCGCGAGATCGTATGGCTCGGTGATGAACGGCTGGCTGGCCAGACCCGTCATCGCGACGTGCTCGCGCTGCACCACCATGGCTGCGTCCAGCGTGCCGGCCCGCACAGCGTCCAGCATCGCGTCGGAGACCAGCTCGTTCACCGCCACGTCGACCGCCGGATACTCGTAGCGAAAGGCGGCGAGCAGCTCCGGGAGCCGCACCTCCATCGACTGCCAGGCACCGAGACGAACCCGACCGGTGATCTGCCCGGCAAAACTGCGAACCTCGTCGACGGTGACCTCCAGCTCCCGCAGAGTGCGCTGGGCCCCGCGGAGCAGGACCTCGCCCGGAGCCGTCAGGACGGCCCCGCGCGCGTTGCGCTCGAACAGCATCACGCCGAGCTCTCGCTCGAGCTGCCGGATCGCCTGGCTCAACGCCGGCTGTGCGATCAAGAGGTCCTCCGCGGCGCGCGTGAAGTTCAACCGGTGCGCGACCGCGGCGAAGTACCGCAGCTGCCTCGTGTCAACCATAAGCGCAGCATATGACTACCAGCCTCAACGAGTCTTGGACTCGATGGCCACTGCGGTCCCACACTTGGCGAACATGACATCCATCCACCACGACCCCCACGACGGCCTGGTCTTCGTCCTCGTCGTCACCTACACCGCTCCCCTGTCCGCGATCGACGCCGCGATGCCGGCGCACCAGCGGTTCCTCGACGAACACTTCGCCGCCGGCGAGTTCCTCGCCTCCGGACCCCAGGCCCCGCGCACCGGCGGCGTGATCATCGCGCGCGCGGCAGACCGCGACGCCATCGAGCGACTGATCGCGGCCGACCCGTTCACCCGCGACGACCTGGCGACGTACGAAGTCCACGCCTTCCTCCCGACCCGCGGCCCGTTCGCCCTCCCGCTCCGCGACAGCACCGCGGCCGTCCCGGCCTGACCCCACCTCCCGACCACGCACATCGACGCCAGGACACCTGGCTCTCCAAGAGGAGACACCCTTATGAACCCCATCGAGCTCCACGATCGGGACCACGACGTTCGAACGCGACGTACCGCGGCCGCTGAGGCCCGCGGAGCGGCGCAATTCGCCAGGCTGATGGCGCGCCGCCCCGATGAAGCACTGAGCGCCGTCCGAGCGGCATCGCCTCAGATGTACGACTGGCTGGTGAACGGGCCGTTCGCAGGTCCGCTGTCCGGCTCGGAACTGGCGATGGGACAGCGCGAGCTCGCCACCGTCGCCGTCCTGGCCGCACTCGGCGACACTGAACGGCAGCTCGCCGCCCACACAGCCGCGGCGCTGAGCCAGGGCATCACCGCCACCGAGCTGCGGGGCATTCCCCTGCACGTCTCGGTCTACGCCGGGTTCCCGCGGGCGCTCAACGCGCTCACCGTGATCGACCGCGTCCTCGCGGAGGCGGGGACGCCGCCGCCACCCTCCCTGCGTCGGGTGCTCCTCGGCGACCACGCAACCACCGTGGCCCAGGCCGGCGTCGCGGGGCCACCCGTCGTGCTCGTTCACGCCCTGGGCCTGGACTGGCGCATGTGGGAGCCGGTGATCACCCAACTGGCCGCCGGACGCAGCGTCTACGCCTACGACGTGCGCGGTCACGGCTCGGCCACCAAGGCACCGCGCCCGTCGCGCATGAACGACCTCGCCACCGACCTGCTCGCGGTGATGGATGCCCTCGCGCTCGACCGCACCCACGTGGTGGGCCTCTCCTACGGCGGCGGCATCGCGCAGACCGCAGCGACGCTCGCACCCGAGCGGTTCGAGTCCATGACGCTCATGGCCACGACCAACGTGGCGTTCGAGGCCTTCGAGGACCGGGCTCGCTCGATCGAGCAAGACGGCATGGCTGCTCAGGTCGCGCCCTCACTGGTGCGGTGGTTCACCTCCGATGCCCTCGCCGTCAACGACTGGGGGGTGCGCTACGCCCGCGACTGCGTACTGCGCGGCGACCCCGAGCACGCTGCCGCGGCCTGGCGGGCGTTCCAGACCCTCGACGTCCAAGGGAAGCTCACCGGGTTCGGCGCCCCCACCCTCGTGCTGGCCGGTGAGCGGGACGTGTCCACCACGCCGGAGGTCATGTCCCGGATCGCGGTCGAGATCCCGGGCGCACGGTACGAGGAGATGCCGGCGGCGCCTCACATGCCCACGCTGGAGCAGCCGCAACTGGTGGTGGACGCACTCGAGGAGTTCCTGCCGCGGGGCATGGTGGAGGTGGAACCTGCAGCCGGGTGACACCGGCTGACCCGTGGCCGTCGGACTCGACACGAGGGCCGGGACACCTCCCCGCGCGGGCTCCCCGTGTCCAGTCGAGCTGACCGAGGACGACTGACCGGAGGGGACCGTGAACCCGTACCCTGCCTCTATGGCTGTGCTGCCTGCGGTCCGGTCGGTCCGGTCCTCGCCGAGGTGAGCATGCTCGTCTGCCTCGGTCTTGGCGGTGGCGTCTCGGCGACTCACTGTGCGCGTCCCTTGGCTTGGGCGTTGTCCTGCCGGTCGTGGCCGCGGCGGCCTGGCGTCGAGATCACCCTCGTCGCCTCCGGGTTCCTCGTGGTCATGGGGGCCAAGCCCGCGCCTGCGACGACGCTCGTCGGTCTCGCGGTCTGCTGCGTCTCTCGTCAGCGTCCCTTCCCGCAAGCACGGCCCGTTCCGTCCCGACCGCGCATGGCCAAGGATGTGGGCCGAGAGCCCCGCATGCCGCGAACGCAGCTTGCCTGGACGTCGTTGGAAGTGCACTGGCCCGGACGAGGGACGGCGCGGACGAGGGACGGCGCGCAAACGTGGCCACGCATAGGTAAGCGGCGCCTCAGCTGCCGTTGCGCGACCTTATCGTGACCGTGAGCTGCTTGCGGTGGGCAGCGCGCACCACGGTGACGTGGGCCTGCTGGCCCGGGTTGGTCTTGCGCAGCTCGCCGAGGAGATCCGCGTAGTTGGCCACCTTCGTGCCGTTGAGCCCGACGATGATGTCGCCTCGCCGGATGCCGGCTTGTGCCGCGGGGGTGCCGGACTGGACGGAGACCACGACGACGCCCTGCTTGACCCGGGTCTTCAGCGCCTGTGCGATGCGTGGAGTGAGGTCCTGGATGCGCACGCCGAGGTAGGGGTGCTGGGCGTGGCCGTGCGCGATGAGCTGGTCGGCGATGTGGGTCGCGACGATCGCAGGAGTGGCGAAGCCGAGCGCCACCGCCCCCGTCGACGGCGGGATGTAGGCCTCGTTGACGCCCACGACCGTGCCACAGGTGTCGACCAGCGCGCCGCCGGAGTTTCCGGGCGAGATCGGGGCGTCGGTCTGGATGAGGTCGACCAGCGGCGGCGCGGAGGAGGAGGCGGGAAGGTCCCGCCCGATGGCGGAGACGATGCCCTCGGTGACACTGCTGCTGAACCCGAGCGGACTGCCGACGGCGAGCACGGTCTGGCCCTGCCGCGGCAGGCTGTTGCTGAACTTCAGCGGCGGGAGGCCGCCTCCCTGCACCCGCAGCACCGCCAAGTCTGTAGGCAGGTCGGTGCCGATCACGGTCGCGTCGCGAGTGGTGCCGTCCGCGAGCTGCACCTTCACCTGCTGCACCGTCTGCGGCTGGCCCTCCTGCACCGCGATCACGTGCTGGTCGGTGATCACGACGTCGTTGCGGTAGACGATGCCGCTGCCCAGACCCTTCTGGGTCCGGACGGTGACCACGCTGGGCTCGATCCGCTGCACCGCGTCGGGCACCGAGACCGAACAGGAGCCCTGGGTAGTGGACTGGGTCACGCCGCCACCACTCGCCGTGGACCTGCCCTTGCCTCCGGACGTGGCGGTGGACGCCGACACCGACGCCTTGCCGGACGCAGCGGTTCCGGAGGGGCCGTTGCCCCCCGCACAGCCCCCCAGGGCCGTGACGGCGGCCAGCGCGGCCGCAGGAAGCAGGGCTCGGGCGGCGCGTCGGGAAGCAACACTCATGCCCTCCTCGGTACCCAAGGCTGCGGAGTCATTCCTTTGCGCCGAACCCAGCCGCGGCCAGCGCCGCCACCACTGCAACACGTTCATCCGCCGACTGGTCACCGTATTCCCGCGGGCACCACCTTCGACGGGTTGAGTACGGCGTGTAACGCACGCAAGTGCCCGTCTGGCGCGGGATTCTTTGGCTTGTCGAAGGTCAAAGACACCGAGCAGACAGGCACTCCGAAGGAACACCAGCGCCGCTGATCTGATCCCTCCTGCACCCAGCGTGCCTCTCACCGACCCACCGCGTCAGCGACTTGGCCAGCAGCCCCACGTAAAATCGAGGCTGAGTGGACCTCGCTCAGGATCCAGACTGGCCGCGCATGGTCATCGGGCGATTCGGTCGCACACCCAACTCCAGTCGATCCTTTCCTGCTCGAGTCGGACTCGCTGGCCGAGAGCGTCGGTGACGAGGTCGTTGTAGAGATCCTGCTCCTCGGGCATGAGCCGGCTGAGTGCCGCCTTGGTCGGACGGTCTTCGTCGACCCATCGCTCGCGATGCGCCATCAGGGTGGACCGGTCCATGAGCGTCGACTGCGTTTGCGGGAGCCAGGCGCGGAGGCGGTCGAGAATGGCGAAGCCGTGGGTGTCGATGTCGCCCCAGTAGGTGAGATCCACGTCGACGAGCCACGGGAGTCTTCCGACCCGGTCGATGTCGAAGCCCTTGCCCCAGATGACGATGCCGTCCTTGGGCACGCCGACGCTCAGGTAGGTGATCTCGTTCTCCACGACGATGGCGGATCGAGGATGGACGGATAGCTCGGCCAACTCTGTGGCTCGCATCGCCAGTTCGGTGGCTGGAGCGGGTAGGCCGAGCGTCGGCGCGGGCCGTAGGCGAACTAACTCGGGCTTGGACCGGAGCCCCAACCCCGACAGGAAGCCGCTCGGCGTCGACGGCACGGCGAGCATGGCGGCCAACACTCCCCGATGCTTCTCGGCGA